>JBEKGF010000089.1:0-12121 GCA_050012935.1 Edaphobacter sp. | reverse complement strand
CGCCGGGCTTAGGTGCAAGTAAATCCACGACGGGCGATCCTAAGTCGGATACGAATCTCGCGTTTCGGGCATAAGACACAGGGTCCCAAGTTTGTGCTGTAGACATGGCCGCAATGATAGCAGCCTAAAATTTGATCGCTCGAAACGTTCTGCAGGTCACGCAGCGTAGAGCGATCTACCGGTAGGTCCCGGTTTACGGGCAAACCGGAAGTAATCCGCAGTGCTAGAAAGTCTGGTTATCGGCGACTTCGTCTGCAGTTCCGATTTGTGCAGCTTACGTATGGTGGATTCGTTCAACCGCTGGAATATCGTCGGCGCGCACCTGAGCTGCAGCGCTGCTCGAATGGGAAGGAGCTTGCGGACAATCCCGGAGTAAAACTGGATGCGATCCACGGGGCCAGGTTTCAACCTCAGCCTCGTGCCATGGCATGCCGCACCATCTCTGCGAGCACTGCACGAGTGTCCTGCGGGGTAGCGACCTCTTGGAAGAAGTTGATGCGAGCACCCTTGACCCCATCGTTCGTCTTCAACTTGAGTGAAAAGCCCAAGCGATCGACCGAGGTCATCGTTGCCTCGGTCGCTGCGATCCCTGCAAGAGACCCGGCCAGCAGAATCATCGCATCGACATGATCTGCGTTCATGTGAGTGAGGATGCCAGGCGCAGCCTCGGCCAGCGGGTCCGGGACAGCTTGCTCGTAGTCTTTCGCATGGACCCATCCCATCACACCAAAGCCACCAACATAGTAGAGGTCGATGGGCTCGAGCCGGAAGAAGCCGAAGTCAGAGAAGTCAACCCAGTAGCGGCTATTCTCGTGACGAGCCAGGTTTTCTCTCTAACGTTGGCTTCATCCGGCTCAGGGACAGCTTCGGCATGGCCGATGAGGGTCGCGCGGGCGGCCCCAAGCGCATCACCGTCGGCCCCCGCTTGCCCGACGAAGAGGCTGCATCGTGGGTCGGCCTTCAGGTTCTGGGTGTGCATGGCCATATTGCTGATGAGGAAAATGGGTCGACCAGAAGTATCGAGCGCGAAGAGCATCAGTGAACCGAAAGGAAACCCCGGTTGCTTGCGAGAGAGTGTCGACAGGGTGGCAACCAAGGTAAGTGACATAAGGGTGCGGATGCGCTCAGCGTGACTTGGTTCGGGCAGTTGCGGCAGCGCTGGTCCAGTGTGGGCGTGTTGGCGGGGTGCAGTAGAGTTGGTCGACGACATGGGTTTCCTCACGTTTCTTCTATGGTAGCGATTGCACCCATTCCGCGCTGTGCGGCCTCAATGGGCTCATAAAGTGGGTTATAAATGGCGGGGTCGTATTCGTGGCGGAGCTCATTCGAGAGCCGGTTCGTCCGAGTTGAGTGCTTGTAGCCACTCCCGAATATCGTTACACAGCAAGATGACGGAAATGCCTCCGAAGCACTCTGGATAAGGCTCCAGGCGACGCAGGGCAGCCCGCAATAACCGGGTAGTTCCAAGTGGATTATTACGCTGGAAATGGTGGAACGCGGCGGTTACCTGGATCAGCCCTTGCAGGAATGTTTTCTCCGGCTCCTAGGATTCCAACCACCGGCTCTCCCACGCCTCATGCGCTGCAAAGAACTCACCCGCGTCGTACCACCGTAGTCCTTCCGCAAGTGAGCCTTCGGTCCAATCCAATGTCATCGGATGTTGCCCTCTGCCAAAGCTGGCATCGTAGAGATTGCGGACCAAGCCAACCCAGTCAATACGGAAAAATCTTACGCGTTTAAAAGTGCTGAGTGTGTCCGGATCCGACATGTTGCGAATATTAGGAAGCAATCCTGAAATGTTGGCCAACTGTGCAATGCCAAGTTCGGAGCGTCGTTCGGCAGGATTGTTCCCAAATAGCCGACAATCCGGGATCGATCGGCTAATTGGACCTATTTGAGCAACGGCATTACACAACTCGACGCTCTCACTCGCCAAACGGGCAGATCGAATTCTATTCGGCTCTTAGTGCGTCTACGGGATTGGCAGATGCGGCACGGCGGGCGGGAATAAGGCAAGCAATGGCTGAGACGCCTAGCAAGAGTGCGATGACGCCGAGGTACGTGACGGGATCCAGCTTCGATATGCCGAAGAGAAGAGGAACGAGGGCCTGACTGGTGAAGATCGCGGCGGCGAGACCGATGGCGGCTCCTATGGCGACGAGCGTCATTCCCTGGCGAAGAACCAGAGTGAGGATGTTGCGGCGTGATGCGCCGAGGGCGGTGCGGACTCCCATTTCGCGTTTGCGCTCGGTGACACTGCCGGCGAGGATACCGTAGATGCCGACGGTGGCGAGGACGAGGGCGGTGATGCCGAAGAACTCGAAGAGGACCAGGACGAAGCGGCGCTCAGCGGCAGTTGTAGCGAGAAGACTGCCCATGGTGGCAACGCGGATGACCGGTTGGTCTTTGTCGATGGACCAGATGCCGTTGCGGACGGATGGGGCGAGCGATGCGGCGTCGCCATGGGTGCGGACGACGAGAGATTGCACGTTGTCGACCCACGGCCACTGCGTGGTTGGGATGTAAAAGGCGTCTTCATCGGCGGCTGCGAGCGATTGCTGCTTGACGTTGCCGACGACGCCGATAACGGTGGCCCATGGCCGATCGGGGTGATCCACGTCGAGGCCCATGCGCACGTGCTGACCGATGGGGTCCTGATTGGGAAAGCGGCTGGCGGCTAAGGCCTCGTTGATGAGGACCACTGTGGGCGCGCCGACGATGTCGTGATCGTTGAAGAGACGACCGCGGCGGAGCGGGATGTGCATGGTCTCGATGTAGCCGGGAGTGACGGCGTAACGAAAGGCGCCGTCGCCACGGGGATTATTTTCGCGTTGGACTTCGACGCCGTATACGTCGAAGTCGCTGCTGAGAGGAAGCTGTGAGGTGAGGCCGGCGGAGACGACTCCGGGAATCTGACGAACCGATTCGAGTGCGCTTGAGAAGAATTGAGCACGCGCGGCGTCGGCGTCGAAGCGGCGGCCAGTTTCCTGAATCTGCATGGTAAGGAGGTGCGAGGTGTCGAAGCCAGGGTCGATGGAAAGGAGATGGTGCATGCTGCGGAGGAGCAGGCCGGCGCTGACGAGGAGAACAAAGGCGAGGGAGATCTCGACGATGACGAGAATGCGACGGGTTGTATGACTGCTGCCGACAGAGCCTCGGGAGTTTTGTTCGAGGCCAGCGCGGAGGCTGGAGCTGGTGGCGTGAAGCGCGGGGACGAGGCCGACGACAATACCGAGGATGGTGGTGATCGCGAGCGCAAAGACGAAGACGCCGCCGTGGAGGCCTATAGCGTTGACGCGGGGAAGACCAGGCGGGCTGAGCGCGACGAGGGCTTTGATTCCGCCTGCGGCGATGAGGGTCCCGCAGAGTGCGCCGAAGATGGCGAGGAGAAGGCTTTCGGTGAGGAGTTGGCGGATGAGGCGAGCCTTGGCGGCTCCAAGGGCGGCACGGATGGAGAACTCGGCTCGGCGCTGGGCGGCGCGAGCCAAGAGGAGGTTGGTTACGTTGACGCAAGCGATGAAGAGGATGAGTGCGACAGCTCCGAGGACGGCGAGGAGGGCCGGGCGGACGGCCTGGGTGATTTCGTGCTGGAGGGGATTGATGAGGATTCTGTTGGGTGCACCGCCGGTGCCGTCGTAACCTTTCGCGTTGAGTTTCGCAAGAGCTGGAAGGATCGAGCTGAGTTCGCTGGTGGCTTGCTGGCGGGTGATGTCGGGGCGGAGTCGGGCGGCCATGTGGAGATGATGGCCCCACTCGCGGCCGTCGGAGGGAAGCGAGGGGTTGTATTGGAGCGGCGCCCAGAGTTCGGCTCCGGGTGCGAGGACGTTCTCAAAGTTGTGGGGCATGACGCCGATGACGGTGTAGAGCGTGTCGTCGAGGCGGACCTGGGTGCCGACGATGCCGGGGTCGCGAGCGAAGCGGCGCTGCCAGAGAGCGTCGCTGAGGATGACGACGTTTGGGCCGCGGAAGACGTCGTCAGAGGGTTGAAAGCCGCGGCCGATGATAGGCGAGATGCCCAGGACCTGGAAGTAATTCGCGCTGACGCGCTGCCCATCGAAGCGTTCGGGCTGGCTGCCTACTGTCTGGTTTCCCCCGGGCTGATCTCCTCCAGACATGGCCGGTTGCCAGGGTTTCATGACGGCGATGGCGTCGAAGGAGTGGCTGCGCTCGGTGAGTCCGCGGAAGGTGGCGAAGGCGACATCGAGTGGCGCACCGGAGCTGCGCATCTCCCATAGCATCATGAGGCGGCTGGACTGGGGATAGGGCAGCGGGTCGAGGAGGATCGGTTTGACTGCGCTGAAGATGGTTGTGCATGCGCCGATGGCGACGCCTAGGATGAGGACCGAAGGTGCGGAGAAGCCGGGAGATTTGCGAAGTTGCCGAAGTGCGAAGCGGAGGTCGTAGCCGAGGCTGGCGAGTCCGAGTGCTGTGTCCGCACCGGCGACTTTTTCTTTGGTTGCTGCGGGATTTCCGAAGCGGAGGGTGGCGTCGCGGCGGGCGTCTTGAGGAGTCATACCGGCGGCGATGTTGTCTTCAGTCCGCATGGCGAGGTGTGCGTTCAGCTCGGCTTCAATTTCGCGATCGATCTGCGAACGGCGGATGAGATTTCTGATGCGTTGGACGAGGGCCATGATCGTTCTCCCTAGGCGTAGCGAAGAATGGCACGAACACCTTTAACGAGATGTTCGAAGTCTTCTTCAGCTTGCTGGAGTTGTTTGCGTCCCGTAGAGGTGAGTTTGTAATACTTCGCGCGACGAGAGGTTTCGGTGAGCGCCCACTCGGAGGTGATCCACTTGCTCTGTTCCATACGATGAAGCGCGGGATAAAGCGAGCCTTCTTCCACGCGGAGTAACTCGTCAGAGGCGCGCTGTATGTGAAGGACGATGCCGTAACCGTGGAGCTGCTTTGCTCGGGAAAGCGTCTTGAGCACCAACAGATCCAGCGTTCCCTGAAGATCGTTCCTCGCCATATTCAACCCCTAGACAACTTAGTCTAGGTGAGACTACCCCTAGAAGTCTTGGCATGTCAAGCTCTGAGGGCTCCACCTTCATTTTGGATTGTTCTGCGGTACTTGAATCGCCTGGATGGAGTTTCTCCGCATTCCCATCAAGGGAAACCTGCGAATCGTGGCGCTTTTCTCAGAGCGGCGAAGGCACCGCTTCGTGGCGTCCGGACTGATGAGCGGATGACTGGCTATCCGGAAGTAATCCTCAGTTCACGCCAACAGGATTTAGCACTCATTGAGTGACTCGGCGATTTCGCATGAATGATCTCGCAGGTCTCCACGGAGTTTTCGCCGGAAATCGCGGAGCGTCTGGCCAGAAACGCTCACGCCACTCGTACAGACAGATAGCCATAGAGGAAGCGGCCTAATCCGCCGTTTCCCGTCGCCACCTGCCACCTCCGCGCGGACAGCCGAACGGTCTGCGTCTGCATGACTTCATCGAGCAGCCGACTAGCAATTCCTCTTGGACATATACTCATACTCAATAAAAGGTTACGATGCGCCCAAATCTGTCCGGCATTCCAGCACGCTTGAGAAATGCGCTTACAGTAAGCGCGTATGGTGCCCAGATCGTCGTGTTTCTCTTTCTCGTTACGCGGCTAGCGCACGGTGACGCTCTTGCACCCGGCCGGGATCGCGCCCTTTTTGAATTGCATCACACCAGCTGGACAGCGAAAGACGGAGCGCCCGGCGACGTCAACGTGCTCGCTCAGACAACCGATGGATATATCTGGCTCGGTACGGCCACTGGTTTATACCGGTTTGATGGGTCCCACTTCGAGAGATACGCACCGCTTGACCAGAAACTTCCGGCGCGCATCGTGGAATCGCTCTATGCTACGCCAGATAACGGCCTGTTGGTAGGTCTTCGTGATGGGGGCGCGAGTTTGATTCGGGACGGCGTGGTATCTATTTATCCGGTTGCTGGCGATGTGAAGGAGATGAGTACGGTCCGTTCGTTCGCCATCACGCGGGATGGTGTTATATGGGCTGCTGCCAATAACGGACTCTTTCGGCTCACTAATTCGCGTTGGCAGCTAGTCGGTGCAGAATGGGCATACCCGTGGCTTTTAGCTCAGACACTATTCGTAGATCGCAGCGGCATTTTGTGGGTCGCGGGAAGCGACAGCGTTGTATTCCTCCGCGAAGGGGAAACGCAATTCCGAACCACCGCAGAGCACGTTGTCAGCCACCCATTCGACGTAAACGGAATCTTGCAGGCTCCCGACGGAGCGATTTGGATCGAGGAAACCAGTAATTCTATTCGCCCGCTTGCTATTCAGCGTCCAAGCACCCCCCATCGACGCCCGGAGATCATTGTTGGATCGTATCGCGCCATCTTCGATGATGCGGGATGCCTGTGGATTGCAAGCCTCGGGGACGGAGTAGGCCGGGCATGTTTTCCAGAGAGATTACAGGACAGCAAGACATTTCAAGCGGCCGCTGAGGATTTCTCCGACAAGAATGGGCTTACATCGAACTATGCTCCATCGGTTCTGGAAGACCGGGAGGGAAATGTTTGGGTGGGAACAAGTGCTGGACTTGATCGATTCCAATCGTCGAACATCGTCCTCAGTGCCTTCCCTTCGAAAGTCAACGATATGGTCCTCATCGCCGGAGATCATGGCGATATTTGGAGTGGCGGGCTGAACTGGCCGTTTAGCCATCTTGACGGATCGCAGTTGATAACCCTGAGAATGCCTGATGTTTGGGCAACGGCTTGTGGGCTCCGGGATGTAGATGGAACATTCTGGCTTGGGGGACCGGCCGGCCTCGCACACGTTGTCAACGGTCGTTTTTATTTCATTGCCAGACCAAAGGAGATCGAGAACGCATGGGTAACATCCGTCGCAAAAGACAAATTCGGAGCCTTGTGGGTCGTTTCCCAACCGGGTGGCTTGTTCCACGTCGTAAATGGTGTCTGGACCAAGGTAGATGGTCAACCGAGAGCGCTCCCCAGGAATGTATATGCCGACAGGGAAGGCCGAATCTGGGTGGGTTATCTGCATGGTTATTTGGCTGTATTCGAGAACGGAAAAGCTCGCGTCTTCCTGGCTTCTGACGGGAGCACTGTGGGTAATGTAACGGCCATCTATGAGCACAGCGCGAACATCTGGATCGGCGGAGAGACCGGGTTGGAATTGTATCGGGAGGGGAACTTTCGCAAGATTATCGCTGCGAACGGTGAGGCACTCTGGCGTATATCCGGAATTGTTGAGTCATCGGATAGAGATCTCTGGCTGAACACTGCGAGCGGAATCATACAGATTGAGCGATCTGAGGTTGAGCGTTCGCTTCAGAACGGCTCTTATCGGGTCGCTATTCGGCAGTTTGGCTACCTCGACGGCCTTCCCGGAACCAGCGCAAAAACGCGCGCGCGGCCGACGGCAGTTCAGGGTAGCGATGGCCGAATTTGGTTTTCGGTCGCGAATGGAATCGTCTGGATCAATCCCGCTCACATTTTGAAGAATTCGATTCCGCCCCCCGTGTACATTACAGACGGCGTCGCGAACGGAAAAGAATATCCGATCGGCGGCAAGATCGACCTCCCAGCGCATACCCGCAACATTCGTATCGCTTATACGGGTCTGAGTTATACCGTCCCAGAGCGAGTGCAATTCCGCTACCGACTCGATGGTCTCGAGAGCGACTGGGAGGATCCAGGCACGCGACGTGAGGCGATCTACACTAACCTGCGGCCCGGACGTTACCGCTTTCGCGTGATCGCTTCGAACAACGATGGCGTTTGGAACGAGGCGGGCGCTCTCCTGGATTTTTCGATCGCCCCGGCGTTTTACCAGATGACCTGGTTTTACGCGGCCTGCACATCCGTGCTTCTGCTTTTGCTTTTGGCAGGTTATCAACTCCGAATTCGATACCTGCAGCGGCAGTTCGCGATCGGGCTGGAAGCGCGTGTCAATGAGCGAACTCGCATCGCCCGGGAGTTTCATGACACGCTACTGCAGAGCTTCCAAGGACTGATCCTTAAATTTCAAAGAGCACGCAATGTGCTGCCGGGTCGACCGGAACAGGCAATGGCGTTGCTCGATGCTGCGCTTGACAAGGCGGAGCATGCCATTTCGGAAGGCCGCGATGCAATCCATGACATCAGGGATTCCATGTCTTACGGCTCCGATCTTGCAGAAGTAGTATCTGCGCTACAGGACGAATTGACATCAGAAAACGACACGACAGACCTACCCACCTTCCAAGTTATAACGGAAGGGGTTGCCAGGGCTATTGACCCGGTAAGCGGCAAGGAGATCTATCGCATTACGCGCGAAGCCTTGCGAAATGCCTATTACCACGCGCGTGCCCGAAACATAGAAGCGGAAATCCGATATGAGGAAAAACTACTGACGGTGCGAATCCGTGACGATGGTATCGGCATCGATGAACACCGTCTTGGAGACTCGGGCCATGCAGGGCACTTCGGTTTACAGGGGATGCGCGAACGTGCCACGCGCATAGGAGCACAATTGGATATTTGGAGCCAAGAGGGCTCCGGAACAGAAATTGAGTTGCGCGTTCCTGACACGATCGCCTACAACCGGCGAGATCACGGAAATATTGCAACAGATCGGAACGCTAACGGAGCAAATGCAGTCAAGTCCTAATCCAATTCGAATTCTCTTAGCTGATGACCATCCACTTTTGCGGGATGGGGTCAGTGGATTGGTTGCCGATCAGCCAGACATGAAACTGGTTGCCGAGGCGGCCAATGGTCGTGAGGCTATCGATCAGTTTCGTAAATACCGCCCTGACATTACATTATTGGACTTGCAAATGCCCGAAATAAGCGGCATTGACGCAATCCTAGCGATACGAAGTAATTATCCAGACGCAAGGATCATCGTTCTAACCACGTACACAGGTGATGCCCAGGTACTCCGCGCCCTTAAGGCCGGGGCTCACGCGTATCTGTTGAAGAGCGCGTTACGCCGGGAACTGCTAGAGACGATCCGCGCAGTCCATGCGGGGCACAGACGAATTCCCCCTGAAGTTGCGACCCAACTTGCTGAGCACGCCGCCGATGAACAACTCACTTCGCGGGAAAATCGAAGTGCTCCGGCTAATTGCGGCCGGGAACGCTAATAAATTGGTTGCCAGCGAACTCTCGATAACGGAAGAAACCGTAAAGGGGCATGTGAAAAATATTCTCTCCAAACTGGGAGCAAATGATCGGACGCACGCCGTCACAATCGCAATAAAACGCGGAATCATTGAAATATGACCCCCTCTTAAGAGGTGATCTTCTACCCCCTTGTTTGGTCTATTCCTTGCGCTCATCGGGATTTAATGTTGCGACGAGGTGCGCCCTGCAACGCCTGTATTCCATGTTTCCGAATCGTTTCGCAGGAGCAGGACTCCTTCTGCTTCGCTTGGTGTGCGGCGCCTGTGTAGTTGTGGGTGGCGTGACCAGAAGCCTGGCAGAGCCTCACATTCCGACTTTGATTCTCGAATTGATAGAGGTGGCTGGCGCCCTGCTTCTTATTGTGGGCCTCTGGACTCCAGCGGCAGGGGCCCTCATCACGCTCGTCGAGTTGTGCATGGCATTTTCCGGAACAAGCAGCATCGAAAATGCTGTTCTTTTGGCTGCTCTTGGTGCAGGACTGGCTCTTCTTGGGCCCGGTTCTCATTCCATTGACGCGAAACGCTACGGCCGAAAGCGGATCGAACTTCGGAAGAACCAGTAGCAGTTCCCCCTCGAAAGGGGGGACTTCACACCTCCCGTCCAAGTGAATCAGCGACCACCCCATTTGGGGTTGTTCCGCGGCGAGCATCCGCTGCACCATGCTTGCGAGAAAGGAAGGCGTCCCGCGCGGAACAAAAGCGGATTGACGCGAAGTCGTTCGACATCGAAAATCAACCGATCCGTCTGGATCTTTACCGCAAAGGAGAATAATCGTGAGTCAGCATATTAAGAACGTAGTTCTGGTGCATGGAGCTTTCGCGGATGGCTCCGGCTGGAAGAGGGTTGCCGATATCCTCAAGAATGATGGCTACAAAGTGTCGGTGGCCCAGCCTCCCGAGACCTCGTACGCCGACGATCAAAAGTACACAAAGGCCGCAATCGACGCCATGGGCGGCCCGGTTGTTCTGGTCGGACACAGTTATGGTGGATCTATTATCACCGAGGCCGGCAATCACCCAAACGTTGCGGCACTTGTCTATATTGCTGCATTTGCTCTCGATGAGGGTGAGAGCTGTGCGTCAATCGAAACGGCTGTGCCGCAAGCCTCCAAGGCGTTCAAACCGGACAGCAACGGGCTTTGGTGGATAGACCAGGCCCATTTCGTGGCCGACTTCGCCGCGGACATCCCACGGGATGAGGCGGAGTTCATGGCTATAGCGCAGGTGCCGATTTCTACTGACTCGTTCACCCATCAGGTTAAGAATCCCGCATGGAAGCACAAGCCGACCTTTTACATGGTGGCCACCGAAGACAGATCGATCAATCCGGATCAGGAGCGCATGATGGCGAAGCGCGCCAAGGCCAAGACGGTCGAAGTGAAGTCGAGCCATGTGGCCTATATGTCTCACCCGAAAGAAGCAGCCAAGCTCATCGAAGAGGCTGCCACCTCCATTAATTAGTAGCCATATTCTTACGGACAAAATGATCTCCGCCGATCCGGTCCGGGTCGGCGGAGATTCTATAGGGATATAGCCGCCGCAGGAGAACGCACTTGATAGGTCAAATCGCCATAGAGGGGCAGGACGTCACGTTTGTCGTCAGTAGCGCGAGGCCGAAGGCATGTTTCGCTTTCGCCGTGACGGTTGTTCACTGGGCGTGCGGGGGTGTTCTCCCATGATTTGTCGCAAAGCGCCGGCCTGGAGGACAGAACCACATGAGCGAAGAAAAAGCGATCGAGGAGTTGGAGGCGGAGCTGGCCCGAGATGAACAACGGCTCCGCGAGATCGAACGGATAGAAGAAACATTGCTGCAGGACATTCCCCTTGTTGGATTCCGTACTGGCATTGAGGAGGTACGTTTGCGGTCGGAAAAGGAAATGCTTTCCGAAATGATTTACAAGAATAGGAAGCTACTTGCAGTGGCAAAGCGGTAGGCGTCTCCTCGGCGAGCGGGTAGTCAGTTGTTTCGGACGAACAAAAACTCCGCCGATCCGGTCCGGGTCGGCGGAGATACTGTAGGGATATAGGCGCCTCAGGAGGGCGAATGATGGATCACATCAATGTCAAAGGACAGGGCAGCACGTTCTCCGCCTACATCGCAAGACCAAAGACCTCGCCGGCTTCGGCTGTTGTCGTTCTGCAGGAACTCTTCGGTGTGAACGCCGACATTCGCAAGCACTGCGATGAATTGGCGGAACAAGGTTACCTCGCGGTCGCGCCAGACCTGTACTGGCGGCAGGAGCCGGGTGTCGACCTGAACGTCACCTCCGAAGCCGACTGGCAACACGGCCTTCGCCTCTATTCGGCTTATGACAGAGATGCCGGCGTAAAGGACATCAAGGACACCATCGACGCAGTACGCAATCTCCCGGAATGCAACGGCAAGGTTGCCTTGCTCGGCTATTGCCTCGGCGCGCTGATGGTGTTCATGACAGCCGTACGCAACGACGGCATCGACGCCGCGGTCTGGTATCACGGCGCTGATACTGAGAAATATCTGGGAGAGGTCGGTGGGCTTCACGCGCCCATTCTCATGCATCTGGCCGAGGAAGATGAGTTCATTTCCAAGACTGCACAAGCGGAGATTAAAGCGGCACTTGAAAAAAAGCCAACCGCAACGGTGTACAGCTACCCGGGGCAGAGTCACGCCTTCTCCCGCCATAACGGAAAACACTACAACGCCGCTGCGGCTCACCTTGCCAACGGTCGTACAACTGAATTCCTGGGTCGCCAATTGCGATGACTGCCGGACGCTCTTAGGGAGGCTATCCGGTCGATCAGAGGCAGCTCCGTTATTTTCAGCCAGAAACGCCGTCGCTCAGTATTGCAAACGAAGGCTAAGGAGTCGGAATGATCAGAAAAGTTGATATGGAACGGTTTTCAGTGACATCATCGAAGCCATTCGACGCTGTTGTTGCAGCCATCAAGGCATCGATCGGTCACCCGAATATGGCAGAGCTCTGGCAAGCAACGCAGCGAGCG
>JBEKGF010000088.1:0-12524 GCA_050012935.1 Edaphobacter sp. | reverse complement strand
CCAGAACGGCAGAGACCCTCGAACAAGCCATCGCAGACCATCTTCCAGACATCAGGCCTCAAGACGCTCAAGCATGGTTCAGAACGCCATTTCATCCTATATAGCTATGAGGAATACGCTCTAGATCGTCGCGCCTGTCGATACCCGTAGGAAATACTACATTGGCGACAACTCCATTGCGCTCCTCGGGAAGCGTCGGCGTCAAAACCGGGTCAACCGAACGGTAGGTGATCACCAACGGATGCTCTTTGGAAAAAATCATTACCCCTGCCGAATAGCGCAACATGTGCCTGTCGGTTGCAGTTGCATCAATTTCGCTCACCCCGTGGTAAACGATCATCCACCCGTATCGTGTCAGGATCGGTGGGGTACCGCCGCCGATCTTAAGGCGTTCCCAAGGCGATACAGGGGAGGCGAGCCGATGATGAAACGTAAACTTGCCGGTGCGAAACGGCTTACGATCAAGCGTCATTTGGCAGTACGAAATCCAGATGCTCTCCCGATCAATATCGACTTCACGGTTTGCAGGGCTGCAGGCTGTTTCCTCAGGACGGGTGCCTGGATAAAGCGGACGGTGAAGCAGGGCCAACTCTGGCTGCCCCGTCGGATCGGGAATGACGGCTGGAAAGAGGCTGGAATCTTTGTCGTCTACGTTACCGAATTCGATGCCGTCTGCCGAGGCAAATGTAGCGAGGCCCAGGCGTCTCCAGTGGAAGATGTCTTCCGATACCGCAAGGGCAATCCGCGGGCCATGGGATGACCATGCCGTGTAGGTCATCAGATATCGTTGGATGGGTTCAACGAACGTGACTCGTGGATCTTCGCATCCACCGCCTCCCGGCCGCAATTCATAATCGGCTTCGGGCTCCAGTGCGATGCCAAGCCGCTCAACGCCCATCGGGTCGCCGGCCTCATTGAACCGCACGCGCGCGATCCCGATCCGCGAATAATTCCCCTTCGCGACCAGTCGCGGGAAGAGATACAGTTCGCCATCGGGACCTCGAGCGGCTCCAGGATTGAGAACCCCTTCCAGTTCATGAGAGTTCCCGGGCTCAGGCGCCATGATCATGCCGAGGCGTCTCAATTTCAATCCACTCATTGAAGTTCCTCGCCCACTTGCTCCATCCGACTGGCTCACTTGTCGCCAAGGCAGGCAAGGATGGTACTGATTACGAGATTGGTATCGTCGGGCCCTTTGACAGGAATTGACAAGACACCTACCTCTTCCGCCGGGTAATCGTTCCCTCCGGGGAACAAAGCATCGCCGATGTAAATCATTTCTTTGAATGAAAAATGGAGGGTGTCCCGCAACTTTCCTATGCCGTAGGCTTTGTCAATGCCAGGCTTGGTCACATCGATTGACGTTGCTCCGCCCATGCGTATAGAAAACTCAGGGATAAGCGTCTCCAAGATCGCTGTAATCTTCTTCCGTTTGGCAAAATCGGGATCCCATTCTTCTTTTTCTGCAAGAGGCGCCTGCTGACCCAGCGCGGAGTAAGTGACCTGACTTCCCCGGTCCTCAATTACATCTCCCCAAACCTTCTTGGCACGATAGCCAGCCTCTCCGGCAGCCTTATCCAGTGAGTCTCTAATCTTCCGTTTTTCCTCCGCCGTAAGATCCTCCGAATAAAGCTCCTCCCAATTTCCGTTGTATCGAAAGAATTTCGTTCCGCAGGTTGGAAGCAGAGATAAATTCGTAAGCAGACTGTCCTGGGGAAGATCGGTCAAAAGCTGCATTTCAAACTGCGTCCATGCGCCTCCAGAGATCACCGCCACTTTGATAATGCCCAGCAGATCGCGCAGCAGCCCCGCGGTCCGTGGATCGAGGGACGACTTGCTGGGCGCGAGGGTGCCGTCCAAATCGAACACAATGAGCTTTTTCATTCATCTCTCAGTCTGAGATCCTGTTGCATCGACGATTCCGCGCCATCAAGGGATCGCGATCTCCAGCAGCGTTACTTCTCCCCTGGGTTGAAACGCGCATTCTCCGGCCTCGGCCGGCAAGAGCCAAACATCTCCCTTGCCAAGCGCGTATGGAGTAATGTTGTGCATGATTTGGCCCGAACCCTCAATGCCGACCAAAACGCGCGGTTCAGCCGCCGCTCCGACGATGAACTTGTCTGGCCCAACAACGCGCCACAACAGAAAGGCGGAGCAATCGAAGAGCCTCTCGCGCTCAATAGGTTCGGTAGTCTCCACTCGGGGCTCGACAAGGCCACTATCGCTCGCACCGAACTTTATGCAGGCAAAAGCCTGATCTACCTGGATCGGACGCGGCTCCTTGGTCTCCAGGTCGATATGGCCCCAATCGTAAAGCCTGTATGTCACGTCGCTATTCTGCTGAACCTCGAAAACCATTACATCGTTGCCTAGAGCATGAACCGTTCCCCCGGGAATGAATATGGCATCGCCGGACTTCGGTGAAACGCTAACAAGGTGTTCCGCAATGGTTGCGTCGCGCAGCGACTCTCTCAGAATGCCGGCAGTTGTGCCCGATTTCAGGCCGGCATAGATTTGGCTCCCTTTCTCCGCTTCGATTACGACCCACGCCTCTGTCTTTGCTGTATCGCCTGCAGAGTTTAGCTCGGAGGGATCATTACTGGGATGCACTTGCACGGAGAGCATTTCGTGCGCGTCCAGAAATTTCAGCAGCAATGGGAAGCGGCGAAAGCGCGAAGAAAGCTTCCCCATCATCGGTTCTCGGTGCTTCTCCATCACTTGCCCAAGCGTCTGCCCCTTAAGAGGTCCATTCGCAACCAGGCTTTGATGATCGGTGCGGTCGCTCAATACCCACGCCTCTCCGATCGGCCCATCGCCCGGCAACGGTGCAGAGAGCAGGCTGGACAAGCGGCGGCCTCCCCACAAACGATATTGGTAGATGGGTTCGAACCGTAGCGGATATAACTGCGCTTCATCCATTGATTACTGTCCGTCTTTTACTATCGAGAGCTTAATTCGCTGAACTCGCCGGCATCGCAGATTGCCGGTGACCATTTGGAATCCACGCCAGATCGCCGCTGAAAACATAGATAGCAAGCGCGGCGGCCATGAAGACAGCGCCTATCCAGAAGCGCCAGTCTCGATGCATCCGTCTCCAGTAAGGACCGGGATCGGGTTCGCCACTGCCGTTGCTGTTTCCTTCCAGGTTGTGCTTGCTTCCGGTCATTATCTCTCCCTATCCGTGTGCATTCGCAGCCACGCGCTGCCATGTTGCAGAATGCTTGACGTTGCAAGGCTCTTTTGGCCCGCAAGACGCGGGTCTGGCGACCAATCCAGCCCCCATACGTACTATTCAAGAGAACAACACCGGGAGTCCGGTCAATTGTGGTCAGAATGCGACTGCACGTTGTTCAGAAACGGGGTGAAAACGTCACTGCTCCTACCAAAGGCAGGCCCATCTTTAAGCATTCCTGAGGTGATGTACACGATTGCTCAGCGTGCTCAGACGCAACGTGGAAAACTTCAGATGCGGAAGAGCAGAGGTCAAGGGTTCAGAACCACTCAACGGCAGCTTCTGAAGATCTCTTGAACTCGCGAAGCGAATCCGCATCACTCTGAAGGCTTGGAGTGTTTTCAAACATCACCCGACGATCATGGGAGACCTGCGGAATGGCCGCTTCAAATACCTCTTTGAGCTCGCAATCAAACCGTCTCACCTATCCTGAGACCCCCCACAGGTTCTGCGGGGTCGGTTCAGCTTCCTCTCTTCAGCTGGCGCCTCGTCCACAGCGCCCGATCAGGATAGCGGTGATTGGGAATCACCTTCCGAGGCAGTGTGGAATTGCGACATTCACGACAGATTTGTGCAACGCGATCACCGCCGAATACGGAGCGGCCCAACTATCAGTGATAGCAATCAACGACGGGCAATCGTCCTACCAATACCCTGAGCGAGTGCGATTTGAAATCAGCGAAGGTGGTCTCGCGTCCTACAGGGCTGCTGCCGAATTCTTGAACGCAAGGAATGTCGATCTGGTGTGTTTACAGCATGAATACGGCATTTTTGGAGGCAAATCTGGGAACTACATTATCGAGTTGCTAAAACACCTTAAGATGCCGGTCATCACAACCCTGCATACGGTCCTTCGCGAACCGAACCTGGACCAACGGGTTGTAATGCACACGATTGCCGCACGCTCCGAGCGCCTCATCGTCATGAGTCAACACTCTTCGCGAATCTTGCAGGAGATCTTCAAGGTGCCGGCGGCGAAGATCGATCTGATTCCTCATGGCATCCCCGATCTGCCTTTTGAGCAACCGGACCTCTATAAGATTCGCTTCTCTTGCCAAGGCAAGAGCGTCCTTCTCACGTTTGGCCTGCTTTCGCCGAACAAAGGATTCGAAAGCGTGATCCAAGCGATGCCGAGCATACTCGCCAGTCACGGCAACGCCGTCTACATGATTGCGGGCGCCACTCACCCGCATGTCCGGGCGCGTGAAGGGGATCGTTACAGGCGCGAGTTACAGGCATTGGCGAAGAAGTTGGGTGTGGAAGAGCAGGTCCTGTTCGTCAATCGGTTTGTCGCTCCCGAAGAGATGGCAGCGCTTGTCGGCTCGGCCGACATTTACATCACGCCCTACTGCCACGAGGCGCAGGCGGTGTCGGGAACCTTGGCATATGCCCTAGGTGCCGGCAAGGCCATTATCTCGACTCCCTACTGGCACGCCGCAGAAGTGCTCGACCATGGACGCGGACTGCTGGTGCCGTTTGAAAGCCCGGCTGCCATCGCAAAAGCGACGATCGCGCTTCTGGATGATGACAAGGCACGCCAGGCAATGCGCGAACGCGCCTACCTTTATTCTCGGCCTATGATCTGGAAGCGGGTGGCCCAATCCTACATGGCCACCATTCTGCGAACTCGCGTCCACCCTACCAATAAGGTTCAAATTGGTCGTGCCATCAAGACCAATACGTGGGAAGTCGAACAGCGCGTTATAAATGCCTGAGCGATCCAGGACCTATTTTCTTCGTTATTGCCGGAATTGTGAGCAATTCGGAACAGACATCCGCTCCTGACTTTAGAACACTGGTCCTGCAAGCGCCACGGGATGCTCGTACGGAGGGCATTCTTCCACTTCATGGGCCCGTTCTTCGATTTGAGATGTGGCCTTGATTGTCGTGACGGGCGGTAACTCCATTCTTGGCGTTCACGCGATCATTCCACTTTCTGAGTAGGCGGATACACTCGCGCTAAGCGGGGCCGAGCGCACAATCCAGAAAGAGGCGACCCTCATGGATCACACCCATATTCACGCACTCGACTTGGCGCCGACATTCGATCTTGCTCACTTCCTCGCATGCGCTGGAACGGGCAGAAGGATTGTCCACTGCGATCCCAAAGGCGCCTTGTTCTCCCAGGGCGACTCTGCCGATTCTGTTTTCTATCTCCAAAGCGGGCGGTTGAAAGTCACTGTCGTCTCGGCGAGTGGCAAAGAAGCTACGATTACACTGCTTTCTGCCGGCGACTTTATCGGCGAGGATTCGCTTACCGGAAACGCTGGACACCGATCGGTCACGGTAACGGCGATCACTCAGTCGCATGCAATGAAGATCTCTCGAAGTGAGATGGTCCGGGTGATGCACGATGAGCAGGCATTCACTGATCTGTTCCTATCGCATCTTTTGGCTCGCAGCATAAGAACCCAAGCCGACCTCGTCGATCAACTCTTCAACTCCAGCGAGAAGCGCCTCGCAAGGCTCCTTCTTCTGATGGCTGAATACGGCGAATCTGGAGAACCAACAAAGTTTATTCCTCCCATCACTCAAGAGACCCTGGCAGAGATGGTCGGTACCACCCGCTCACGCGTCAGCTTCTTCATGAATCGATTTCGCAGGCTCGGGTTCATTGACTACAATGGCCGCATCGAGGTCCACAAATCGCTTCTCAAAGCAATGCTCCTCGATCGCCTTCCTGAGCATGGCGCTCAAGCACCTCGCCTTGCCGCGAAATCCAATATCTCACCTGACCGTTCCATAGCGAAGCTTTGCGCATAGAGAAGACCATGCAGTGCCTACCTGCTTACCCACTCAATGGCGAGAGAGGTGGCACTTCAAGAACGACCTATGGCTGCCAGACGGCACCTGCCTCAATTCCGGAATGAGTTTGAGAGGCTGCACCGATCAATGCCGGCTGTTCGTTCGCTGAAAGGGCCAGAAGAATCAGCGCCGCCCCCGCATACGCCAGTGGATCGCGTGCCTGGCCGAGAGAGCATCCGGTCGCATTCATCGCCAGATCGTCTCCTCTTTCTGCGACTAAGCTAAAACATCGCCTCAATACAAAACACCCGACAGCGGAAAGGATCAGGTCCGACATGATTGCACGGTATGTATGAATGCGGTTGGCTATTGAAGTGTTCATCGCCTGACCCTACACCGACAAGTCCGCAATGGATGTACATTCTAGCTCGCTGAAGAAGCCCATGGCCCTGGAGCACTGTTGGACGGAGCGAATGCCGTGAAGAAGCTTTAATGCCTCCCACGGGGCATCGCTGCATGGTTGGCATCGCCTGCGCCGTCTGCGGCATGTGCCGCAAATGGTCCCCTATCAATCCGGGCAGGCGATCGTCGCAAACTCCGCTGCCGCGGTATCTCGGCGGTTCCTCTCGATCCAGATTGGCTCTGGTACTTCGCAGCACCGCCGGAATGTAAGGGGCACACTTTCAATCGCATTCAAAAGGACAGTCACGCCGTTACCTTTCTCGTAGAAAGCATCAGCCGTCACGCCGCAAGGGACTTGGCTTCCCGAAAATGCGCCACTCATCGCAATCACTCGGATGGCTGGAAATTGGCGGCGGACTAGAGGTAGCAATTCAAAACCAGACATGCCCGGCATGTTGAGGTCGGAGAGCAGAATTTCTGGGACCTCTTTGTCAATCTCGACCAGCGCAGCTAAGCCATCCGCCGCACACCGCACGCGATGTCCGAGTACCTTGAGAACCTCTGCGAGTGAAGTTCGAACGGGCTCCTCATCCTCGACGATCAAGATGGAAGCTTTGGGATCTGGCATTTCTTGCTCCGATAAGCACGATTGATCTGTACGACCAGTGTGTCAGTGCCTTGTTTTCAACGCTGGTCGTTTATGACCGGAATTCACGCCTTTGAGAAGCTTCGATCGATGCCTCGGCGCATCGAGGACGCTAGGCTTCACTGCGTTATCGCTAGGCATTCGATCATGGAGAACCACTTTTAGCAGAGACTTATGCACCTGAATACGGCCGTTGTATTCGACGAATCCCAGCCTGCGGAATCGATTCATGAAAAAGCTGACGCGAGAACGCGTAGTTCCAATCATTTCCGCAAGCGTTTCTTGAGAGATCGGAGGGATCTGCGTTTCCGGCTCGCCGGGCTCACCATATTCGGCCATCAAGAGAAGAATTCGGGCCAAACGCTTTTCACTGGAGTTGAAAAGTTGATCGACAAGGTCAGCCTGGCTCCGCATACTTCGCGCCAGCAAGAACTTTACGAACAAGTCTGAGAACTGATGCTCTCGATGCATTACTCGGACCATCTCTTCTCGGCTTATTTTGAGTGCCGAACAGGCGGTGATGGCCGTGGCCGTGGATAGACGCAATCCGGGCACTGCAGATAGCGCTTCTTCACCCACAAATTCGCGCGGGACAAGCAGTGTGACAGTCGCTTCCTTGCCGGCGGTCGAAACGACGGTGATCTTTGCGCGGCCCTTTTGCAAATAGAAAACCGAATCGGCTGGATCGCCTTGTGAAAAGAAAGCCTGTTTGGGCTTTAGTTCAACGATCCTTCGGCCAAGTCCAGCGCTAGCAAGGAACGCCGCGAGATCGAACTCGAGTGGAGCAGCGAAAGTCATCCTCAGGCCACCTTTCAGCACTACACCATCGAGTAAAGACGCCGTAGGCTTCGGTCACGGGAATCGGCTACACTCCTGTCGTTTTCATTTTCTTATGAATGATTTACGCCGTCTGTGCCGTTTTATACACGTATCTCGCCGATGGAGTGCAACTTCCTCATCCAATGCGCTTTGATTGAACCGAACCCAGGAAGTGTCCACAATAGAGCAGATCAAACTCAACAGGCCGCGTCAACTGGACGTTACTTCGCGAATGGAAATGATCGGGCGAAACAGCCAGCGGAAAGGCCAGGATAAGAGTATGGAAGAGCATCGATGCAGAATTGCTGCAACCGTAGTGGAAGACTTTCGTTGCAAGAGCCTTCTTGACAGCCCGCAGAATGTGACTCAAGACCCCCGGTACAGGTGCCTTTACCGCCGCGTGGAAGTCGAGGTAGAAGACAGCCGGTGCAATAGCGTTGCAGCCGAAATGGAAGACCCGCGGTGCAAGGGCCTTACTTTGAAGTGGTAATTGAAACTCACAATTTCTAAAACTCGACTCAATTCTCAAATGTCCTGGTGAAAACCCTGCCATCCATAGCTCTTCGACGAACCGCCAATCGATGATGATGCAAACGTCTGTTCGCAGGCAATCGACCGACAGCCGGTTAAATCTAGGCCGGGCTGCCTTACGAGAACATGAGAGAAGGGATCAGCGCAGGAACTTCTCTTCTCGGCTGACCTGGGCTGCTTGCTCCAACCTGCGAATTGGCGTCGCCGGTCAGTTATGACCTTAGATCCGCACGTCGCCGTTCTAGGATGATGCGTGCGAAAGACATCTGTCATGGGAATGGCAGGGTTCGCCAATCGCGCTCAAGGCAGATCGATATCCGCAGTCAGAGCAGACACGAAACTAATTGACAAACCGAAAAGAAAGGCGTTCACAGTGAAGAAGACTGGCAGGATAGAGCTTGCAAGGGAGATCATCGCACGGGTGAAGAAAGAGATGCAGGAATCCCGATTGACGGCGTCTGTTCGCAAGGGCATGCATGGCAAGGCTGCACTCGATTCACCGGCGATCCGTTTCGAGAAGGTGTGATGCTGCCTTCCATGTGGCTGTTCAAGGATGCAACCTAGGGGCCTTTATCGCTTTTACCGGTACGCGACTTGCGTGTAGGTCAAAGTTGCTCAACGAGTCGCGCAACGTCAGGTCACAATAGGGTATGAACAAGTTCTGGATCGGTTTAGTACTCCTGTCTTGCTTTGCAATGCCCTATGCGGCGAAGGGACAGGTTGTGGTAGTCGTGCATCGCCATCATCATCATCGGCACCACCATCACCGCCCCAATCTCAACCAGTAATTCAGCCAGGCCTCGAAAACGTGGACGTTTCACGCGGATCCACCCGTTGGGGCTATCGGGTGGGTATGTCGTGCAGAGATAATAGTGCCGTTTGCCTGTTCAAAGGAAGACGTAACGAAGATCGCCTGAATGATTCAAGAGCCGACTGGCAAGGGTGAACGAGCTTTCGAGAATTAGACGAATGATCATCAACCCCAAATACGAGAAAGGTTAACACCTAATGGAGCAATCAGTCTTCGAACATGCAGGACGACAGATCGACGATACAGCGCACAAGGCTACACGAGCGGCATCTGCAGTTTCCGATGCGCTGGAAGACGGTGTGATAGCAGCTCGTCGGATGGCAAGAGACGGAACCGACGCCGCAACGGAATTACTTTACAACGCAAGGAGGCGCTGCGAACGACACCCGTTTGAAACAGTCGCAATAACATTTGCGGTTGGCATTGCTGCCGGAACAGCGATCGGCTGGATGTTGAAGCGGGGAAAACCGACACAACGGTGCGAATAATCTGGGACAGCATCTGATGGCCTGGGTCGGTCTATGCGGTCATCCGATCATCGACCTCCCGGTAGTCCTCGTCGGCGCCAACTTTATATCTCAGCGCAGAGTTTAGAGCCTGGTCCGGGAAGGGATCTGAGAAGATGGGGACACCGGATTCAAGTCATGCCGCCGAGAACGCTCCTGCTAAGGTAGACTCCGGCGCGCCAAATTCACCGACTACCCTCCCGTCCCCAGACGAATCTCAAATCCCCGCAAAGGCAAAGCAACATAACATTCGCGTCTCCCCTGCCGTCCTCGATGCCGCGGGGAAAGACGGAGACGACCTGCTTCGATCCTTGCACACGGCTTCCACAGGCCTCACACAAAGCGAGGCGGAGTCAAGAGCGCGCATTGCAGGGCCGAATGAAGTAGCGCAAGAGCGGCAGCGCGGCTGGTTCCTCAGTCTGCTGATCATCATTCGAAACCCTCTGGTCATTTTGTTGGCAGTACTGTCGTCGATTTCCTTCGCGACCGGCGATCCACGCGCTGGGAGCGTCATGGCGGGCATGATCGTTCTGAGCGTCACGCTCAGGTTCCTGCAGGAAGCTCGTGCGGGCGCCGCTGCGGCGAAACTCAAGGCGATGATTCACGTAACGGCCACAGCGCTCCGGGACGGCAAGCCGCAGGAGATCCCCCTTCGCGATCTCGTTCCCGGGGACATCATCAATCTGTCCGCTGGGGACATGATCCCAGGCGACGTGCGAATTCTATCGGCGAAGGATCTGTTCGTGAGCCAGGGAACGCTCACCGGAGAGTCGCTCCCGGTCGAGAAGTTTCACGATGCCGACCCACACGCAGCAGATTCTCCGGTCGAGCTCAAGAACACGTGCTTCATGGGCACGAGCGTCCAAAGCGGCACAGCGACCGCTGTCGTTGTCATCACGGGAGTCCGTACTTATCTCGGCACCATGGCTAGTTCCATTACGCAAGAAGGAACGCCAACAAGCTTCGACCAGGGTCTGAGCCGTTTCACCTGGCTCATGATTCAGCTCATGGCCATCATGGTGCCCCTTGTCTTCTTCATCAACGGCTTCACCAAACACGATTGGAAAGGAGCATTCTTCTTCGCGATGGCCGTTGCAGTTGGCCTGACCCCGGAGATGCTGCCCATGATTGTCTCCGTCTGCCTGGCCAAGGGCGCGCTAGCCATGAGCCGCAAGAAGGTTATCGTTAAACGTCTCAACGCCATTCAGAACTTCGGTGGAATGGACGTGCTCTGCACCGATAAAACGGGTACGCTCACGGAAGATCGCGTCGTCCTGCAACGGCACTGTAATGTCGCCGGTCGAGAGACGGATGAAGTGCTTCGGGATGGATACCTCATCAGCCATTTTCAGACCGGCCTGAAGAACCTGCTTGATACCGCAATATTGAATAGCTCTGATTTCCACGAGCAAGCTCTGATTGAGAAATACAAAAAACTCGACGAAATCCCCTTCGATTTTACCCGACGAATGATGTCGGTCCTCGTCCAGAATCCTGAGGGCAAGGCGATCCTCCTGACCAAGGGCGCCCCGGAAGAGATCTTCCATCAATGTTCGCAATTTGAGCTTGACGGGAAATTGTCACCTATGGACCCCGTATTGATGAAGGGGTTGAAGGACCAATATGCAAGCCTTAGCAACGATGGGTTCCGGGTTCTGGCAGTTGCAGTTAAGGAGTTGACGGGAAAGACATCCTGCGCAAAGGATGACGAACACGATCTTGTGCTGAAGGGATATGTCGCATTCCTCGACCCGCCCAAGCCCACCGCCGCAACCGCGATCGAAGCGCTTCACAAGCATGGCGTGGTTGTGAAGATCCTTACTGGCGACAACGACCTGATTAGCCGCAAGGTGTGCCGCGACGTCGGGCTTCTCGCCGACCCGATGCTGTTGGGTGATCAAGTCGAGAAAATGTCCGACCCCGAATTGGCCGAGGCGGCAGAAAAAACCACGCTCTTCGCTCGCCTCTCTCCGGCGCACAAGCAGCGGATCGTTCGTATCCTGCGCGGCAAAGGTCACGTTGTCGGATTTCTGGGTGATGGAATCAACGACTCACCCGCTTTGCGGGCCGCGGACATCGGCATTTCGGTCGACACTGCGGCCGATATCGCGAAGGAGTCGGCCGACCTGATCCTGTTGCAGAAGGACCTTATGGTTCTCCAAGGCGGCGTCATCGAGGGCCGAAAAGTCTTCGCCAACATCATCAAGTACATCCGCATGGGCGCCAGTTCCAATTTTGGAAACATGTTCAGCGTGCTGGGTGCGAGCGCCTTTCTACCCTTCCTTCCCATGGCCCCGATTCAGATCTTGACCAACAACATGCTATACGACTTCTCGCAGGTTCCTATTCCCAACGACGCGGTGGACGACGAGTTGGTCGCGCGGCCACGGCCCTGGAATATTGGAGAGATCAAGCGGTTCATCCTCTGCATCGGGCCCATCAGCTCGATCTTCGACTACACGACCTTCTTCGTCATGCTTTATCTATTCAAGTGCTGGGATCCCTCCCGCGCCCCACTCTTTCAGACCGGCTGGTTCGTCGAGTCGATCATGACGCAGACGCTCGTTATTCATATCATTCGCACGAATAAGATTCCGTTCTTCCAGAGCCGCGCAAGCTGGCCGCTGCTGATCACGACATTGACCATCATGGTCTTCGGAGCGTGGCTGCCGTATTCTCCGCTGGCCTCTTCGCTCGGCCTCACCCACCTGCCCGCGCTGTATTGGCCAATCCTCCTGCTGACGCTCCTTGCCTACACGTGCCTTACGCAAGGCGTCAAGGTGTGGCTCTTGAGGATGAAATGGATCTAGGACAAGGCAAGTTAGTCACGCC
>JBEKGF010000087.1:0-12738 GCA_050012935.1 Edaphobacter sp. | reverse complement strand
GCACCGGATAAACATTCACCCCATCCACCACCGCAGCCTCGCGAGCATTGCCAGCCGGAATAATCAGGTTCTTCACACCCTTCGCCCGAGCCGCCACCGCAATTGGCAGCATCCCCTGCACTGCTCGCAGGCTTCCATCCAGCCCCAGCTCCCCCACCAGCAGGTAGTCGCTCACATCCTTGATATGCAGCGCACCATAGGCACCCAGTATCCCGATCGCAATCGGCAGATCGAACCCCGAACCCTCTTTCTTCAGGTCCGCCGGAGCAAGATTGATCGTGATCCGGGTAGTAGGAATCTCAAAACCGGAGTTCTTGATCGCCGACCGCACCCGGTCCCGGCTCTCCCTCACCGCCGCATCCGGCAACCCCACAGTATTGAACTGTTCCTTATCCAGCTTGATCCCGGAAAAATCGACCTCAACCTCAATAATGTGAGCGTCAATCCCGTAAACTGCAGCACTGCGAGCCGTAAAAAGCATTGAGGGAGCCGATGAACCCTTGGGGCAGAAGATTTTGCCGAGTATAGCATCCGCCCGAGAAACATCAGTTTCAGGGAGCGACTCGGGCGGGTAACCCACATCTACACCCTCCACAAGATTGGGTGCCCCCATATCTCGGTTTTGAGATGTGGGCAATCGCGAAGCGATCCGCTCCAGCCAATCCCATCTCCATTGCAGAGACAAAACTACAAGCCATCTTTCAGCATCCGCAGTCCAAGGGCGCTCCACAAGCGGGCACAATGGGGAGCGCTGCCAGGCTTCAGACGTGAAGGTATAGGCCAACTACCAAACCCCGAAGCCACCCCAAAATATTTTCTTCAAAAACAGCCCAAAAATCGCATGTCAAGCCCCAAAACCATCTAAGTCACTGAAAAACCTAAAGATCCACGTTGCATGTTTGCCCTGTCCATCCAGCTATACTTAAAAGAGTAAGAAAAGAGACTCATCCGGCACGAACGCTTGCTCTAAATGCTCTGGAAATAAGACTTTACGAGCAACTCTTTTGTTTGTAAGACTTTACACGCAGAGCTTTGCGTAAACTCATGATTTTAGATACTTTGCACGGATAAGGATAGGGAGGGGGCAGCCGTGAAATCACACATAACACTCTTCCGCCGCCTCGCCTTGGAACTCCCCGGAGCCATCGAAAGCTCCCACATGAACCACCCCGACTTCCGCCTCAACAACCAGATCTTCGCCACTCTCTCCGCTCAGAAGAAAGGCTGCGGAGTCCTCAAACTCACCACCGAGCAGCAACAAGCTTTCATCGCCGAGCAGCCAACCATCTTCTCTCCGGTCCAGGGAGGCTGGGGACGCATGGGCATGACCTACATTCACCTCAACCAGGCCGGCGAGTCCATCATGGCCGGCGCTCTGAAGACCGCATTTCGCAACCTCCAGGAGAAACAATCCCAAAAAAAACAATCCCAAAAGAAGTACCCGAAGAAATCCGCTCAACTCACCAGCCCAGCCAAAACCACCCGGCGCCACCTACAATAGCCATCGTGAACACCAGTCTCTTCGAACTCTTCAAAATTGGTATCGGCCCCTCCAGCTCCCACACCGTAGGCCCCATGCGAGCCGCTCTCCGCTTCACCCGCCAACTCGCATCCACAAATCTCCTCGATAAAACCGCAAAGGTGATCGTCGACCTCTACGGTTCTCTCGCCCTCACCGGCATAGGCCACGGCACCGACCGCGCCATCCTCCTCGGTCTGCTCGGCGAGGCTCCAGACAGCGTTGACCCCGCCGCCGTAGAAGCAAAGATCGCCGCCGTTCGCTCTACCGGCCAGCTTCAACTCAACGGCAGCAAGACCATCCCCTTCCTCGAAGCCGAGAACCTCAACTTCCGTCGCAACCAGATGTACCCAAACCCGGAAGTCGTCTCCCATCCCAACGGCATGCGCTTCACCGCCCTCGACTCGACCGGCGCAAAGCTCGCCGAAGAAGTCTTCTACTCCATCGGCGGCGGCTTCATCGTCTCCGAAGCCGAACGCACTGCAGAAAGCACGACCAGCGACCGAAAGGTCCCATACCCCTTCCGCAGCGCCACCGGCCTCCTCGCCACCGCAAAACAATACAACCTCACCGTCGCCCAACTAGTGTTCGCCAACGAGGTCGCTCTCCTCAACGACACCAACCTCACCATCAATCGCCCGAAGTCCACGTCATCGCAATCGGATACATCACCACAGCAAAAGATCCGCGACAGCATTCTCACCATCTGGCAAGCCATGCAGCAGTGCACCGAGCGAGGCATCGCTACCGAAGGCATCCTCCCCGGAGGCCTCAACGTCCGGCGCCGCGCCCACCGCCTCGCCGAGCGCCTCAACACCATCGGCTCCAAAGACCCACTCGCCCCCATCGACTGGGTCACCGTCTACGCCATGGCCGTCAACGAAGAAAACGCAGCCGGAGGCCGTGTCGTTACCGCCCCCACCAACGGAGCCGCAGGCGTGATCCCCGCCATCGCGAACTACTACACGCATTTCATCGAAGGAACACCGGAAGAAAAAGAAGAAGGCATCCTCCGCTACTTCCTCACCGCCGCAGCCATCGGCATTCTCTACAAAGAAAACGCCAGCATCTCGGGCGCCGAAGTCGGCTGCCAGGGCGAAGTCGGCGTAGCCTGCAGCATGGCCGCCGGAGGTTTAGTCGCCGCCCTCAACGGCACCAATGCCCAGGTCGAGCACGCCGCTGAAATCGCCATGGAACACAACCTCGGCATGACCTGCGACCCCATCGGCGGCCTCGTCCAGATCCCCTGCATCGAGCGCAACGGCATGGGCGCCGTCAAAGCCATCAACGCCTGCCGCATGGCCATGCACGAGTCCGGCGACCACAAACTCTCGCTCGATCAGATCATCGCGACCATGTACCAGACCGGCCTCGACATGCAATCCCGTTACAAGGAAACCAGCCTGGCCGGCCTCGCCCTCAACATCATCGAATGTTGACTCAAGCCCCTGCTACCGTCTCCTTCGGATTAACGCTGATCTTCATCCCCTGCCCGTCCGGAACAAAGTGCATCGTCACAACCGACTTCTTCCCGCAAGCCCGCACCGTCCACCTCTCATCCCAAGGCGCACCCGGCCCCTTCGGTTCTCCGTTCGGTAACGAAGTGTCCAGAACATCCACCTGACACGAACCGCCCGCACCCACACCAAGCCCCGCATATTGCACCGCATCACGCTGCAGCTCCGGGCCCGCCGCCGACTGCCCCGGAAACAGCGCCAGCACCTGGGTCTTGCGATCTTGAATCACCACCCACGCCGCATAGGATCGCTTCTCCCCGCAAGCAATGCCGTCGGTCTTCTCCTTCCATTGCGCGTTGACGATGTTGCCATCCGCATCCGTTTGAATCGACCCATAAACCTTCGCCTCACTCGTATTCATGTTGATGTCGATCTTCGGGCAGTGAGTGGAAAGCCTGCTCTCATAGTCCTGGTACACCCCAAGCACCGCCTGCCGATACGAATCGCTACTGCGGATGGTATAGAACGCCCTTGGCGTATCCTGCTGCGCCCTAGCTGCAACACAAAACATAGTCAAAATCAGAGCCAGTCGAACTAAACGCATCAACCCTCCCGCCTGAAAAGGCACCCAGCAGTCACCGATTAGATGCAAATCTCTCACCATCCAAACAGAAACCGGTGCAACCATCTGCACCGGCTCTCAGAGGACATAACCAGCTCGCTACATTTATTTCTGCGTGACAAGCAGCGCGATACGCCGGTTCTGAGCTCGACCTTCTTCCGTAGCATTGTCGCCAACCGGATACTGATCCCCATATCCCTTCGACTCAAGCCGCGACGGATCGATCCCCGCCGCCACCAGAGCGTTCATAACGTTCTTCGCGCGCGCTTCCGACAAGGCAACGTTAGCCGCCGCATCGCCCGTATTATCGGTGTATCCGCCAATCTTCACGTGCACGTTGGGATAAGCCTTCAGAATCTCCGCAATGTTGTTCAACTGCTCTTGCGAAGAAGCCTGCAGTGTGGCCTGCCCCGTATCGAACAGCAAGCGGTCGAAGTTAAACCACGTCGTCGTATCTACCGGTTTGGACGAGTCATTCAGGAAACTGATCAGCTTGTTCTCAATCCCGAACTGCGGAATATTCAGTTCAACACCATTCGGCAGCTTCGTCTTGAAAAAATCCCCAAGAGCCGACGCGGCACTCGACGCAGCATTCGAAGCAGTCTGTACCGCATTGCTGACCGGCTCTTTCGCCCGATTGAAATACCAAAGAAGCCCAATCACCAGCAGAGCCAGCAATACCAGAGGCCACAGCCAGCGGTTGCCAGCAGCAGCCACCTTCGCCGGAGCAGCAACAACTGCTTGCGAAGCACCTCCAAACATCGAACCCAATCCCGCGGGAAGGAATCGCTGAAAACCCGAAGCCTCCGACTTCAGCGTACTGCCGAGATCCGCCGCGCTCAGTCCGCCCTGCCGAACATGCTGACCCAGAACCCCAAGCACCAGAGGCGCAGCCATGGTCAGCATAGTTCCCATCTTGCTGCTGGCTATCCCCGTGGATCGGCCAAGTGAGTCCGTGACTGACGACAGGTTGGAACCGAAGACACTCGAAAGAAACTGACTCCCAAGACTGCTAAGCGGAGAGCCTGCCCCAGTGCCAGCCAGCGAACCAAGATTCGACGTCAGCCCCGTGAGTGCACTTGACGTATTCGCTGGATTAGTAACGAAGTTGAATATCTGGCTCATAAAACCCGGCTGGCCGGCCTTGGCTGCCAAACCGGCCAGCATAGCCGCGCCACCGGTTTGCAGACCACGCTGAACGGTCTCGGAGGATTCTCCAAGTTGCGAAGCTACAGGACCAACAACGTTGGGACCCAACACACCCATCAAGCTGTCTAAAATCGTGCTCGCCATAAGTTCTCCTTTTAAGAAGTTGGGAATCTGAATCACAAGAGGAATTAACGTACGGCCCGGCTCTCAGACGCCACGGAAAAAGGTATCGCAGAGCGAGATGCCGTAAACATCTTCTGCTCAAAATCCCATTGTTCCCACTGTGTAGATTGCCAGATGCAATCTACCGTTCGACCGCCAGCGCAACCGAGTTCCCCCCACCCAGACAAAGCGCCGCAACCCCTTTGTGCACATCACGCCGCATCATCTCGTGAATCAGCGTAACCAGTACCCGCGCGCCACTCGCGCCAATAGGATGCCCAATCGCCACCGCACCACCATTGACATTCACCCGAGGAGCATCCAACCCCAACTCCTTCATCACTCCCAACGCCTGCACGCTAAATGCCTCATTAAGCTCATACAGATCCACCTCGTCCCGATCCCACCCCGCGCGCTTTAATACCTTCTGTACTCCGGTCACCGGAGCCAGCATCACCCACTTCGGAGCCACCCCACTCGTAGCCTGCGCCCTGATCGTCACCATCGCCTTCAACCCAAGTTCCTTCGCCCGCGCAGCCGACATCACCACTACGGCCGCAGCCGCATCATTCACTCCCGGAGCATTTCCCGCCGTAACCGTTCCATCCTTCTTGAACGCCGGCTTCAACGCAGACAACGCCTCTATCGAAGCATCCTCCCGCACACTCTCATCGCGCGACACCACCGTCACCGCGCCTTTTTTCCCCGGCACCGAAACCGAAACAACCTCCGCATCGAACCGCCCTTCCTTCCACGCCGCGCTAGCCTTACGATGCGAAGCCAGCGCATAAGCATCCTGCTCTCCTCGCGTGATCGAATGCTTCTCCGCGACATTCTCGCCCGTAATGCCCATGTGATAGTCCTCGCACGCGCACCACAACCCATCCTTCACCATCGAATCCACCACCACCGAGTCACCCATACGAAAACCCTTGCGCCCCTGCGGCAGCAGATAAGGAGCATTCGTCATCGATTCCATCCCACCCGCAACCACAATCTCCGCATCGCCCGACATCACCGCCTGCGCTGCCAGCGCCACAGCCTTCAGCCCGGACCCGCAAACCATATTGATCGTCATCGCCGACACGGTATCCGCCAGCCCACCCTGTAACGCGGCCTGCCGCGCCGGATTCTGCCCCAACCCCGCAGGCAGCACACAACCCATCAAACACTCATCCACAGTCGTTGGATCGATCCCAGCCCTCTTCACAGCCTCTCGAACCGCAATCGCGCCAAGCTGTACCGCCGTTAAATCGGCGAACGCCCCTTGGAACTTTCCAACGGGCGTCCGCACTGCAGCAACAATCACAACATCATTCATCGAAAGAAATCCCTCGATGAAACTCTACTCCACTAGTTCGTCTTCACACTAGTCGCTCCCGCGGGTGCAACGTCGTACTGCGGCTCTGGCGCCCCCATCAGGTACTTATCGAACCAGTTCATGATGTTCTCCAACCGCTCCACGCGATGCCACGGCTGCCCGCTCCGCGACAACTCATGGCTCTCTCCCGGAAACCGCACCATAACGGTGTCGATATGCCGGTACTTCAGCGCACGGAAGAAGTCCTCCCCGCCGCCAGTCGGAGGCGTGCGATAGTCCGCCTCACCCAGAATGAACATCATCGGCGTCTGAATCTTCGTCACATACGTAATCGGCGAGTACTTCTTGAACTCGTCAACCTTATCGAATGGCGCACCTTCAAACCACGTCGGTTGAAACAGCGTAAAGTCCGCCGTGTACCACCAGTTCGACCAATCAGTAATATCCCTCTGCGCAACAGCCGCCTTGAAGCGCGTCGTCTGGGTCACCGTCCAGTCCGTCAGCAATCCGCCGCCGCTGCCGCCGGTCACTCCCATCCTCGCCGGATCGACATATCCCAGCTTCACCACCACATCCACGCAGTCCATCAGATCGTGAAAGTCATCGCCCGGATAGTTATGCTGAATCACGTTCGCGAACTGCTGCCCATACGTCGTCGACCCACGCGGGTTGGGATACACCACCACATACCCCTTCGCCGCCATCCACTGCATCTCATGGTCAAACACCCATCCATACGCCGAGTGCGGCCCACCGTGAACATTCAGAATCATCGGATATTTCTTCGTCTTGTCAAAATCAGGTGGCAGTTGCACAAACGACTCGATCTTGTTCCCGCCAATATCCTTTGGATTCGCAGTCGGCGTCACCTGCATATCCTCCGGCATCGTCAGGTTCAGTTGCGAAAACAGCTCCTTGTTCACATCCGTTATCTGCGTCTGCTGCTTCGATCCGTCCATCGCCACCGAAAACAGGTCCCCAATCATCACCGGCGTCGAGATCAACGCCAGCGTCTTCATCGCATCGCGTGTCACAGTGAAACCCACCACCGCCTGCTTCTCCGCAGTCAGTTCCTTCACCGTACCCGTCGAAGCATCGACCGAGACCAGCAGCGCGCTTCCCTGCTTGCCCACCACATCGAGGATCGATTTGCCATCTGGCGTCCATACCATCCCGCCGCGCCCAGCTCCCCGCGGAGCCGTGTTGTCCCCTCCAACACCTGAGCCCATCTCATAGTCATAGGTCGCCGTCAGATTGCGCACCGGTGGAGTCGCAGGCGCCGGCTGCGTAGGATCGATCGCCATCACAAATAGATCCGGCTGCTGATGCGACCGCGGCTTCGTCAGCGGCTGTTCATCGCCATGGAACGCCATACGTTTTCCATCCGGCGAGATCGCCAGCTCCGAAGCAGCAAACGTCAGCTTCGCAACCAGGGAACTCGACGGCGGCGGCGTCTTATTATCCTTAGGCGCGGCCGGAGTGTCCAGCACATAGATCTCGTTGTGCGGCAGGTCGTAATAGGGCTCGTCGACGTGCTCTGAGGTGTAATAAATATCCGCGGACGAAGGATGCCAGGCAAATTCGCTCACCCCATACCGTCCCGCCGTCACCTGCCATGGTTCGACCGTCTTCGCCCCGAACTTAGAAGTATAAAAAAGATATAACTGCGGCACGTCCTTCGTATCCAGATAGCCGGTGCCATTGTTGCGATACACCGCCTTCGTAATAATCCGGACATCGCTTTTGTATTCGTCGCTCTTCGCCCCCTCCTTCTTTTCAACCTTCGGCTCAGGAACAATCGGCGTCTCACTCACTACCGCGATGCACGTGCCGCTCGGAGCCCACTGCGGCGAGCCAACTCCTTTTTCCATCGCCGAGACCTGCATCGGCTCTCCACCCGAGAGCGAAATCAGGAAAAGTTGAGCCGGCTGCGGCTTGCCTTCTTTCTCCAAGGCACGAGTAAAAGCGATCTGCGTCCCATCCGGCGACCATCGCGGTTGTGCGTCATGCGGCCCATTCGTCAGCCGTCGCGCGGGTATCATCGGCTGGGCAGTATCCAGAAGGTAAAGCGCCGTATCGTAGCCATCGCGCTTCGCATTCACCGTCGTCTGCACATAGACAGCATGGCTTCCATCGGGCGAAAGTTGAGTGTCGCCGATCCATGTAAAACCGAAGATATCCTTCTCGGTAATGTTCCTCTTCTGCGCCACCATCGCACTCGTTAGAAGAAGGCAGACAACCATCACGATCACGTTTTTTGCACGCATCAAGCACTCTCCCGTCATGCTGAAGTCAAATCAGTCACACACAAATTACCTTGAGTTTTTCTTTTCACGACTATAGTGCACACCTCCGCGCGCACGAACATTTTCTTCCAAAACATCTCCGCGCAACCGTCTCGATCGACTCCAAAACGCGATCATCGAAGTCGCATCCGGCAGTTTTTCGCCGTCCCCTCACCAAAAAGAATTTGCTTTTCGTTCATTTTTTTCTTGACAGTGAAATTTCGTAAATCTATACCTTCGTTAGCTGCTCTGCAGCGTGTTGTAAACAAGATGTCTAATCACTAGGGAGAATAGGCAAAATGGCAACTAAGAAAGCAGCAAAGAAAGCAGCCAAGAAACCAGCGAAGAAGGCAGCAAAAAAGAAGTAGTCCAACGTTGGCAACCAGAAAGGGGGACGCGATGAGCGTCCCCCTTTCTGCGTCTGCACTACGTGAATCGCCTTTCGCTACTGGCCCCCTGCCGTCTTCACGCTCTTTGGAATCGACAGATAGCCCGACACTCGGTTCTTCTCGATCACATTCACCACCAGCTCATAGAGCACCGGATCCTTACCGTTGTAGAACTGAACCGGCTCATCCAGGCTTTTGTCCTTCTTCTCGATCGTGCGGTCGTCCGAGCTCACCTCCAGGGTGTACTTCGAGTGCTTCTCGTCTGCCTTCTTCAATTGCAGCTTGACCGTCGACAGCAGTGTAGGCTTCGCCCCCTTCTGCAGACTGAACTCCAGATAAGTACGGTCACCCTTGTGCTTCAAAATCTCAAGCTCGTCGTGATTGGTCGCGATCAGCCCGCTCATCACGCCTTCATCGCCCTTCATGCTCTTCAGTTGAGTCTTGGTTGCCTCCAGATCAGACTTCGTCGACGCGACATCCGTCTTCACTCCACCCACATCGGTCTTCACGCTCGCAACATCGGTCGACACAGCGCCAATCTGCTTGGAGTTTGCCGCCTCCGCCTGCTCCAGCTTTGCCGTCGCCTCACGCTGCGATGCCAGAATGCTCTGAGCCCGGGCTTCCATCTGCTTCTGCGTCATACCGACGCTTTGCCCCAGAGTTTCGCTCGTCGCCCGCAGCCGTGCATTGGTCGCCTCAAGCTTCTGCTCCAGCTCCGAATTCTTCTGGTCCGCCGCAGCTATCTTCTGCTCGGCTGCGGAAAGATGGTTTTGCAGGCCGTACGACCATGCCAGTCCACCCAGCGCGGCCAGCAACGCCAACGCCACCACTCCGAGCAATGCTCCCGAAATCGACCTCTGTTCTACGTACCCTTCGTCGCTCATTCCACTCTCCTTGTTCTGGTTAACGGCTTACTGCTCCTGCCATCCCGTCGATCACAGTCTACGCATCAGCCCGTAAAACTGATAGACCCCAACTATAACTTCTCCCAGGCCAACTAAACTTATTCCATGCACTACCCCGACGTCTGCATCGCCGGAGCCGGCATCATCGGCCTCTCTCTTGCCCTTGAACTTCATCATCGCGGCGTCCGTGTCACCGTGTTCGACCGCGCAGCCCCACTCACAGAAGCCTCCACTGCCGCCGCCGGCATGCTCGCCGCCGTCGACCCGCATATCCCGCCCCAACTCCGTCCCCTCGCCGGCCTCAGCCTTCACCTCTACCCCGCTTTCCTCGAACGCCTCAACCATCTCTCCGGCATCGCCGTTCCTTTCCAAACCAGTCTCACTCTTCAAGCTCTTCCGCGGCACATCGCCGAAACTGAAAACGAACTCACCCCCGAAGACCTCCTCCGCATTCTTCCAACGCTCACTCCTCGCAACCACCGTTTCGTACTTTTAGACGAACACAGCCTCGATCCGCGACAACTTGCCGACGCCCTGCTCATCGCCCTACGCGCTACTTCCATCGACCTCCGCCTTAACACTCCAGTCCTCTCCACCCGCTCCGTTGGCAACACCGTTGAGATCGAAACAACCACCGGCACCTTCACCGCAAACCACTTTGTAGACTGCACCGGAGCCTGGGCCTCGGCCACTTCACACCTGTCCAACATTCCGATCACTCCGAAAAAAGGACAGATGCTCGCCGTCTCCCTGCCACCGTCGATGCCTCTGCACCTCGTCGTCCGTACTCCAGACATCTATATAGTTCCCCGAACCTCTGGTCCCAACGCTGGCCGCGCCATCATCGGAGCCACAATAGAAGACGTTGGCTTCGACAAAATAGTTCACACCTCCGACATCTCCCACTTGCATTCGCTAGCCGCCGTACTGCTTCCCCGCCTGGCCAACTCCCCACAACTGGAAGCCTGGGCAGGCCTCCGTCCCGCAACCATCGACGGCCTTCCGCTGCTAGGCTCACTTCCCGCACAACCCAATCATTTCATTGCCACAGGCCATTACCGCGACGGAATCCTCCTCGCCCCCGCCACTGCGTGCGTCATGGCGCAAATCCTCCTCAACGAAACCCCATCCATCGACCTGTCACCCTTCTCGTCCGCCCGCACAATAGCTCCACGCGCCTGAACACCTTAGTCGCACACCCATGCCGATATTCGCGCACCACGCCGTGACAACCGTTTCTCCGCTGCGCTATAACCAGATGTACTAAAGTTTTGCCCGGGAGAAGTATCCTATGTCCACCGCTGTTGCATCGAGAGGTCTCGAAGGTATCGTCGCCACTAGCTCTTCTATCTGCTGGATCGACGGAGACGCCGGCGTCCTCTCTTACCGCGGTATCGACATTCACGAACTCGCGCAGCGCTCCACCTTCGAAGAGACCACCTACCTCCTCTGGTTCGGCAAGCTCCCCAACGCCGCCGAACTCGCCGCGTTTACCGCCAAACTCGCCGCAGCCCGCAAGCTTGATCCTAAGATCATCGATCTCCTCCGCAACGTTCCCTCCGATGCCACTCCGATGGAAGTCCTTCGCACCGCCGTCTCGCTCCTCAGCATCTACGACGTAGACGAAGCCGACAGCAGCCACGACGCCAACGTGCGCAAATCCTTCCGTCTCACCTCGCAGATCGCCATGATCGTAGCCATCTTCGACCGCATCCGCAAAGGCAAGCCCGTCGTCGAAGCCGATCCCTCACTCTCCCACGCCGCCAACTTCCTCTGGATGCTCAACGGCGAAAAGCCCTCCGCCACCGCAACCCGCGCCTTCGACATCGCGCTCATCCTCCACGCCGACCACGAGCTCAACGCCAGCACATTCGCCGCGCGCGTCATCGCCGCCACCCTCGCCGACATCCACTCCGCCATCACCGGAGCTATCGGCGCCCTCAAAGGTCCTCTCCACGGCGGAGCCAACGAGGCCACCATGCGCCTCCTCTTCGCCATCGAAAAGGCCGGTGCCGATCCTGTCGAGTACGTCAGGCAAATGTTCGCCGAGAAGAAAAAAATCTCAGGTTTCGGCCACCGCGTCTACCACACCGAAGATCCCCGCGCGACCCACCTCCGCCGCATGTCCGAGGAGCTAGGCAAAGCCGCAGGCAACACCAAATGGTTCGACATGTCCCGCAAGATCGAGCTCTTCGTCAAGCAGGAGAAGAAGCTCAACGCCAACGTCGATTTCTACTCTGCCTCCACTTACACCACCCTGGGCATCGACATCGACCTCTTCACCCCCATCTTCGCCATCAGTCGCATCTCCGGTTGGGCAGCCCATGTCATCGAGCAGCACGACGACAACCGCCTCATCCGTCCACGCGCCGACTACACTGGCCCCGCATACCCAGCTCCCTACATTCCCATAGAAGCACGCTAGTCCGTCCGCATCACCCGCATCGCGCCGTGCCTGGGCGATGGCCGCATCACTTGGGCTTTAAAAGAGGTTGGCGAACGCTTGCAAAAGTGTCATGCTCACCTCAAAGCTCATTCCAGAGGTCATGTTTGCCGCTAAATTTTCACTGCCGGGCATCCCGCTGCCTCTTTCTTCTTCTCGCGCTCCCGGCAAGCGCTCAGCTCCCCCGCGAACAGCCCCCTGAAGCGCAGTCATCCACCATCCAACCGCTGCTGGGAGCCCAGGACGATCCCGACCTCCCCGGCTCCGCTCCCCCATTCCATGGTTGGAACGCCGGCGCCACCTTCTCCGGCGTTCACGACTCTGTCACCGGCTGGGCCACCCTCTTCACTCCTTCCATCGGCTACAGCTTCAACGACATCTTCTCCATCGACGCCACCATCCCCATCTACATGTACCGCCTCGCCGAGAGCCGCTCTACTCACCCCAAGCCCACGGCGCAGCTCGTTAACCAGCGCGGTGAACCCG
>JBEKGF010000086.1:0-13151 GCA_050012935.1 Edaphobacter sp. | reverse complement strand
CGCACCGATCATCTCGCCTGTCAACAACAGTTTCAGCGCCGTCGACTGTCCCACCAGACGCGGCAGCCGCTGCGTCCCTCCATAGCCCGGAATCAGCCCCAGCTTCACCTCTGGCTGGCCCATCCTTGCCGTTTCACTGGCCAAACGCATCGTGCAGGCCATCGCAAGCTCGCACCCTCCGCCCAGCGCAAATCCATTGATACAGGCGATCACAGGCTTGCCGCAGGTCTCGATCATCCGAAAGACCTCCTGCCCTCGCCGCGCCTTCGCCTCTCCCGTCGCCACATCCAGGCGAGCAACCTCGTTGATGTCCGCCCCCGCCGCGAACGCCTTCTCTCCTGCGCCCGTCAGCAGAATCACCCGTACACCGGCGTCTGCCGTCAGCGCCATAAACACCTGATCCAGCTCATTGAAGACCTTGGAGTTCAGTGCATGGAGCACCTCCGGCCGGTTCAGTGTCACGGTTGCAATCTGATCCTTTACCTCACACAACAGCGTCTCGTAGTTCACGGGCATCCCCTTTGGCAGTCCAATTCAGTTCAACAGTCAGCGACAGCAATCCAGCACACTCCCAGACGATACAATCGAATCTATGATTAAGGGAATCACGATTGTAAGCGCCGTAGCCTCAGGCGCCGATTTTGACCGTCTCACCAGCCTCTTTTCCGCCCTTGGCCTCGAGCAGGGCAAGGGCTGGCAGGACGCCAAGGGCCGCGGCGGAGCCTTCCTCGCCCCTATTGGCAACCTCGAATTCGTCACAGGTCGGCCACCCGCCGTCCCACCCATCCTCATCGAAGTAACACAGCTCGACCACATCCGCGCCCTCGTCGAGAAGTGGCTCCTCGCCGGCCACCGCACCGAAGAGATCGCCGCCATTCTCTCGCCGCTCGAGCTAACCCACTGGAACAGCCGCCTTTTCACCGTGCAACTCACCCCGGACCTGAAACTCGGCTTCTGGCAGTCCGAAGACCCGCTCCACAACCAGCACTCCGCCATCGAAGGTGACCTCAGCGCCGCCAACATGCGCTTCGCCATCGTCACGACCCGCTGGAACACCGTCATCACCGACCGCCTTCTTCAGGGTTCACTCGACGCCCTCCACCGCAGCGGAGCGGCGAAGAAAGACGTTGAGATCGTCCGCGTACCCGGCGCCTGGGAGGTTCCCTCCGCCGCCCGCACCCTGGCCGAATCGAAGAAATTCGATGCAATCATCACTCTCGGCTGTCTACTCCGCGGCGAAACCGCTCACTACGAAGCCATCTACAACGAAGTCGCCCGCGGCATCGGTCAGTCCCAGCAGGAGACGGGCGTTCCCCATGCCTTCGGTGTCCTCACCTGCGAAACCCTCGAGCAGGCCCTCGATCGTGCCGGCCTCAAAGCAGGCAATAAAGGCTTCGAAGCCGCAACCGCCGCCATCGAGATGGTCTCCATCCAGCGCAAGCTCGCGGCAGACAACATGCAGGTGAAGAAATAATGGGCACTCGCCGCAAGTCTCGCGAACTCACCATGCAGATGCTCTTCCAGGGCGACCTCGGCAAACAATCGCCCGAGCAAGTTCAAAAGCTCTTCTGGGCCTCGGCCGCCGACGTCGAACCCGAGACTCGCGGATTCACCGAAGACCTCTACCGCATCGCCACCACCCGCGGCGAAGAGATTGATCGGTTGATCGAAACCCACGCTCAGAACTGGCGTATCGAGCGCATGGCCGTCGTCGACCGCAACTTGCTCCGCACCGCCGTAGCCGAGATGCTCGGCTATCCCAACACTCCCGCCGCCATCGTCATCAACGAGTCGCTCGATATCGGCCGCCGCTACGCTGCACCCGAATCTGTGCCCTTCCTCAACGGAATCCTCGATGCCATCGCCCGCGATCTCCTGAAAAAGCGCCTCGCCTGAAACAATTTTCTGGAACCAGGTTGCTCCGCCACGCAGGACAAGATAGCGTATCAGCACAATCAGATTGACGTTACAAGGAGGCCCATTGACCATCCTCGTCTACGCATTTCTTACCGGAGTCATCGCCGGACCTTGCTTTGGCGCGCTCTTCATCGTCTCTCGCGTCTGATGCCCACATTTGACTCCATTATCATCGGCGCCGGTCAGGCTGGCCCAACACTCGCCAGCAGCCTCACACAATCCGGACGCCGCGTCGCTTTCGTCGAGCGCAAGCTCTTCGGCGGCACCTGCATCAACACCGGCTGCACACCCACCAAGGCGATGGTCGCCAGTGCCTACGTCGCACAGAAGGCCCGCACTGCCGCGGCCTACGGTGTGACGGTTCCAGGCGCAGTCTCGGTCGACATGAAGGCCATCAAGGCTCGCAAAGACCAGATCGTCTTCAACTCGCGCAACGGCCTCGAAACCTGGCTGCGCGGCATGAAGAACTGCACCGTCTTCACTGGTCATGCCAGCTTCGAGTCGCCGAATCAAGTCCGCGTAGGCGACGATCTCCTCACAGCAAAAGAGATATTCCTCAACGTAGGCGGACGCGCTGTTGTGCCGGATTTTGCCGGCGTCAATAATGTCCCCTGGATGGACAACGTAAGTATCCTCGAGCTCGAAACCTTACCTAAACATCTCGTCGTCGTAGGCGGAAGCTACATCGGTCTTGAGTTCGGCCAGATCTTTCGCCGCTTCGGCAGCGAAGTCACCATCATCGAGAAGTCCTCGCGCCTCGTCTCGCGAGAAGACGAAGACGTCTCCGCCTCCATCAAATCCTTTCTCGAAAAAGAGGGCATCACGGTGCGACTGAACGCCGAGTGCATCCACCTCGAACCTCAGGGCAACGACATTGCCGTTGGCGTAAACTGCCCCGACGACGGCACCGACAGCATCGGCTCTCACGTACTCCTTGCCGTTGGCCGCCGCCCCAACACCGATGACCTCGGCCTCGAAAAGGCAGGCATCGCGCACAACAAGCACGGCTACATCACCGTAGACGACCAGCTTCGCACCAACGTCCCCGGCATCTGGGCACTCGGCGACTGCAATGGACGCGGTGCCTTCACCCATACAGCCTACAACGACTTCGAGATCGCGGCCGCGAATCTCCTCGACAACGATCCTCGTCGAGTCACCGACCGCTTCCCCTGCTACGCGCTCTACACCGATCCACCGTTAGGCCGCGTAGGTCTCACCGAAGCCGAGGTCCGCAAATCTGGCAAGCCCGCTCTTATTGGAACTCGTCCCATGACCAAGGTCGGACGCGCCGTCGAAAAGGGCGAGACCGAAGGCTTCATCAAAATCCTCGTCGACGCAACCTCGAAGCAAATCCTCGGCGCCTCCATCCTCGGAACCGGCGGCGACGAAGCCATCCACTGCCTCCTCGACACGATGTACGCCCATGCTCCCTACACAACCATGCAGCGCGCCGTACACATCCACCCCACCGTCTCCGAACTCCTCCCCACCATCCTGGGCGACCTGAAACCCTTAACCTGACAGCCGCATTTGTTGTCGCCTTTTTTGGGTTGTCATCCTTCACCGGAGGCGGAGGACCTGCTTCTGTCGTACCTTTTTCACTCTGATTGAGTTGAAGGGAAAGAAGCTTTACGTCGATTCTTCCAACATACTCGACGCAGCGGCCGTTCGGCCGCAAGAAACGAAAGCCCTCTCTACGGAAAGGGCTTTCGTTACATAAGATGACCGGAGACTAGGAGGTAGCTTTCCGCGGCTTCTGAACCAGCAGGTTCGGCGCAACGATGTTCCCGTTCACATCCGGTAGGTTAGGCGCGATCGGTGTCGTTACATCCTTGTAAGTGCCGTCGGACTGCTTCGTGATCAGGTGCACCGCGTTGTCGCCCGTGGTTCCGGCATAGAAGGTCAGGTTATCGGCGCTTACTACACCGGCAACCGGAGCAACCGGCGTTCCGAGCGCAGTCGACAACGGAATCGTCGACAGCGTTCCCGCACCTGTGGCCTGCGGTGTGTATACCGGAACCACTCCACCGGTGCCGGTATAAGTCACAAACGCAGTCATTGAGTCCGAAGTCGGAAAAATGCCCGTGATCGCCGTAGCAGTAGTCCCAGGCAGAGCACCTGTGAAGACCGTATTCGTCTGGAAGGTTTGCGGAGTCGCATCGGTCAGCGGACAGTTGCCGATCGGCAGACCCGACGGAATCCCCAGATCGGTAAACGTCGTCGTCGTCGCCCCCAGCACATGGAGACCGTCGTTGGTCGTCGCGATCCGATCAACTGCCGGCGCGATCACACCCGCGTCGGGATAAAAGACGTTCGTCGTCGTCGAAGATGTCGTTGCTATCCCGCCCACAGTCGTCGTCACCGGGCAGTACGAGCGCGCTGTTGTTGGATTGCCTCCGAAGAATGCTCCAACGCTCGGAACGCCCACTGCAACGTCGGTCGTTGGCTGCGACGATGTCGTCTGATACCAGCCCGTGAATGCCGAGTGCACCAGCAACTGATTGTTTGGCGTAATCACGCCCGTCGACGTGTTGTAGTCGCCCAGCGTGACGTACACCGTCTGGCTGTCCGGTGAAAACGCCGCATGAGTTCCCACGCCGCCAAACTGGGTCTGAATGCCGCCGGTAGCGGTGTACAGGTATACGAACTGCCGTATCGGATCCGTAATCACCAGCGTCGAGCCGTCGGGCGAGACCGCCAGCACCGTCCCCGTCACCGTAGGGTCTTCTTTGGTCACGGCATTCGTCAGAGCGCTGAACGTCATGATCTCATACGCGGTGCCCATATAAATTGTGCTGCCGTCGTCGCTGATGACCATCGAGTTCGGCTGGTAAGGCAACCGAACAGGAGCCCCGAGCTGCGGCTGTGTAAAGTCCACTGGCACCAGGTAGAGCGAATTCGTGCTTGCCATATAAAGATCGGTGCTGTTAGTGCCGGGCGCCGTAATCGTGATGGCATTCGAGGTCACCGCCTTCCCGTTGCCGAACAGGCCAATCTGATTGAACGGAGAAGGATTGCAGCTCGGCGGCTGACAGATCGCTGTAATCGCTGCCGCGCCCGGAAACGTAGGTGTCACCGTCCCCGCCGCGGCCACGGGAATCGTCGTCGGTGTCGTCGATTCAAATTCGAGCGCCAGCCCAGTCAGAATAGTGCCATTCTTATCCATCACCACAGACGTGATCGGCTGGGTGTTGTTCGGATTCACGATGATGCTGCTTGTGCCGTTGCCTCCAGAACCGGACGGAATGCTCAGCGCGATCGAGGTCGGCGGACACGTCGAAAAGAAACCGGCCGAACTTCCGGCGTTCGAAATATTTGCGGTTATGACCGTCGACCCTGGCTGCTGCGCCGTCGCCACGCCGTTCTGGTCGATCGAAACTACCGAAGCTGTCTGTGCCACATAGGAGAGATGACCCACCTGGCAGCTGATATTGTCCGCAAGCGTCGTCGATGCGCTCTCATATACGCGCGCCGCCAGTTGGCCCGTCGTAGCCTGGGACTGGCAGCTGTTGATCGCGGCAAAAGCTGCTGTGGTGGTCACAGGAGCCGAGCAGCAGCCATTTGCCATAACAGTGCAGCTCACCTGCTGGGTCGCAAACGCCGCAGGGCTGCAGTTCGTCGCCGGATCGTTCAGACAGTCGGTCGACAACGGTCCCAGCACCACGCTCGTCACCACAGGATGTATATAGATCGGCAGAGGATTGCTGCTGGCGCCATTACCGCTCGCAACCACAAAGACTTGGCCGCTCTTGTTCGTCGGATTGCAGGTCGTAAAGTCCGGAATGCCGCCACCCGTATTCCTGTTCCAGGTTCCGGCGCACAGGCGGCCATTCGTCGGCTCAACATCGGCAATCGTCATATCCGGCGTTCCATCAGCAAGGAACGTCGCATACGTGTACTTGGTTACTGTCTCGTTCGTGCCTTTGCAGTCGGTGGCCACGGGACTGCTGACCTGACCTATCTGCGCAAAGTTCAGCGAGATGCCCGTGATCGCAGGACTCAGCGTGATCGTCGTCACCTGCCCTATGGGAATACCGGAGTCGGCGCCATTGCAGAAGATCGTTGGGGATTTCTTTGAACAGCCCGAGATCGAGACGCCAAAAGGAACCGTGAAAAGTAACAGAACTGCTAAAGTGACAAACCGACGCATTGAACCTCCCCGTCCAACCGGAACCCAAGCTGAACGGTCACACCGCAACCGCTGGATAGAATCCCTAGTGTAAAAGCTGCGCACACCGGAAGCAAATCGTCCAGTGATTTATTGGACGAGCCGGCGAACCATTTCGCACACTCTCAAGACCGCTCTCCGCGCGAAAATTACAGGCCCGGGAGAGGGGTCATCCTCTACTTCGCCGGCATCTCCGTCTCGAACCAGTTCAAGGCACGCTCCAGCACATCCCTGCGATGCCCCGCATCACGGAACCCATGACCCTCGTTTGGATAAATAACCAACTGCGTCTTCACGCCCTCGGCGCGCAGGGCATGCCAGAACTCAAAGCTCTGAGGAGCAGGACACTCGCCATCGCGATCTCCCACAACCACCAGCGTCGGCGTCTTCACATTTTTGATGTACTCAATCGCCGAACTCTTCGCATACACCCCCGCATCGTCATACACCGTCTTACCGAAGAACGGCACCATCCACTGGTCGATCGAGTTCTCCCCGTAGTAGCTCTTCCAGTCGCTGATGCCCGCGCCTGCCACGGCCGCTTTGAAGCGCGTCGTCTGCGTCACCCCGAACATCGTCATGAAGCCGCCATAACTCCAGCCGGTCAGACCTTCGCGATCCTTGTCGATAGGGAAGCGCTTCTCCAGCACATCCATTCCCGCAAGAATGTCCCGCAGGTCGCCGTATCCGAAGTCTTTGATGTTGGCCTGCGTAAACTTCTCTCCCTGTCCATAGCTGCCCCGCGGATTCGGCATGAACACGAAGTAGCCCAGCGACGAAAACGGCACTCCGCCGTATCCAACTCCCGGCCAGCGCGGAGTCACCGCGCTCGAAGGCCCTCCGTGCACGCTTACCAGCAGCGGATACTTCTTCGCTGGATCGTAATTCGCCGGATACAACAGCCATCCCTGCACCTTAAACCCGTCATTGGTCCACTCAATGTTCTCCGTCTTTCCCCACGCCGGCTTCAGTCCATCATTCAGGTGCGTAATCTGTTTCATCGATCCCGCCGGTCCCGCCCACACCTCAGGTGCCATCTCGAACGAACTGCGAATCAACGCAATCGTGTGCCTGTTCGAGAGCGAAACGCTCATCGCCAATCCGCCCGCTCCAATCGACTCTGGAAACGTTGCATCAACCTCAGGAAGATCTTTTCCCGTTCTCAAATTCAGGGCTGCAAGATGGCTGTTCCCACCCACGTGCTCCGCAATCCCAATAGCTTCTGGGCTGATCCAGCCAATAAAGGCCACAGACGCGGCCCGGCCAGGAGTAACGTTCCGGGGTTCACCGCCAGCCGACGGAATCACATAGACGTCTCCGCCAGTTGATCCCTGATCGCTCATCAAGCCGCCGATAAAAGCAATCTGGCTTCCATCAGGCGACCACCGCGGCACTGCAATCTGCAGGCTTTGCAGCAATCCTGAGACTTTTGTGGTGTCGAGAATCGATTTCGGCACCACGCAGCCTGCATGGGTAGAGACGGGCCAACAAGACCCATGCCGGTACGTGTCGGCGCTCTGAGTGAAGAGTTGCGCGACCCACCAGTTGTTCTCTCCGGGAGGATTTGCCGCGACATAAACAATGTCTTTCGAGTCGGGTGACCAGGCGAACTCATACACATGTAGATTCTTCGGAGTGAGTTCACGGAACGAATCCGGTACAGCGTCCACGTTGGTTGCTGCCACCCGCTGCACCTCCACTCCATCTTCACCAATCACGCCCGACCACGGCTTCATCGCCGCCAAAGCACCAGCACTACGCGTTGCGTTCTCGACAAATAAAAACGCGATCGACTTTCCATCGGGCGACCACGCCAGCGAATCGATTCCTCCAACCAGATGCGTCAACTGCTTCGACTCATCTGTCTTCTTCGACCACACAAACACCTGGTCCTGCCCCTTCGTATCGGTGGCTGCCGTACAGTCCGAGACAAATGCCAGCCACTCTCCATCAGGCGACCACTTCGGCTCGGAGCTTCCGCAACTGATCGAACCAAGCCCAGTCCCGACAATCTTCTCCTTCGCCGGATCCATCACATCCGTCAGATGAATCTGCGATCCTTCCCGTGTCCGAACCGCCCACGCCACCGTCGCGCCATCAGGAGAAATCGCCGCTGAACTTGGCGTCCTGGTCTTGCCGAGTGTCTCAATCAACGACCCGATCCGGGCATCTTTGGACGTGGAAGAGGTGCTTTGTGCCCAGACTCCATGCACGATTCCAAAAGCGAATAAAGCGGCAAAGGTAGAGAGGGCAAGGGGAAGGAAGTGCTTACGGAGTTCAACAAAAGTCATGCGAAAAGCCTAGCATGGCCTGCCCGCCTCTGGCTTGCGGCGCGGGAACTGCAACTTTACCGATGCAATTTCACGCCGCACCTTCAAAATAAAGCCGAAAAGTTGACGCACTGCGCGGAGATTGCTATTGTTAGAAGGTTCCGCGAGTATTCAGGCCGCGTCGTTGGGTAACCATGACGTGGCAGGGCGGAGAAAAGCCCACGCAATCTGATCCCATCACCTGCTGCAAGTGCAGGAAGTGGGGATTTGCGCTATACTGAATACAAGAGATTCACCGCAGAACATTCTGGATCATTGCTTTTGTCTCCGATCTGAATGTTGTAAGTCTGCGGCCCATCGCAATCGTGCCTGCGACACCCTCCGCCTTGGATGGGCTATGCGGGCCGGGACAGCGAAACGGAGTCGGCTCATCCTTTGAATTAGGGAAAGACGCTCGGCCACCGTCGACTGTTTACGTCTGGCTTGTTGTACCGATTTACAGACGCAACAGCAGGGAAGATCTTCGGCCACGAGGCGCTTCAGCGTCCTCATTCTTTTTGCGTGTACGACAAAAAGAGCCGAGACCCTTCTGTGTGTCTGACAAAAGTTTGGTTGTAAGGTTTTGCGCGCATTTACTAAGGAGTTCTAGTGCCTACGTTCCATCAGCTCGTCAAGCAGGGCCGCACGCCCACCCGTTATAAGACTGCCAGCCCCGCGCTCCAGGGTTCACCTCAGCGCCGTGGCGTCTGCACTCGCGTCTACACTCAGACCCCCAAGAAGCCGAACTCGGCTCTCCGCAAGGTTGCCCGCGTTCGCCTTACCAACGGGATCGAGGTTACGACTTATATCCCGGGCATCGGCCACAACCTGCAGGAGCACTCGATTGTGCTGATCCGCGGCGGCCGTGTGAAGGATCTGCCGGGTGTTCGTTACCACGTTGTTCGTGGCACGCTCGACTCGGTCGGCGTCGCCAATCGTAAGCAGAGCCGCTCCAAGTACGGCGCGAAGCGCCCGAAGGCAGCCGCTAAGTAAGGTTTTATTTCAGCAGCCCAGTTTTGGGCAAACAAGTCCAGATGCTTGAGAAATCGACGGCGCTGGAGGAAGAAGAGAAGAGAGAAGAATGCCAAGAAAAGGCTATATCGCAAAGCGGGAAGTTGCTCCGGACCCGGTCTATAACTCCACCCTGGTCACGAAGTTCGTTAACTCCATGATGTGGGGCGGCAAGAAGTCGACCGCGCAGGGCATCTTCTACACCGCCATGACCAATCTTGAGCAGAAGGGCGGCGACGAGGCCCTCAAGCTCTTCAAGAAGGCAATCGAGAACTGCAAGCCGCTTCTCGAAGTAAAGTCCCGTCGCGTCGGTGGAGCGAACTACCAGGTTCCCATTGAAGTTCTTCCCGAGCGCCGTACCTCGCTCGCTATCCGCTGGCTCGTGACCTACGGCCGCGCTCGTGGCGAGAAGGGCATGGTTGAAAAGTTGACTGCTGAGCTCCTTGATGCCGCCAACGGCCGCGGAGCCGCGATGAAGAAAAAGGAAGACGTTCATCGTATGGCCGAAGCCAACAAGGCCTTCGCGCACTACCGGTGGTAAGGAGCTTTGAGCAGAGAGCTCTGAGCGCTGAAGTGTAGGTTCAAAACGTTGTTATTACCGCGAGCCAATGCTCGCAGATGAGAGATAGATCGTGGCACGCACTACACCTCTGAATCGTTGCCGGAACATCGGTATCATGGCGCACATCGACGCCGGCAAGACGACGACGACCGAGCGCATCCTCTTCTATACGGGCATCACGCATCGTATCGGTGAGGTGCACGAGGGAACTGCGACCATGGACTGGATGGAGCAGGAGCAGGAGCGCGGCATCACCATCACCTCGGCCGCAACCACCTGCACTTGGAAGAACATTCGCATCAACATCATCGACACACCCGGTCACGTAGACTTCACCGCTGAGGTCGAGCGTTCGCTCCGCGTCCTCGACGGTGCCGTTGCCTGTTTCGATGCGGTTGCCGGGGTGCAGCCTCAGTCTGAGACCGTGTGGCGTCAGGCTGACAAGTACAAGGTTCCCCGCATCTGCTTCATCAATAAGATGGACAAGGCCGGTGCCGATGCCGTCTACGCGACCTCGACCATCGTCGATCGCCTCGGCGCGCGCGCTGTTCCCATCAACATTCAGATCGGTGCAGAAGCCAAGTTTGCCGGCGTCGTCGACCTCGTCACGATGAAGGCCATCTACTGGCACGATGAGACGATGGGCGCCGAGTACTCCATCGAAGAGATTCCGGCCGACCTTCTCGAGAAGGCTAATGAGGCCCGTCACTTCCTGATCGAGGCGGTCTCCGAGAACGATGATGAGCTGATGCACCTGTATCTCGAGGGCCAGGAGCCGACCGAGGCGCAACTGAAGGCTGGCATTCGTAAGGCGACGATCGCGATGAAGATCTTCCCCGTGCTCTGTGGCTCGTCCTTCAAGAACAAGGGCGTGCAGACGCTCCTCGATGCCGTCGTCGATTACCTGCCCAGTCCTCTCGATATTCCCCCCATGGTCGGCTCCAACCCGGAGAACATGGAAGAGAAGATCATCCGCAAGGCTGACGACAACGAGCCGTTCTCTGCGCTCGGCTTCAAGATCATGACCGACCCGTTCGTCGGCCAACTCATCTTTATCCGCGTCTACTCGGGGCAGCTAAAGACCGGCGACTCGGTACTGAATCCGCGCACCGGCAAGACGGAGCGTATCGGCCGTCTGCTCAAGATGCACGCCAACAAGCGGGAAGAGATTACCGAAATCCTGGCCGGCGATATCTGCGCTGCCGTCGGCCTCAAGAATCTCGTCACCGGTGACACCATCTGCACCGACAAGGCTCCAGTTGTCCTTGAATCCATCGACTTCCCCAAGCCGGTCATCGCGGTTGCAGTTGAGCCGAAGACCAAGGCTGACCAGGAAAAGATGGGCATGGCGCTTGCCAAGCTCGCGCAGGAGGATCCAACCTTCCGCGTTCACACCGATCCCGACTCCGGCCAGACCATCATCTCCGGCATGGGCGAATTGCATCTTGAGATCATCGTTGATCGTATGATGCGCGAGTACAAAGTCGAAGCCAACGTTGGTAAGCCGCAGGTCGCCTACCGCGAGACCATCCGCTCGAACTCTGAGGCGGAAGGCAAGTACATCCGTCAGACCGGCGGTTCTGGTAACTACGGCCACGCCAAAATTCGCATCAGCCCCAACGAGCCGGGCAAGGGTTACGAGTTCTCGAACGACATCAAGGGCGGTACGATTCCTAAGGAGTACATCAAGCCGATCGACCAAGGCATTCAAGACGCCATGCAGCGCGGTGTTCTTGCCGGCTACGAGATGGTAGACATCAAGGTCTCGCTCTACGACGGCAGCTACCACGACGTTGACTCGAACGAAATGGCATTCAAGATCGCCGGCTCGATGGCCTTCAAGGAAGCCGCTCGCAAAGCGAAGCCTGTTCTTCTCGAGCCAGTGATGTCGGTCGAAGTTACGGTCCCCGAAGAGTACATGGGCACGATCATCGGCGATCTGAACAGCCGCCGGGGAAGAATTGAAGGCATGGAGATGGTTGGCACCACGCAAGCCATCCGGGCCACTGTTCCGCTCAGCACTATGTTCGGTTACGCCACCCACATGCGGTCGTCCACGCAGGGCCGCGCTAACTATTCCATGCAGTTCAAGCAGTACGAAGAGGCGCCGCGGTCGGTCTCGGAAGAGATCATTGCCAAGGTGCAGGGCAAAGACGGTAAAGACAAGTAAGCCGGTGCCGCAAGGCGCATGAATTTTAGAAGTTGAACTTTAGAAGCAGGAAACACGGAGAGAGCAATGGCGAAGGAAAAGTTTGACCGGTCAAAGCCGCACGTAAACATCGGAACGATCGGGCACATCGATCACGGCAAGACGACGCTGACGGCGGCGATCACGAAGGTGCTGTCGAAGCACAACCCGAACAACAAGTTTCGTTCGTTCGACACGATCGACAACGCGCCGGAAGAGCGTGAGCGCGGTATCACGATTGCGACCTCGCACGTTGAGTACGAGACGCCAAACCGCCACTACGCGCACGTCGACTGCCCCGGCCACGCCGACTACATCAAGAACATGATCACCGGCGCCGCGCAGATGGATGGCGCGATCCTGGTGGTTGCGGCGACCGATGGCCCGATGCCCCAGACCAAAGAGCACGTTCTGCTCGCCCGTCAGGTTGGCGTGCCGTTCATCGTGGTGTTCCTGAACAAGTGCGATGCGGTCGAGGACGAAGAGCTGATCGAGCTGGTCGAGATGGAAGTCCGCGAGCTGCTGTCGAAGTACGACTACCCCGGTGACGACACTCCGATCATTCGCGGCTCTGCCCTCGGCGCGCTCAACGGCGAAGCCAAGTGGGAGGCCAAGATCGACGAGCTGATGGCGGCGGTGGACAAGTACATTCCGCAGCCTGAGCGCGCGGTCGACCAGCCGTTCCTGATGCCGATCGAAGACATCTTCTCGATCTCCGGCCGCGGCACTGTGGTTACGGGCCGTATCGAGCGCGGCAAGGTGAAGGTTGGCGAGGAGAGCGAGATCGTCGGCTTCCGCGAGACCCGCAAGACGGTTGTCACCGGCGTCGAGATGTTCAAGAAGCAGCTGGACGAGGGTCTGGCGGGCGACAACGCCGGACTTCTTCTGCGCGGTATCGCGAAGGAAGATGTGGAGCGCGGCATGGTGCTGGCCAAGACCGGATCGATCAAGCCGCACACCGACTTCAAGGGCGAGGTCTACGTGCTCTCGAAG
>JBEKGF010000085.1:0-14246 GCA_050012935.1 Edaphobacter sp. | reverse complement strand
CCTGACCGTCGATCTCATTCCCCCGCAGTCCGTCGCCGAATCTCTTGCCGAATCCCTCCTCCCCGAAGCCCCGAGCAAATCCTTCCTCCTCGTCCGCGCCGCCGAAGCCCGCGACACCGTCCCCGAAGCCCTCATCGCCGCCGGAGCCACCGTCACCATCGCCGAAGCCTATCGCAACCAGATCCCAACCAACTCCATTCCCAAACTCCAGCAACTCTTCAGCTCACCCAAACACTACCCCGACGCCATCACCTTCACCAGCGCCTCAACCGCCCGCAACCTCTGCAACATCCTCGAAGCCGCCAACCTTACTCTCCCACCCAACATCGCACTTGCCTCCATCGGGCCCATCACCAGCGAAACCCTCCGCAACCTGGGCCATCCCCCCACCGTCGAGGCCGCTGAACCTACAATTCCCGCGCTCGTACAATCTCTGCTGGGCCACTTCTCCAATCGCGAAGAAAGCAGGCCACATGCGTAACCCCTCCCACTCATCACCACGACTCAGCTCCTGGCTGGTCGCCGCCATCCTGGCGATGGTAGCGATCCCAGCCGCACTCACGCTCCACACCATACATCTCTCCGCCCTAAACCCCGCAATCTCCACCACCCCCGGAGCTTCCCCCTACGGCTACACCATCAGCCTTCTCCTCTTCATCATCCCCATCCTCATCATCGCGCTGTGGTTTTTTCCGCAAGAGAACATAAAAATCTCCCACATGAGCTTCGCCTGGACCATCGGCCTGCTCTTTCCCATCGGCGCAGGCCTGGACTTCTTCTTCGCCCGTTACTTCTTCACCTTCCCCAACACAAGCGCAACCCTCGGAATCAAAGCCCCATCCCTAGGTTTCCCGGTCCCCATCGAAGAGTACGTCTTCTACCTCACCGGCTTTCTCTGCGTACTCTTGCTCTACATCTGGCTCGATGAATACTGGCTCGCCGCCTACAACGTCGACACAGAATCCGCTCAGAGAAAGCAATTCCACCGCCTCTTCCAACTCCACCCGGAATCAATCATCCTGGCCATCGTCCTGGTCGTAGGAGCCATCATCTACAAGAAGCACTTCTCGCCCTATCCAGATGGATTCCCCGGCTATTTCATCTTCCTCGCCTTAGCCGCACTCGTTCCCTCGTCGGCTCTTTTCCCATCCGCACGCCCAGTAATCAACTGGCGAGCTTTCAGCCTAACCTCGCTCTTCGTCCTCCTCGTCAGCCTGTTATGGGAAGCCACACTAGCCATACCCTACGGCTGGTGGAATTTTCGCGACGAACAGATGCTAGGAATTCGCATCACCGCATGGGGAGACCTCCCCATCGAAGAAGTCTGTCTCTGGATAGTCGTTACCTACGCAACCGTCATCATCTACGAAACCGTCAAATGCTGGAAGGCCTCCGGCAAATCAATGCGCTGCGCACTCTTCGGCGAACCCACTCTGCACTCTTAGTGCGAACTCCACGTCTTATCCGCCGAATTACAAAGTTTCTCCAATGTACAGTCCACGCACCGTGGCTTCCGCGCCACACAAACCTGCCGCCCATGATGAATCAGCTCATGTGAAAAGTTGATCCATCGATCCTGCGGAATAATCTTCATCAAATCCCGCTCAACCTTCTCGGGCGAAGTCTCCTTCGTCAGTTCCAGCCGTCGCGACAACCGCATCACATGCGTATCGACGACCACCCCCACAGCAATCCCATACCAAGACCCCAACACTACATTCCCAGTCTTCCGAGCCACCCCCGGCAGCCGCAGAATCTCCTCCATAGTCTGCGGAACCTTCCCCCCAAACTCCTCGACGACAACCCGTGCCGCCCCCTTGATCGACTTCGCCTTATTCCGAAAAAATCCAGTGGTCCGAATCAACTCCTCCAACTCAGGCGGGGAAGCAGCTGCCATGGCCTTAGGAGTAGGAAAAGCCTTGAACAGAGCAGGGGTCACCAGATTCACCCGAACATCCGTACACTGCGCCGACAAAATCGTCGCCACCGTCAACTCCCAAGCATTCTTAGTATCCAGCGCACAGACAACGCCGGGATAAGTCTTCGCCAGAATCTCAAGAATTGCAGCGACTCGCTCCGGCGAAGTCGGCTTCACAGTCTTCAAACGCTCTCCAGCTACAGCTTTCGTGGCCATCGCTCTCTTCTTTGACACGCAAAAAAACTCTTGTCATTCTGAGCGGAGCGAAGAACCCCCGCATTTGTCGTTGCCGTTGTTCTTGTCAGCCCAACCGATCCAGCATCTCCGCAGCCGGAACCCGCACGCAACTGAAGATCGGTGTATCGGCCAGCGTATACATACTGATCTCCGTCTCTCTCAACTGCTGGACCAGATCTAGAAAGTCCTCCGGAAAGTTGGTCTCAAACGCCACCACAAACTCCTGGTCATCGATCCCGAACGAGTAGGTCGTATTCAGCTTCACCCGCGGATACATCAACCCAATTCGAATATGCTCATCCATCAACCGCTTCCGCTCCGTTGCGGGCAGCAGATACCACGGCCGAGTCTTCCAGAACGGGTAAATAAAGATGTACTTCTGCCCACCCGGACGAATCGCCCCACGACCTTCGCCTTCGCTCTCATCGGGCCGGTCGATCTGATACTGCGACCGCTTCGTCATCGCCAGAAAGTTATGCGGCGAGTTCAGATACCCGCCCAGCGGAGTCGCCATCAATTCGCTCCGCATCTTATTCAACTCATCCACGCCATACCCAATCGACCAGACGCACATATCCACATCGCCGCGCGTCCCAACCGTCGAGTAAGTCATCGAAAGAAACTCACCCGGCTTGTTCCACTTGTTCAGAACTTCGGCAAACGCCACCTTATGCGCAGCCTTCTCCTCGGCCGGTAATCTTCGCCACTCGGGCATCACCTTATAAAAGCTGAAGCAAACAATCTGCCTCTTCACAACCGGCTTCGAAGGATCGTGCGGTTGCGCCTGTGGCTGAGAAGCAGCGCCATAGCTACTAGCGGGCCGCCCCGAAGCCGCGGGAGCAGCAGCAGGTGCAGTCGTGGATGACGAAGCGGGAACAACGGGAGCAACAACGGTATCGGACATATCAAATCTCCTGAACACTTAATGCTAGCGCATCCGGCCTTTTTTCTGCTCCCGGTATACTGCACCAGAATGTCCGAAAAACTCATCGCCCTCTTCGTCGGCCTCATCGCCAGCGGTGGCTACGTCAGCGTCGTCATCCTCATGGCCATCCAGTCCGCCTGCATCCCCATCCCTTCTGAAGTCATCATGCCCCTCGCCGGCTATGCGCTGGCACACACCCAACTCGACCTCATCATCCTCGCAACCGTTGCGTCCTTGGCCTCGAACCTCGGCTCCATCCCCGCCTACTGGGTCGGCGCACGTGGCGGACGCCCCATGGTCGAGCGCTACGGCAGCTACCTCCTTCTCAGCCGCCACGATCTTGACCGCGTCGACCACTTCTTCAGCCGCTTCGGCTCCATCACCGTACTCATCGGACGCATGCTTCCCATCGTCCGAACCTTCATCGCATTTCCCGCCGGCGTTGCCAAGATGAACCAGCTCCGCTTCCACATCTACACCTTCATCGGCTCCTGGCCGTGGTGCTACGCCTTAGCCTGGGTCGGCATGAAACTAGGCGCAACCTGGAACACCGACCCACGTTTCAAAGCCGTCTTCCACCGCTTCCACGTTGCCGTAGAACTCGTCATCGTCGCAGCCTTCGTCTGGTTCGTCGTCTCCCACTGGAAGAACCGCATCCGCACCGAAACCAGCCACACCTGAGCTAAATCTACCGTGGAGCATTTGCACCCACCCTCCGCCCTAAGCGATACTAAAGAGTCCGCATAACACGGAAAAACTGCACCATAGAAGGGTATCGCCCAGAATGTCTACACCCGGAGCCGCCACTTCAGAAGCGGCCAGCACCATCAAGCCAGCCACAGGAAAATTAGGGGTCATGATCCCCGGCATGGGAGCTGTCGCGACCACGCTCATCGCCGGTGTCGAAGCCATCCGTCGCGGCCTCGCCAAGCCCATCGGTTCCACCTCCCAGATGAGCACGATCCGTCTCGGGAAACGCACCGACAATCGCACTCCCCTCATCAAGGACTTCGCGCCGATCGCCCAGCTCGACAACCTGGTCTTCACCGGCTGGGACATCTTCGGCGGCAACCTATACGACGCCGCGAAGACCGCCCAGGTCCTCGACCGCGACCAGCTCGAGCAGATCAAGCCATTCCTTCAGTCCATCGAGCCCATGCCCGCAGCCTTCGACCAACACTATGTCAAGCGCCTCACCGCGAAAAAATCCAAGACCGGCAAGAACAAGTGCGACCTCGCCAACCAGATCCGCAATGACATCGCCGAGTTCAAAACCAAAACCGACCGCCAGGTCATGATCTGGTGCGGCTCCACCGAGATCTACATGGAGCAGGCCCCCGTCCACCAGACCCTCGCCGCCTTCGAAAAAGGCCTCGTCGAGGACGATCCTTCCATCACGCCCTCTATGCTCTACGCCTGGGCTGCCCTCAAAGAGGGAATCCCCTTCATCAACGGCGCGCCCAACCTCACCGTCGACATCCCCGCGCTCAACGAACTCTCCCGCAAGATGAACGCACCCATCTGCGGCAAGGACTTCAAGACCGGCCAGACCTTCATCAAAACGGTCCTTGCCCCCGCGTTCAAAGTCCGCAACCTCGGCGTCTCCGGCTGGTACTCCACCAACATCCTCGGCAACCGCGACGGCGAAGTTCTCGACGACCCCGAATCCTTCAAGACCAAAGAGGTCTCCAAGCTCGGCGTCCTCGAGCACATCTTCCAACCTCACCTCCACCCCGACCTCTACGGCGACATCTACCACAAGGTCCGCATCAACTACTACCCGCCACGCGGCGACAACAAAGAGGGCTGGGACAACATCGACATCTTCGGCTGGCTCGGTTACCCCATGCAGCTCAAGGTCGATTTCCTCTGCCGCGATTCCATCCTCGCTGCTCCGCTCGCCCTCGATCTCATCCTCTTCATGGATCTCGCAGCGAGAACACCAAGCCTCAAAGGTATGGGAATCCAGGAGTGGCTCAGCTTCTACTTCAAAGACCCTGACTCCGCCCCCGGCGTCTATCCCGAGCACGACCTCTTCATCCAGCACATGAAGCTCAAAAACACTCTTCGTCACATCATGGGCGAAGACCTCATCACTCACCTCGGGCTCGACTACTACGGCGAGTAGCTCCGAGTCTGAAACTAAAAACATACAAGCGGCTGCAAGAGGTAACTCTTGCAGCCGCTTTATGTTCCTGCGATAAAAACCACACTCACCGCAGGAAAGTTCTTTGTCTCCATCTTTCGGGGGAGGCCCATCTTATTTCGCGAGACTAAACTTACCGCCATGGCAATCTTGACCGAACCTATCGGCAGCATCCCGCGTCCGCCTTCATTGCTCCAGGCCATCGCAGCCTCTCAAGCCGGGCAAATCAGCAACGCCGCATTGGCGGATGCATACGCAGCCGCGCTTCGCGACACCATTGCACGTTTCGAGCAGACGGGATCGCCTGTCATCACCGACGGCGAGCAGACCAAGCCAAGCTTCGCCACCTATCCTCTCTCCGGACTCACCAACCTCGCGCCGGATGGCGTAGTCATCCCCTTCGCCGACGGACATACACGCCAGCTACCTCGCCTGACCTCAGCGCCGTTCCACTACGGTGTCCACGTTGCCAGCTATCTTCAAGCAGCTCGCAACTACACCAAATCGCCCGTAAAACAGGCGGTCATCTCCGCATCCGCCCTGAGCCTTCTCTATCCGTCCGAGGGCGTACCCGGCTATTCGCGCGAAACATTCCTCGCTGACCTCATCAACGAAGCCGCGACTGACATTCGCGGCGCGCTCGACGCCGGAGCCGACTCCGTCCAGATCGACTTCACAGAGGCGAGGCTCTCTCTCAAGCTTGATCCCTCAGGTGGTCTCCTGCGCAGCTTCATCTCTCTTAACAATCAGGTTCTCGACCGCTTCTCCTTCGCCGAGAGGCAGCGCATCGGGGTCCATGTCTGCCCCGGTGGCGATCACGATTCAACGCACAGCGCCGACGTCGACTACGCCTCGCTGCTTCCCGATCTCTTTCAGTTGAAGGCGGCCCGCTTCTATCTCCAGATGGCCAGCGAGCCGGACAAAAAGCGTGTCCTGCGCATCGTCAGTCAGCTCCTCCAGCCGCATCATACCGTCTTCATCGGCGTCATCGACCCCATCAACCCGTCCGTCGAAACTTCCGCTCAGGTGCGCGATCGTACCCTCGAAGCAGCATCCATCATCCCCATCACGCAACTCGGAACCACAGACGACTGCGGCTTCTCTCCCTTCGCCGACGACGCCTCGACGGCACGCGACACGGCCTTCAAAAAGATTCAGGCCCGTGTCGAGGGCACGAAGTTAGCAGAACGCGAGCTCGGCGTTGCCTAAGGTTGAATCATAGGAACCTGCGACGCTATCTGCAGGTCAATCAGCAATACCAGCCGTCTGTCCAACTGGAAAAACAGAGCGGTCTTCTTACCAGGGAGAACGCCGTTGATGATCGGGACATATTTGAGCCGCAACTGCGCCACCTGTTGATCGACGCTAAGTAAGTTGCGCGCTAAGGCTACTGCATGTTCGTCGGTTAGCGTGTTGATGTTCGCAGCGTATTCCTTAATAGCCCCGTACTTCGCATCATTAACCTTGACCAACTCCGCGGTGTACTGGTCGTAGATCGGCCAGAACTTCACCGCCTCCGCATCCGTCAACTGTAGATTTGCCGCAATGATCTGCTTCTTCTCCGACCGAATATCCTTCCTTAGTAAGTCGACATCCTGGTCCACGTTGCTCTGAGCCGAACTGCCTGTAGGTGTTTGCGCTGAACTTTGACGCAGCGAAAGGCCGGCCAAAATCACCATTGCTGCCATGCTGATCGACAGAAGTTTTTTCATGATTACGGAACTCCTTCTCATCCTTCGTATCTCGTATCGGTCTGCGACCTATAGCCGCAAGCAGCTCACGGTCGCAGTTTGATATCACCGAGTCCACGACCTCGGCGCAACTGTCAACCCTGACAGGTCTCTAGGAGTTTAGAGAATCACCGACTTAATACATTCAAAACAACGGACATCACAGTGCAGGATTTTACTCCGCCACTTCCATCAGCTTCGCCCAAAGCGCCTTGGTCCCCGCATCCGTCTTCGCCGAAACAGGCAAAATCTCCTCCACCTCATGCGCCTTCTTCAGTGCAGCCACAGACTTCGCCAGTTGATTGTTCGAAAGCTTATCCGCCTTCGTCCCCACTACGAGAAACGGTCTCTGCGTCCGCTTCAAATATGTAATCAACTGAGTATCATTCTCCTGCGGTGGAATATTCGTATCCACCAGGCACACGCAAAGTGCCAGCGTCTCCCGCTCCGCCAGATAAGGTTCAATAAACTTTGGCCACTCCGCCGAGATCGACTTCGAAATCTTCGCATACCCATAGCCCGGAAGGTCGGCGAAGATCAGCGTTGGCCTCGTCTTCATCTTCGCGCCGATTCCCTCATGCAGCGAAAAAAAATTAATGGACCGCGTCCGCCCCGGAGTCGACGACACCTTCGCCTCCCGCGACCCCAGAAGGGAATTGATCAGCGAAGATTTCCCCACATTCGATCGCCCCAGAAATGCCACCTCCGGCGCTCCAAATGTCTTTGCCTCCGCAGGAAAATGCGCGACATCAGTCGCCGACAATAAAAAAACCGGATTCAGCCGCATGAATCCAGTCTACTGCCAGCCAAACATCTATCTCCATCGGCTCGACCAAAGAAAAAACAAGAGCCTGCTCCTTCAAGTCAATCTTACTGTGGGGGCAATGGAGTAGGTCCGGGACCCGGCTGCGTGCCGCCTTCCTTGGGCTGTATCGTAATCGTAACCGGCGACGTCAGGTGGAAACTGACATTCGTCTCCGACGGAATCACAACGTCCTTGTTCCCCGTGAAAGCTGCTCCGGCCGTTCCTGCCCCCGCACCCACCAGGCCGCCGATCAGAGCACCCTTGCCACCTCCGGCCAGCCCGCCAATAAGCGCTCCGCCGCCCGCTCCGCCGCCGATGAAGCCCGCAGTCCGCTTGCCCTTACCCTTCTGTTCCTTTTCATACGAGCTCACCTGCACCGGCATACCCGCAATCGAAGTCACTTGAATTCCCAATGCACCCGAGCCCTTGAACTTTCCCTGTCCCTTGGCGGCCACAACCGTACCGGTTACGCGGGCTCCCTTCGGAAAGACCACCTTACCGTCAGAAGTCCTCACCGACTGAAATAACGCCCCACTAAATCCATCCCCCACACTATTCTTGCTCGCGCTCAACTGCTGAGTCACAGTCACCACGACTGCAGCGCCTGCTGGAGCCGTCCGCTTCTCCGGCGGTGGCGGAGGTGGCGGAAGAGGCGGAGCAGCAGCGGCTGCCGGTGCTGCGGTCATCGCAGCGGGAGCGGCAGCAGGCGTAGCAGACTCCGAGGCCGGCCCTCCCGCAGCTGTATTAGGCGATACAGCCGGGGCGCTCGCCGGAGGAGGAGCAGCCGGCGCCGCCGCCCCATCGGCAGCTGGAGCAGGCGACGCAGCTGGAGCAGGCGCTGAGCTCTTGCATCCGCTCAACATCAAAGTCGCTGAAAAAAAGAAGCTTGCTGCAAGAACTGGAAACTTCTCGCGCATCGGTCATCTCCTGTTGAGGGATCTTCAATCGAAAAGCAATGTACTCGTATAGAGCAAACTTCGGCAACCAGAGTTGCCCGCAAAAACTCTCTCCACCCCTCGCGAGACCCACCTACCAGGCTTGGCAAAGCTCACCAACAGGCGCTAAAAATGGAAGCGTGAACGAAAAATCATGAAGAGGAATAAACTTACGCAACACTTGGCAAGCGGGTCAACTGTCTGTCAGGCGTTCCATTAGCAGCGACTATTCCTCCATGCTCATTGCGTGCCAGTCCGGAAATCCATCGGCAAAGTCTTGGTTCCCCTTCTCTAAACCCAACAATCGCAATGACTAGACACTTCAAACTCTTCGAAACTCGTAGAACTGAAGACACAGGGATCCAATTACCTTCGCCTCGCGCACCATTAGGAAACTTTCATGAATGACCCAAAAGTATTACGAGCAATTAAGCAACAGAAGGGCCAACCTCGGTTATGCTCCATCTTGAGAAGTGCAAGATGTGCCCTTATCCGGTAATCATCTCCCTAAAAGGAGCTATTACCTCCCAAAGGGGGTTATGTAAGAAAGATGCGTCGATGTCTGAAGTCTTATCGTTAACCTGCAATCAGGTATCTTTTTTCCGAAGTCTGTCGTATCGATACGACCGCGAACTCCCCCTGGTCACCTCAACCTGTCGCCAAGGCATCTACCTTGTTTAGCAAACCGCATTACCACCTTTCGGAGGGAACACCCATGATTGGCAAATATTCCGCCCGGCTGTCGGGCTCAAAGCGAAATCTCATCGCGCTGTTGGCATCGAGCGCCGTTCTCACCGCCGGCTGCTCGAATATGGTATCCACAGCCCCCAGTGCGGCTCCCCTCAGCAGCCCCGCTTCGCTGAGCGGACAGGTTCATGGCGGTAATCAACAGGTCGTAGGAGCCACGGTCACTCTCTGGTATGCCGGTCAAGGTGCCCCTGCTACCCTCGCGGCCACCACGACCACCGACTCCGGCGGATTCTTCGGCTTCAACAAGGATACCGTCAACGGCAATCCCGCGGACAATGGCACGACCGACACATTCTCCTGCCCCGAGAGCGGCGGCTCCCCGTTGGTGTATGTCATGTCCAAGGGCGGCAATACCCAGAACAACGGGAACCCCGCTCAATCCAACACCGCAGCTGCCTTCCTCGGCATCTACGGCGACTGCAGCGAGCTCAGCGCTTCGAACTTCATCTTTTTGAGCGAGGTCACCACCACCGCCACAATGGCCGCCGTATCGGGGTTCTTCAACCCGATCTCCGAAACGATCACGGCAGACAGCACCGGCCAGGAAAAGATTGTGATCGACGAGGTCCCCGCGACCGCCGCCCTGTTGGCCAATATGACGACCGGACTCTACGTTCCGTCAACACCAATGATCCCTCCCCTTTCCGGTGCCAATGTTGCCGCTGGGGTTACGGTCACAGCGACGCCTGAGGCTGGCAAGGTCAATCTCATCGCCAACATCATCTCCGCCTGCGTCAACAGCGCGACCTCGTCGAGTACGCAGTGCGGCACCCTCTTCGCATCAGCTGTTCCTCCCATTCCTAATACGACGTTCGTCAACCCGGAATCATTCCCGGCAGCGACCGATACTCTTCAAGCCTTGTACTACCTCTTTACAAATCCCAGCAATGGTCAGGGGACCACAGGCACGAATAATCTTTCCGCTTTGTTCAGTCTCGCCGGTGGCTTAGGCGCACCCTATCAGCCTTCTGCCGCCCAGCCCACGGATTGGACTATCGCTATCACCTACGCCAGTAACGGCACCTGCGGCACAACAACCGGTGGCACCGGTGGCTTCATTAACTCGCCAGTCGATATGGGTATCGACGGTTCGGATTCGGTGTGGTTTGCAAACTCCCAGGCCGGAGGCAATCTCTCCGCAATCACCTCCAGTGGCCAGCCTCTTGCATGCGTCAATTTGGATGCTGGCTCCTCGAATGCAGGTGGCGTTCTCGATTCCAGCGGCAACATCTGGTTTGCCGGCGCTACCACCATGCATCGCTACAACCAGACCTCAAGACAAACGTTCTCGTTCCCAACTGGGGGCGTAACGCCACTTGCTATAGCCGCCGATGGCTTGGGGAATGTCTACTTCACGGGTGTATCTGGTGCCGTCGGCTCGCTCTACCAACTGCCGGGTGCCGCAACCGCTACCTCAGCTACAGATCCCATCCAGATATCCAACACCGTTGGTCCTAATCCCGCCCGCATCATGCCTGACTTCAAATCCCTGACGGTGTTAGGAAATATCTGGGTCTCCTCCGGATCTACCTTCATCTCTCAGGTAGCCGCCACTACTGCCAGTCCGGGACCTGGAATCCTGAACGGCTTCATCACCACTCCGATCCCGGCGTTCTCCACCGGTAGCTCGTATGGCGTGACCGTCGACCAGGACAATGCTATCGTCGCATCGACGATGGACACCAACGAGGTCAACACCCTCGTCTTCAACGGGGACACTTATGTGACCTTGGGTAACGGCTGGCCCTTCTCCGCACCCACTGCAGGCATTGCGAACCCAACAGGGATCAGTGTCGATGGACGCGGAAATGTATTTCTTCCCAACGGCGGAAATTCGAGCTTCAGCGAACTCAGCCTCTTCGGCGCAAATCCCCTCTCACCCGCAACTGGCTTCCAGAAAGCCTCGTCTGTCCTGAAGTCCAATCGGGTCAGTATGGTCGATCAGGCTGGAAACGTCTGGATCGTTGGCAGCGGCAACAACAACTTCGTCACCGAGATCCTCGGCAACGCGGTCCAGATCTTTCAGCCCTATGCAGTCGGCCTTGCCAATGGCCGCTTCCAGCAGATCCCCTAACCAACCTCCAAAACAACCAAAGGCCCTGGGAGCATCTCTCCCAGGGCCTTTGCCTTTCTCGATCAAGATCCCTGTTCCTCGAGCATCGCGGTCCTTCCGCAACGAATCCCTACTGCTCCGCCAGGCTGAACACCCGCTCCATCTCCATCCAGTACTGGTCCGCCCGCGCCCCCGGCAGCTGTTGCTGAAACCCATGCATTACCATCTCCCACGCCTGCACCTTCGCATTCGCCAGGTCCATCGCGGCCTTCTTCGAGAGCGAAAAAGAGTCATTCACCTCCACAATCATGAACATCCTCGTCCCCAGAAGATAGATCTCCATCTCCTCAACTCCCGCGTCAAAAAGGCTCTTCTTCACCTCTGGCCATATCTTCACGTGGTATCGCTTGTACTCCGCAATCGCCGTCGCGTCGTCTTTCAGATCGAGAGTTAAACAATGACGTGGCATTCTTCTCCGCAGATCGGTCAATCGAAGACTATCATCGTACCCACTCGATGAGATAAAGTTAGCCATAGATCCACAATTGGATCGCGGGCGACACTGGTCCGCAAAACGCATCCGGCCATCTCTTTCATGGGTAAGCAGAGCATCATGCCCACTCCTCGCACCGCGCACGCCATTCTACGGATCGCGCACCCCCTTGTCCTATTACTCGTCTCCTTCGTCTCGCCAAGCCCCGCGCCAGCCCAAACCTCCGCACTTACCGTTCCTCTCCTCCTTCCTTCCGCCATCGTCTTCGACGCCTCCGGCAATCTCTACCTCGCCGAGGCCGCCAGCCACATCATCCGCAAGGTCGATCCGTCCGGAAACATCGCCACCGTTGCTGGCACCGGCACCCAGGGCTTCTCCGGCGACTCCGGCCCAGCCACCTCCGCTACTCTCGACTCACCTCAGGGCCTCGCCCTCGACACCCTCAACAATCTCTACATCGCCGACACCCACAACCATCGCATCCGCAAACTAAACCTCATCACCGGAATCATCACCACCATCGCCGGCACAACCCCAGGCTTCTCCGGAGACAACGGTCCCGCCGCCTCCGCCCAACTCAGTCTCCCTACGGCGCTCACCGTAGACTCCGCCAGCAACCTCTACCTCGCCGACACCGGCAACCACCGCATCCGTCGCATTGACGCAACAACTGGAACCATTGCCACGATCGCGGGCACCGGCACGCAAGGCTTCTCAGGAGACAACGGCCCAGCCATCAACGCCAACATCGACTCTCCCACAGGCCTCGCCGTCGACTCCGCCAACAACCTCTACCTCGCCGACACCCACAACCACCGCATCCGCCGCATCGACGCCACTACCGGCGCAATCACCACCATCGCCGGCACCGGCATCCCCGGCTTCTCCGGAGACAATACCTCCGCCACCGCCGCTAACCTCGCTCTCCCGCACGGTCTCACCATCGATTCCGCCGGCAACGTCTATCTCGCCGACACCACAAACCATCGCATCCGCCGCATCGACGCGGCCACCGGTGCCATCACCACCGTAGCGGGCAACGGCATCCAGGCCTTCTCAGGTGACAACGCCCCAGCCGTCGCCGCCTCTCTCGACAGTCCTCGCGCCACCGCCATCTCTCCCTCAACCCTCGTCGCTCTCACCGACACCGCGAACCAGCGCATCCGCCAGCTAACTGCTGCGCCCGCCCCGGCCACAACCATCCAGACCATCGCCGGCCTCGGCGTCACCGCACCCGGAGCACTCACTCTCACCGCTCCATCGGTCATCGCCTACGGAACCGGACAACTCACCGCAACTCTCGTCAGTGCCACTCAAGCCACAGGCGCCATCACCTTCTTCGACACCACGCAAACCACAACCGCCACCCTTGGCACAGTCGCGCTCTCGTCTAACCTCGCCACGCTAAGCACCGCAACGCTCTCCGCCGGCCTCCACAGTCTCACTGCGACCTTCATCGGAGACCAGACCCATAGCGCCGCCCAAAGCCCTACCTTCGCCCTCACCATCACACCGCAACAACTCACTGCAACCATCGCTCCCGCCACTATCCTCTACGGCCAACCGGTCCCCGCCATCACCGGCACCTTGGCCGGCATCCTCCCGCAAGACACATCCAACCTCTTCGCCACCTTCATCACCAGCGCCACCACTCTCTCGCCTGCCGGAGCCTACCCCATCACGGCAACCCTCAGCGGTCCGGCAGCAGGGAACTACGCCATCGCGAACCCTGCCGCCACACTCACCATCAATCCCGCCCCGGCCCTGATCACTCTCTCCAACCTCATCGATACAGCAACTGCTGGCTCGTCCTTGACACTCACCGCGCAGGTCGCCAGCACCACCTCCGGAACGCCCACTGGCTCCATCACGCTGCTCGACAGCGGCAACCCCCTCTTCACCTCGCAGCTCTCATCCACAGGAGCAGCGGTCTTCACGATCCCATCGATCACTCCGGGCGCCCACTCCTTTACAGCGTTCTATAGCGGAAGCGGGAACTTCACCTCTGGCACCTCGGCCCCACAGCTCATCACCGTCTCCGGCCCCGCCACCAACCCTGACTTCACCCTTACTTCCACCGGCATAACCTCTCAAACGGTCGTCTCCGGAAGCTCCGCCAACTACACCTTCTCCGTCCAGATGCAGGCCGCCCTGTCGAGCCCCGTCACTCTGGCCGCCACCGGTCTGCCCAACCTCGCCACCGCCTCCTTCAATCCTCCCACCCTTCCCCCTGGATCAACCGCCAACACCTTCA
>JBEKGF010000084.1:0-14359 GCA_050012935.1 Edaphobacter sp. | reverse complement strand
CGAACACTTCGGTCCGGACGATTCGTCCTTAGCGACTTCCGCGCCGGTGGAGTCGTAGACGAAAAGGTGCACGTCGGTATTCTTCACGCCGTCCGTGGTGGCCTCGAACTCTTTCCCCGCCGTGAAAAACAAGAGGTAAGCGACCTCTCCGTTGTCCTTCATCTCGAGCTTCTTGCCATTGAACGCCGACCCCTTGCCAAGGTCCTTCAGCTTGGCGTCCTGCGCGGGACACAGTATGGCGACCGTTAACATAACTGCCACCACTGCTGTGACAAAACGAGTAATCGATTTCATTGGTATTTCCTCCAGAGTCGGATCAGATCCGCACTTCTCACCCCAGTAAACTCCGAAACATGTAAAGAAGGTATATGTGTTGCTTTGAGAATTATTTGGGGGCTTCGTCACTTTTGGTGAAGATGACCGAACAATTACTGAAAAGGCACAAGCTACAGCGCCGGCCGCCAGAACTCGATGTCTGCGACCTTAGGCACGCCGTTCCCGAATGGTCCGCAAACTCTTCCAGAACCCCGCGACTCAGGGATTTGGTTCGATTCCGATGCGATCATTGACCGCCGACCGAATCCGCTGCTTGCAGCCGAGGTATCGCTCGGTTGTTTGAATCGAGACATGTCCCAGCAGGAACTGGATCTGTTCCAGTTCGCCTCCCGCAACATGGCACAGACGAGCGCACGTCCGACGCAGATCGTGAGGAGCCAGTTTAGGCATACCGATCCCTTTCGCACAATCCTTCACAATGTGCCAGATCGACTTTTCTGTCATGCGGTCGCCGCACAGCGCCCAGGCGGAAGAAACCTGGAAGAAAAGTGGCATTAGCCGTTTGAAGATCGACGGAACTCTCGATTACAAATGGCAAGAGCCGCTAGAGGCCGTGGTCTATAACAGTCAACCAGTTGGTGGTCACGCTTGGCAGAGAAACCACTATCGACCTATCTGGTTCAGGCTGCGATGCAGACTGGAATCGTCCACGCCGCGGTCAATTTGTCACATGTTGGCTATACAAGGGATGCGACAAAAGTTGCCCATGATAATGGCGAAGTCCCAATGAACACCTTGCCCGTGTGTGTCGAACTACTCGCACCCAAGCGAGTGTTGGAGCAGTTTATTCGCGACCAGGCGCGGCACCTGAAGCACACGACACTAGTCATGGTGGACTGTGTGCATATCTCGGACCTCTATTTGGACTAAGTGGAGCAGAGTATTGAGAAAAACCCACATTCCGTGGAATATATTCGGGGAACGGAGGGGGAAACGGAAATCGAGTTAGAACATGTGGCCGCGGAGGAGTCAGAGAAAACTGCCGAGCCGCGAGCCGCTTCCTCTGGCGAAAGTAAGCAAGTTGAGCGGACTGAGAATGTGGTTGCTTGACTACCCGAGCGGAGAATTATCTACTCCTTCTCCGCCTCACCTTCATTTTTGAGAGTCTATCTCCGAATTGGCTTGAGCTAAGGAAATCGCCCGATGGAGGGGCAACTCATGATAGGCGACATCTTTCAAAGGATTCTTGTTGCCGATGACGGATCACCCGAAGGAAAGCGAGCCGTCAGTTTGGGCTTAAAACTCGCCGCGAAACTACAGGCGGAGGTAGTCTTGTTTGGAGTCTTTCCGCCAGTTATTTTTTCAGAGGCGCGGCCATCGGAAGATTCATCGAGCCGTCGACGCAAGATGGAGGAACGATTTGGAGAATTTTTGACTCTCGGACGATCTCTCGATGTCGAGATGACGATTGATATCGTCGAGGGTTGGGCTTCCAACCAAATTCGAAAGCGCGCCCAAGCGGACAACGTCGACCTCGTCATCGTTGGCCAAACTAAATTTCACAGAATCCGAAGATGGTTTTTTGGATCGACCGCCGAAGCTGTAGCGCGTGAGAACAGATGTTCTGTAATGGTTGTCCGTTAACTGGGTTCTCCACAATGAACAGCCGGGAAGCTGATATCACTCTCTGAGCATTTTTATGGCTCGTACTAGGTTTGTTCGATCGCTAGCGACGACCCATGATGTAGTCGAGATATAAGACATGTGTCTTGATTTGATCGTCCATCCTGTATTTGGGCAGGTGGGCCATCTTTATCATCTGGAGGATGCTGGCTGGGTTTCCGTCGCCCCGTTCCACCAGAGAATGCAAGGCATGTTCAAGATTGGACGCCCATAGTCCCGTCCTCTCTGCCTCTCGTTGAGCAAACTCGCGCGCCACAGGGGAGGGAAAGTTCTTCAACTCCACTCTCTCCGAGCGATCTGCGCACATGGGCTGAAGCGAACCAATGTCTTCCATGTGAGGTGTTCGCGCAGCGAAGAACACTGGTGTGCGTCCGTAATAGTTCAGGTCCTTGATTATTCCAGTAGCGATACGGGAGGGACCCGACAAATGGTCGAGCACCAAAAGGAACGGAGACAGATCGAGCGTCCGCTGGATTACCCCCTTGAGAGAAGAAGTGCTCAAAGAAGGTGGGCTTACTGGAAGGTGCAAGTTACCTTTTGCAACACGATTCAGAGCTTCCATGAGCGCCAACATCAACTCACGTGGTGAATGTGTCTGACTCACATAAAGCGCGAGTGGTTGCGTTTTCACGAAGCTGTGCAGCAAGTGTGTCTTGCCAACCCCTTCCCGGCCGAAGACAAGCATTGATTTTCGCTTCCGCGCCTGAACTCGCAACCGCTCAAGTTCGTCGGTTCGGTCGACAACGGCACGATATCCAGGATTCGACGGGTTTTGTAAAAGATGTTCAGACATCGCGAATAGTCCACGCTTTCAACAGCACGACACCCGTTCTAAGATTCTTAGCGCTTCTTTAAGCCGACTAGGATCTCGCGAAGGCTGGAGACCACAAAATAGAGAAATATCCCAACTCCGAGAAGCCAAGGATCGTGGTGCGTTCGTTCCCAACGACGCATGAAAATTGGCACGCCGATCAGACCGGCGATAAGAAACAGATAATTTAGAGTGGACGATTTCATTTTGTAAGGGCCTTTAGACTTAATGCGTTCAACATTGCTGCGGCGTAGCGAGTAGGAATTGGCTCTGGCTCACGTTAGCAAGCGAGAGCAATCTCTTATTACTGAATCCAGAACATCGAGCGTCGTTTTCTGGTGGTGGATTCCGACGTCCGCCTCGCTAAAAACTGACTTGAGACTGTCGGTCACCATGATGACTGCTGCACAAAGATCGTTCTCGAACTGAGCCATGCTCGACTCGAGGCGCTCGACATAGTCGTAATGAATACGACCTGCATTCATGTCAAGCATGTTCCAAAGCCGCTCGTTCATTCTCCGCAGGACAATTGGGCGCTGGAGAAATCGAGGTAACAGAAGAAGGAACCGCTCCAGCGAATAAAAGACGTGCTCGATCCGATAGCTCAGGCGGCTGTCCACGCGCAAGGAACAGGTAACCGATAAAGGCTCAATCGACGTTTCAAAGAGAGCGCCGGCAGCTCCCTGAAGCCGCTCCAGTATTCCGTTTGCCTGAGCCACGAAGCGGGAGGATATCGAGTCAAGTTGCGTTTGAATCTCATCGTCCTCCCAAAGCTTCCAATTCCGAAACGTCGCTTCCACTTCCTTTGTCAAGAAGGCTTCGAGTAGCGCACCGAAGTCTCGACCGGTTTCGTTTGGGTGTTGAGCTTGAAATAGTTGCAAATGTTGCCGCACCACAGGAACACAGGCCACTACCTGTGCGGACAGATCGTGTTCGACGCGTCGGATCAGGTCGACTGAATGTTGTCTTAGCAAAATTTGTAGTTCGTGGAGGTCAGTTTCCGCAGACTTCAGCAACCGATCCAGCGCCAGCCTCTTGCGGCGCAGCTCTTCGGCACTCATTTTCCGGGCGCGAACACCGATTGCTACTGCAAATCTAAGCGTACGAGCAATGTGCAAGGCGTCCCCAGTTACAGATCGAACCAGAACTTGTCCCTTCTCTTCAGTCAGGAAAGACCGTAATCGCCGCTCGAAGATTTCTATCTCGCTCGACGCCGACGTGCAAGGAGCGAGGCGCTTCTGTTGTAGCGCTCGTCTGGCCGACAAGGGAAAAATCTCAGGCGAATCTATCTGTAGCCGAACTAATTCCTCCTCAAGGAAACGCAAAATATGAGACCCGTCATCTGCCGAGGCGACGTCGGTCTTATTCAAGACGAAGAATAATTTGGAAATGTCTTCCTTAATCTCTCTGAGAAACTTGGACTCGGCCTCGGTGATGGGCGGATCTATCGAAAAGATCACGATCCCAGCATCCACACGCTCAAGATAGGCTTCTGTAGTTCTCGTGTTGTGAGCATGCGTGGACCCGATGCCTGGAGTATCGATCAGAATCATTCCACTCTCCAGAAAAGGTGAAGGGTATGTTATCTCGACAGACGCGACCTGCTTCTTATTGCCAGGGTTTCCCGCTTCAGTGATGTAGTCCGCTAGGGTGCTTATGCCGACTTCCTCCCTCTGCCCCGTTGTGCGGAGGATGGTTGCACACGGAGCCGGCCCGTACTTGATCTCCGTGATGGTGGCTGTCACTGGAAGAACACCGGTTGGCAAAACCTCGGCCCCTAGGAGCGCATTGATGAAGGAACTCTTACCGCGCTTCATTTGGCCGAGGACAGCAAGGTGAAGCTGATTTGAGGCTAGCTTTCTTTTCAGAGACACTAGCTTCTCGCGCAATCCCTTGTTGACACTCCCACGATCCTCGACACCACGCAGCGTGTGCAACACCGCCTCAATCGAAGGACGATCTACGGTCTGGTCTATGGTAGCCATACGATGGCTTAGCTATTCTCGTCTCCCCCGGGTCACTTGGCATTTTCTTTCGATCGTGAATAACGGATTGCTTTGACGGCGGAGCTGGCGATTAAGCCTCCCGCAATCATTCGGTCCAAATGAGGAATCAATTTTTGAATCTGGTCTTCGGTGTCAATGACGCTCACCATGATGGGAACTTCCTTGGAGAAGGACAGACTCCGGGCGTGATAGATCCTGGCGCTCGCTCCAAAGCCTTCGAGACCGCGATAGACGGTGGCACCGGCAATCCCGATCTCCTGGCACTTAGCCACGATCGCCTCATGCAATGGCTTGCCGTGCCACTTGTCGGCCTCTGTAAAGAGGATACGCAACATCCTGGCCTGAAATTCTTCTTTCATAGCTCACCTCTTGTTTTCGCTTGTTTCGGCTGCGCGATGGGCATACTTGATAATGTCCACGTCCGAAAGGACAACCAGGCCCTCTTGGACCATCTGGTCCACGATGGGCAAAAATGTCCGCAGCTTCTCTTCACTGTCGACGATCGAGAGCATGATTGAACCGTCGCGCGACAGATGAAGCGGCTTCTCTTTATGGACTCTGCGATGCGCTCCGTAGCCCAGAATCGCCCTGTAAACAGTTACACCTGCAAGATCGTTCGCGCGTAAGGCGCGAACCAGGGATTCGTGCAGCGGCTTTCCCTGCCACTGATCACTCTCACCGATAAATATCCGCATTAATTGCGCCTTGCCTTCAATTTTGACGTGTCCAGGAGTAGGGCGCACCTTAGGTTTTGAGAGTTGGGCAGGTTTGGCAACCGTTGTTTCCTGCAACTCGATCATTCCTGAACCGGCCATGTCCTCGAGCTTTCCAATTATTTCGTCGACCTTCTCCCTCGTCTCTATGAACTCGACTTTCAAAGGGAGGTGATCGGAGATGTCAACGAGGTTTGAAGAATGCAGGTGGTGATCGGCGCCGAATCCAGCGATACCCTTCAACACGGTCGCTCCCGAGACTCCGCGGAAGAACAAAAAATCCAGGATGCTTGAGTACGTCGGTGCTCCGTGATGGGTGGAGCCCTCACTGAGATAGATAGAAACCTTCACAGCTTTTCCGGCAGATAACATCTCTCACTCCTTTATGTATGTAGTCCACGCTGTGAAACCATAAATTCCGCCGCACGTCCCAGAACGCCCCACCCCTCGGCGTCTGGGAGGTATTCACTGTGCAGACGCGTGAGATCTTCTACGAGTTGCCGTCGGCATCTTTCCATGATGGCGTTGATTGCGGAGGCAACGGCCGGCGGCGCACCGTGTTTGAGCTTCGCTCCGTGAACCATGCAGAGAACCGCTTGAGATCGTAGCCATTGCGCAACGAGCTTGTGATCGCTATAGCCGATAAATTCACGGATTCGCAAGTCTTCTTCCTCTCGCAATAAGGTGCAGATGATGCAAGAAGATCCTGGAACCCCTCCAGATTGTTCCCGAAGAAGAGACATAAAGTGCTGTGCAGCGGAGATGGCTTGCTGGGTCGCTGCAAGACCCCAAGTGTGGAAGTTGCATAGATGATGAACCTCTCTTTCTGGCTCCTGAAGCAACGCTGTCTGGAAATTTTTCATAAAGCGACAGGCTGCTTCGCCGAGCACCTGCAAAATCGATTCATAGTTCAAAACCTTGTGAGTTCTCATGAGAAAAACCTCGCGATCAAGACTCCACACCACACAGCTACCAGACCAAGGAAGAAACTCAGAACAACGTAGAGGGCAGCCACGAAAAAGGCTCCCGTCTGCAAATTCGAAAATGTCTCCCATTCGAAGGTTGAAAACGTACTATAGGCTCCAATGAAACCAACCGGAATTAGAAACCGCCACACAGGATTTAACTCTGCACGCTTCCCGAGAAAGGCCAATGAAAAGCCAATGATCAGGCAAGCTGTGATATTGATCACAAAAGTTCCATAGGGGAATTTGGTACCAAACCGGTTGGCGATCGTTGAGCCAACCCAAAATCGGGCTAGAGAGCCAAGAGCGCCACCGACTGCAATGAAAAAGTATTTTTGCAAGCTCTATTTCTCCTTGTTTATGCACGCTTCTCTGCAAATTCAGTCATGCTTACTGCATTCCAATTTCTCAGGAGATCAAGATCTCTCTGAAGCTGCCCGACATCGGCCACAGCTTCCGAAGTTCCGCCGATCCAGTGAATCTGTACACGATAAGCATCAGCATACGAGTTGACCAGTGCTTCCAATCTGCGCGCGATCTGTTCGCTCCACTGGGACAATGCCAAACCATAAAGACGTAGCTCCTTCTTCAACAGAGAGCCGATCCCCTCTCGGAGGCTGGAGCTAATCCGCGAGCCAACGATCCGGTCCCCCAAAATCTTCCAACGCCCAATCGTTACCTCTGCTGGAAGCGTAGCCAATTCGAAGCGAGGCATATTCCGGAGCAAAATCTGAAACTCGCCGTAAGACGGAACGTCGGCCCTTCCGAGTTCGTTTGCTATCTGCTGCAAACTATCGATCGCATGATTTCCTATGGTGCGCAACTGCTCGATGGGCCTATGCACGAGCTGCTCTATAACATTGTGTATGCAATCAGAGAGATCCAGGGATGAAATTCGGCTGGCTGCACCGGTGTGTGCCCGTCGCACACCCTGCTCGGCAACGAGATCCAAAACGACATCGGGGTTCTCTCCAAACTCGCGAAACTCTCGGGAGAGCACCGTGCACTGTTCGCCCACTGCACCCGTAACTAGACGAAGAGTCGATTCGAGACCGGAAAGGTCTATCGTAGGCCTTGAAGCGGTGCGCTTTGCTTGATCAAGACTGCCCTCGATCGCCGAAGTGGCGGCCTCTCGAAGTGCCCCAATTTTTCGGGACACGGAAGCTTCTTTCAACGTTCGCGCCTTTTCAAAGCGCGGGAATAGCTCGCGTTCAAAGAATTGATCGAGCATGACGGAGTGCTCTCTTACCGCGCTCACCGGATAAACGACGACGTTGAGACCCAGATCGTGCTTGACGTGCTCTGCAATGTAGGCTGAGGCCTGATGAAGGTCTCCATTGGCAAGTAGATCAGCCTTGCTGAGCAAAACCAATGCAGGAATACCTGCCCCGTAGAGCAGACGCAACGTGCCAAGATCTTCCTCGCTTAGAGTTGTGCCCGCATCAATCAGGAGAAGCGCAAGGTCAGCTGAAGGGAGGTAAGCTAGAGTCTCTGTCGAACCGCGCTTCGCCAGAGAACCGAGTCCTGGTGTGTCGACCAACAAGATGCCTCGTTGCAATCTTGGGGAAGGAACTTCCACTATTGCTCGGACAATATTCGCGAGATTCCCGGGGTTTCCTTGCTCAGTCACTAAGTGTGAGAGTTCCTCAATCGAGACGAGCGAACTCCGGCCATCCCCATACGAGACCGCTGCTTTGAGACTGGCTCCATATCGTAGCTTGGTAGGAACTGCTGTAATCGGATTGACCCCTACCGGGAGCACGTCGGTCTCAAGCAGAGCGTTCAAAAGTGAAGATTTACCTGAACTAACGCGGCCAAAAAGAGCAACCTCGAAGCTGTCATCCTCCAGCCTGGAGGCAAGCGCATCGATCCTTGGCCGAAATTCTACTAAGCCGTTTCGCGTCGTGATTTGTTCTAGAAGCCGCAGCAGGACCACATCAAGGCCTGTCTGCTCAAGGTGTTCCAATCTTTTCTCAAGGTCGGTAGTTAGCTCCTGCTTGAGGTAGTGTTCCATTCCGCTGGCAAGGGAACGAAGTTCGTGGACAACTCCATTGAGTTCCCCCACCGCATCCTCAGGGACGGCTCCGGAACCGCGCATGTAACTTGGTTTCAATTCCTCGATTGCGATATCAACAAAAGTCAGATGGGCCAGGATGGCTCGAGTCGCCGGGATGTCTGGCGGCTCCGGTTTCATATTCTGCCATGCAATAGTGCGAACGAGTTGAGATCGCAGACGGCGGATGTGGTCCTCAACCACGCGGATTTGGGCCGGATTGAGACCCACAATATAGCGAGGAAACGGTGAATGCGATGTAGCGGCATGGAGAATGTCCTCAATGTTGCTAAGCAACTTATCGATATGCCGACAAGTAATGCGCAGTCGGGTTTGCTGGTTCTCGTTGAGATCTCCGGGACGTCGCATGATCGTAGTCTCTGAGTTGTATTCGGCCATGATTCCTCCGAGTGGTGAAGAATTTCGAGGAGTCATCTGCCCAATAGGGGCTATTACGGTGAACTCCAACACGGTCAAATTGGCTACCGCTTTGCTGGTTCCTCTATTCCCTTCCCCCATCATCGCGTTGCCGGCTAGATCGTCCCCAACGTTCGCAAATAGTGTTGCCGGCATAACGCGCTTTGCTTCCCAACTCACGTTCGATGGCGAGCAGCCGGTTGTATTTAGCGATTCGCTCCCCACGGCTCGCTGATCCTGTCTTGATCTGGCCTACGCCGGTGGCAACTGCCAGATCCGCGATGATTATGTCATCGGTTTCCCCCGATCGGTGTGAGATGACAGCTCCATATCCACTCTCTTGTGCAAGCGCAATGCACTTAAGAGTTTCAGTCAGGGTACCAATCTGGTTGAGCTTGATGAGAATCGCATTGGCAATACCATCTTCTATGCCTCGACGAAAAATATCGGGATTTGTTACGAAGTTGTCATCGCCCACCAATTGAATTCTGCTTCCCAGTTGCAGGGTCAGTTGTTGCCACCCATCCCGATCCTCTTCCGCGAGGCCATCTTCCAGGGACCAGATCGCAGGATACTGTCGCAGCCAGTCTTTCCAGAGAGCGATCATTTGCTGTGAACTCAGACACCGCTGGTCAGACTTGCGGAAAACATACGAACCATCTTCAAAGAATTCGCTTGCTGCTGGATCGAGCATGATCGCGATGTCCTCACCTGGTTTGTAACCGGTTTTCTGGAGAGATTCCAGGATGAGTTCAATCGCTTCTTCATTGGATTTAAGCTCTGGAGCGAACCCACCCTCATCCCCGACGGCGGTGCTGTAACCTGCGTGCTGCAGCACAGCTTTCAAAGAATGGAATACTTCGACCGCAGCTCGCAATCCCTCTCGGAACGAACCAGCCCCAACGGGAGCGATCATAAATTCCTGGAAGTCAACATTGTTGTCGGCGTGTCTGCCGCCATTCAATACGTTCAACATTGGGGTTGGGAGCACGAAAGACTGCTCCTCCGCTAGGTATGCGTACAGCGGCAATCCAACGTCTGATGCTGCGGCCTGAGCGACCGCCAGCGAGACCCCCAGGATTGCATTCGCCCCTAAACGAGATTTATTCGGCGTGCCATCGAGTTCGCAGAGCTTTCGGTCCAACTCCTGTTGGTTACCTGCGCTCATGCCAACCACAGCATGCTGGATGACTCCCTCGACATTGGCGCAGGCACTAAGAACCCCTTTGCCGTTGTACCGCTTCTTATCCAGGTCCCGCAGCTCGATTGCTTCTCGTTTTCCAGTGGAGGCACCAGATGGAATCTTAGCGGTGGCTTTGACGCCACTCGATAGAATCGCAGTCACCGCTAATGTGGGGTTTCCGCGGGAGTCCAGAATTTCGAGAGCTTCTAATGTTGCAATTTCAGACATCAAGTTCACCCTTTAGATTTAGACCAGCATGCCGCCAATTGTTATGAGTTCGATCCATTTCTCTTGCACCTCAGTGAACTACCATCACCGGACAATGCGCATAACGGAGCACGCGTTCTGAAATTGAGCCAAGCATCCAACGATGAAAAGCTGAGACTCCCCGTCTTCCCATGACTATTAAGCTTATGTTTGCTTCTTCAGCCCGATGCACAATCTGCTCGGCAGGATGGCCGACCGCGATATCGGTTTCAAGCTCGACACCCTTTAGTTTTGCTTGCTCCCGTAGGCTAGTGAAACTCCGTTCGTAGTGTTCCCGTGCTTCCTCGAGAACGGCATTGAGCTCAACGCGGGCAGCTGGCTCGGGAGGACGAATCACGGCAAAGACTAGCACCTTGGACCACATCGCCTCGGCCAAAGAGAAGGCAAGATCCGTGGCTCTCTGCGACTGGGGAGAGCCATCATATGCGACGAGAATGGTTTCAAAGACCTGTTTTGTTTGACGTGCCACAAAACCCTCCTAGACTGCTCCAGCCTCTGCTGGCTGCTCCGAACCCCGCACTGGTTCGTTCCCGACTGCTTTTTTTGGTAGGAGGTGGCGGGGTAGGAAGAACATGTTTGCTATGACAGTCGGAATGACGGCACTGGCGATGACTGTTCCCACTACATACGAATATTGAGCCTGGCTGATGATTTTGTGATTCAGACCGAAGAGCGCCGATATGGTGCCGAAAGTAAGTCCGGTCGACATCATGAGCGTGTAATAGACCCCGGCGGCCCCTTCATATTTGTGAAAACGCACCGCAGGGAACACGGAAACTATCTTCGTTAACATCTTGGCGAAAAACAGAACGAGGAGCACAGTTGGCGCGGCAACGAGTGTCGGCACGGAAACAAAGGACCCGGCGCGTATGAAATAGAACGGCGTAAGAAATCCAAAAGTCAGGGTCCTCAGGCGGCGGATGAGAGAGTGGTCCTTACCTACGGTACCGGCAAGCACCATCCCGATCAGATAGGCGGGGAGCACCGCTTCACTGCCGGCCCAGAGAGCCAATCCTCCCAAGGCAAAAAGCAGAAACAAAATGTACTTCGCTTCGAGTTCAGAGACTCGGCCGCCGTATTTCTTGAAGAACCATGGAGTCAGAAATGGCAGCACCGCGAAAACGACGACACAGACTCCGGCGAAGATGAGTGTCTTGATCGTGAACGGGGAAAAGATAAGCCCAAGCGCAATGACTGTTCCGAGATCATTGATGAAACATGCAGCCAGGATCGCCTTGCCGTATTCGGTCGTATTGAAACCGAGTTCGAGCATAACTGCGTATACGACGGCGACCGATGTAGTCGATAGGGCGACACCGCACAGCCAACTGGCCATGATGGTCCAGTGCAGCAGAAAGTGCGCAATCAAGGTGCACCCCAAGAATGGGCCGAAGAATCCCGCAAGACCGATGACCAGAGATTCGCGCCATTTGCTGCGGAAGATGGCGGGGTCCAATTCGGCTCCAGCGAGAAAGGTCAGAACGATTGCCCCAGTGCCTGCGAGGAACGTGATCCACTCGGTGCTGCCCAATAGCCCACCGCGGCCAAATGCCGCTCCAATAACTAACTGTGCTACCGTTCCGACGACGATCTCCGATAATGCCGTTGACATGCGGAACCAGATGGCGAGCAGCGTCGCGACCAACGCAAGACCGACCCATAAAGCGGAAAGAACCCATGTATTTGCCATGGATCTAAGCTCCAAGTTTTAGGTCAGGGATCGCGCCGTGGACATGACTCCGCAACAGGATTCCCTGTCAGGAGTCATCATCTGTCCGGCCTATCGGAGGGACAGCGGTTAAGGGTGAACTCCTTCACCGTGCTAACACAACTACTACACATCCAGATGGGTCGATCTGTCAAGAGGTTCGATAGAAGTATCAATGGCGCGTGCGATGATTGCTGCGTACTGCTTGATGCAAGCCAGAACACAGTCGGAAACTCAAATGAGCTCAAATCTTCCTTCGCCAACTGCGAGCAGTAGTTTGAGATCGCCCTCCGACCTACTCATTCGCATTGCTACCCTCGAATTTACCGCACGCCTCGAAGAAACGGCAGCTCCAAAAACCTGTGATGTCTTCCAAAAACTCCTGCCCCTCAAAATGAAGATCCTCCATTGCCGCTGGAGTGGAGAGGCTTGCTGGGTCCCCTTGGGGAAATGGGAAGCTCCTTTAACTGCTGAGAACCAAACAAGCCATCCCGCGCCAAATGAGGGGCCTGGCAAGAACTGGACCAAGTTGAAGGTTAGTCTTTCGGCAAAAAAACTTACCCTGAAGAGGGAGAGAGGATTTTGCCATGAAGAAGAAGTTTTCTGTAGAGCAGATCGTGTCTGTGTTGAAGCAGGCCGAAGTGGGAGTTCCGATAGCGGAGTTGATCCGGAAAGTGAGGATCACCGAGCAGACGTACTATCGCTGGAAGGCGAAGTATGCGGGGCTTGAGGTGGACCAGGTTCGCCAGATCAAACAGCTACGGGACGAGAACACGAGGCGGAAGCAGCTGGTGGCTGAGTTGACGCTGGATAAGACGATGTTGCAGGATGTGCTGCGAAAAAAGTTATAAAGCCCTCGCGGCGGCGTCCGTTGGTGACGTATCTGGAACAGAGCTATCGGGTGAGCGAACGGCACGCCTACTGTGTTTTGGAACTGGCACGGGCGACGCATCGCTGCGAGGGCCGGCAGGAACAGTGGCTGGAGTTGCGGATGCGCATCCGGGAGATCGCTCAGACCCGGGTGCGCTATGGCTACCGCATGATCCGCGTGCTGCTGAACCGCGAGGGCTGGAAGGCCGGCAAGGACCTGGTGTACCGGCTGTACAAAGAAGAAGGGCTCGGGTTGCGCAAACGGCCCGCTGGGCGACGACGTGCAGTCGTGCATCGTCAAGAGCGGTCCAAGCCAACCGGACCGAACCAGGTCTGGGCCATGGACTTCGTCTCCGATCAACTCAGCGATGGCAGGCGCTTCCGTTCGCTGACCATCGTGGATATCTCCACGCGGGAGAGCCTGGCCATCGAAGCCGGTCAGAGTCTGAGAGGAGAAGACGTGGTACGGGTACTGAATCGGCTGAAGCAGGAACGTGGAGTACCGAAGGTGCTGTTCTGTGACAACGGCAGTGAGTTCACCGGTCAGATGATGGGCTTACCGCAACAACGTGAAGATCGACTTCTCCAGGCCCAGCAAGCCGACTGACAATGCCTTCTGTGAGTCGTTCAACGGAACGTTCCGGGCAGAGTGCCTGGACACCAACTGGTTCCAAACTCTACCCGAAGCAAAGCACCTCATCGAGCAGTGGCGGCAAGAATATAATGTGACTCGTCCTCACAGGGCTCTGGCCGACAGGACGCCTGCAGAGTTCGCCAATCAGATCGCGCTTAAGCGCGATCTGACTGAAACCAAAACAGGCCGAGAACTAACCCTCTAACTGGTACTGAAAAGCCAGGCCCCTCAGATAGCTACAGTAAATATGCGACTGCGGACGCGGCCGACCACCTGTTCACCGCGGGAGCTTTCACTGTCGCTAGAGCACAAAACCGCTTCATTGCCAACCGCTTTAAGCTCTGTTTCAGGGGCGTGGCATAGAAAACCGATCACATTGGAATACAACGAAGATTTACATGAATGCACGCCTGCATTAACCCAGCGTTGAATCGGAGTGAGTATATATGCGCCCAGACCCTCAAAGCATCTGCAGTTTGGGCTATCTAGAAGCAGATAGGCGTTCAAGGAGAACTGATGAAAAATCTTCTCGTTATGCTCGCGTGTATGGCGACCACCGGCTGGGTTTTGTGTCAACCAGCCCTCAGTCAAACGAATGTCGATAACGATTCGCATCCGTTTCAGGCAGACTCGGATTCAAGTCACGACCACCAATCGCATGTCGTCCCCATTTCGGCGATAGGTGTTCCTGGAACTTCCGACGTGTCCCCCTTTGTCGCCTTCGATCAGGCTCGGGTCGATACCCAATCTCAATTGCTATTCGTGTCAAGCCG
>JBEKGF010000083.1:0-14592 GCA_050012935.1 Edaphobacter sp. | reverse complement strand
CATCGGCGAAGGCCGCAGCATATACCTCTCGCAAAGAGGCGCCGGCAGTCCAACCGTTATCTTCGAGTCAGGCATCTCCGCCACCAGCCTCAACTGGACCCATCTGCAAAGCACAGTCAGCGCCTTCACCCGCGCCATCGCCTACGACCGAGCCGGCCTCGGCTGGAGCAGCCCCAGCACCTCCGAACGAACCCCATCGAACATCGTCCGCGAACTCCGGCTCCTTCTCGAACGCGCCGGCATTCCTCCGCCGTACATCCTCGTCGGTCACTCCTTCGGAGGCGTCGTCGTCCGCCGCTTCGCCATCGACCATCCTGCTGAAGTCGCGGGCCTGGTCCTCGTCGACCCCATGCGCCCCGAAGAATGGTCCGGTAAAAACGCAGCGCGGCACGAAGAACTCAACCAGGGTATGCTCCTCGCAAAAGTTGGCCTGCCCTGTGCCCACCTCGGCCTCGCACGCCTCGCGCTCACCTCGCTCCTCACCGGCTCCGGAAGAGTAGTGCGCATCCTGAGGCGAGTCACCGGTGCATACGGCCAACGTGGCTTCGACCGCCTTACCTGCGAGGTAGGCAAGATGCCGCCAGAAACCCGCTCTATCGTCGCCGCCCACTTATCCTCGCCGCACTTCTACCGAGGAATGGCCGCCCACCTTAAGGCCGTACCCGCAACCGTACTCGAAATGCAGGAAGCGAAGCCAATCGAAGAAATCCCGATCGTGCTCCTGACCCCACCTACAACCGAACTGCTCTCAGCTGACGCGGTGCAACGCATCGGCCCATCAACCCAGCAACTCCTCGCCGAAAAAAGCGGCCACTGGATCCACCTCGACGAACCCTCCCTGGTCCTCGACGCCATCCGCAAGATGGTTGAGCATACCCGTTCGAATACGCCTGCGCCTGTCGAGGCTTTTCCGCCTTAGAAAATGACCCTCACGCCAGATCAGGCACGGGGAAGCCTGTACTATGGCTACGTCATCACTGCTTTCAAAGCACTGATTCATCTCACTTCACTCCATAATGATCGAACCCGAATCGAGGAGATCCAATGGCTCTATTCAAGGCCAGCAAAAAACGTGACGACCATAAGCAACGGCTCCTGGTCGTAGAAAACCGCGCTACAGGACTGCTGAATCTTATCGTCGTTCTGTCGGTCGTTGCCGTTGCCTACACCGACAAGGTCATCGTAGAAGACGACTCTCTTGGCTACCTTTACGTTCTCCCGATAGCTCTTAGCGCCTTAGTCAACCGCGTTCCGATCACCATCGCGCTATCTGTGCTCTGCGCCTTCCTGCAGGAGATCTTCGGACCGCCCCTCGACACCATTCACGTTCGCGTCATCCGCACCGTCATCAGTCTGGCCGGCTATCTTGTGATCACTTTCCTCGTGACGAAGATCGCGCAACAACGCGGCCGCCTGGCTACCGAAATCCGCCAGCAGCGCGACGACTACGAGCGTGACCTCATCCTGGCCGCGCAGGTCCAGCAGCAGGTCCTTCCGAAACCGCCCATCGTGCCCGGCCTCGAACTCGCAGCAGCGATGCAGACAGCCCGGCTCCTCGGTGGCGACTATTACGATTTCTTTCCAGTCTCCGACGACGCCGTAGACATCGTTATCGCCGACGTCTCCGGCAAAGGCGCCGCAGCCTCCCTTCTGATGCCATCCCTTGCCGTCGTCCTCCGGCTTCGCGCACGCGAACTCAGCGGACCGGCTGCCATCATCAAAGACCTTGATGGTGTCTTGAAACAAATCACCAGCCCATCCACCTTCGTCACTGTGTTTTATGCACGCTTCAACTCAACGCATCGAACCCTGCAGTACGCCTGCGGAGGCCACAACCCGCCGCTCATCGTGCGCACCCGGACCAATGAGACCGTTTTGTTGGAAGAATCGGGCCCTATCGTCGGAATTCTGCCTGACGCACAGTTCTCGGATACGATCGTCCCTTTGCAACAGGGCGATATTCTCACGCTCTTTACCGACGGCGTCACCGAGCAGGAGAATGAAAGCGAAGAGCAGTTCTCCCTAGATCGCCTGAAAGACCTTATCGTAAGCAAAGAAACCGATTCAGCCGCTGCAATCGTAGCCGACGTTACCGAAGCGGTCTCTTCCTTCGCCGGCGCAAAAGAACAGGAAGACGACCTAACCATCGTTGTTGCCAAGGTTCTCTAGCAAACAAAGGATCGCCAATGACCGATATCTTCAGCAAAGCTCAATCCGCCGTCGAATACATCCGTGCCGCCGGAGCCGCCAGGCCCGCTATCGGCATCATCCTCGGCTCTGGTCTCGGTAACTTCGCCGAACAGGTCGAGGGTGCCCTTCGCATCCCCTACGCGGAGATTCCTCACTTCCCCACCTCCACCGTCGAGGGTCACTCCGGAAACCTTGTCCTCGGCACCATCGCCGCAGTTCCCGTTGCCGTTATGCAGGGCCGCGTCCACGCCTATGAGGGCTACCCGCTCTCCGAGGTCACCTTCCCCACCCGCGTCCTCGGCCTCCTCGGCTGCAAAACTCTCATCATCACCAACGCCGCAGGAGGCATCAACACCGGTTACAGGCAGGGAGCTCTCGTCGCCATCTCTGACCATATCAACCTCACCGGCTCCAACGCGGCCATCGGCCCCAACGAACCCCGCTTCGGCATGGTCTACGGCGCCGGTCAGCGTTTCTTCGACATGTCCGCTGCGTACTCGCCACGACTTCGCACCGTGGCGGTCAAAGAAGCTGCCCGCCAGAACATTCAGCTCTCCGAAGGCGTCTACCTCGCCGTTCTCGGCCCGTCCTTTGAAACCCCCGCCGAGATCCGAGCCTTTCGCACCCTCGGCGCAGACCTCGTCGGCATGTCGACCGTTCACGAGACCATCGTCGCTCGCCACATGGGCCTCGAGGTCCTCGGCATCTCACTCGTCACCAACATGGCCGCCGGTGTCATCCCTTCTGAACAGCAGACCGCAGAAACGATCTACCACGAGGACGTCATGGAGGTCGGCCGCCGCGCGGAAAAACAGTTCACAGGCTTACTTTCTGCATTGATCCCGCGAATAGCCTCGGCGCAATCGTAAAAAACCGCGACGCGTTCGCCAAGCTGTATCGAATACATGTAACTAATGCAGGAGCAAATTTCCGTTCCTCAAACTGCCACAGCCAGCTCAGCTTCATCCTCTTCGACAAAACTTTCCGGCACCGCACCGCCAAGCTCGTCATACATCGCCGCAACCCGGGCATGAGCCGTCTCCGACAGCACAAATCGGTCCCCACGCTCCAGCACTTCATCGCCGAATCGCACCTCAACCGAAAGCCCGCGCAAGCCAAGCACCCGGAAGACATGCGAGACGAAGCCCATCTCGCCCCACCAGCAGACATCCTCCTCTATCGTAGCGCCGCCATTCACCGCATGAGTCTCCAGCGTGTACCGCAGCGCCGCCGTCCGCAGCGGAACCCAGTTATTCAGCACTGAGTGAAACAGCCCACGCCGAAACGGCAGCACCCCAGCTCCATCCGTAGTCGTACCCTCCGGGAAGAACAGCACCGGCAATCCGCTCTTATAAGCCTCCGCCATCGCTGCATTCACGCCCGGCCAGCTCTTCGGTCCCCCGCCGCGCTCCACGTACACCGTTCCCGCGCGCGATGTGATCCAGCCCATCAGCGGCCACCCACGCACCTCCGTCTTCGCCACCATCACAAACGGCCGCACCGAGCTGTACAGCAGAATATCCAGATAGCTGAGGTGGTTCGACACCACCGCGCCCCCACGCGGAGCCCAACCCTCCACCCTGCACCGAAACCCCAGCACCCTGACAATCCGCCGGCACCACCTGTGAATCCAGACAGCCCCCTCCGCCCCCATCTTCGGACGCCGCACCCACCACTCCACCCCCGCCGACAGCAGAAGCACTACAAATAGCAAACTCCGCCAAATCGATCGAACCAGTCCCCACAGCTTGCAACAGATACTCACTTCAACGCCCCTCAAGAAATCTCTTCGCCACCCGCGGATGCAGCGTCTGCAGATCGAGCAGCGTCAGAAAATCGATCGTCTTGAAACTCCGGTCGATCGCCGGCCCGCTGCAGATCTTCGCCCCAATCGTCAGATACGCCCGCAACAACTTCGGAACCTGTACATCGGCAATCGCCGCCGTCGCCGCCGGAAGCGCAAACGCAGGCGTCGCAACCGTCCGCAACTCGGGCGCAACCATGCAGCTTCTCAGCGTCTCATGCACGGCATGGCCCATCTCCGCGTCCTGCGAGGTCAACGAGCAGCACCCCATCATGTAGCGAGCGCCATTCACCAGCGCATACCGCGCAATTCCACGCCACAACAGATGCAACACATCCGACGACCTGTAATCCCGATGAATGCAAGCTCTCCCCAACTCAACAATCTGGCTCCGCATCGCTTCATACGGCGCAAAGCAGAACTCCAGCTCGCTGTAATACCCAAAGTACTGCCCGGCCACGGAGCCCATCTGCATCCGGTACGTCCCCACCACCGCGCCCGTCCGCCGGTCCTCCACAATCAGGTGGTCGCACACATCGTCGAAGTGATCCCTGTCGTACCCATCGACGTAGGCCGAATCGAGCCCTTCATTCATCTCCAGGTTGAACACAAGGAAGCGCAGACGGAACGCCGACATTCGCTCTTCTTCCGTCAACGCCAGGCGCGTAACGAAATCCCCTGTCTCCAGCCGGATATCTCTCTTCGATGGCAACTGAGGAACTGCAGGCCGGTTCGGAAGCAGTACTACAGACGACTCAGCGGCTGTAAGCATCGACTCTCCTTCAGCGTCCCGAACTTCGACCTTCGATCGGTAGCCTTCGATGTCAGTTTGCTTAATCTTTTGTTACACAGTGTTCATGGCAAATGAACATTTGTTGAATCAGAAATGGTGCACTCCTCCCGTTACCTGCCTGCTCCCAGGGCCGCCACCGCCGCCCTCGCCTCAACCGCGGCCATCTTTCGATGCAGCCCATCGTTTGAAAATGCAATCGGCCCATCCGCAAATCGCACCTCCGCCCGCACCCCGCGCAGCCCAAGAAACGTGAAGATATGCATCACCATATTCCGGTCGCCCCAATAGCAGACATCATCCGCCACACTCACTCCTGTCCGATTCTCTTCCGCAAAGCTGTACCGCACGTAGGCCGCCGTCACCGGAGAGCCGCTCTGAATCACCTGCGCCAGCAACCCGCTGTGGAACTTCAGCAGTCCGCTCCCGTTCGAGGTCGTCCCCTCCGGGAAGAACACCACCGGCAAACCCGCATCCACCGCATCCTGCATCTCCTTCCGGGCTTTCAGCGCCGACCCGCCATGGCCCCGCGCCACATAAACCGTGCCCGACATCGTCGTCATCCAACCCACCACAGGCCAATGCTCGATCTCTGCCTTCGACACAAAGACGCAAGGATGCATCGCCGCGAACACAACGATATCCAGATAGCTAAGATGGTTTGAAATCACGGCGCCACGCATCGGAAATTCACCTGCTGCATGAATCTCGATCCCCATTCCCTCAAGTGATCGCGCACAGAAGCGATGCAGCCAGTCAGCTCGTTGCTCGCGCGTTGACGGGCGCCTCACCGCCAGCTCCGTTCCCGCTACGAGAAACATTCCCACCAGCCGAACGCCGCGCCAGATGGCCCGAAAAACATTCACCGGATCGAGTCCTCATCTCTCAATGCTGGCCCATCGCTCATCAGCGCAGTCTATCCTGTTGGAAGTGCAGTCCGTCGAACCAAATCGCAACAACCCCACCCAGGGCCACGCTCCCGTCCATCACAACTGGCTCTACCGCCGCGTCGCCCTGCCCATCCTCGCCCTGCTTCGCATGGGAGCCTCGCCCGAAAAGCTCGCCTGGAGCATCGCAGCCGGCCTTCTCATCGGCATCAATCCAATCCTCGGCAGCACCACCGTACTCTGCCTTGCCATCGCCTTTGTCTTCCGCCTCAACGTCGCCGCCTCGCAGATCGGCAACCACGTCGTCTACCCGCTCGAGATCGTCCTCATCATCCCGTTCATCAACGCCGCAAGCCGAATCTTCCGCACCGAGCCGATGCCGCTCTCGGCAAACGAGCTTCTCCATGCCGCGCGCGAGCATCCGCTCGCCCTCACCCGGCGGCTATGGCTATGGGAGTGGCACGCCTTTCTACTCTGGGTCATTCTCGCCGCAATCGCCATCCCTCTCCTGGCTCTCGTACTCACGCCGCTTCTCCGCAGGCTTCTCTCGCGCGTCGAGCGCCATCAATACCCAATCCTCTCGATAGCTGCCTCGTCAGCTCCACGAACCGATTTCCAGACCGGTCAGAAACCCTGACTATCCGGCCGATACGCGGGCAACGGCTCCGCGCTCTTCACCCACGCCGAATAGATCATGTCCCGCAGTTCCGTCGCTCCCGCAGCCAGCCGCTCCTCGGTAAATGTTTTGCCCTCGGGAGTTCCCGCATCCGTAAACGCGCCCGCCTTCTCCAACTGATAGGTCTTCTCCACCAGCGAATTCGTATGCCGCAGGTAAGCCATGTAATCCGTGAACACATCGCCCAACACAACCGGCTTCTCTGGGATCAGCGGAGCCACCTCCGCCGGCTTGATGTTCGCCGAAACATACGTCGATTCAAACAGCGCATGAATTCTGTGCTCCGTCGTATATCCATTCGGATTCGGCCCCGTCCACCCGTTGTACTGAATCGTCGTATGCAGTGGCTGCGAGCCATCAGCTACATAATGCCCCAGCCATCCAGCCAGAAAAACAATCTCGCTCTCCGAAGGCTTCGTATCCTTGTGGTCCGCCTTCAGCTTGCGATAGTCTCGCATCGCGCTCTTCAGCCGCTCCCACACCTCCACCGCCTGGTACGGCTGCATCCCCACCTTCTCCGGAGACAGAGGAAGGTCCGCATGCGACTTCTGAGCAAACGCCAGCGCTCGCACGTAGTCATAACGCCGCCGCGGCAACTCGCCCACAAGATCCGCATACTCCAGATCGATGAAGTGGTCGGGAGACTGTGTCGCATTCAGCTCAGGCTCGCCCGGCGACTTCCATCGGTCCGGCTCCGGCCCGTAGTACTCCAGCGCATCCAGCGCCTCCTTCGACCGCAAAAACTCCGGCACATCTGACGGCAGCGCCGCTCCCGCCAACCGGTTGATCATCATGTGCCCATCTCTGCCCCACGCAAAACTCTGTTGAACCAGCATCACCGGCAGCAACGCCAAGGCCACAATCAAGCGAAACGTATCCCGAAACTTCGTCATAACCGCAGTATATCCACTCATGATTAAGCGCCCATAACTCAGACCGCTTCTGCCAATCGAAACCTCGATGACGTATGCGCCTCCGTTGACTAAGTTGTAACGAGAGAGCTCTTGCACCAATACTGTCACTCCCGCAATACCAATAATTTTTGTGAAAAAAACAGGCATCCCATTGACGTCTCAGCTAGCCAGGACAATACTTGTCGGGACGCTTATATCCTGCATCCTCTGAAAGGAATTCAGCGACATGGCCCTCCCCCTCAAAGTTCTATCGCTCGCCGCTATTTTGGCCACTACAGTGATGACCAAAGCGGACACGCTGGACTTCACCCTGACCGGAGGTGGTAACACCTTCACCTTCTCTCTGCCTTCCAACCCCACTCCCGACTCCAGCACGATCGGAACAAGTTTCACCCTCGACAACATCATGGTCACGGAAGGGCTCATCGGCTTCTCCACAGACATCACATTCTCCAACTTGAGCAGCGGTGGCGGACTGGACTTCCCCATACCTGCTGCTCCCCCACTCCCAGGCACAGAGATTGACCTGGTCGGCCCTCAACTTTATAGCGGGACTGAAGCTTCACCCATCTTCAGCGCGACCTCCACGCCTTTTATTTTGAGCGAGCCCAAGGGCATCGATGAATTCACCCTCGCCATCGTCGATACATCCGTACCTGAGCCGGCAAGCTTCGGCCTGCTAGCTACAGGTTTGCTCGCCGCCGCAGGAATGGCCCGCAGACGCTTCAATAGCTAACCCCATACTCAAAGCTCGAAGCGGAATCGAGATCAACGGCGGTGCCTGGTGAAGTTCACACCACCACCGCCTCACCTTCGACAGCCACGCTGCCAAACACCCTTCGATACCGCGCAATCTCACTCTCTGGCCCGGTCGCCTTGCGCGCGTTGTCGGAAAGTTTCACCGCAGGCCGCCCATTCACCGTCATCAACTTGCATACCAGGCTAATCGGATCGAGTTCCGTCTCGCCTCGCGGATGGCACCCGCGAAAATCGTTCGTCAGCAGCGTCCCCCATCCAGCGCTGAACCGTATTCGTCCATGAAAGTACGCATGCAGCCGCAGAATCTCATCCACATCCAACCCATCCGAAGCAATCAGACGTTTCCTCCGCGCATCCCGCCCGCGTCGCAGCAACCAGGCAATGTACTCGTCGCCCGCGACAAACGGGTCCTTGCTGTCGCACCGCTGCCCTGTCCAGTCCGCGATCCAATCCGGCGCGCCCTCCAGAAACTGCGTCGTCCCAAACGTATCCGGCAGCATAATCAGCAGCTCGCCGCCGTAACTCTTCTGCCAAAGCTCCAGCACACGATACTGCGCCGCATGCAGCTTCTCATCCCCATCCGCAAGCGCAGCCATCGCCATCGGCAACTCATGCGCATTCGTGCCCATCGCCTCCAGGTCATGCTTATAAGCGAGAAAAGTATTCGAGGTCCCCGAAAGACTCGCTCCCAGCGCCACGCGCAGCACCTCGACCACGTACTCCTGCCATAAAAAACTATGCCGTCGCCGCGTGCCGAACTCCGAGATCCTCACCTCCGGCTCCGCGCGCAGCCGTTCGATCTTCTCCCACAGCTTCGTCTTCGCCCGCGCATAAAGAACATCCAGTTCCAGCTCGTTCAACTCACTCAGTGCTGCTCGTGTCTTCAACTCGCTCACCAGCGCCAGCCCATAGACCTCCCACATCGTCACCTCGGTCCACAGCCCCTCGAAGCGAACCGCCAGTTGTCCATCGTTCTCCGTGATCGTGTAGTCCGACAGACGAAAATCCCGCTCCAGCCAATCCAGAAACGCCGGCTCGAAGATGCTCCGCGTCCCATAAAACGTATTGCCCGCCAGCCAGATAATCTCCGACCGCCGAAACCTCAGCCCACGCACATGCTCCATCTGCTCGGCCAGCATCGCCATTGGAATCTGCTCGGCCAGCCGCACGGACGCAGTCCTGTTTGTAACCTCTGAAGTTACAGTTACCGCCGGAAAATTCTTCCAGATAAACTGCAGCATCAGCAGCTTGTAGAAATCGGTATCCAGCAGCGATCGCACAATTGGGTCCAGCTTCCAGTTATGGTTGTGTGCCCGCTCCGCAAAGTTCACATTCACGCCAGAATTCCTCCCCGTAAGCCTACCAATTCCACTCAGATACAGCCGAAAACGCCTAACCCGAAAATAAATATGACAGGTGCACTTGACAATACTCTGGCATTATGTAAAGCTTAGTTGTCTTTATGGAAAGGAATCTTGTCATGATCTGCATGCCGACAACAAAAGCCGGACGCCGCTACACCAGACGCCTCGCCCCAACGATGGCTATCTATCTTGTTTTTCTCTTCATCACACAATGGTCGTTCCACCATCATCATCCCACCGGCCTCATTGTTTATGTCCTCGCCATACTTCCGGCATTGCCCCTCATTGGCTCGCTCGCCATCGTTGGTCTCTACATCAAGGAAGAGTCCGACGAATTTGAGCGCTCCATCCTCATTCAATCCATGCTCTGGGGCTTCGGCGGAGCTCTTGCCATCAGCACCATCTGGGGCTTTCTGGAAGACTTCGCCCAGGCGCCTCATTTGTCCAACTTTTATGTCTACGTCTTCTTCTGGTTCTTGATGGCAATCTCCCAGCCGATCATCCGCCTGAGGTACAAATGAAAAACCGACTCCGCATCCTCCGCGCCGAACGCAGCTGGTCCCAGGCCGACCTCGCTCAAAAACTCGAGGTCTCCCGTCAATCCGTCAACGCCATCGAGACAGGAAAGTTCGATCCCAGTCTTCCACTTGCCTTCAAACTCGCCCGTCTCTTCGAGAGCCCAATCGAGTCCATCTTCACCGACGAAGAATAAGCAATCCGCACCATGACAACTGTCACGCCACTTCGATGACCCAAAACACTGGCGGCAGGACGCTGCTTCCAGCACACTGAGATAGTTCCAGGGAGTTTCTTATGTCCACCAATCGAATCGCGCTCCGCTTCGCCACCCTGCTCTTCCTCCTCGCTGGCCTCCTGCTGCTCAAGAAACCCGTCTTCGGCCAGACCGCGGCTTCACTCGCGACAAAGCCAGCCGGCCAGACCATCACAGCCGCCCCCACCCGCTTCTCCGTCGTCATCCAGGGAGTCGCACCCGGCAAAGGCAAAGACGTTATTCTCATCCCTGGCCTATCCAGCTCGCGCGACGTCTACGCCGCCGAGGCAAAGCTTCTCGCTCCAGACTACCGCCTCCACCTGATCCAGATCGCAGGCTTTGCCGGAGAACCCGCTGGCCCGAATGCGACGGGGCCGATTCTGGCCTCGGTTGTAGACCAGCTCCACCAATACATCGCCACCAACCATCTCCAGCCGGTTCCCGTCATCGGCCACTCCCTCGGAGGCCTTCTCGCTCTCATGCTCGCCCAGGCTCATCCCGAAGACGTTGGCAAGCTCCTCATCGTCGACACGCTGCCCTACTACGGCCTCGTCTTCAATCCAAACGCAACCGTCGACATGGTTCGACCGCAAGCTCAGGCCATGCACGATCAGCTCATCCAGATGCCCGCCGATCAGTTCGCCGCCAGCCAACCTCTCTTCACCGACCGCCTCGTCAAGGACCCTGAAGGACAGCGTCAAGTCTCTGCCTCCTCCATAGCCTCCGACCGCACCGTCTTCGCCAACGCCATGCTCGAAGACCTGGAAACCGACATGCGCCCGGAGCTCCCCGTCATCAGGACCCCAGTCACCCTCCTCTACCCCTACGAGACCGCACAAGGCCCAGTCGACGCCGTCACTGCGCTCTACACCAACGCCTATGCCACAATGCCAAACATCCATCTCATCCGCATCGACGACTCGCGCCACTTCATCATGTACGACCAGCCAGCCGCCTTCGACAAAGCCGTTCAGGCCTTCCTCAAACCTCGCGAACCTGGCCAGGCTCAAACTCTCTCCCGCTGAGCAGCCGAAGTTCAAGCCGCTCCCCCAGGCGCACGTTGTACACCAGCGTGGGCCGGAAGCAGACAACGCACGTCCCCTCACCGCGTCTCACGCTCGGATAGATAACCCCGTTCGACTGCTGCCCCAACAGCGTCGCAGCAAGCTGTTGGGAGGGCGCGTAACACTCTGGAATCGGACCGGCTTTCAGATACCGTCCATACCGCGTCCGGTTCCCCCGAAGATCATGCATCTCCGTCGTAAAATCCGCAAGGTAGTCGTCAAAGGTCGATATCTCTTCCTCGTCCCAATCGATCTCTTCGAGCTGCTTTAGCTTGTGAAAAGCAACCTCGGCGATCGACGTCTCCCGCTCAATCCCGCAATACCACGCCCCACGCTCGCTATTGTTGAACCGCCCCCCAACAGGCGAGGCATGAGTAAAAGCCGCATTGACGATATGGGCGTACCGAACGCCATACAACAACTCATGCACGCTGATTCCGGGCAACAATCCTTCCTCGCCCAACAACCGGTCGTTGGTTGCCCCATCCAGTTCCATCAGATCGTTGAGAGTGGCCTCATCGGTACGGAGCCGCGAAAGCACCGTACCCCGTTCGCTGTACTTCGTCGGAATCAGCCGGTGCGTATCGGCCAGTTGCACTTCGGCAACCGCTGGAGTCATTGTCCACCGCGGCGCGCATCCAGCAATTGGCGCACATGCACCATCCCCGGCTGCCCTCGTTGGATCATGTGCGCCAACGGCGACACTCCGCGAAACATTGCATTACGGTTTGGCAGGTTGATCCACGCATCTGCCAGCGCCGGGCTGTACAGAATATTCAATGCCTTGAATATTCCGACCAGCAGCGAGATCCGTGTCAGCGCATCCTGATCGAGCGTTCGGCGCTTCGGTTCTTTCTTCAACCCGTAGTAAGACCCCGAGGAGAGTCCTCCTAAAAGCTGCCGTGCATCCGGGTCCTTAATGCTCCACTTCTCCATGATCCTCAGAAAGCCTTTGATCGCAGAGGAACTAAGCCTCTCGCGGGTTTGGCGGTGGGACAGGTCGGGTGAGGTCTCCATCGCATACCCGGCGACATTCGGAAGAACAAGAGCAGCGGCGGCCACCATAAAGGCATTCTCCAATATTGCACTTTTATTGCATCATATTTGGAATATCAATGACAAGCCCAAAATCGACCCTTCTGTGCCACCTCGCTCGCAAAACCTCCATCCACCCTCGACAAGCCATTCCGCCAGAGCAATACCGAATCCGCACGAATCTCCCAGACATCAAATCGACAGACGGGCTGAGCCTAAAAATCGCCGCTATCGCTCGCGCCGTCATCGGGCCCGCTTCCTTCTAGGAGGGTGCTTCTTGAGCTCGCAACCTGTGCAACCGAGACCCGCCTCGAGAAATCTCGTCGAGACCCAAACCGAGCGCTCGTGCGGAGACTGCCCGTACCTCAGGATGTTCAAGTCCACCGTCTACGTCCGAGACCACGACCGTAGCCTTGAGTTCTACACCAAGCAACTCGGCTTCAGCGTTCTCGCCGACATCGCCCTCACTTATGACGGCCGATGGGTCGCGATCGCGCCTCCCGATGGTCAAGCCATCCTCGCGCTCGTCGCACCCAAACCCGGCACCGAAAAGTACCGGCTCATCGGCCGCGACACACAGGTTGGCTTCATCTCAGAAAACATCAACGCCACCTATGAGCTCTGGCAAAGACAAGGCGTCCGCTTTCACCAGCCTCCCCAACAGACGTTCTTCGGCGCAACCTATGCCCGCTTCCAGGACATCGACGGCAACATCTTCGAGCTGATCGGCAGTGACCAGTTCACCCGCGATCTCGAACAGGAGCGCCTGCTAGCCACCCAAAAATTCGAGTCCGAACGTCGTCATGCCCAGGAACTCGAGATTGCGAAACAAGTTCAGGCCCGTCTCTTCCCCCAGACGCTCCCTCCACTCAACACCCTCGACTACGCCGGCATCTGCATCCAGGCCCGTCACGTCGGCGGCGACTACTACGACTTCCTCGCTCTCGGTAACCAGCGTCTCGGCCTCATCATCGGCGACATCGCCGGCAAAGGCATCGCCGCAGCGCTCCTCATGGCCAATCTCCAGGCCAATCTTCGCAGTCAATTCGCCCTGGCACGCGACGAACCGCAGCTCTTCCTCCAGTCCGTCAACCGTCTCTTCTACCAGAACACCCCCGACAGCGCCTACGCGACCGTCTTCTTCGCCGACTACGACGACAACAGTCGCCGCCTGCGTTACACCAACTGCGGCCATCTCTCCGCCATCCTTCTACGCCACAACGGCCACATCGAGCGACTCCAGTCCACCGCCACCGTCCTCGGCCTCTTCGAGGACTGGCAATCCCCCACCATCGAATGCCAACTCTCCCCCGGCGACATCTTCACCCTCTACACCGACGGCGTAACCGAGGCCTTCAACGAGTCCGAAGAAGAGTTCGGCGAACACCGCCTCATCGCGGCACTCCAACAAAACTTCACCCTGCCACCAGCGGACATCCTCTCCGCCACCATCACCGAGATCCAACATTTCAGCCCACATGAGCAGCACGACGACATCACCCTCATCGTCGCGAAATGCACTGCAAAGCCCTAAAGCAGATCGTAAACTTTGCAAACGTCGAGCGACGAAGGGAACCATTGCGGTCGGAAGTGTCAGCACCTCCGCTTCGCACCGTTAAATTCACATAAAACCCGCGCCAATCAAGCTCCGAACGTTGATATCATGGTAAAGCCATGCCTACAAAAAAAGAACTCCTCGCCCGCCCCATTCAGCACCTCGACATCAAGCAGCACAACGTCGTCCCCATCGTCGACGCCATGGGCAATATGGCGTACTCCGCGCGTGACACCCACCGCGCCGCCAGCATCTACGACATGATGCTCCGCGACACCGACTGCGGGGTCATTCTCTGCCTCGCCGGCTCCCTCATCTCCGCCGGCCTCCAGAAGATCTTCGTCGACCTCATCCGCAACAACATGGTCGACGCCATCGTCTCCACCGGCGCCAACATCGTCGACCAGGACTTCTTCGAGGCTCTCGGCTTCAACCACTACATTGCTGGCGACGAGTACAAGTACGGCGCAGGCGACGCCGACCTCCGCGAGCTGATGATCGACCGCATCTACGACACCTTCATCGACGAGGAAGAGCTCCGCATCTGCGACGAGACCACCCACCAGATCACCAACTCCCTCGAGCCCCGCCCCCACAGCTCCCGCGAGTTCATCCGCGAGATGGGCGCCTACCTCGCCAAAAACGGCAAGACCCCGCAAGCTGGCGGCCGCGACTCCATCGTTCTCGCCGCCTATGAGAAAAACGTCCCCATCTTCTGCCCCGCCTTCTCCGACTGCTCCGCCGGTTTCGGCCTCGTTGCCCACCAGCACCAGCGCCAGGGC
>JBEKGF010000082.1:0-14632 GCA_050012935.1 Edaphobacter sp. | reverse complement strand
CCGCAACTCCTCCACCACCTTCGAAGGAATTCGTTCCGACACTGCCGGGGTACTCCAACCCAGCCCCAACCGATCGTAAGAAACCGTGTGCGCGAACTCGCTCACCGACATCTGAATCCTGGCCCAGTTCTGACTCGTCGCCCCAAATCCCGACTCGAAGATCACCGACGGCCCCACTCCATCGCCCATTTCCATCATGAACAGCCGCCGACGTTCACCGATATCCACTAAGCGACCTAAACGAAGAAACCGCCTTCGGTCGTACCGTGACCCGACCCACTGATACAGCAATCCCAAAACCATGATGATGGGACCTAAGAGCAAAAACCACAACAAGCCGACCATGCACTGCTCTCCTTGAAGATGGAACTGATAAGTTTTATTTTTCCGTGCAACTCTTAGGATCGAAGCTGCGAAGAAGCAACACACTATTCCTTCATCTTTCCGTGTTGCATGACGACGACATTCGTTTCTCGCCCCCACTCTCAATCCCGAAAACGAAACAAACCGCCAGTGCCACCGGCGCCCTTCGCGTATGTCGGACCATTTAGCCTCGCCTTATCTGCTTCTCTATCATCTCTATAGCCTGTGCCACTTTTCTATTCCTCGGGTCTGTTTGAAGTCGCTATGTGCGGTGTGATCTACCTTCCTGATGGGCTTAAAGGAAGATGGCCCGTCCGCTGATGTTTGTGTCAATGGCAGCCGTCTTCCATTCATATCCCGGTACTAGATTCCTCACAGTAGAAAAGCTGCTTCCCGCATGGATGGTGGCCAAAAGGCCAAAGCCGACGTTGACGTCAACCGGTAGCCTGCGTGCCCGTTCATGAAGTCGCGCTTGCTGTTGCTCGATCGACATCGAGCCTTGGACCGAGGCCGACACATCGTGCATTTCAGTTCCCATTCCCAATGCTCCAATTCCTACGGCAAGTCGCTCTTGTGCTCATAGCAGATGACATGCCAAATGGGGAGTAGGCACGCAGACTGTCGCAAACAACAGATGAGAGCTTAAAAATGCGAGACGTCGGCGTTCTCCATGACCCCACATTCACGATCAGGTGCCAACTACTTGGCTAATTGCCAACCGTTTGGCATCCAGACCTCTTGAGCCAAGCCGACGGTTTACATCCCGAAGCAATTCGCATTAGGTGCCGTGTAGCTTCGGCGATGGCTCTGCGCCAAGAATCTTCTGTATGACCGCGAGCCCGTGAGTGAGATTGAGAATAATCCCCCGTCGCGAGCTTGTTTCCGATGCACTGGAAAAAGTCTCCCGAATGCATCGATTTCGAAGAGTTCCAGCTTCACACTCAACTCGAAGCACGATCCAATCCGGGTCTGTGAAGAAATTGATTGCGCGCCAACATATGGGCATCAGCGGCGAGTCTCCGACAGCAGTATGTGACTTGATGAACGAAAAGTATGGGGGCAAGTGTTTATTGGAATGGAATTTGTCGCGTCGGAAATGACTTCCTCCGGCCGCCAACTCCGCGTGGCCGCTGGCACTCTGATTTAACGATCTGATTCAAAACGTAGCGAAGAAGCGCGACGAACACAATCGTAGTCATTACAGTCAGCGTGTTTCGTCTGCTTCGCGAAAATGAATGTATCACGCGACTCTCCGCGTAGAGATAGAAATGCGGTATGTCATCGATAACCACCGCAGTCCGATGAATACCTGCACACTCCCAAGAAGCAAACGTGTAGCCATTATGTTCTAGTCATGACAAAAACATAAGCGATTGAAAAAAAGAGTACGTCGTTACGCGTGCCGTTTTCAGCCGGGGGGCGTCGGCACTCTTGGAAGTGCCAACGAATGGTACCACCAGGCCCGTCGTTGAGGTGGCTCCCGCCGGTTGTGGGAGCATCAGTCACGAGGACGAGATCAGATGATCAAACAGAGAATGAATCAGATGGCGTGTCCGCTTCGGAGAGAGTTCCGTGCCAAGAATCTTCTGTGTGACAGCTAGGCCATGAGTGAGATTGAGAATAATCATCATGAATTCATTCGGTTTTATATCCATGTGAATCTCGGAAGATCGCGCGAGGTTCCTGATGAGATTTCCCGCGTCGCGGACCTGTTGCCGATGTACTTCAACAAAGGTCTGCCGAATATGTTCGTTTCGAAGAGCTCCAGCCTCAAACTCAGTTCGAAGCACAATCCAATCGGGATCAGTAACGACGTCGGCGATTGCGTTTCGCATCTTTCTTAAGCGTTCTTTGGCTGACGGCTCCTCTTTGAGCATAGAGTGGAATGTCTGCATCCGGCGGTCCTGCTCCTCACGGATCACGGCAAGGAAAAGCTCCTCTTTACCGTCGAAGTTGGAATAAAGCGCACCTCGTGAATAGCCGGCATCTTCCGCAATCTTCTCCGCAACGGCACCACCTAATCCGTAACGTATGAAGTGCTGCTTTCCGACGGCCATCAGGGTCGCACGGGTCTGCGCTCTGCTTTCCTCCCGCGTGAGCCGCTTCCTCGGCTTGCTCGTGGTCTTAGGCATGGATATTCGCTCCTTCGAGCAGCTTGTTGCGGGTTCTCACATTGCCCCCACAGATGCCGGGCATCGTGATCAATAATGTACCAGCACAACTCTAATTCATTGAACAAATCGTATCCAGATACATAATAATTATTATTACGATTATCATTAGAGATTCCACGCGGATACTGCCTTCACTGGTTTGGGCGCCAAGGTGCTGATTCAGCACACAAGAAAGACCTTATTGCGCAGGAGAATGGATGCTCGATCTCTCACACCATGCCCTCAGCATCACCTATTTGCTTCTCTGGGCAGCTGTGTTTGCCCGCCAAATCTGTCTGCCTGTCCCGGCAAATCTCTTTCTTCTGACCGCAGGGGCTCTCGCCCGTGGTGGCGGATTGAACATGAGTCTCGTACTTTGTGTCGGAATACTCGGATGCCTCGCTGGAGATCTTGTCTGGTTCGAGGCCGGCCGCCACTGGGGCAGTCAGATCATGCGGATACTTTGCGCCTTTAGTAGCGACCCCCACTACTGTGCCCAAAGAGCCCATAAAGTCTTCGGCAGATGGGGCCTGCGGTCTTTGATTCTCGCAAAGTTCATTCCTGGATTGGACGGGGTCACTCCTCCGCTAGCTGGAATCGAAGGTTCATCCAGAAGCACCTTCCTTGGCTATGACTCCCTCGGCTCCCTCCTGTGGAGCGCCTCATATGCCGGGCTCGGATACCTCTTCGCGAATCGCCTGACACTGATTGCTGCTTCGATGGCCAGATTCGGTACGGTGCTTGTAGCAGCGATCGGCATACCACTGGCGTGCTATGTCGCCTGGCGCATAGGGATTATGGCGCAAATGCTGCACCATCTCCGGCTACGAAGGATAACGCCTCTGCTTCTGAACGAAAAGATTATAGCGGGGGAACCGATTGCCATCATCGATCTATTGGATTTCGAAGACCCGCAAGAGGACCGCTCTGGGATTCCAGGAGCCGTCCGGATGGACCCTGCCCGTCTTCGTAGCCGACTACGCGTAGTTGTGCCTGAAAACCTCGGCTTAGTCCTGTACTGCTCCTCCTCGGGCGAGTTGACCAGTGCGCGCGTGGCTGTGGCACTACGGAAGAAAGGCATCTCGAATGTTTGGGTGCTTGAGGGAGGGCTCACAGCATGGAAGAAGGAAGGTCTACCGGTAACTTTGCGGTTGAGTACATCAGCGGAAGCAGCGGAGCGATTCGGTATAAAGATAGTCGCGGATGAACCACACGTCGCGGCATGATCGCTCGCGAGCGCTTAGTGGAAAACCACTGCTCAAGATTCAGCCATATGGGCTACGTAGAGGTCATCACCGGAAGGTCCTGCTTTCCTATGATTTATTTAGTGCCAATTAGCTGTCGACTCGCCAGTCAATTGGCACTCGCGGCTCACAACCCAGGGCATTGTTGGGCGTGACAGCATTTTCCAGAGATGAGCATGATCGCGTAATTGGGCCAACAAATTGCTACTCGATGCTTGACCCAACGAAAAGCGCAATGGCCAGTATTCGTGAAAGTAGGCCACTATGCATAGCCAGTTAGTTGAGCGTGCCTCCATGATCGAGCAGTTCCATCAGTGCGTTCTCATAACGCCGCCTGTACCAGGACCCGCAGGCTCACACCCTCCGCTGCGTCAAGACCTGACACATCCTGACACCGATCGTTCCAACGCATCGATCCACGCTCACGAGACGAGCCCGAAATATGCTTAATGCAAATCGGAGCTTATCTGACTCTGCTCTGCCTCATTCAACTTCCGTTGACCAGTCGATTAGCCTACGGGAAATTATGATGAGCGGACTGACCCCGGCCTTCCAATCGGTTTACCCTGTTGGCGAGAGGATGCCTTTTGGGGTAGAAGGCGTGATTCGTGGTCCCGCTGGAAGCGCACTTGAAGGTCCCGACATGCTCTTTCAGGCTGCGCGGGAGACCGGTATGATCCTCGCCCTTGATGAGGCCGCCTACCTGGCCGTACTAAAGTCCTTCGCCGCCCTTCAATGGTCAGGCAAGCTTTTTCTCAATCTGCGGCCATCGTCACTCCAGGCCCTATGCTTACCCCTCAGCAACCTGCGGCGCGCCATCGCCGCCGTCGGCCTTCATCCGTCTCAGATCATCCTCGAACTTACCGAACATGAACCGATGCCCGACACGGCTTCTCTTCTAAGATTGCTCGATCCACTATTCGATGAAGGGATGACACTCGCTCTCGATGATGTGGGGGCTGGCTTTGCCAGTATGCGGGCCATCTGTGAATTGCAACCGCACGTCATAAAGGTCGACCGTTTCTTTATTACCGGGCTAGCGGACAATAGGGTGAAGCGGCGGGTGGTTCAGAACTTCGCCAATCTGGCAGCGGATATTGGAGCGAAGATCGTCGCCGAAGGTGTCGAGCAAGACGAGGATGCGTGGACAGCCATGCGATTGGGAATCGACTTTGTGCAAGGGCACCTTTTCGGAAGGGACGCGGAGAAACCCCACTTAGTGCCTTTGCCCGAAGGCTATTGGGGCGCCTTACAGCAAGCTACGCGACGCGAGCCCATGGCGCCGATGCCCTCAGTCACAATCATCCCATCTGACTGACGGGCTCAACCCGCTAATGGGTTGACGAGGAATTACCGCACTACGTCGAAGACTGCGCTTACCGCAACACCCTCTCCGTAACGAACCTCTGCGACAGAGCATTTCGATTGTGGCCAGGATAGTAGGGGTTGATATCTGGTCTCTGATGCGATTATTCCAGCGAATGCATGAGCCTCGAATGCACACATCCGGCAGGTTGACAGCTCAAGTGAAATGCGTCGAGATGATGATGGAACCCATCACATCCCAAAATGTTGGCATGAGCTTGAAGTCTCCTCACTGAGCGATGCATCGCTGAATGAGAACTCTGAGAATAAATTTCGTAGACCGTTTTCGATTGCCGAATGGTGAAGACGACCTGCTTCACAGAAATTTGGCTCTTCTCAACGACGTGCCGGCCAGCGCTGGAGTCGAAGCGGCTGGTGTGGGCACAAATCCGGAAGGGTAAAAATAGGTGATGTTCAGAGCAGCGTCGTGAAAGGTCTTTAGTGTGCCGGCACCGTTTGCGTCTGTAGCTTGAGGGGAACCCATCGCGCAGACCAGCAACAGCGCAATAAGAGAAGCAGAGCGGGATGCAATTCCATGGATCGAGGCTGACATGCCTCTCATTCCATTTCCATTCCTGCGGCTAGTCAGCGCCGGTGCTCATCTTGTAGCAGATGACATGCCAAAAAGATCAACTTCTTGTTGATAAACGCCGCAGAACAGATGCTGCGAAATGACTCCCTGATCTCCGATCTTGATTGAATTCATGGCATCACGCGTTTCACATCACAAAAGCATAGTGTATCTGCATGATACCCGTCTTGGAGCTGTCTTATTGGAACGCAACGCCACCCATCCATTACCTGCACTTATGGCAATACCAATCACGATGCGGTTCACGGTTCATCTGCGTGGACCACGCAAGCGTCATGTCCGTAGGTTCTGCTTCCCTATGGTCGATTTTGATGCCAGATGGCTGACGTTCGCCAGTCACTTGGCACTTTCGGTTGAAGAAACCAAGCTCATGGACTGTAGTCGGCTTGCTTTTCTGAAGAACATGATTGGCCGACAAGTTGCAGTTCAGTCTTTCGGACTACCGCAAAGTCTGTAGTAGCCGGTCATCCGCGAGAGGAGATTCATAATGTATCCCGTGTTAGCTGATCTTTCGGCCAAGATGCAGGATCCCCAACGTAGCTTGGAGCCACTGGCCTTGAGTGAAATAACCAAAACGGGCAAGCCGCTCAAGACGCTGTTCCTAAATCCCCCTTCTTTCGAAAAATTTGATGGTGGTGCGAGCAGCCGCTGGCCTGCCACACGCGAAATCGAATCTTACTGGTACCCTGTCTGGCTTACCTACCCAGCGGGCATGCTTGAGGGATCGCGTCTGGTCGACGCTCCGCCTCATCACATTTCATGGCAGGAGATCATCACTCTCCTCAAGGATTACGAGTTCCTCGTACTCTTCACAAGTACTGTGGGCTGGGATGGCGATCAGGGGATGGCCGAACTGATCAAAGAGACTTATCCCGCGATCAAAATCGCATTTGTCGGACCACCCGTCAGCACATCGCCGGATAGGGCACTTAACGAATGCGCGGCTCTCGATTTCATCTGCCGCCGCGAGTTCGATCTCTCCATCGTAGAGTTTGCTAACGGGAGGCCCCTCAACGAGATTGTTGGTATCAGCTACAAGGACTCAAACGGCGTCATTCGGCACAATCCCGACCGTGCCCAACTCTCCGCCGAGCAACTCGATGACATGCCTTGGGCCACAGAGATCTACCACCGCGACTTAGACGTCACCAAGTACAGCGTGCCGTTCCTCCTGCACCCCTTCGTCTCGCTTTACACCACACGCGGCTGCCCCGCGCAATGCACCTTCTGCCTCTGGCCACAGACTCTCTCGGGTCACGCATGGCGGAAGCGGTCCACCGATGACGTGGCCGCAGAGCTGAAACAGGCGAAAGAACTCTTCCCACAAGTCAAGGAGTTCTTTTTCGACGACGACACTTTCAACATCCAAAAGGCCCGTACGATCGAGCTTTGCGAAAAGCTGAAACCCCTCGGCCTCACCTGGTCTTGCAACTCACGCGTCACCACGGACCATGACACCCTCAAGGCTATGAAAGAAGCAGGCTGCAGGTTGCTGATCGTCGGCTTCGAGTCCGGCGACCCTCAAATACTCAAAAACATCAAGAAGGGCGCAACCGTCGAGCGCGCCCGCCGCTTCGTCAGGGACTGCCATGATCTTGGGCTCGTTATACACGGTGATTTCATCCTCGGGCTCCCCGGTGAGACCAAGGAATCCATCCGCAATACCATTAAGTTCGCCAAGCAACTCGACTGCGAGACCATTCAGGTCTCCATCGCCCATGCCTTTCCCGGCACCGAGCTCTTCGGCTTCGTCGAAAAGAATGGTTTCATCACCAATAAAAAGATGGAAGACGGTGACGGCCACCAAATGGCACACATCGAGTACCCGGGCCTTCCTGCCGACTACGTCATGGAGATGGTGCATAAGTTCTACGACGAATACTACTTTCGCCCTAAGGCGATCTTCCGCATCGTCTGGAAGGCCGTCGTCAATCGTGACATCCAGCGTCTTTACAGCGAAGCTCGCTCCTTCATGCAGCTCCGCGCTCAACGCAACAGAGCATCGAGGAAGCCACAGTCTCAAACACTCACTCATCCGTCAGCATAAAGCACAAGGAGGAAACGAAAACGAAAGTTCAAGCCCCCATTTTGAAGAAAGTGTCCGACGGAAACGTATCTGAGATACGAGACAGGTTAACAATCACCGTTAGGGATATCGCCCCGGAACAGCGATGGACCCTACATGGCCGCCTGACGGATTACTCGGTAGCTGAAGTGCTTTCGAATTGGTATACGTCGAAGGATCAGGAGTCGGCAGGCCGCCGTGTTATTGACCTCGACGGCGTCTCCTCCATTGACAGAAGCGGCGAGCGGGTTCTCTCAATGATGATTCAGGATGGTGCCAGATTCGGCGGAATCTACGCGAGACATCTACTTGTAGCTTTGCAGGAGCGCGCGGAATCGAACGCTCAACTCAATTAGATCCTGATAAGGCCATGCAAGGCCGGCGTTCTTTTGTTCCAGTTTAGGCGAGACAAACCGGAACACGATGGCGACGTCAAGCGTCTGGTCATTGGAGTTGAGTCTTTTGCACTTGGAGGATGGTATGTGTTGCGTTTTTATCGTCACTCTTTTCTGTCTAGGCTGCACCACCAGCACCCGTGCTCAGTCGGTACAGCTTCCGGACGCACCGGAAACCACGGCCAGCCTTCTGGCCGTCAGCATCTCTATGTCCGATTCATCTTCCGCTGCCAATCTCACCGGGTCATCAGACTTAGCCTTCTCTCTAGATCTCGTGCAGACCAGTCAATCCACGCCCAACACCAACCATGCCGACCCGCGCCCGACGGCCGGCTCTAATGTTCCTCTGGACGCGAGCGGAAATCCCATCCCACTCAACCGACAACAGCCCCAGCGCATCCTTGGCTTTATGCCCAACTTTCGCTCCGTCTCCGGGGGCGCCACACCTCATCCCCCGGGCTGGAACTATAACTTCCATGTCGCCACCCACCAGGCTACCGACTACTCTTCTCCTCGGACTGACCTCCCTCACTGCTGAAGGTCTTAACTCCCATCCCATTCTCGGCAAAGGCGTCGACGGCTTCTACGCTTATACTTGGCGCGGCTTCCTCGACAAGACCGACGGAACCTATCTCTCCGCGTGGCTACTGCCGAGCCTCCTTCACGAGGACACCCGCTACTATGCCCTCGGCGACGGGCATACCGTAATCAGGCGCGCTCTCTACGTCATCAGCCGGGAGGCTGTGGCCCGCACTTACGTCGGCAGTCAAACCCGAACATCGCCGGTCTCGGCGGCAAGGTCCTCACCCAGGTTATCTCCCGTTACTACTACCCACCCGGCGCAACTGACTTCAGCGTCCTCGCCACCAAGTTCGGCTACTCGATCATGCGCGAAGTCGCCTTCACTTCCATTCGTGAGTTCTACCCCGACATCGCCGCTCACTACATCCGCAAGCATCGCGAGAAAGCAGCCCGAATTGCTGCTCGAAACGGTGCTTCCGTTCCCTAAAAGATCTGCGGTCTTCAGCCGCTCACAACAGGTTTCAGAGGGGCTGCACAACTGCCGGGCCCGAACTCTAGTGACTTCGCATCAATCTCTCCGTTCTAGAGGATTCTGATGACCACAATTGCCGCCACGGCCATATCCCCTCCGATCGCGAGAAGAACGTACAGCAGATAAACCATTGGAATATCATCAGGATCGTCTTTCATCTCAGTTCCTTCCTTTCTTTCGATCGCGATCGGAAGTCTAGAATCGTTCGGCGAGCGGAGCTTTTCTCTGTATTGCGCGCGCCGTTCCCGCCGCCAGATCGCAAAACCTTCCGACTGCCAGGGATCGTTGACAGGTCCGATCTTGCCAGTCCACGGCGAACGAGCGCCATTCCCGAAATAAAGCACGCAACTGCGGTGCCACGTAGAATCGGGCCATACGTTGACCCCAGCCATGGGATGTAGCCGGAAGGCAGGTCCTGATCGTATTTCATGCAAATTCCCCAAACCCCGCAGGCCGTACAGACCAAGCCCAATAGCAAGCAGAGCCATTGCTCCACGGCCACAATAGCTGGATTTACGAAGGTGGTGGTGGAGATTCCGTGCCTCTTTGCACAGCCAACGGGGGCGCTTGGTCATCACGAGGTCTTCCCGCGATACCGACGCAAGCGTCTACTGGCGACCTGACTTGGTCCACCGCGTCCTCGCTTTTCGCTTCGCCGGTCATCACGATGCCTTCCCGGTTTGACTCCAATTTGAACATACGATACGATTTCGGATACACTTTGTCTCTGACGTTATTTGAAGGCTCGACCGGAAAGCCAGCTTACCCGGTCGCTACGAGAATATACCGGCTTACGGATGAGAAAGGGGGTTGCCTACACCGCGTTTAGCCATGTGCAAAGACAAGCGAGCATCCGAGCCCAACGGCGCCAAAGACGACCATTAGGAGTGGGTCTGACTGGAGGGGGTAAACGGTCGCTTGAACGAGCTTTGCTTCTTCGATGTGGATGCTTTCATCTATAGACCACCAAGGAGGGCGATACACCCAGGGACAAGATGCCAGAAAACCAGAACCATTTTCGAGGGACAAACAGAACTCTGCCAAAAGCGCATGATACGGAGCTTCTTCGTCTTGCACGGAGATTGGAGGTCTATCGTGATCCCGAAGAGCTCATGTGTGCCTTGCCAGTAGAGCTAGTCGCTTTTTTCCGCGAGAACAGCCAGGTACTTGCATTTTGCGATGGATCGACTGCCACTTCCTGGCTAGCGATCGACAGCAAGGGAGATGCGATAGCATCCACGCCAAAAGGCCTCGACGCCCAGAAATCTCTGCACGCATGGATCGAGGAGCGACGGAGACCTTTCATCCTTTCGTCGCTCAAAGAACAAAGTCCTTTCCCGGAACTCACGGACTTCTTTCAGGAATTGGGAAATCAATCGTTCTGCGTATTCCCTCTTAATACTGCGACCCGCTGTATAGGGGCGGTTTGTATCGGCCGAACGCAGCCCGATGCGTTTTCTGAGAGGGAGGTCAGTTTCTTTTCTCATATTTCGGACTTCGTCGCGACGGCTGTTGACGATCGGTTGGTGCGCGCTCAATTGGAAAGTGAACGCACCAAATTGAGCCTCATTCTGGACCTAAACAATAGTGTCGTGGCCAATTTGAAGTTGCGCGACGTGCTGCAGTCCATCTCCCCCAGCATTCGTAAGGTAATGCGGCTGGATCTCGTGTCCTTGATACTCCCCGACAAAGATGGCCAGCATACCAGACTCTATGCACTGGATTTTCCAGATAGCAAAGGTCTGGTTCAGCAAGATGTGTTGACTCCCCTTGATGGTTCTGTCGCGGGACAGGTAATACGTTCCGGGAAATTATGGGTGGGCGACGTCGACGAGTTATTCAGGTTAGGCTTCGATCCCAAGATAGCAATAGAAGAGGGGCTACAAACCTTATGTATTCTTCCGTTGAGCCGTGGCAATCGAGTGCTCGGTGCTCTTTGTCTGGCTCGTCTCCAGAAGAATGCTTTCACCCAAGCTGACCTTGATTTCCTATCCCAGATCGCCGGACAGATAGCGATCGCCATTGACAATGCGTTGGCCTATCGTCAGATCTCGGAACTCAAGGACCAACTCACACAAGAGAAGCTCTATCTCGAAGGGGAACTACGCAGCGAGATGAACTTCGAAGAGATCATTGGAAATAGCGCTGCGTTACGAAAAGTTTTGCATCAGGTCGAAGCAGTAGCTCCAACGGGTTCGACTGTTCTTATTTACGGAGAAACGGGCACCGGGAAGGAACTGATTGCTCGGGCTGTTCATAATCTCAGCGACCGCCGTTCGAACGCCTTTGTGAAACTGAATTGCGCAGCGATTCCAACAGGACTTCTGGAAAGCGAGCTCTTTGGACACGAAAGAGGGTCATTCACTGGTGCTGTCACGCAACGAATTGGGCGGTTCGAGCTGGCCTCGCCAGGGACGATATTTCTGGATGAGGTGGGCGAGATACCGCTTGATCTGCAGCCAAAACTACTGCGTGTCCTGCAGGAGCGAGAGTTCGAGCGTCTAGGCAGTTCCCGTACCCTCCGCACCAACGCCCGGCTCATTGCGGCAACCAATCGCGATTTGGGCGCAATGGTTGAAACGCAGACATTTCGCTCCGATCTGTATTACAGACTGAACGTATTTCCAATCCGTGTTCCGACCCTTCGGGAACGCACAGAAGACATTCCCTTTCTGGTCCGGCACTTCGCCCAGCACTTTGCTCGCAGCATGAAGAAGCAGATAGACACCATCTCTTCTGAAACCATGAGCGCACTGGTCCGGTATCCCTGGCCGGGAAACATCCGCGAAATGCAAAATCTCATTGAACGGGCAGTGATCCTCTCCCGAGGTCCGGTGCTCCATATTCCGTCCGCCGATCTCAAGTCGCGCATCCCTGATGGTGGCGAGACGAACGGATTTGCGACCCTCGAAGAGGTCGAGAGGAAACATATTCTGTCGGTCCTGGAACAGACGAATTGGGTCTTTGGGGGCCCAAATGGCGCAGCAGTGCGTCTCGGGATGAAAAGGCCTACTCTGCAATTTCGTATGCAAAAGCTAGGCATCACTCGTCCACAGCGTTCAATTCCTGCGAGCGCCCCGGCACAATCGACCTAGTGCCAATCGACTGTCGTTCCGCCAACGCATCGGCATCGCGGGTTCCGCCCTCGAACTTGATCCTCATAACCTGCCCAATCTGCGGACAAATTGACTGAGTGTGCAATCGGCCAATGGATTGCTGTAACTGGTTTGGGAATACACGAGACCGATGGCCGACAGCTTACAGACTGAGATCGCAGTGGAAAGTCGATTGGGTCAATCAGGTTACCCATTGGCGACAACGACCGATGCGCTATTGGTAACCAGGGCGCAAAACGGCGAGTACCTGGCGTATGTCGAGCTTTGCAGACGCCATCGCGAAATGGTGTTCCGAACAGCACTGAGAATTACCCGAAACCCGGACGACGCTGAGGACGTCCTCCAGGACTCCTGGATGAGGGCTTTTGCCCATATTGGCTCTTTTGATCAAAGATCCGCCTTCTCGACCTGGGTAACGCAAATCGCAATTAATTCAGCTCTGATGACGATGAGAAGGAGACGAACAAGAAGAGAGTTGTCGTTGGATGACCCTATCGATTCTGATAACCACAAGATTATTGAAATGTTAGAACCTTCCCGAAACCCAGAGGAGCGATGTCTGGAGACAGAACGAACGCGACTGGTCCGCCAAGCCATTAAGCGGTTGCCTCCAAAGCTGCGGACGGCGATAGAACTCCGACAATTTCATGAAGGGTCCATTAGGGAACTTGCAATGCTGGCCGGGGTCTCACTCCCAACAATGAAGTCTCGCTTACTAAGAGCCAGGCTCAGGCTTCGCGAGCCACTTTCAAAAGCCTTAAGAACAAGATCCGTGGCCAGGGTGTTGCCGCGGACGATTGAAGCGGATTTAGTCCGAAGAATACCGCGTCGCAAAGAGAGGTCTGAGAAGAGCGCAGTTGCTCGCGATCAATACTCTGTCAGCGACGGCACCGTCCGGCTCAACGACACCAGCGTCAACACCAGCAGCGCTGAGGCCTGCAATTGGGTGATTGGCTAACGTGTCGCGGGTGAATCGTTCAGTGACGACGGAGTTTCCGATGGCCAACCAATTGCCAACTGAGATCACGATGAATAGCCAAGTGGGTGAAATTGCAACCGTGATCGAGATGCTTCGATCTGACCCACAGGTGTCATCTCGGATACTTGGACGTGAGGCAGCTTTCCTGATAGCGCTGCGGGAAGCGTTGATGAATGCCGTCATCCACGGCAATCATCGCGACCCCTCAAGAAAGGTCTACGTGCAATGCAACTGCGAACCGGATAACTCTCTTTTGATCTCAATTCGGGACGAGGGCGACGGATTTGACCCCAGCAGTGTCCCGATCCCAAAAGATACGGGAGGAGACCAGAGGCGGGGTATTCATCTTATGACTTCTTTTATGGATGAAGTTCAGTTTCGAAGGAACGGCACGGAAGTCTACATGCGAATGACTGGACACCAAGATCCACAGCAATGAGGGAATTTACAGATAGGAGACTCCGGAGACTAACGTATGTTGAGAATCACGGTAAAAGAGAAAGATTCCGAACAGAGATGGACGCTTCAGGGGCGACTCACAAAAGAATGCGTCACCGAGTTGGTCTCAAATTGGCGGGAGGCTCGCAGCCGACCGTCGGCGGGAAATCGCATTGTTGACCTTAATGAGATCACGGTAATCGACAAGAGTGGCGAAGAGGTCCTCTCAATGATGATCGGTGAAGGAGCCACGTTTGTGGCAACAGGTCTTTATACAAAACATCTCCTGGAAGCGCTGTACGAGCGAGCAGGAAATTCCCCGCTTCAAGATTGATCCCAATTTTGTTCCATCGTTATAGCAGCACCAGTTCCGTCTCTACTAACCGACGCGTCTGGTGACCTGCAATCGTCCGGGAACAGGAAAGGTCCCTGATTGACAAAGTTCTTTCACTTTATCGGCGATGTCACTTTGTTTGGCCTTCAGGCGGTCGCACGATTCTTTAAGCCGCCGTTCGAACTCCACGAGATTTGGAGCCAGATTGCAGAGGCAGGCTCGCGTTCCTTTCCTCTCGTCGCAGCCTCCGGCTTCGCTTTGGGCGTAGTGATGACATTGCACACGCGAAGCACGCTGGTGATGTTCGGTGCCGGAGCAATGATTCCCAGGGTTCAGTCACTTGCCTTCTTCGTCGAGATCGGCCCACTTTTCGCTGGACTGCTTGTAGCGGGACGCGTCGGCGCCGGAATCGGAGCTGTGCTTGCGAACATGAGAGCAACGGAACAGATAGATGCCATCGAAGCGCTTTCGATCGATTCCTTCAAGTTTCTAGTGGTCCCCCGCATTGTCGCATGCGTCTTCGCCATGCCCTTG
>JBEKGF010000081.1:0-14995 GCA_050012935.1 Edaphobacter sp. | reverse complement strand
AATGGAGTCCCTGGTAAACGAGGGGCGCACAGATAAAGAAGAACACATAGCAGTAGATCGCGATTCCCAGCCTGCGCGAAAATAGGAAGATCGATGTAGCCAGAGCGAAGTAGAAAACTGCGTGGTCGCTTGGGAACGAACTCCAGCCGAGTTGACGTTGCAAATCCACGCCGAATGGGATGCGAAGGTGAAGCATAGGATTACGCAAGGGACGCTCGCGAAATGGCAGCAGAAGCGCGAGAGCCCTAGCGGCAAATAATGCTGCAGCGCTGAGGAAGAGGCCCGAAATGGCTATGGGCCTGTACTCTCTCGCCCTCCCATCGTCGCGAAACCAGGCCCACCAGAAGATGCTCATTAGGAAGGCGCCTGTCAAAAGTTGGTTATTGTAAAGTGCGATGGCGTGGTCGCAAAACTGAGATTTTTGAGCGAATTGGTTCAGAAAATGAAGGACTTTCTCGTCGAACGGGTTCATTTTTCGGCCTTGTGGAAATACGTTAGGTGTATGGAACCGGAGATGACCAGTTCGACTTCGCCCGGGAATCAATTTGATAAACATTTCGTTAGCGATTCGCAGGCTGGAAGGGCCAGTTCGATGATTCGCGCGTAGTGCGAATGCCCACTCATGCGGTGAGATTGCCTGAATGGGGCACCCTGGGTGTCGGCGCTTTTTGTGTGGGCCGCCGCCATTACAAGGAAGAGGACAAATCAGAGATTGGGGGTGTGATATGCTGTGCCGCATCCATGAGCCCAATGGAAATCCTTGTCTAGAAGGGATCGGCCATGAAGCGCAAAGGCAAGCTCACGATTGCAGCCATGGTAACGCTCGCTGTACTTACCAACACGGGTTTTTACGCGCAGGACAAGTACTCGCTGAAATCGCCGAGCGGAATCGCGTTCTCCGACTTCAGGGGATACGAGGACTGGTCGGTGGTCTCTTCCGCCCGGACTGACGAAGTGCTCAAGGTGATCGTGGCCAATCCGGAGATGATCAAGGCGTTCAAGGCCGGCTTTCCGGGCAACGGTAAGCCTTTTCCGGATGGCGCCAGGATCGCGAAGCTCCAGTGGAAGCCGAAGAAGAGTACGGAGGCTCAGTTTGCCGTGGATGTGCCGGACATCTTTACCCAGGTTTTCGTTATGGAGAAGGACAGCAAGAGATTTCCGAAGAGCGGAGGATGGGGATATGCGGTATTCAACTACGACGCTGCCTCAGATACCTTCGCGGCCGATCCCAAAAGCCTTTCAGACTGCGGAAACACGTGCCACACAGCCGTGAAGGCGAAGGACTACATCTTCCACCCATACGAGAAGCGTTGAACCGCACCTGCCCCGGCATCAAGTACCCCGAGGAGACTGTACCAGCCTTTCACCCGCTGCACCATTCGACTGCGCTCAGGGCAGGCTCTGAAGCCGCCTTGGTAAGGCAGTTCGCGCCTGAGCGAATGTCCCACTCATGCGATGAAGACGGCATGAGTGGGATACCCGATTTATAGGTTTGATTTGATGTATAAGCCAACCGCCATAGGTGAGCATTCGCGGTATCGGCGCTATTTGATGGGTGAGTTACCCGCCGATGTGCTTCGAATCAATCGCGGGCAGTGACTCTCCTATTTCTTTACGTAGCCGGCGTCGATCAGTTCAACGCTGGAATCTCCATACTCGCCGTAGATCCTCTCGAGGTAATAGTCTTCGCCAGTGTGATCGAAGAGGAGTTCGAAAGTCTTCGAAATGCTCGGCTCAGCGTCCATCGTTTGGACGAGGACGGAGTGGCCGTTGTCGCTTCTTATCTGTATCAGATTGGACTCTACATTAACGACGTTGATGGTGTAGTTCCCTGCAGGGAGAGTGGTTTTTCCTACATGGAACTCGAAGGGAATTTTGACCTTGAGTCCATCAGTGATTTGAGCCTGGGCTTTGCTGCCGCCAACGATGAGGATGGCACTCAGAACGGGGAGTAAGTAAATCAGTTTTTTCTTAAGCATATTTCTCCTTACTGCAACTCACTGTTTGATGAGCCGTAGATAGGAAAGAAGCAGCATCGTTCCAAAACTTGTTCGCGTTTAACGCATGTGCCGATTGGTCTACACAGGTGTCGAAATTTTTACATCTCGATGTTGATATTTTGACCAACTCGAGGAGAAAAAGGGCGATGAGAGTGCATGAATGGGGCACTCGATGCATAGGTTTGATTTGATGTATGGGCCACCCGCCGTGTTGGAGCTCGGCTCAGCTTCCCGAATTCAGGAGTAGAGGCCCTTCTCAACCATGAGGATGAGGCGCTCGCTAAGAGCTGCGATCGCGCCGGGTGATGCGTGGTGGAGCGGGCCGTCGATGACGAGGAAGGCGAGGCCGTGGACTGCGGACCAGGCGAGATACTCGGCGTGGGCACGTCGGCGCGGTGGGAGGAGGCGGTGGAGGACCATGAGGTCGAGCGCGCGGCTGAGGAGTTGGAAGGGGTTGAGGCCGCTGGCGCCGGTCTTCGCTTTGTCGGAGTCACCGGCGACGGGCTGGGTGTTCGAAAAAGCGGTGCGGAAGAGGCCGGGCTGGTGGAGCGCGAAGGTAAGGTAGCCAATGCCGACTGCGCGTAGATGGGCGCGGGCGAGCGCGGCTCCGCGGCGGCGGGGAGGGATGGCGGCGATTTCGGTCTCGATGGCGCGGGCGAGCTGCGAGAGGGCGTGAGCGCGGACGGCGGCGAGTAGTTCGGCGTGGCTGGAGAAGTGGCGGTAGGCAGCGTTGGGAGCGACACCGGCGCGGCGAGTGGCTTCGCGCAGGACGATGGCATTGGGGCCGCCTGTGCGGGCGAGCTCGACTCCGGCGGCGAGCAGGACGCGGTGGAGGTCGCCGTGGCGGAAGGTGGTTCTTGTAAGGGTGGGCTTCGCTGGGCGGGGCTTTTGGGGTCTGGGAGTTTTTGATGGCTTCGGCATTGTTCGTTGTGGACAGTGTACAGATGGTTCGGATACATTGCATGTGAACGGTGTCCACATTTGAATGACGACCGATGCAAGGGAAGCGACTTTTTCAGGAGGCTGCAGATGATGAATCGGATGGTTGGGACGATGGCGCTTAGGGCAGTGTCAGGTGTGGTGCTTCTTGGCTTGGCCAGGCTGGGTTGGGCGCAGGGCGTACAGGCGCCGTATCCGGGGATGGCCCCGATGGCGCAGTACCACGAGCAGAGCGCGGCGGCGGAGATTGCGCTGGCACGCAGCGCGGCAAATGAGACCGTGAGCCGCGATGCGGAGGTGCTGGTGCTCGGGAGCCGCGGCTACGAGACGGCTGCGAAGGGGACGAACGGCTTCGTCTGCGTAGTCGAGCGCTCGTGGGCTACCAACTTCGACGACCCTCAGTTCTGGAACCCGAAGATGCGCGCGCCGCACTGCTTCAATGCCGCCGCAGCGCGGTCGGTGTTGCCCGCATACCTGAAGCGGACGGAGTTGGTGCTGTCCGGGATGCCGAAGGACCAGGTGGAGGCGCGCATGAAGGAGGCGGTGGCGAAGAAGGTCTTCGGGGCGCCGGAGGAGGGGTCGATGTGCTACATGATGTCGAAGCAGGGCTACCTGAACGACACTGCTGGCCACTGGCATCCGCACCTGATGTTCTTTCAGCCGACGACGGATGCGGCGAAGTGGGGAGCGAATCTCAAGGGCTCGCCGGTCTTCTCCGCGCAGGGAGACCCAGAGCCGGTGATGACGTTCATGGTTCCGGTGATGAACTGGTCGGATGGGACGATGGAGGAGATGAAGTGAGGTTTCGGGTGCAGCCCCGCTCCCGTTGACGGATGCCTTCGTTGACATCGGCCTGGGCGGCGATGTCGAGGAGGCGCTGGTAGGGAGAAGACGGTTCGCGCTTCCGCGCGAATGCCCACGTCTCAGAATCGAGATATGGGGCCCCTGGTTTGTGGTGACAATCCAGATGTGGCCCACCCGGCGGCACCTAGTAAGGCGTCTGTGCGACTTGGCGGTGATGCAGAGGTTGAATGGGGCGAGCGTCGCTTGGGTAGATGGTTGCGAATGTCGCTACCTGCTCGGAGGAGATAGATTCGGGCGATTTCAGGACGTACCACGTGACGATCTCTGTGCAGGGAGGCGTGGTGAGTGATCCGGGAAAAGTGTAGTAGCCGAGCGAAGCGGGCAGTAGCTGGTTGAGGTCAATGGAGACGCCGGGGACAACGTGTGGCTTCTCTTTTTCCGGCGGCAGATTGTGCCACAGAGTTTCGAGCAGGGGATTGCTGCTGCCTGCCTTCAGGAGAACGGCGACGACGACGGTGTTGCCTCCCGAGTCGCGGTGTACAAGGTGAGCGACCACGTCAAAATGCTTGCCGTCGATGTGTTCTTCGCTGGGATGGTGAAAGTGAAACTGTTTGAGCTCGTAGCTCCTGCCGCCGATAGTCAGGGCGCTGCCGGGCGCGTAATCGACCTCGATGGTGTGTCCGTTATCGGTGATCGTGAGTGGGGACGGCTTGTAGTGGAATTCGAGGCGAGGCAGGCCGGATGTGACGGCGTTGTGGGTGTGGATGTTGATGGGTGACTGATGCTGTCCGGCAGAACACTCGAAGAAATCCGGTTCGAGGTGAGCCCATTGTTTCGGACCGTCTTTGCCGGAATAACTCCAGTGGTGTTCGGGATGTTCAGCCTGTTGAGAATGGGTGGTGGCTTGTCCGGCAAGAATGCTGACGGTAAGGATGATGGCAAGTCGTTTGGTCATGTTGCCTCCTCTTTCGATGAGAGGAACTACTCAAACGGGAGGTCTTGAAAGTATTGATGAAGAGGATATGCGAGTGTGGTGGGGTCTGTATAGGAATATGCGATGGGGCGTGAGGTAATGATTCGGGATTTCGTGCGAATCCATATATGGGCCACCCGCCGCTACGCTCTTCCGTGGCGACACAGAATGGCATACTGGAGTTGACTGTTGGGAGGTATGAAGATGGGCGGGATACAGTTTTTGACCGATGAGAAGGGGCGGAAGACGGCGGCGGTGATCGACCTGAAGGTGCATAAGGCGCTTTGGGAGGACATTCAGGATGTGTTGGTGTCGAAGGCGCGGCGGCATGAGAAGGGTGTCTCGCTCGATAAGGTCAAAGCGGGCCTGATTGCCAGCGGTAAGTTGCGTGGGTAAGTATTCGGTTGAACTGAAGCAAAGTGCGCGGAAGGAATTGGAGAGGCTGCCGGCGAAGTTGATTGATGTATCGGCGCTATCTCATGTATGGCCACCCGCCTTGAGGGTGACCAGTGTTTTTGCGGGTGAGTCTTGTCAAATTTTTTGGGGGTTAGGAGCGGAGCGGTTTGCCGATCTCCCAGTGGTGGCCGAAGGGGTCGAGGACACGGCCGATGCGCCAGGCGTGTTCGGTTCTGATGGGACAGACGATGGTAGCGCCGGCGGTTACGGCTCGTTCGAAGGCTGCGTCGGGGTCTTCGATGGTGAGGATCATGCGGACGGTGCCGCCGTTGAGGGTCTCGGGGCTGAAGTTTTTGTACTCGGGGGCTTCGTCGGCGACCCAGAAGCCGTGGCCGTTGATGGCGAGGTTGCAGACTACCCCGTTGATGGGGTCTTCGTAGCGGAAGAGCTCTTCGGCTCCGAAGGCGCGTTTGTAGAAGTCGACGGCTTTGGCTCCGTTGCGGACGGAGAGGAAGGGGGCGAGGGTGGTGGGGATCATGGAGACTCCTTTTGGAGTGGTGGAAGTAGTTTACGGATCGGAGAGAAAACGGTTCGCGCTTTGCGCGAGTGCCCACTCATGGCGATGAGACTGCATGAATGGGGCACCCCATGTATTGGTTTGATTTGATGTATGGGCCACCCGCCACCCGATGCTGTGGCTTGATCTAGATGTGGGCCACCCGCCCTTTCCTTGATTCCCGGCACGGATACCGGGGGCTGATGGAGAAAGTGGTAAATAAGTTCCCATTGAGAGGCAGGATCTCTATTCTTGGTCGATAGTCTTTTGGTCGATAGTCTTTCAGGAGTTGGGTTTTAGGGCGTGTTTTATCTTTTTCGCAAGTTGCTGATTTAAAAGCGGTTGAAAGCGCTTGCAAGCCAAATTGACAACAAGGCCGGCCCTGGGCAAATCATTGATTTTGCTGGACTTCCCACAAAGTCGATTAACAGGCTCTAGCTAAGATATGGGGAGACCGGGTGCGGTGGCGCAGTTGGCACACGAATTGCAAGGCTCGGATTAGCACAACTATTCGAAGGAAGGCCTTGCGCGTCAGGGTCTGAAAGGGTTCTTACAGAATGAAGATACGGTCGTTATTGGTTGCCGCAGTGTTGGTCTCGGCCACTCTGGCAGCTCGGGCAGATAGCTTCACCACGTTCAATGTCAACTCAACTTACCTTGGGGGCGCGACGGTCGACGGAACGCTTACATTGGACACAACGACGGATATGTTTACCGCCGCGAACCTTACGGTTACGGGCTCTTCGACATCACCCACCACGGGCTTCCCCCAGGGCTTCACGCTTACCGACATCACCTCACAGGGAGAGATAGGAGCTTTGGGTCAGTATGACCTGCAGGTCCGCTCGACGACCGCTGAGAACTCATTCGTGGACCTGGCTATTTCGACACCGACGGGCTCGCTGGCGGGATTCAACGGCGGTACCCTTCCTCCTTTTGGCGGGCTTGTAGATATTCTGGGGCATGAGGTCGACGTAACAAGCGGCTCGCTTGCGCCGGCTCCGGCTGCGGTGACGCCGGAGCCGGGGAGTCTGCTGCTGCTGGCTACCGGGCTGATGGGGCTGGCGGGGTCGAGGTGGCGGCGGTTTGCTGCTGCGTGAGCAGTTTGTGTTTGCATGCAAGAGCCCGGCTTCGGCCGGGTTCTTTTTTTGTGCGGTAGCTTATGCGGACGATGGAAGAGGCGGGTGAATTCGTAAATCCCCTGGGTGCGGGGCGGCCTTGATCGTTTCTCCGCAGACCGGGCAAGGCTTGCTATCTGCGTCCACCGATTTGGTCCCTTCGAAGCGAATCATAATAGATGAATATCGATGGATCGAATACCAAATTAGTGTCAAACTGGTCTGCTAAGTTCGACTCGTACTATCTTCCGAACTTTTGGCGGCCCTGCATTTGGCTCATCATGCGTTGCTGGGCTTTGATGCCTCCGCCTGAGCCCATGGTCTTGAACATCTTGCGCATCTGGGCGTATTGGCGGAGTAGGTTGTTGACGTCCTGTACCGTTGTGCCTGAGCCCCTGGCGATGCGTTTGCGGCGGTTGCCGTTGATGATCTCGTGGTCGAGGCGCTCTTTTTGCGTCATCGAGTTGATGATGGATTCGACGCGGGTGAACTGGCCTTCGTCTACGTTTTCGACGGCTTGTTGCATGCCCGCGAAGGGGCCTACCGAGGGGAGCATTTTTAAAATTGATTTCATGCTGCCCATCTTTTTAATCTGACGGAGCTGGTCGCGGAAGTCGTCGAGGGTGAAGCCGTCGCCGGAGAGGGCTTTTTTGGCGAACTGCTCGGCTTTGCCGCGGTCGAGGGTGGATTCGGCGCGCTCGAGGAGGGTGGCGATGTCGCCGTGACCCATGATGCGGGAGACGATGCGGTCGGGGTGGAAGGGCTCGAAGGCGTCGGGCTTCTCTCCAGTTCCCAAAAACTTTATCGGCGCTCCCGTCACGTGGCGGATGGAAAGGGCAGCGCCGCCTCGTGCGTCGCCGTCCATCTTGGTGAGGATGGCGCCGGTGATGGTGAGGAGATCGTTGAAGGCCTTGGCGGAGTTGACAGCGTCCTGGCCGGTCATGGCGTCGGCGACGAAGAGGATCTCGGAGGGGTTGAGGAGCTTTTTGAGCTGCGCCATCTCGTCCATGAGAGAGGCGTCGATCTGGTTGCGGCCGGCGGTGTCGACGATGAGCATGTCGCAACCGAAGTTGGCGGCTTCGCGTTTCGCTTCTTTGGCCAGGCGGAGGACGGCTTCGGTGCCGGGTTTTAAGCTTTCGGAATCGGTGATCTTGCCTTCGTAGATCTGGGAGTTGGTGGAGCGGGCGACGATGGCTAGCTGCTCGCGGGCGGCGGGGCGGTAGACGTCTACCGAGACCAACATAGGCCGGTGGCCGGCTTTTTTGAGCCACTGGGCCAGCTTGCCGCTGGTGGTGGTTTTACCGGAGCCTTGCAGGCCGGCCATCAGGATGACGGATGGCGGCTGTGAGGACTTTTGGAAGCGGGCGGTGTCGCGGCCGAGGAGGTTGACCAGCTCGTCGTGGACGATTTTGACGATTTGTTCGGACGGGCTGAGCGCGGTGGCGACTCTTTCGCCGATGGCGCGGGTGCGGATGTGCTCGACCAGCTCGTTGACGACGGTGAGGTTGACGTCGGATTCGAGGAGGGCGAGACGGATCTCGCGGATGGCGTCGGAGATGTTCTCGTCGGAGATGGTGCCCTGGCCGCGGAGGGTTTTAAAAGATCGCTGGAGCTTGTCGCTTAGGTTTTCAAACATACTGGTTAAGTTTAGCAGCGGGTGGGCTGGTGAGCTTGTCGGCTTTAGCTGGTCAGCTAGTTAGCTCGAGTCTGCGGTTGCTTTTGAATGAAAGTGCGGTGAAGCGGCTTGGCTTGGAGTGCTGAATCGCGTAGAAGGGAAGGATGAGGATTTTGACTGCAGAGGAGATGGGCGCGGTGGATCGGCGGACGGCGGAGGAGTTTGGAGTGTCGCTGGAGGCGCTGATGGAACGGGCGGGTTGCGCGGTGGCGGAGTTTTGTTTGCGGCAGTATCCGTCGGTGGGCGTGGCTGTGGTGTTGTGCGGGAGGGGCAATAACGGTGGGGATGGGCTGGTTGCGGCGCGGGTGCTGCTGCGCGGCGGCTGGCAGGTGCGAGTGGTGTTGCTGGGGGCAGTGGACGAGCTGAAGGGCGAGGCGGCGGAGGCTTTGATGCGGCTTCGGCATGAGGCGCCGGCTGTGACGGTGGATGAGGTGGTGGATGAGGCGGGTTTGCAGGCGTGTGCTCCGGCGCTGAGGGAGGCGGGGGTGTTGATCGATGCGGTGACGGGGACCGGGTTCAGGCCTCCGCTGCGTGGGCTGGCGGTTTTGTTGCGGGAGATTGTGGAGAGGTTCGATGTGCCGGTGGTGGCGGTGGATCTGCCGACGGGGTGGGATGCGAATTCGATGGAGCAGACGGCTGCGGGATCGTTTCGGGCGGATGCGGTGGTGACGTTTACCGCTCCGAAGCTGGCGCATGTGTTTGGGCACCTGACGCGGAATGAAAAGACTGGCGGGACGTTTGGGCCGGTGGTTGTTGCGGGGATCGGATCGCCGGAGGCTGCGGTTATGTCGGGTGGCGGGTTTACGTGGACGGGCGGGGCGAAGGCGCTGGCGGAGAAGGCGCGGGATGTGAACTCGAATAAGGGTAAGTTTGGGCATGTGCTGGTGGTGGGAGGGAGCTATGGAAAGGCGGGTGCTCCGGCGATGGCGTCGCTGGCGTGTCTGCGGAGCGGGGCGGGGCTGGTGACGGCAGCGGTGCCGAAGAGCATCGCGGATACGGTGGCGCAGATTACGCCAGAGCTGATGATGGTTCCGCTGGCTGAAGGAAGTAAAGGCGCCGTGTCGTTCAAGAGCCTGGATGGCGCGAAGCTGGATACGCTGATGGAGAAGATAACGGTGGTGGCGGTTGGTCCGGGGTTGTCGACGGAGGGTGATGCGCCGGCGTTTGCGCGGCAGATTGTGGAGAAGACGACGGTGCCGGTGGTGATCGACGCGGATGCGCTGAATGCGTTTGAGGGGAAGACGAATCTGTTGAATGGGACGGGGAGGGTGATGGTGTTGACGCCGCATCCTGGAGAGATGGCTCGGCTGGCGGGGTTGACGGTGCGAGAGGTGGAGGAGGACCGGGTAGGTTTGGCGCGGCGTTTTGCGACGGAGCACAGGCTGACGCTGGTGCTGAAGGGATGGCGGACGCTGGTGGCGCATCCTGATGGCTCGATTGCGGTGAATACGAGCGGGAATCCGGCGATGGCCAAGGGTGGAAGCGGGGATATTTTGACGGGGATTGTGGCTGCGATGCTGGCGCAGTTTCCCAGTGATGTGAAGAGAGCCGTAGAGACGGCGGTGTATCTGCATGGGCTGGCGGCGGATTTTGCGACTACAGCGATGGATGAGCATACGGTTCTTGCAACTGATACGGTTACACATCTTTCGGATGCGTTTCGATACCGAGTGACGGATGAGGATGGGTTGACCTGGATCTGCGGACTGCGTCGATGAAGGAGAAGAGGTTCAAGACGCGGAGCGAGGCTGGGACTTTGGCGATGGGGGAGCGGGTGTGGGAGATGTTGTTGCCTGCTCCGAAGCTGATTGTTCTGCGGGGGAATTTGGGGGCGGGCAAGACGACGCTGGTGAAGGGGATTGCGGCGGCGCTGGGCGCGGCTGAGGCGGAGGATGTGACGAGTCCGACGTTCACGCTGGTGCATGAGTACGTTGGGCCGAAGGTGCGACTGTACCATCTTGATCTTTACCGGTTGGAGACGGAGCGGGAGTTGTCGACTCTGGGGCTGGAGGAGATGGCGGATGCGCCGGATGCGCTGGTGCTGGTGGAGTGGGGCGAGAAGTTTCCCGGTGTGGTGGCGCGAGCGGATGGGGAGATCGCGATTGAACATGCGGGTGGGGACGAGCGGCTGTTTGTGGTGCGGGTGAACGGGTAGGTTTGTTTATTTGCTTCGGCCGATGTAACGGTAGATGGCGCACTCTTCATCGCCGGTTGAGCCGTACTCCTGTTGCTGGGCGATGGCGGCGAGATCGGCGACGTGGTCTTCGGGGGACATGGGTACTTTGCCGAGAAAGAGGCGGAGGAATGCGGGGTGCTTGTCGAGGATCTCGCGGCACTCGGCGTTGACGTAGAGGAGGTCGAAGGTTCCGGGACGGCGGGCGAACTGAGCTTCGATGCGGCGAAGAAGGTGTTTGAGGACGGGGGCTTCGAAGGGGTGGTAGAGGAAGGCGAGCGTTGGGGTGTGCGGCATATCGAAGGCGAGCGCGTCCTGCTGATGAAGGAAGATGGGGGCGATGGCTGGCGCGGTGTGGTCTGCGGCGTGGTCTCTCTGCCAGATCTCGAGGTTGTTCTGGGCGATGTCGGCGATCTCGGGATTGAGTTCGATTCCGATGACCTGGCGGAAGGAGAGTTCGCTGGCGACGAGCATGGCGCGGCCTTTGCCGGCGCCGATGTCGAGGAAGGTGTAACTGTGGATGGGATGGGGTGGGATGGTCTCGCGCCAGTGGTCGATGAGAGTGCGGAGGATGCTGGGGGCGATGCCGTAGTAGGCGGTGACGAAGGCGTCGTTGGGATGGCCGGTGACGAGGTTGCCGGCGGGGATAAGGCCACTGGTGTCGACGTTGTGGGCCTGGTCGAATGGGTGGATGGGTTTTGCGGTGAGCTTGAGGAGGTCCTGCGGGCGTCTGGGTTTGGGAGTCTTTGGCATGCTCAGCGGATTTGGATGAGGTTGGGGTTGCCGTCGAGGCCGAGGATGCGACGGCCTGCGGGGGTGATCTGCTGGGGCGACCATGCGGGGTGGTCGAGCAGGACGACTTTGGTTTGACTTACGGATTCAAGACCGGCGAGGCGGTTGATGATCTGGGCTTTGAGTTGAGCGGTGGCGGCTTCGGCGGTTTGCGTGGGGACTATCTCGATTTCGATGCGGTGTTTTTGCGGGGCGCCGGGGATGTTCGCGCCGGGAGCTTCGAGGTCCGGGGTGATGGTGATGCTGCGGATGAGGCCGAGGTCGACGATGTTGCAGGGGAGCTCCGGGTCGTAGCAGTCGCGGAGGGCCAGGAGGATGTCGGCTTCGGTGAGCATTGCTGATTCGATGATATCCGCTCGATGAATTGTCTTGTAAAACAGAAGAGCGAGCGACGCGGCTGACGGCGCTCCTTTTCAAAGCAGGTTAGTGGCCGCCAGCTGCAGAGGTTGAGGAGATGTTTGACCAGGCGAGGCCGTCGGCTAAGTTTCCGGCGTCGATGAGGGCCTGAACCTTCCAGGTTTTGATGTCGATGGCGGCCACTTTGTGATCCTGGTTGCAGGAGACGTAGGCGACGAGGCCGTCGGGGCGGATGAGGACTTCTTGTGGCTGGGCTGGGACGCCGATGGTTTGGACGACGGCTAGAGTCTGGAGGTCGATGATGGCTACTTTGGAGGATTTTGAGAGGCAGAGGATGAGGTAGCGGCCGTCGTGGGTGGAGGCGCTGCCGTAGCCGGTGCCCGGTAAGGGAAGCCAGGTTTTGAGTTTGCGCGTGGCAGTGTCGATGACGGCGAGGCGGGGTTTGTCCCAGTCGGAGGTGAAGAGGAGCTTGTCGTCGTTGCTGATGGAGATGCGCTGGACTTTTACGGCTCCGGTGTCGCCGAGGGGGATGATGGCGAGGGTCTTGTGGGTGTCGAGGTCGAGGACGGAGACGCTGCTGGCTCCTACGTTGGTGGTGTAGGCGAAACGGCCGTCGTGGGAGAGGGCGAACATGTGGGACTCGGGTGCGCCGGTGGGGATTTTGTAGAGGATCTTGAGGGTTTTGGGATCGATGGCGGTGATGGCCTGGTCGAGCTCGGTGGAGACGTAGAGGACGTTGCGATGCGTGTCGTAGACGGGGAGATGGGGGCGAACCCCGTGGCCGAAGTCGACGACGCCGGTGATCTTGTGGGAGGGGATGTCGATGACGAGCATCTCGTGGCCGTCGGTGCCGGCGCGACCTACTCCGGCGTCTCCGTAGATGGGGAGGTAGGCGGTGCGGCCGTCGGGTGAGGTGGTGACTTCGTGGCCGGTGATGCGATCTTCCTTGAGGACGAAGGTCTCTTTTGCGGTGGCCGCGTCGATGAAGGAGAGAGTGTGGTCTTTTTGATTGGCTACGAGGAGGGTGCCTTGTGCGTGGGCTGAAGGAGCGGCGATGGCGAGGGACAGCGCGAGCAGGCGACCGGTGCAGAAAAGAATCTTCATCGGTCGCGAGTTTACACGGTTGCGCTTGCGCGAGGGAAGGTGACTGTTCATGTCAAATCATGAGTTCCCGCAGATGGATTTTCCTAATGCAGAGTGCCTAAGATTACTCCGATCGTTCAACACAAGAGCGTTTTGCGGTACTAATCCGAACCGAGCAAGATTGCACCGTGCGCCGAACCTCGATGAGTGGATTGTTTTGGCATAGCGCATGAGTTACTCTTTTGAAAGATGGTTAGAACTCACCTGGATATCCCAACCGCTGACTCGTTTGTCGCTGGAATCGTATGTTCCGCTACCTAGCCTCTTACAGGTTCTATACTTTGGCCAAGATCGGATTTGGTCTGGCTTACCTGTGGTATATCTGGGATTTCTTTTGGATTCACTTTGCTATCTGGAATAGCCAACTTGGCCTTTTACTGATCCGTGCCACGGAACCTGTCTTTTCCGGCGATCCGGACCTGGATGTTTTTTTGCGTTCGATCGCTCTCTTTTTTGATCGGAAGACGGTTGTCTGGATCATCCTTTTGACGTCACCTTTGGTCGTCGGTTTTTATCTGTGGGGCCGTCGCAGGTGGCTTCAGTTCGCCGTGGGATGCTGGATGAGCGCCAGCATTATTGCGATGACCGCCTTGATCGATTTTTTTCATTCGACAGCAGACGTGTGGGTTAATTTTGTTTTTATAGCCTATAGTTTGACTGCACTCGTCTCCTCGAATGAGGAGTGGGAGAAGAACGAATCTGGATTCAGCTTGTCGAAATGGAAAGCTGACCCGGTACTTGCCAGCACTTATGCAAGCCTTGTCGTTTTGATTCAATTCTCTGTCTATTTCTTTGCGGGTGTGAATAAGCTTGTTGATGGGTGGGTGCCCTGGACTACCGGAGTCGCCATTCAAAATCTGATGGCTTTCGATAACTCCGTACATGAATTTGCTCAGGGAACCTACGTCCCTTATTGGCTTTCTTTGATTCTTTGTTATGTGACTCTTTTTCAGAGGTTGGTTGTACCATTTGGTTTCTTCTTCAGGCGCTATCGGATTTGGACTGTGCTCATTTTGGGCACGATGCATATTGGGTACGCCATCTTGATGTATGTCAATCTATTTCCTCTGATTGGAATAGCATCTCTCCTCATGGTCTTGCCATCTCGAACCGCGCCAGTACTTGAGACTTCTTCTCGGAAGCCGCGCAGAGTAAAAAAGGCGCCTAAACAGATTTATCGATCCACGTTTGCTCAAGGCGCCGTGATTTGTCTTTTCATTGTTTGTTTATTTGGGGAGTGCCTACGACTTACATGCTCCGATGCCGCTCCCTTAGAAAAAACACTTCTGGCGGTGCCGAATTGGAGGATGTTTGCAAATGGGGGCGCCACACCTAACGGAGAATGGCGGCTCATTCTGGATACTCCTGGGGGAGAAATTGATGCAACAGAGATCGCACTCCAACCGCTTCCACATTTATGGCGTGACCGTTTTTATATCAATATGATTTACTCCGATCTTTTGAGGAGGCAGGGCAGACCGGGTACCCCTGTGGACAGGCTGGTGAAAGCCACCGAAAAAATGTATGGTGCCCGCCAACTTCAGTTGAATGGCAACCCTGTTATCTTAGGTGCTCATTTTAACTTTGTGGTCAAAACACAGACCATCAGGCTTCCGGTGGTTCAGAGAAACCCCCAAGGTTCCTGATCTCATGGTTCGTTTGGGAGACGATCGGGATAATTGTGGAATAGGTGCTCTGGACGCGCGCGCGACAAAAGCGCGCGTTACTCCGCAAGGCTCGCTGCGTGCAAATCTATCAGGCTTTTGTGGCGAGGGCACAAACTTGATGGTTAGTTTTTGCGTTCGACGAGGTATTGGGCGAGGGATTTGAGGGGGGTGGCCGCTGCGCCAAAGGGTTCAAGGGCGGCGAAGGCGTCGGCGATAAGTTCTTCGGCGTCTTTGAGGGATTTTTCTATGCCGTAGACGGCGGGCCAGGTGGCTTTGGTGGTGGCGGTGTCTTTGCCTGCGGTCTTGCCTAGTTCTTCGGAGCTTTGGGTCATGTCGAGGACGTCGTCGACGATCTGGAAGGCCAGGCCGGCTCTTTCACCGAAGGTGCGGAGGCGAGCGATG
>JBEKGF010000080.1:0-15020 GCA_050012935.1 Edaphobacter sp. | reverse complement strand
TCCTGCGCCCCGGCGGCCGATGTTTCATCGCCGAACCCACCTCAGGCTTTCGCACCCGTATTCCCCTCGGTTGCATGCGGCTTCTCTCCAGGCTGACCAACACTCCCGCAGGAAAATATCGCGAACCCTGCCAGGCCGACGTCATGACCGCCACCGATTTTGCCGCTCTCATTCAGTCCCAGCCCTGGGAAACGTTCGATCTCCAGTACGATAACTGGTATCAATACGCCATCTGCGAAAAAGCTCCCACCCAGGCCACTCCCGTCGAGGACGAGCGGCCGGCCGACTGGAGCACGGTATAGCCAATGCCCGTTCCTGCCATGTCGTACCCGATCCTCAACCCTGCGAATCCTGCAGCCGCGCGTGCCGGCCTCTGTGCTCTCGCCGTCATGGCCAAGGCCCCTCGTCCCGGCAAAGTAAAAACGCGCCTCGCCCCACCTCTGACTCCGGACGAGGCCGCCGCGATCAACATCTGCTTCCTCCGCGATACTACGGAAAACATTGCCTCCGTCACTACAACCGGTAAAGCCGCAGGCGTCATCTCCTACACCCCCATCGGCGACGAAGCTCTCTTCGACAATCTCTTCCCATCAAATTTCTCCCTCAGCCCCCAACGAGGTGACGACTTCGGCGAACGTCTCCTCGCCACCTCCGAAGACCTTCTCGCCTGCGGTTACGGCAGCGTCTGCCTCATCGACTCCGACTCTCCCAGTGTTCCCGCTATCGCCTTCCAGGAAGCCGTCGCCGAACTCGCCAGACCCGGCGACCGCGTCATTATCGGCCCTGCGTACGACGGCGGCTACTATCTCATCGGCCTCAAGCGCCCTCATCCCGAACTCTTCGCCAACATCCACTGGAGCACATCCACCGTCTTCGCAGAAACCCTTGCCGCCGCGAAGTCCGCAAGACTCGAAGCCGTCATCCTCCCCCTCTGGTACGACGTAGACGATGCCGCAACCCTGGCGATCCTCACCGCCGAACTTCTTCAGAACAAACCACCATCCTTTACTCCGATCCCCGGCTATCCTGCGAAGTACACCCGCGCCTTCCTTCAAGCGCTTGACCATCGGGGAGCCGCACGCCGATGACAACCGCCACCAATCCCAACCCCACTCCGACGAACCGCAAACCTGGTGCATGGGTAGAGACACGAAAGCACTGGTCCATCGCCCGCCCCTGGCAGACAAACGCCGCGCTCCTTCTCATCGGCACAGGCCTCTTCTTCTTCACCCGCCAGCTAGTCAGCGAGTACTCCCACTACACCATAGGCTTCTCTGGAGCCTCCGGCTGGTCCTGCATCCTCTATCTCGCTGCCGCGTTCCTCATCGTCACCCAGCCCGTCGATCGCCTCACCTTTCCCATCATCCTCACGGTCGCAATCGCCTGCCGCCTCGCCGATCTCTTCGCCGAACCTTTCCTTTCCTCCGACATCTATCGTTACGTCTGGGACGGCATCGTCCAGCACGCACACATCAGCCCCTACCGCTACGTCCCCGGCGACCCGGTCCTAGCCTCTCTCCGCGCCGCCCATCCTGAGATATTCGACAACATCAACCGCCGCTTCTACGCTCACACCATCTATCCGCCCGCAGCCCAGGCGCTCTTCTACCTCATCACCTGGATCTCCCCAACCGTCACCTTCATGAAGACCGTGATGGTCCTCTTCGAAGGCGTCACCATGTACGCTCTCGTCACGCTCCTGCACTCCCTAGGCATCCGCCGCGAACAAACCCTCCTCTACGCCTGGTGTCCCATCCTCATCTGGGAGATCGCAGGCTCCGGCCACCTCGACTCCGCAGCCATGGCCTTCATCGCCCTCGCGCTCCTCGCCCGATATCGGAAACAACCCATCCTCACCGGCCTATTCATAGCCCTCGCGATCCTGCTCAAGCTCTACCCGCTGGTTTTACTACCGGCCCTCTATCGTCGCGGCGACTTCAAGATGCCCGCCACCGTAGCCGCAATCATCGCCTCCGCCTACGCAGCGTATTCCAGCGTCGGACTCCTCGTCTTCGGCTTCCTTGGCGGCTATGTCAAAGAAGAAGGCATCGCCACCGGCGCACGTTACTTCCTCCTCGAACTGGCCCAGCGAATCCCCGGTCTGCACGATCTCCCTATCACGGCCTACTACTTCTTCTGCGCAGCAGTCCTTGGCGCAATCATGCTCTGGTGCTGGAAAGCGGCAAAAGAGCCAGCCACAAATCCGGGTGCCCCATTCATGCAGTCTCATCGCATGAGTGGGTTATTCGTGCGTCAGCGCGAACCGCTCTCCTTACCAGGCCCCCTGGGTCGTGGAAACGCATCCTTCCTTCGACCAGCCTTCGCCTTAGCCGCAGCTCTGATGTTCCTCTTCTCCCCACACTACGCCTGGTACATCATCTGGCTCGTCCCGTTCTTCACCCTGATGCCGAACCTCCCCATCCTCACCTACATCCTGGGCTTCTTCTATCTCTACACCACAGCCCTGGCCGAACCCGGCCCAAAGATGTTTCTCGCCAACGAGATCCTCTACGCCGCCCTCTTCGCATCAGTCATACTCCAACTAGCATTAAATCGCTGGCCCATTCACCGCACTCTGTTCGTCCAACCATCATCAGCGAGCGAACTCCCATGAGCACACCTCTCCCAATCCTTCCCCCCGAAGACCTCCTCGATAAATTCGATAAAGATAAAAAGGACAAGCTCAGCCCCGCCGCGCAGCAGGCCGAAGAAGAAAAAAACCGCATGCGCCGCTACTTCGAAAATCCAAAAGAGCAGCTAAGCCCCACCGTTGCCCACGAGCCCGTCTGCCTCTACCTCGAGACTACCAACCGCTGCAATCTCCTCTGCACCACCTGCCCCCGTACCTACGAGCAACTCGAGCCCGAAGCAGACATGCCCTGGGCACTCTTCACCTCGCTCATCGACCAGTACCCCAACATCGCCCGCGTCGTCCTCCACGGCATCGGCGAGCCAATGCTGGTGAAAGACCTCGCCCAGCGCGTAGCCTACCTCAAGGCCCGCAACATCTACGTCCTCTTCAACACCAACGGAACCCTCCTCACCAAAACCAACGGCCGCGCCCTCATCGAAGCCGGCCTCGACGAACTCCGCGTCTCTCTCGACGCCGCCGAACCCGAAGTCTTCCAGATGGTTCGCGGCAAAGACTTCTTTTCGAAGATCGTAGCCAACGTAAAAAACTTTACGCAGATGCAGCGCGAACTCAACGCACCCAAGCCCCGCGTCAGCCTCTGGCTCACCGGCCTGCGCGAAACGGTCGATCAACTCCCCAACTTCGTTCGCCTCGCCCACTCCATCGGCGTCACCGAGGTCTACCTCCAACGCCTCGTCTTCTTCGAAGACCCGATGAGCGAAAACTCCCTCGCCCGCGCCGAATCCGCCCTCTTCGAACACACCACCGCCCGCGAAGAGTCTGTCATTCGTGAGGCCGAATCGATAGCAAAAGAACTCGGTGTCATGTTCTCCGCCTCAGGAGCCGTCGACCCCGGCGAATCCATCCGCATGCAGCGCACTGACAACCCCTGGTCGCTGTGCCGCCGTCCCTGGTCCCTGATGTACATCACCGCCAACGGCCGCGTCCTGCCCTGCTGCATCGCCCCGTTCAGCATGAAGGGCTACAGCAGCTTCACCCTCGGCGACGCCACCCAGTCCAGCCTCCGCGAGATATGGAGCGGCCCCGAATACCAGCGTTTCCGCGAAGGTCTGCTCACCAGCTCCCCTCCACCCGCCTGCGCCAACTGCGGCCTGCGCTGGAGCCTCTGACTTTTTTGTGACATCTTTCGAACCCTCGTCGCTTACAATTGCCTTCGTTCAAGGAGAGTTTCTGCAATGCACACCCAGCACTACCCCGGCTTCTACATGGCCGGCCTGGCCACACGCACCAACAATGCAGCCGAGATGTCCGGCAAAGGCAAGATCGGCAACATCTGGCAGTCCTTTCTCCAACCTGGGCTCGTCGCCAAAATACCCAACAAACTCGGAGTCGATCTCATCGCGGTCTACACCGACTACGAGACCGATCACACCGGCCACTACACCTATCTCCTCGGCCTTCCCGTTCTCTCAACCGAAGGAATGCCGGCCACTCTCACCCTCAGGCACGTATCTCCTGGAAGTTATGCAGTCGTTACGTCCAGACGCGGCCCCATCAAAGAAATAGTTGGCGAAGTGTGGCAGCGCATCTGGTCCATGTCGGAAAAAGAACTGGGAGGAGAACGCGCCTTTCTCTGCGACTACGAGATCTACGACCAGCGCTCGGCCGACCCCGAGAACGCCCAGATCGATGTGTACGTGAGCCTTCTCTGACGAATTTAACTTGGGTAGCCTGAAGGTTTACCGCACGAATCCGCGGCCTTCCATAAGGTGTCATTCTGAGTGAAGGAATTCGCGCATGTGCGAGTTCCCCGGAATCGAATCGGTCTACGTAATCCAACACGCATGCCACCCATCTCCATCATCATCCCCGCGCTCAACGAAGCCGAATCCATCGGCCAGGTCGTCTCCGAGATGCCTTGGCCCCTCATCGCCGAGTGCATCGTCGTCGACAACGGCAGCACCGACGCAACCGCCAGCATCGCCACCCAGGCAGGCGCCCGCGTCATCCAATCCCAACGCGGCTACGGAGCCGCCTGCCTCGCCGGATCGAACGCCGCACTCCCGACCAGCACCATCCTCGTCTACATGGACGGCGACGGATCCGACGTCATCGCCGATCTCCCCCGCCTCATCGTTCCGATTCAAAACAACGAAGCCGACTTCGTCATAGGCTCTCGCATCCGAGGCAACCGGGAACCCGGCTCAATGCTGGCCTCGCAGCTCTTCGCAGGCCGTTTCGTAAGCATCCTCCTCCGCATTCTCGGCAAAGGCTGCTACACGGACATGGGGCCCTTCCGTGCCATCCGCAGAACATCCCTCGAGCAGTTACAAATGTCCGAACTCACCTACGGCTGGAACCTCGAGATGCAGATCAAGGCTGCCCAACACCGTCTCCGCATCCTCGAGATCCCGGTCGACTATCGCAAACGCATCGGCGGCACCTCCAAAGTCTCCGGAGACTTCAAAGCCAGCCTCAGAGCAGCTTTTCGTATCCTCAAAGTTCTCGTCCGCGTAGGGCTATCGCGTCAAAGTCAATGAACTAACGTCTTACATCCTCTCAACCGCTTCTCCCGTCGAACCTCTTAAGTTCAACAGAAGGAGCACACCATCCCGATCCTCTTCCAAAAAACTCTCTCACGTTGCTTGATCTTTGCAGCAATCTGCCTTTTTGCAGGAATCAATCTGTCTGCAGATCCGATTCCTGTTCGCCGCACCCAGGGAACCCTCCACGGCTTTCTCGTTCTCAAGACATTGGAAGGCACGATCCTCGCTGCGGGCGATCTCGTTCAGGTCGCGCACGGCAACCGAGTCACTGCACACCTCACCTATCACTTCCGCGACGGCTCGCTCGACGAGGAAACCACGGTATTTACCCAGCAAGGCACCTTCAAGCTCGTCAGCGACCATCACATTCAGCGCGGTCCATCGTTCCCCCATCCGCTGGACATGTTCATCGACGCCGCCAGTGGCCAGATCACCTCGCGCGACAAGGACGGCAAAGTCACCCAGGATCACCTCGACCTCGCCCCCGACCTCGCCAACGGTCTCCCGATGACTCTGCTGCTCAATCTAGACCCCTCCGCTCCTCCAACTCGCCTCTCCATGATCGCTCCCACCACAAAGCCTCGACTCATACACATCCTCATGGCGGGAGAAGGCGAAGACACGCTTACAATCGCCGGAGTTCGCCACAAGGCTACCAACTTCCGCATCAAGATCGAGCTCGGCGGCGTCACCGGACTGGTCGCACCCATAGTCGGCAAAGAACCCTCCGACGTTCACGTCTGGGTCCTCGGCGGCGAAGCACCCGCCTTCGTCAGGGAAGAGGGCCAGTTCTACGAAGGTGGCCCGATCTGGCGTGTTGATCTGGTCGCTCCCGTCTTCCTGCCGCCGTCCTCTGCTTCCGGCAAATAGCCCGTCTGCGGCTGATTCCCACAGTCCGTCGCTTGACACCACTGATACCCTTAGAATCGGTCGGGTTTGGATTGTTTAGCCTCATGCTCGAAGTTCATACCTAAAAGTCTCTCATTCTAATTACTTTGCACACTCTCGGGGGTTGCGGTACTCCCCCGAACAAAGGAGAACCTGATGCAGAATCGCATCCTCGGCACAACGATGCCGGTCCTCGAGTTCGCTCTCGGCCAAAACGACGCCGTCATCTCCGAGGCCGGAGAGCTCTCCTGGATGTCCGCCACCATCCAGATGACCACCCACACCCAGCACGCCGGCGGCGGTGGTTTCTTCGGCGCCATCGCGCGTGTCGCCGGCGGCGGCTCTCTCTTCATGACGGAATACCGCGCCATCGGCGCACCGGGCGAGGTAGCCTTCGCCACCCGCGTCCCCGGCCACATCGTGCCGGTCGAAGTCGGTCCCGGCCACGAATACCTCGTCCATCGCCACGGCTTCCTCTGCGCTACCGCCGGCATCAACCTGGGCGTCGGCTTCCAGCAATCCCTCGGCGCAGGCATCTTCGGCGGCGACGGCTTTCTCCTGCAAAAGATCTCCGGCCAGGGCATCGCATGGCTCGAACTCTCCGGCGAACTCGTCATCAAAGACCTCGCCCCCGGCGAACTCCTCCGCGTCCACCCCGGCCACGTCGGAGCCTTTCAATCCTCCGTAGCCTTCCAGATTCAGCGCGTCCCCGGAATCAAAAACATGATCTTCGGCGGCGATGGCGTCTTTCTCGCCGCGCTCACCGGCCCCGGCCGCGTCTGGCTGCAAACGCTCCCAATCTCGCGCCTCGCCCACCAGATCCAGGAGTACCTCCCCAAAGAACGCGCCGTACAAACCGCGGAAGGCGGAGTCGTTGGCGGCATCGTAGGCTCCATCCTCAAAGGCATGTGACGCATCTCTTTTGGGAAAAAAGCTGCGCCAGAATTAATTCACTCCGCCCGCAACGCCTCCACTGGATTCACCGAAGCCGCTCTGCGAGCCGGAAAATAACTCGCCAGCAGCGCCGACGCTCCCAGCACGAACGCAACAGCAATCAGCGTAGACGTATCCCACGAATTGACCCCGAACAGCACCTTCTGCATCAGCGTTGCCACAGCAACCGAGCACATCAAACCCGCAGCAATCCCAACGCCCGTCAGCCAGCCAGCCTCCTTCAGGATCATCCGGTACACCGAGCTCTGCTGCGCCCCCAGCGCCATTCGCACTCCGATCTCCCGCGTCCTCTGACTCACCGAATAAGCAACCACCCCATAAAGTCCCACCACCCCCAGCAGCAAAGCCAACGCCGCAAACCCTCCCACCAGCCACGCCGACGAGCGGTGCAGATAAGCCGTCTGTGACTCATTGATTCGCTGTAACTGCGTCTGCTCGTCAAACACACCGATCCCCGGATCGATCCGTCGAATCGTCGCGCTCAGCACAGGCAGCATCGTCGCCTCTGCCTGCGTAGTTCGAACCATCAGTCCGAAGTAGTTATCAGGCTCCTGGTTCGAAGGTATGTACTCGGCCGGCCACGTGTCCACATCAAGCGAGCTCTCTCTCAGGTCATCCACCACTCCGATAATCTGGCGGAGTGACTTCGACGTCAGCTCTGTATCGCCCATCACCCGCCCGAGCGGATCCTCGCCCGGAAAATACTTACGGACGAAAGCCTTGTTGACGATGACAACCTTCGGCTTCGACGCGTCCTCCTCATCGGTGAAAAAGCGTCCCTGCTCCAGCCTCGCCTCCAACGTCTTGAAGTAATCGGAGCTGACCTCGCGCTGGTTTACCTCATTGTGCTCGCCGTTGTAAGGCTTGCCTACAATTCGAATCCAATCCGTATTGCCGTTGCCGCTCACCGGAAACACACTCGTCAAACTGGCCGATTGAACTCCGGGAAGACTGCGTATCCGATCCAGGATCTGCCGCTGCACCGCAACCTGTTGCTCATCCTTCGGATACGTCGTCTCCGGCAGCGCCACCTGCATCGTCGCCAAATGGTCCGGCTGAAAGGCCAGGTCCACATGCAGCAGTTTGTAGAAGCTCTTGCCCAGCAGGCCAGCTCCCACCAGCAGCACTACCGCCACCGCCAACTCCACAACCACCAGATTCGCTCCGAACCGCCGCCACAGTGTTCCCGCCGTGCCCCGCCCGCCATCGGTCAGGCCCTCTCGCAGCGCCGTCAATGGCAGTCGCAGAATCGGTGTCATCGCAAAAAGCCCCGCCGCAAGCACGCAGATCCCCACCGCAAATAACATCACACGCGGATTGAGATTGATCCCTGCCATGTATGGCATGCTCGCCAGCATGTCCTTCGAGATCATCCTCAGCAACACCTGCATTCCCCCATACGCGCACAGCAGGCCCAGTAGACCGCCGGCGCCCACCAGCAGTACTGCTTCCGTAATAAACTGACGCACCAGCCGCGACGGCGACGCCCCCAGCGCCCCTCGCACCGCAATCTCGCGCTTTCGACTCTCCGAGCGCACCAGCAACAGGCTCGAAACATTCACGCAGGCAATGACCAGCAACAACACCGCTCCGCCAAGCAACACCAGCAGGATTGGCCGTATGTCGCCGATGAGCTGTTCGTATAGCGGCATTACGCTCGCACTCTGGCCGCGATTTGAGCCCGGATACTGCACCTCCAGCTGCTTTGCGATCGCCGTCATCTCCGACAGCGCAGACTGAACCGTTACCCCATCCTTCAGCCGCGCCACGCCGAACATGTTGTGGCAGCTGCGTCTCTTCTCGCAGTTATTCAACTTGTGCATCGTGACCCAAAACTCCGAACCGCCTTGCGGCGCAAATTGAAAGCTGGCTGGCAACACGCCGATGATCGTGTTCGCCACGCCATCCAGGTCAACCGTCTGCCCGATAATGTCCTTCCTTCCGCCGAACCGTTCTTGCCAGGTATGGTAGGTAAGGATCGCTGTGTCTCCGCCGCTCGGCTGGTCCTCCCCATCGTAAAAATCACGGCCCATGATCGGCTTCACACCCAACACCCGGAAGAATCCTGCCGTCACTCGCGCGGCTGACACTGGTTCCACGCCCGTGGCTGTCTTCATCAGATAACCGCTGCCGGCGTACCCCTCCAGCGCGCTGAAGACCTTGTTCATCCTCTTCCAGTCCACGTAGTCCTGGTAGGACAAGTTCGAACGCGGCCACAGCTTCCCCCTCTCTGCCACATCCACCAGACGCGTCGGATCGGCATACGGCAGGGGCTTGATCAGCGCCGCGTCGACAAACGCAAAGATCGCCACGCTCGCGCCAATCCCGAGCGCTAGCATCAAAATCGCAGTAAACGTGAACGCCGGACTCCTCCTGAGTTGGCGCACCGCAAAGTGCAGGTCCTGCCACACTGTCTCAAACCGAAAACCCACAATTTCATTGCTCTGTTCTTTCAGCCGAGTCGTATTGCCAAACTCAAGCGCAGCTGCATGATGAGCTTCTCCCGGAGCAACGCCCGCCTCACGAAGCTCCTTCTCCTTCTGCTCACGGTGGAATGCCATCTCCTCCTCAAGTTCACTGTTGAACCTCTTCCGTCGAAGCAACATTCCAATCTTGTTGAAGAAGCGGGTGATCGAGTCCATGGCTTTCTCCTAGGCGTCCTGCATCACACGGCCAATGGCCGCGATCATCGTTTCGAACTGCGTCTGCTCCAACCCAAGCTGTTTTCGTCCGGCTGCGGTCAGCGTGTAGAACCTCGCCCGTCGGTTGGTCTCCGTCGACCTCCACTCAGCCTTCACCCAGCTCTGCAACAGCAGCCGCTGCAGCGCCGGATACAGCGATCCCTCTTCCACAGTCAGCACATCGTCCGAAGCCCGTTTGATCGACGAAGCTATTCCATAGCCATGCTGCGGGCCGCGCGTCAACGTCTTCAAAATCATCATGTCAAGCGTTCCAGGCATCAGGTCGGATTTCTTTGGCATGGCACCATCCCTAGGTTGTCTATGCATAGAACGTCAAGAGCGAAAGAAAAGTTCCATTGCGTTCGCCACCCTTGTTGAAACCCCGGCGGACAGACCAAAATCCGTCCTATATCCTAGAAACGAATGGCGCCATTCCTGCATATGTCCCACGTCAACGTCGCCCGTGGCGACAACGTCGTTCTCCACGACATCAACCTCACGGTCAACGCCGGTGAGCACATCGCCATCCTCGGCCCCAACGGCTGCGGCAAATCCACCCTGATCAAGACCATCACCTGCGAGTGCTATCCGATCGTCCACCCTGAAACGACAGTCAGCATCTTTGGCCGCGATCGCTGGGACCTTACAGAACTCAAAAAGCGCCTCGGCGTCGTCTCCGCCGAGCTACCTGGGAGGCCAACGGTCGAGACGACCGGCCGTGATGCCATTCTGACGGGTTTCTTCTCCAGCAGCACCCTTTGGCCGAACCTGATAGTTACGCCCGAAATGCAGATTCGCGCCAATGAAGTGCTCGAACAGATCGATGCTGGGAACCTCGCCGGCAAACCTGTCGGACACATGTCGGCCGGTCAGCAACGGCGAGTCATGATCGGTCGCGCATTGGTCGCTTCCTCGCAGATGCTTTTGCTGGATGAGCCGTCGAACGCCCTCGATCTGGCCGCACAGAACGATCTTCGCGAGCTGCTTCGCAGGTTGGCCCGGCAGGGAACTGGAATTCTTCTCATCACCCACCACATCGCCGACATTCTGCCGGAGATTGACCGTATCCTGCTCATGAGCGACGGACGCATCGTCGCTGACGGACCGAAGTCAACCCTTCTCACTCCCGAAAACCTCAGCAGCCTCTTCAAAACCGAGGTCCGCATGACGGAGCGCGAAGGGTTTTACCACGCCTGGTAGCTTGACAAATCGCCTCTCCAAATGACCCGGACTGACAGCCTCCTGCAATGAGTCCGAGCCGGAAGGTAGCCTCAAGACAGAGGCACCGCAGGGCAAAGTCCAAGGTTAAAGTATCTGGATGGAAGACTTTAGCACAATATGACGAGGAGGGGGAGGGGGTCAGCTTCGAGGCGGAACGGTGCCAGTCTGCAGCTTCACAAGTTCAGGTTGGGCGATGCGGCTGGGACCGAGGACGGCGATTTTGGGCAGCGGACCGCGGACCATGGCGACTTCGTCGCAGGCGTAGAGGCGGGGGCAGGTCTGGCAGTCCTTGTAGATCTTGTCGGGCAGGGTGGTGCGGTCGACGACACGGAAACCGAAGTGAAAGAAGAAGTCCGGGATTCGCGTAAAGAGGCAGACGGCGGTGACCTTTTGCTCCTCTGCTTCTTCAAGTAAGGCGCGGAGAAGACGGCCGCCTGCGCCTTGACCTTTCGCTTCCGGCTTAACAACAATCGAGCGCACCTCAGCGAGATGCGGGCCGTAGAGGTGGAGGGCGCCGCAGCCTAGAAAGACACCGGATTCGGATTCCGCAACGGTGAAGTCGCGGACGTTTTCGCAGATTTCGGCGTAGCTGCGGCGCAGGAGGGTACCGTCGCTCGAGAGTGAGTTGACCAGGTCGAAGATGTTGACTGCATCGGGGAGCTTTGCTTTGCGCACCACCGCTCCACCGGCGCGGACGCGCGTCGATGCGGTCGATTCACTGACAGCGGGTTGGAAGGCGGTGGTCACTTACGACGGCTCCTGATTAAGTTTCGCAGATTCGCTCGAACTCAAGGCGGTTATACGCTGGCGGGCATCAGCTAAGGCAGCAGCTACACGAGCGCGGGCAGTTCCGCCAATAACATCATGACAGTCAAGCGTGGCTTCGAGCGTAATCGCTGCAAAGAAATCTTCGCCAAACTCAGGACTGATGCTGCGCAACTCATCGAGGGTTAGATGTTGCAGCTCGCGGTTGGTTTCGAGGCCGAGGCGGACGGCGTTGCCGATGTGTTCGTGGGCCTTGCGGAAGGGGACGCCCTTGTTCGAGAGGTAGGTGGCGGCAGCCATGGCGTTGAGGTAGCCGGTTTCTGCGGCGGTGCGCATACGGTCGTAGCGAAACTTGAGGGCATCAGTGAAATACCATATGACATCGAAGATGCCGAGTGCGGTTTCAGCGGCTTCAAAGACGTGGATCTGACCCTCCTGAAGGTCTTTGTTGTAAGCAAGCGGAAGGCCTTTAAGGAGGACGGTGAGGGCAGTGGCGGAGCCGATTAGTGAGGCGGATTTACTGCGCAGCAGCTCGGTAAGGTCGGGGTTCTTCTTCTGGGGCATTGCACTAGAGCCTGTGGAGAATGCCTCCGGAAGATCGAGAAAACCGAACTCTGCGGTGGAGAAGAGAGTCAGCTCTTCGGCGAAGCGCGATACGTGGAGGCCAAAGACGGAGAGTGCCTGAGTGAACTCGATGGCGAAATCCCGGTCGGAGGTGGCGTCCATGCTGTTGCGGGTTGGAGCTTTGAAGTAGAGGACCTGTGCCGCAATATCTCGATCCAGTGCGAGGGTGGCCCCAGCAATGGCTCCCGAACCGAGTGGGCTGAAGCTCAGCCGCTCCTGGCAGTCGCGAAGGCGGCTCATGTCGCGCTCGATCATGCTGACGTAGCAAAGCAGCCAGTGGGCCACGAGAACCGGTTCCGCACGCTGTAGGTGGGTATATGAGGGCATGACGTTTTCGCGTGCTTCCTCAGCAAGCCGGATGAGGGACATGCACCAGTGGCGCATTCCGGCGCACAGAAGCTCAATAGCATCACTGACGTAAAGCCGCATATCAGTGGCGATCTGCTCGTTGCGGCTGCGGCCGGTGTGGAGCTTGAGGGCGAGGTCGCCGATTTGTTTGGTGAGTTCGAGTTCGACGTAGTGGTGGACGTCTTCGGCCTGGGGGTTGGCGGTGACGATGGCTTCGCCTTGTTCGGCTTGCTGTTTGGCTACGGCGCGGAGACCCTGGATCATCAGGAGGAGTTCTTCGCTGGTGAGGATACCTGCGGCTTCGATGGCACGGGCGTGGGCTATGCTGGCTTCTACTTCGTAGGGGACGAGGCGCCAGTCGAAGGGGAAGGAGCGCTGCCAGGATTCGAAGGTGGCGTTGAGGGGCTCGCGGAAGCGGCCGGACCACATTTTTGTTGGTGAGTTAGACATTATTGTGTGTTTCCCTGTTGTACGCGCCTATCTGGGTGTACGAATTTGTCCATCAAGTCACGAACTTCGTCTTCCGAAGGCAACGATGGATTTTTGACCATGTTTTTCAGGCTTTCATCGTAGACAAGCGCTGTGCAGTTATGACCTTTACAGTATCTAGTTGCTAAGATGTCACCTGTTTGACCGTCGTCGAGGAAGTAGTCAGATGTGAACTGTTCTATCGGCGTTCCAATGTCTGCCGTGGAGACGTTTAGGAGGACATAGCATCTGTTATCCGCCGGGTTGTAATGGCTGAGCTGTGACTGCGTTAGCGCGGAACCGATTAAATTGTTCTCCATTGCCTTATTGCCCAACGCATTACATTTCGATTCGAGATCGAAAAGCTCGGCGGCGCTGGGCGCCCGAAAGGTCTGAACGACTTGCTTCGTTTCTGCCTTCTTTTGGCAGCCACAGAAAAAGACTAGAGCGATGACCATCGGAGGGGATATCGCTTTGTTGCGCTTGTCAAAGACCATCGACTTACCTCAGGGGCTAAAGCCCCGAAATATTTGTGGCACTTACGGCATTGCTGAAGCCGTACGCTTAAATAAATCGTTAGCTGTGGAGCTGCTCGCCTCATCTGAGCGGAATCAGCCTTATATCTCCGGTCACTTCTTCCAACTCGTCGCCTTTAAAGATTTTCGAGGTGACTTCTGAGAACTCAACATACTGGGAACTGCCAGACTTAGAGTTAGGGAAATAGTGTCCTAGATAGAATGTGTTTGGGTCTAATGGGGGATGGGCATCACGGTTGCGATCTTTAGCTGGACCCAAATCTGTTGTCACGTCGAAGAACTCACTTGTGGCGATGACCTTTGCAGTGAATGACATTTGTTTCTCCTTTGTGACGGTTACGGTCTAGCTGAAGGCATTCCCTTCGAGCTGCGCTATATGTCGGGCTTACAGCCCTTGGTTCTTCTTCTGCTGCAATCCTAGGGCTTCGCCCTAGGCTGGTATATGTCGGGCCTTTAGCCCTTTCAATCTTTGTCGCTGCCGCTGGTCAGGTGGGGCATTTCGGAGCCTTTGCTTAGGGTGATTAGGCCGCTTTGGGCGTAGGTGATGAGTTTGGCGCGGGTGTCGGTGATGTCTAGGTTGCGCATGGTGAGCTGGCCGATGCGGTCTCGTGGTGAGAAGGTGGATTCGCCCTTTTCCATGGTGAGGCGCTCGGGGTGGAAGGTCAGGTTGGGTGAGGCGGTGTTGAGGATGGAGTAGTCGTTGCCGCGGCGGAGTTCGATTGTAACTTCGCCGGTTACAGGTTTGGCGACCCAGCGCTGGGCGGCTTCGCGGAGCATGATGGCCTGAGGGTCGAACCAGCGGCCCTGATAGAGGAGGCGGCCTAGCTTGCGGCCGTTTTCGCGGTATTGCTCGATGGTGTCCTCGTTGTGGATGCCGGTGATGAGACGCTCGTAGGCGATGAAGAGGAGAGCGAGGCCGGGGGACTCGTAGATGCCGCGGCTCTTGGCTTCGATGATGCGGTTTTCGATCTGGTCGCTCATGCCGAGGCCGTGGCGGCCGCCGATGGAGTTGGCTTCGAGCATGAGGGCTACGGGGTCGGGGTATGCGGTGCCGTTTAGGGCTACGGGGAAGCCTTCTTCGAAGCGGATGGTGATCTCTTCGGGTTTGATGGCGACGTCGTTGCTCCAGAAGGCGGTGCCCATGATGGGGGCGACGATCTTCATGCTGGTGGTGAGGAGTTCGAGGTCTTTGGCTTCGTGGGTTGCGCCGAGGATGTTGGAGTCGGTGGAGTAGGCTTTTTCGGCGGACATCTTGTAGCCGAAGCCGGCCTTGGTCATGAAGGCGGACATCTCGGCGCGGCCGCCTAGCTCGTCGATGAAGGTGGGGTCGAGCCAGGGCTTGTAGACCTTGAGGTCGGGGTTGACGAGGAGGCCGTAGCGGTAGAAGCGCTCGATG
>JBEKGF010000079.1:0-15768 GCA_050012935.1 Edaphobacter sp. | reverse complement strand
CTGTGGGGAGGTCGGGTTGGATCTGCCAGCCGTTGTAAGGCGTTCCGTCGTAGGTGAGAGTGAGCTTCCAGTGAGGCATTGAGACAACGATAAATGGATTTGCAAAGAGGCTGCCTGGGTAAGGCAGTATGTTGCGTTCTTAGTTTTTGATGCTTTTCATGTAGGCGGTGACGTCGTTGTGGGAGATGGCTTCTTTGGCGTAGGAGAAGGTGCCTTTGTCTTTGACCTCGCGGGCGGCGCGGATAAAGCCCCCAAGGGCGGCTCGAGCGAAGGATCCGCCTACGCTGATGCGTTTGACTCCAACGGCGGCGAGCCGGTCCACGGAGAAGATTGCGCTGCCGAAGCCCATGAGGACGTTGACGGGTTTGGGGACGGAGGCGCAGACCTCACGGATGTCTTCGAGGCGCGAGAGGCCGGGAGCGTAGAGGACGTCGGCTCCTGCTTCGGCGAAGGATTGGAGACGGTGGATGGTGTCTTTGAGATCAGGGCGGTCGTAGAGGTAGTTTTCGGCGCGTGCGGTGAGGAGGAATTGATGCGTGTTGGCGGCTTCGGCTGCGGCTTCGATGCGTTCGACGGCGAGTTGGAGGTCGTAGATGGGAGAGTCGGGGTTGCCGGTTGCGTCTTCGATGGATCCTCCGGTCAAGCCGATGGAGGCGGCGAGACGGATGGTTGCGGCGCAGGTCTCGGCGGATGGGCCGAAGCCGTTCTGCAGATCAGCTGAGACGGGGAGGTGGGTGGCTTCGACAATCTCTTTTGCGTTGGCTAGTATTCCGTCGCGCGATAGCTCTGTGGTTGAGTCTTCTTTGCCGATGGAGAAGGCGAAGCCGGCGCTGGTGGTGGCGAGCGCTTCGAAGCCGAGCGAGGTGAGGATCTTTGCGGCGCCTGCATTCCAGGGGTTGGGGAGGACGAAGGTGCCGGGGCGCTCGTGGAGTGCTTTGAAGGCTTCGTATTTTTGCTCGCGGGTCACGTGTTTTCCTTAATTGTTTTGGATGCTTCTTTGTCTGGCGAGGATGATTAGCGGTGACGTTTGAAGATGGCGAGGGTGGTGACGAAGAGGCCTCCAGCGGTGAGGGTCAGGAGGATGATGGCGCGACGGTAGGCTCGCTGGGTTGCGGGTGGTGTGGCAGCGGTGTTGTCGAGGCATTGGGTGCAGCCCTGGGGGTGAGCTGCTGGAGTGAGGGCAAGGATGGCTGTGAGGAGAGCGATTCGGCCGAGATGTGACGGCTTCATTGGAAGAAGGCTAGCAGAGCGAAGAGGAAGATCCAGAGGATGCCCATGGCGTGCCAGTACCAGGCGGCTCCGTCGACGATGATCTGACGGGTTTCGAGGTGACGGGAGATGTAGAAGGCGGCGAAGGCAGTGATGAGTACGGCGATGCCGACGAAGAGGTGGACGGCGTGGACTCCGGTGATGAGGTAGAAGAAGTGGCTGCTCTGGCTGGTGCGGAAGAAGACGTGCTGGGCGGCGAGTTGACGCCAGGCTACCCATTGGCCGGCCAGGAAGGCGAGGCCGAGGACGATGGTTGCGGAGAGCCAGGGGAGTGCGCGGCGGGTGATGGGCTTGCCGAGACCGAGCCACTCGTCCATAACGTCGTTTTCGCGGAACATCTGGCGGCGGGCGAGTTCCATGGTGACGGTGCTGACGATGAGGATGGCGGTGTTGAACCAGAGGATGCGGGGAATGAGGGTGGGGACCCACTCGTTGACGTAGTGGTTGTAGGCGTTGATGTGGCCGGTGGATTGGTTGACGAAAAAAGTGGTGACGATGGCGACGAAGAACATCAGGTCGCTGGCGAGGGCGAAGAAGATGCCGAGGCGATAGCGATGGAGGCGTTCGTAGGGGCCACGATGGCCGTGGGATCGGTCGTTCCAGTTGTCGCCGTCGCCGCCTCCGCCGGTGCGTTTGTCAGTTGGGGGACGCCGGCCTGAACCACCGTCGTTATCTTCGAGTCGTCGTCGCCGTTCCTGATCGGTTTTATTGGGAGTGATGGTGGCCGGCATTGTGGTTCACCCTGGAAGCACGCTCTGTGACAGATTACTCCGGTTTTGTGTTTGCCGTGTCTTCCATGGAGGGCTCGGCTGGGTTCGGTGTCCACTGCGGAAGGAACGAGTCTGCAAACGCAGTGGTTTCATAGTGGCATGGTGAGCGGTGAACTGTGATCGCCGGTATATCGGATGCGGATGGTGGGGGAAAAGGATTCATGGCCGGGTGCCATTCGAGCGTCGTGGCTCGCCATGGGTTGGACGCAGCGAAAGAGCCTTTGCGGATGCTGCGGAAGAGATTTAATAGGAAGATGAGTTGCGCAGTGGCGAGAAAGATGGCGGCGTAGGTGATGAAGCGGTTGAGCGGGAGGGTTTGGGCGAGGAGTTTGCCTGCAGGGCTGAGGGTGCCGTTGGCTCCAGGGATGCCGGTGAGCTGGGCGTAGTGGCGGGGTTCGCCCATGAGGCCGGTGAGGTGCATGGGGAGGAAGACGGCGTAGGCTCCGATGAGTGAGAGCCAGAAGTGGAGGCGGCCGAGGGGTTCGGATAGGAGGCGGCCAGGGTGGTTGCGGGTTGCGGTTAGAAGCGGGAACCAGTAGTACGTCGCGGCGTAGAGTCCGAAGATCCCGGCCATCGCCATGATGAGGTGGAAGTGCGCGACGACGAAGGTGGTGTTGTGGAGGTATTCGTCGAGGATTGGCTGGGCGAGGATTGGGCCGGTGAGGCCTCCGGTGATGAAGAGGCTGACGAAGCCTAGTGAGAAGAGCATTGGGGTGGTGTATTGAGGCTTTGAGCGCCAGATGGTCGCCAGCCAGCTGAGGACTTTGGCGGAGGCGGGGAGCGCGATGGCCATGGTGGAGATGGAAAAGGCAGAGCTGGCGAAGGGGTTGAGGCCGGCGACGAACATGTGGTGTCCCCAGAGCAGGATGCCTAGGAAGCCGATTAACAGGGTCGTGGTGATCATGGTGCGGTAGGCGAAGACTCTTCGGTGGGAGAAGTTTGCCAACAACATTGAGGTGAGACCTAAGCCGGGAAGGATGGCGATGTAGACCTCGGGGTGTCCGAAGAACCAGAAGAGATGAAGCCAGAGGAGGGGACTGCCGTCGCCGCCTTGGTGGACTATGCCGTTGACTGCGTCTCCGGTGGGAAGGAAGAAGCTGGTGTGGGCGTGGCGATCGCAGAAGAGCAGCAGGATGGCGGCGAGTAAGACGGAGAAGGCGAGGATGCTGAGGAGTGCTGCGGTGAACCATCCCCAGACGGTGAGAGGAAGACGCTCCCACGTCATGCCTTCGCAGCGATTGCGGATGATGGTGGTGAGGGTGTTGATGGAGCTTGAGGTGGAGGCGATGGCGAAGAGAGCGATGCTTGCCAGCCAGAGATCCATGCCCGTGCCTTGGCCTGGGCCTGCGCTTTGCACTGCGCTCAATGGTGGGTAGGCCGTCCAGCCGGAGATGGCGGCTCCTCCGGGGACGAAGGTGGAGCTCAGGAGGGTGAGGAGTGCGACGGCTGTTAGCCAGAAGCTGGCGGCGTTGAGGATAGGGAAGGCCATCCGCGTTGCGCCGATCTGCGCGGGAAGGATGAGGTTGCTGAAGCCGGCTTGTGGAGCGGTGGTGAGGACAAAGAAGAGCATGATGGTGCCGTGGATGGTGACGAGCGCCAGGTAGTCTTCGGGGAGTATGGGGCCGTGGAATGGGAGTGGGAGTGGGAGTGGGAGTGGCCATGCGGGCCAGACGAGATGGATTCGCATCAGCAGCGAGAGGAAAGTACCGATGACGACTGAGATGAGCGCAAGGAGGAGGTACTGGATGCCGATGGTGCGGTGGTCGAGAAGACGAGGAAGCAGGGAATAGGGAGTAGGAAGCAGGGGACGTGTTGCCTGGCTCGGTCGTTGCGGATTGGTTGGATTTTTTGGAGTCATCGGATTGACTCCTTTTGGTGTGCTGACCATGAGGTGAATTCGGCGGGCGTGACGATGCGGAGGGTGGCGTTCATTCGGTAATGGCCCAGGCCGCAGAGTTGGGTGCAGAGGATGGCGTAGGTGCCGGGGGTGACGGGGGTGAAGTGGATGTGGATGGTCTGGCCGGGGACGGCGTTTTGTTTGAGACGGAGTTCGGGGATGGAGAAGCCGTGGATGACATCCTGGGCGCGGAGGGCGAGGTCTATTTCGCGGTCGGCTGGGAGGACCAGTTCGGAGGTGACTTCGTCGTCGGCGGAGTGCGGGTCGGAGGGGTCGATGCCTAGCGGGTTTCCTTCGCCTGGAGCTATGAGTTGCGGGCGAGTGATGCCGAAGGTGGCGTCGGGGCCGGGGTAGCGGAAGTACCAGACGAACTGAGCGCCGGTGACTTCGACTTGCAGGGCGGTGAGGGATGCTCCGGTGTAGCGGGTGGCGGCCCAGAGGCGCTCGGCTTTGATGGTGAGGGTGCCGAAGAGGACGGCGAGGGCGACTAATGGGATGTATTCGACGCGTAGCAGGTTGGTGGCCTCGTTGCGGCGGCGTGCGAGCAGGCCTGCAAGGAGGATGATGTGTGCGAGAGCGAGGAGCGCGAGGGCGATCCAGAGATTGAGGAGGAGATGATGGTCGAGTGCGAGGCCGTGTGCGCTGGCGTTAGCTGGGAGCGACCATGGGTTGCTGGTTGTCCAGACGCTCGTGAGACCGGAGAGGGGCACCTCTGGAGGATATCGCGTCTGCTAAACGATGGTTCAGGACTGTGCTGGTGGTTCAGGACTGTGCTGGTGGTTCAGGACTGTGCTGGTGGTTCAGGACTGTGCTGGTGGTTCAGGACTGTGCACCGATGATACGGAGGTGCTTATCCGAGCTTTCCGCGGAAGAAAGAAAAGATGCATATACCAATACTTGCCATGACGAGACCGAGAAGCAAGCCAATGAGCACGTCTGCCAATGGATCTCCTCGTTCGTCGTCGATGTGCTTCCGATTTCCGACGAACAATAGAAAGGGTTCTCTGGATTTTCCTGCCTTGAGGATTTTAATGGGCGCTGGATTGAGGCTCATGAAACAAGGTTATCGAGCGGGGCATAAGTAAAGCATAACGATTTGGCTAAGGGTGGGGGCAGATGAGGTCCAGGAAGAGCTGGTGGACTCGGGGGTCGGAGCTGAGTTCGGGGTGGAAGGTGGCGGCGAGGAGATGGCCTTCGCGGACGAGGACGGGGAAGTTGTCGCGGGTGGCGAGGGTTTCGACGTTGGGGCCGGTGTGGGTGATGCGGGGGGCGCGGATGAAGACCATTTCGAGCGGGCCGCCTTCGAGTTTGGTAGGGGCGGTGACGATGGCGGAGTCGATCTGGCGGCCGTAGGCATTGCGCTCGACGGTGATGTCGAGGGCGGCCAGGGATTTTTGTGTGGGATTTTCTACGTTTTTTGCGAGGAGGATTGCGCCGGCGCAGGTGCCGAAGGTTGGCGTGGTTTTGACGAAGGACTCGAGTGCGTCGAGGAAGCCGCCGCGGTCGAGGAATTTGAGGAAGGTGGTGGATTCTCCGCCGGGGATGATGAGGCCGTCCAGATTGGCGAGCTCGACTGGAGTGCGGACGAGCTTCGCGGTGACGCCGAGGGCGGTGAGGGCTTTGGCGTGGGCTTCGAATGCGCCTTGCAGGGCAAGGACGCCGATGGTGAGGGGCCTGGTTGCGGGGCCGGCGGCGGTGGCCTCCCCCTCCTCGTTGATTTTGTGCAAAGTCTTCATAATAGATTGATTAAGTCCGGGCTTCGTGTTTGATTTTTATGCGGAGATTTCATGTTCTCCATCTCGCAGGAAGGCTTGTTCTGGCAAATCTGCCCGCGATCTCCATTATAGGTTTGTCAAGTGGGAGAGTTATCCCTTCTTGAAAGCATCGAAGTAGTGGTTCTCTCCTTCATCGTCGTACTCGTTCGAGATTGAGACGCCAACGGCCAGGAACAGTCTGCGGTATTCTTCGGCTCCAAGAGAGAAGGATTTCAATCCTGTCATTGCATCGTTCCAGACTGATTGCCGGGCGGGCGAGGTAAACAGCAGGCGGCCACCCGGCGCCAGTATGCCGGCGATTCCTGGGATGAGACGGTGCTGGTCTTCAGGACGGAGCAGGAACATAAGACCCCATGCCAGAACGGCATCGAAGGTTCGATCAAAAAAACTCGAATCCTGAACAGTCTCGCAAACGATGGGAGTGTTGGGGAGATTGCGTCGAAACACCTGGACGAAAGATGGCGCTGCATCGAGGCCAAAAGCGCTTAGACCTTCGGCGACCAGAACCTGAGTGAGGGGGACGCCGGGCCCGCAGCCGAGGTCGATGACGGCGGCTGCGCGTGGCAGAGCTCGCGCCCACTTGCGCACGGCATCGACACCGATGTCCCTGCTGCGACGGGCGAGAAACTCTGCCGAAACTGCTTCGTATCCATTCGATCGATCCATTTATTGAGGATTCAGGGTTGAGGATTCTGGATTCACCGTCGCTTATTTCGGTGTGGCGCCGTGCGTGGTGACGCTCTTTGAGTATTCCTCGATGAGCTGTCGCAACTGAGGCTGGAGCGCGACGATTTTTGCCTGAGCCAGTTGCGCGCCTTCGGCGGTGAGTGTGGGCAGCTTGTCGACGAGAGCGATGCCGGCGGGCGACTTGTAGAAGACGAGGATGGCATCGAGCTGCTCGTCGGTGAAGTTTTTGGCGTAGATATCGACGTAGTCGGGCTCGAGGGCCTGCCAGCCCATCTGCGACTTGATGAGCTCGACGGCCTTTTGTTGAAATTCGTCGAGCCTCGCCTGATCCTGCGGGTTAACGTTGCTTCCAGCGAGCTGATTCCTTAGGGCGGACGCTTGTTGCATCATCGTGTCCATCATCTGTTCCATCAGGCGATCGAGGTGCATGAGATTGATCATCTCCTGCGCTTTGACGCGGCGGGAGGCTTCGTCAGCGTGAGCGGTGAGAGGAAGGCAGAGGGCGAAGGCGAGGAGCAGCGCGATACGTTTCATGAGGGCACCCGAACAAGAAGATGGAACGAATGTACCTTATTCCTCGGCCAAGCCTGATCCGTATGTGGGAGAGATGGAAGATTATGCGGGTTTTTCTTTCTGATGCAGCTTGCGGGTGTTCGGCAGGAGACCGGTCAGCAGGCCGATTGCGGGCAGGTAGGCGCAGACTTTGTAAACGAAGATGATGCTGGTCATGTCGGCAAGCTTGCCGAGGACGGCTGCGCCGATGCCGCCCATTCCGAAGGCGAATCCGAAGAAGAGGCCGGAGATCATTCCGACTCGTCCTGGGACCAGTTCCTGCGCGTAGACGAGGATTGCTGAAAAAGCAGATGCGATAACAAACCCGATAATGATGCTCAACACGCCAGTCCAGAAGAGATTGGCGTAGGGCAGCAGCAGAGTAAAGGGCAGGACTCCGAGGATGGAGGACCAGATGACTGCCTTGCGGCCGACTCTGTCACCGATGGGGCCTCCCATAAAGGTTCCGGCTGCTACTGCGGCAAGAAAGATGAAGAGATGGAGTTGCGAGCTCTGAACGGAGACATGAAATTTAGCGATGAGGTAGAAGGTGTAGTAGCTTGTGAGACTTGCAAGGTAGAAGTACTTCGAAAAGACAAGCGCGATCAAGACAGCGATTGCTGCGATGACCTGGTTTCGCGGCAACGGCGAGGCTTCTTCTGTTTGTTTTGCAGGTCTGCTCTGCAGATGGTTGAGACGGGCCTTGTACCAGCGGCTGACTCGGATGAGGATGAAGATGCCGAGGAGCGCGGCGAGGGAAAACCATGCGGAACCGATCTGTCCGTGGGGAAGCACGATGAAGACTGCCAGCAGAGGCCCGATTGCGGAGCCTGTGTTGCCTCCTACCTGGAAGAATGATTGGGCGAATCCGTGTTTTCCGCCTGATGCCATTCTGGCTACGCGTGACGACTCGGGGTGGAAGACGGCCGAGCCCATGCCTATGAGGGCTGCAGCAAGAAGGAGTAACGGGAAGGTGTGGGCGACCGCGAGCAGCAGCAGACCTATGAGGGTGAAGAACATGCCGATAGGGAGCGAGTAGGGCATCGGCTTGCGGTCGGTGTAGTGCCCGATGACGGGTTGCAGGAGGGACGCTGTGATCTGGAAGGTTAGGGTGATGAAGCCGATCTGGGTGAAGTTGAGATGGAAGGATGATTTGAGGATTGGGTAGATGGAAGGCAGGAGCGACTGCATCATGTCGTTGAGGACGTGGCAGAAGCTGACCGCGGCGAGGATGCGAAACATTGTCCTGGATTGATGCGTATCCGGACGGTTGATTTCGGCGGTCGTGACGGCCTGGGTGCTCATTTGTGACCTTCTTCGCGATCTCTCTTTATGTTGTGGGCCTGGTGGTGTCTCGGGTATTGCGGCAGGGCGCACTGTCGCTTTTTCAAAGACAAGCAGAGAGCGCGATGCGTGGCCTGAGATTGCGCGTCCGCCAGGAGGGCTGAATTGTGATTACCAGCCGCGGGTTTGCATCAGGTCTTGCTCTTCGATGGCTGCGGCGGCGAGGCCCTTCATCGTGCCGGTGACGGACTCGCTGGCTTCGGCGACGATCTTTGGATCGTTGAAGTGCGTGGTGGCGATGACGATGGCGCGGGCGCGGCTGATGGCCTCTTCGCGTTCGATTGGATTGTTTTCGACGTCGAGTGGGGTGGCGCGCTCCTTCATGAAGATGCCGGAGCCTACGAAGACGGTTTCTGCGCCGAGTTGCATCATGAGGGCGGCGTCTGCTGGCGTGGCGATGCCGCCTGCGGAGAAGTTGGGGACGGGGAGTTTGCCGGTCTTTGCGACTAGTTTTACCAGTTCGTAGGGTGCGCCGTGGACCTTGGCGGCGTTGTAGAGCTCTTCGTCGCCTAATACGGTGAGGGATTTTATTTCGCGGACGATCTGGCGCATGTGCTGGACGGCGTGGACGACATCGCCGGTGCCAGGTTCGCCTTTGGTGCGGATCATGGCCGCGCCTTCGGCGATGCGTCGGAGGGCTTCGCCGAGGTTGCGCGCGCCGCAGACGAAGGGTGTGGTGAAGGCGTGCTTGTCGATGTGGTAGGTCTCGTCGGCGGGGGTGAGGACTTCGGATTCGTCGATGAAGTCGACGCCGATCTCCTGCAGGACCTGGGCTTCGGCAAAGTGGCCGATGCGCGCCTTGGCCATGACGGGGATGGTGACGGTGGCCATGATCTCTTTGATGAGCTTGGGATTGGCCATGCGGGCTACGCCGCCTTCGGCTCGGATCATGGCGGGGACGCGCTCGAGGGCCATGACGGAGATGGCTCCGGCCTCTTCGGCGATGCGGGCCTGCTCAACGTTCATAACGTCCATGATGACGCCGCCTTTGAGCATCTCGGCGAGGCCGAGTTTGAGGCGGAGGGACGGTGTGCCGAAGTTGCCGCTGCCGTTGTTGGTGTGGTCTGCCATGGGGTTCTCCTGGATCTTGTTTTGTGTGCGCGGCGGTGGGCGCACGGTGTTGCGCTGGTATCCGCTAGAGATTCAAGTTTAGCAGTTTTGCGCAGCGGCGATGCAGTTGCGATGGTTGGTGGTAGATTCGTTTGAATCCAGGCTCCGAATGATTTCCGATCCCACTGACGAGCGTGTTGGCGAGTTTGGGGCAGAGGGCGGGATTTGGCTGAAAATTCAACAGTGGTTCATCCGGAGTGTTGGTCTGTGGCCTCAAGCTGCGCTTACGGGGCGATGTGTGGCCTCGAAGGAGGCGTTGGATGGCTGGTGAACTGACGATTGTGATTCCTGCGAAGAATGAAGTTGCGATGTTGCCGCGACTGCTCGAGTCGTTGTGCCGGCAGGATTATCCAGGGATGAGCGTGACACGGGTGCTGGTGGCGGATGCGGGTTCGACGGATGGGACGGTGGAGGCTGCGCTGAGTTTTCGCGGCCGCTTGAAGGTGGAGGTGGTGAAGGGCGGGCTGCCTTCGGTGGGAAGAAATGCAGGCGCGCGGCTGGCGACGACGAAGTATGTGCTGTTTCTGGATGCGGATGTGGAGCTGCCAGAGTCTACGCTGGTGCGGCGAGCGATGTGGCGGATGGAGCGGCGGCGGCTGCATCTGGCGACGACGAATATTGCTTGCCGCGAGGGGAGTTTTTTTGATGACCTGCTGTATGCAGGGAGTAACTTGATGCAACGGGTGGGTTCGTTGACGAAGCCGTTTGCTACGGGGATGTTTATGCTGTTCGACCGAGAGGTTTTTTGGGAGTTGGGTGGGTTTAACGAGAAGGCTTTGTTTGCTGAGGACTATCTGCTGTCGAAGGGGGTGGCGCGGATACGGTTTCGGATCGTGCGCGGGCGGGTGCTGACGACGAACAGGCGATTCCAGAAGCTGGGGCACTGGCGGATGGTTTGGATGTTCTTCAAGACCATGATCCATACGTGGGATGAAGAGTATTTTCTGGAGGACCAGGGGTATTGGGGCGAGGCTGGGTAACTTTTTCGGTTCGGTGTGAAGACGGTCGTGCTCCGCACGATGCCCACATCTCAAAATCAAGATAGGGGGCTTCTGGGGCTTTGGCAATCTGAAATATTATGGCGCTTCGACCGAAATGCGGGGGTTCTTCGCTCCGCTCAGAATGACAAACAGCTTGCTGAGTTTAGGTTCAGGGTTGGGGGGCGGTGAAGCCGGATGCGGCGAGGAGTTTTGCGTCAATGGCGATGAAGAGGCCCTTGCTGCGGGCGAGGACGGTGCCGTCGGGGCGCTGGAGCTCGGCCTGGTGGAAGAGCTTGCGGTCGGGGGTGCCGTCGGGTTTGGTGGCGCGGCTGAGGTGACGGGCTACGAGGACTAGCGGCTGGTAGAGCGGCGCAGGTTTGAGGTAGTCGACCTCCATGTGGCGGGTCATGGCGAGGACGTTGAGAGGACGGTTGAGCTTGCTCATGGCTTCGTCGAGGAGCGCGGCGACGATGCCGCCGTGGATGTGGCCAGGGGGGCCTTCGTGCATGCGGTCGAGCTGGAGTTGCGCGGTGGCGGTGATGGCTTCAGGGTTGGAGGTGTCGGTGGTGAAGACGAGGTGGAGGCCTTGCGGGTTGGCGGGGCCGCAGCCGAAGCAGTGGTTGGCGCGCTCGTCGATGGTGGGGGTGTCCATCGATGCGGGAGTGTGGCGGGTGGCGTCTTGGGTGGGCATGGTTTCTGGTTGCACGTTAGCACAGGGTGGGGTGGAGTGAATAGTGATTGAGTCACCGTCTTGAGGCTGAATCTGCGTCCTGGGCAAGAGTGAAGATACGAGACGCTTCGAACAAAATGCGGGTGTTCTTCGCTTCGCTCAGGATGACAATATTTTTCATCACCGTATGAAGAACATTCACGTGGTGCAGACTTCGAGAATGCTTGCGCCGAATTTTTCTATCTTTTCGTGGCCGAGGCCGTGGATGGTTTTGAGTTGGGAGAGATTTTGCGGGCGAGCGAGGACGATGCTGCGCAGTGTTGTGGAGGCGAGGACGAAGAAGAGAGGGAGATTGAGTTTTTCGGACTCGGTCTTGCGCCAGTCGCGGAGACGCTCGTCGAGGAGTTGTTGCTCCGGGGTGAGGGTTTCGGTGGGTTCGGCTGCTGGGCTGGGGCGGGTGAAGGGTTTTGGGGAGGATGTGCTGGCGTTGGAAAAATGCAGGGGTCTCTCCACTGCGGCGGCAAAAGACGCCGCCTTCGGTCGAGATGACGAATTTTTGAGAGCTTTGTAGGGAACGGCAGGGACGGTTTTTCTCGCTTCACGTTGAACTGTGTTGACTCGGCCAGGTGATGGACTCGAAGGCATGCCATCCTGGGAGCGGCACAGGGCGATGATTTCTGCGCCGTAGCGGTCGATTTTGTCGGGGCCTATGCCTGAGATGGTGCGGAGTTCGGAGAGATTTTTGGGTGCAGCGCCTACCAGGTTTTTGAGGACTGTGTCGCTGAAAACCATGAAGGCGGGTTTGCCGGTTTTGTCGGCTTCGGCTTTGCGCCATGTGCGGAGACTGGCTTCGAGGGATTTTTGTTGTGGCGTGTAGGTCGCAGTGATTTGTTCCCGCTCGGCTTTGAGTGTTGCTTTGGATGGTCTCGGGGCTTGGCTGCTGTTGCTGGTATTCTTTCGCGTCGAGATTGCTGTGTTGGCGGAGGCGTCTTTGATGAGGAGGTCTGGTGGCAAAGGGCCGGTGAGGGTGCGGCCTTCGTGGGTGAGGGAGGCTTTTTTGAAGGTGATGAGATTGCCTTCGGGGTTGGTCCATTGTTCGGTGGTAAGAGTGATGAGGCCGGAACGGGTTAGCGCGTCGAGGAGGGTGTCGAAGATCTTTCGGTCGGCGGCTGACGTGTTGCGGAGGGCGCCGGTTGCGAGTTCGGAGTGAAGTTTCCCGGTGGAGCGCGATTGGCCGTCGAGTGTGTCGAGGATGGCGCGGAGTTGGCGATTTTCTTCTTGTGTTGGTGCGCGGAAGGTTTGCGCGGTGGCGCGTTGCGGGGCGCAGAAGTCGCAGTGGCCGCAGGGGCGGAGGCCGTCGGCAGTGTCGCCGAAGTGCTGGATGAGGGCGGCCATGCGGCATTGCGCGGTTTCTGCGAAGGACACCATGCTGTCGATCTGCGAGCGGCGGAAGGCGATCTGATCGTCGTAGCCCTTGCGCCATGCGGCTCGCGTGGGTGCGGCGTCTGTGGCGCGGACGTTGCCGGCCATGTCGATGGTGGCTGCGCCCTGGGCGATGAGCTTTTCGACGGCTTTGTCGAAGGTCTCGGCGTCCATTTTCAGGCGCTGACGGAGGATGTCGGGCATCTGGTAGTCGGGGGTGAGGAGCGCGGCGACGCGGGTGAGCTCGGTGATGGCGGGGTAGTCGCGCTCGAGGAAGAAGTCGTGCATCTTGCGGTCGGCGAAGGAGTGGAGGAGGACGGTTGTCGAGGGTTGGCCGTCGCGGCCTGCGCGGCCGATCTCCTGGTAGTACTGCTCGACTGAGCCGGGGAGGGCGGTGTGGACGACGGTGCGGACGTCGGGTTTGTCGATGCCCATGCCAAAGGCGATGGTGGCGACGACGATCTCCAATTTGCCAGTGAGGAATTGTCGCTGGACACGTTCGCGTGTGCCGGGATCGAGGCCTGCGTGGTAGGCGGCGGCGTTGGCGCCGAGGGTTGCGGCGAGCTCTTCGGCGGATTTGCGCGAGGGAGAGTAGACGATGGCGGGGCGGTTGGAATTTTGTTTGAGGAGATTGGCAGTGAACTCGTTGCGGCGGGGTTTGGAGAGCTCGACGACCTCGATGGCGAGGTTGTGGCGACGGAAGCCGTGGATGAAGAGTTCAGGTTGAGTGAGTTGGAGCTGGGTGATGATGTCTTTTTGTACTGTGGGCGTGGCTGTGGCGGTGAGTGCGATGACTGGCGCAGGGCGGAGAGCGGGAAGGAAGTCGCCGAGGGTGCGGTAGTCGGGGCGAAAGTCGTGGCCCCAGGCGGAGATGCAGTGGGCCTCGTCGATGGCGATGAGGGAGGGCTTGCGGCGGGCGAGCATCTCGGGGAAGTTGGGGACGCGCATGCGCTCGGGCGCGATGAAGAGGAACTGGAGGGCGCCGTCGAGGTAGTCGCGGCAGGCCTGACGGGCTTCTTCGCGGCTGAGGCCGGAGTGGATGCGGGCGACGCGAAGGCCTAACTCGCTGAGTTTGGTGGCCTGGTCGTCCATGAGGGCGATGAGGGGACTGATGACGAGGGCTGTGCCTCCGCGGGCGATGGCGGGGAGCTGGTAGCAAAGGGATTTTCCCGCCCCTGTGGGCATGACGAGGAGGACGTCGCGGCCGTTGGTGGCGGCGCGGCAGACGGCTTCCTGATTGGCACGAAAGGATTCGTGGCCGAAGGTCTTGTGGAGGAGGGAGGTGAGGTTCATCAGCTTGCCCAGTTTCGCATATTGTTCGTGTTTGGGCGACGGCAAGATGATGGGGGAGGAGTTGTTAGCTTGATGCGTTTGCGTGACGCTTAGAATTACCGTGAGATACGCGAAAATTGAATTGAACTTTTAGATCAACTTCCACTGGGTTTCCTTGAAACTTAGCGGGCGAAGATCGATCCTGCATCTTTCGTGAGGCTCGATCAATCAGATAAGGACGAGCAAAAGAAGGAGGGCTATGTACCTGATTGCGATTTGCGTGGCCGGTTTTGCCGTTTTGATCTTTGGACTGGTGAGAATGATCCAGTTGCGGCGGCGTAGAGAGCTGGCGCGATACAGCATCGATCCAGAGGAGCTTCATGCGTTGCTCGAGTCGAAGAAGGATATCGTTGTTCTGGATGTGCGGCAGCCGCTGGATTTACTGGCGTACTCGGAGATTATTCCAGGAGCGATGAGGGTTCCTCCGCATGATGTGATGACGCAGGCAGGGTTGATTCCGAAAGATAAGGACTCCGTGCTTTATTGCACGTGCGTCAGCGATAAGACCAGCCGCATGGTGCTGGAGAGTGCGCTGCGACTGCAGTTCTCGCGGATTAAATTTCTCAAGGGCGGGTTGCCGGCATGGAAGGCGAAGGGTTATCCGGTGGAGCCTTATACGAAGCCGTTCCATCTCGACACAGTGGTTTAGAGCATTTTTCTTTCAGGCGTGGTCCCTTTCCTTGGCCATCGATCGCGCTTACAGCGCTCAGTGGTTCTATGAGCCTTATACCTGGGCCTTCGGCCCAGGCCAGGATAGAGCGGGCCTTTGGCCCTTGGACTACACGTATCAGGGAAGATGCTCTAAGACTAGCCGTGTTGCGGGTGTGACGAGACGATTGGAATCTTCTTCTTCCATGCGCCGACGATTGCGCCGATGAGCATGAGGTCGAAGAGCCAGAAGCCGGCGTTGATGGCGTAGATCTGCAGGGAGCGAACCTCGAAGATGTACTCGGTGGCCCAACTGGTGGCGATGAAGCCGAGCCAGATAAGAGCGCCGCAAAGGATGCCGCGGCGGATGGTTTGCCCGCCTGAGGCCTGGATGCAGATGCTGAGAACGGCGGCGGCGATGATGGCGCAGAGGAGCGCAGTGGCGTATTGCAAGGCGGGGTTCATGCCTGAAGCGACTAACCACTCCATGGTGCGGCCGATGCCTGCGAGCCACTGCTTCATGAAGACGCTGAACCAGAGAGCTTCGAAGATAAAAGAGGCGATGGCAGCGACAAGGATCGCTACCCAGTTGAGTTTTATGTTGCTCATCCTGCCCTCCGCTATTCTGTTGTCCCGTAGTTGGAGGGAAGCATATAGCGAAGGGAAGGGATGCGCAAGTCAGGCGCGCATGATCTTGTCGAGGGTGATGGGAAGATCGCGGACGCGCTTGCCGATGGCGTTGTAGATAGCGTTCGAGATGGCGGCTGCGGCTCCGGTGATGCCGATTTCGCCGATGCCGCGGGAGCCTAGTGGATTGAAGCGGTAGTCGGGAATGCCGACGGCAGTGACGTCGATCTCGTGGATGTCGGCGTTGACGGGGACGTGGTACTCGGCGAGGTTTTCGTTGGCGGTTCGGCCGTAGGTGGGGTCGATGAGCGTCTCTTCGAGTAAGGCCATGCTGACTCCCCAGACGACGCCGCCCATGAGTTGGCTGGTGCCGGTCTTGGTGTTGATGAGGGTGCCGATGTCGTAGGTGCCGACCATGCGTCGGACCTGCACAACGTATGTGTCGGCATCGACAGCGACTTCGGCGAAGATGGCGCCCCAGGAGTGCGAAGAGAAGGTGTCGCGGTCTTTAGGCATTTCGGAGGTGGCGGTTGCTTCGATCGGTTCGCCGCCGTTGCGGGCGATGAGGGTGGCGAAGGATTCGGATTTTTCCGGATTGGATTTGAGGAAGAGCTCGCCGTTCCGGGTGTGAAGCTCATCTGCGGAGACGCGGTGAAATGGGGATTGCGCGTCGGCTGCTGCCAGT
>JBEKGF010000078.1:0-16743 GCA_050012935.1 Edaphobacter sp. | reverse complement strand
CAAGGTCTCATAGGAGCCCTTACCCGACTCAAAGACTACCCCGGCGCTGTCGATCAGCACATTGCTCTCATCAGCGCTTTCCCCGAAGACTCGAGCATCGCGCAAAGCGCAGCCCTTTACGCCCTCCGCTACAACCGCAGACAACAACTCGTCGATTTCCTCAACAAAACGGTCGCCGACTCGCCGCGCGACTCCCGCTTCGCCATTACCCTCGCTCGCGTCGACACCATCTTCGAGGACTATCCTGGCGCCATCGCCGCCTACAACAAGGCCATCGCCATCCGCAAAGACCGCTCCGATGTCTACATCGCCCGAGCCGACCTCGAAGAACACCTTCAGCAATTCGACGAAGCCTGCGCCGACTACGACCGCCTCTACGTTCTCACCTACAAAGACCCCCAGTGGATGCTCAAAGCCGCCGAGGCCCGTGCTCGCGAAGGCAAGACCGGCCTCGCCGTCCGCGCCTTGGAGGCTGCCTGGATCGACGGCCGGCCCATCTCTCCCCAGAACAGCTTCCAGATCGCCGCTCAACTCGAAAAATGGAATCTCCTGACCGAAGCCCGCACCTTCGCCGAGCAGGGAATCAAACTGGCGTCGGATAAAGCTCCTGACGATCTGCTTGCTGCCCCGGAAGACCGTGAAGCCGCCGCAACCTACGCCCGTATCCTCACCCGCCAGCGCCACCCCGCTGACGCCCTCGCCGTGCTACAAAAAACTCTCGAAGCCACCAACGTCTCCCCGTCTTCCCCTGGTCTGATCGTCCAGCAAGCGGAAAAACAAGGCATCGCCTCCGTCGGCGACGAGCAATGGCGTCGCAACCGAATCGAACAGCGCCGCAACCAGGCCCAACAAAACTATCAAAACGCTGTCCGTGTCATGAGCGCTACAGTAGCCGAGTTCTACACTCCTGAAGAAAAGCTCACCTACGCTCAACTCCTCGACACGCAGCGCGCCGGAAAGTCCAACGTCGAAGTAGCCTCCGTCTGGATACCGGCTGCCGAAGCAGCGGGACTCAAAGACCGCGAAGCCGACTGGCGCAGATCGATGCTCCTCTCCAGAGGCCAAGCGGCTGAGTCTCAGCTCTCTCCTTTCGACACATTGGAAAAGCAACGCATGGACTACGCCACGCTCGCTCGCACCCTCGAACTCTATGCCGCGAGCCGCCCCGCCAATAACTCGACGCCAATCCTCACCATGGCCGCTGACGCCTGGTCGGACGACGCCAACCACGCCGCCGAGCTGCGAATCCTCCGCGCTCTCAATCTTCAGACCGGCCAGGATGCAGCCTTACGCGAGCGCTACTTCCGTCTCCTCTTAGCCATGGACGAGCGATCCCTCCTCGCCCAGGCATCTTTCTCGAACGAAGACTACGCCGACGCGGCGGCCAACTACATCTTCACCCACGCATCGCAGTCGCTCGCCTATGCTGCTGTCGACGCCCGCGCCCACGTCCGCCAACCTGTCTGGGGAGCTGCCAACACCGCGCTCGCCAGTCTCTTCTTTGGCGACAAATCGCCCCGCGCCGAAGCTGCCTTCCACACCGCGCTTGCCGATACTACGATCGCCGATCGCATCACCCGCCCCGCAGATCGCACTCGGCAACTTGTCGGACACGACTGGTTTTACTACGCCGCCCGCTATGGCGTCTTCCGCACCCTCGCGCCCACCAGCCCGTCGGACGATCCCGAAGACTATCTTCCCGCCAGTCTCGAAGCCAGCCCCACCGCCACTGCCAGCTACCTCAACTTAGCCGAGACCTATGCCAACTCCGACAATCCTGCAGCCGCAGTCCGTGAGTACCACCACGCTCTTGAAATCACTCCACGCGCCGCCGCGATCCATCGCGCCATCGCCGCCACTCTCTGGCCGCTCGACAAGCCGGCTACGGACAAGTCGGAGGCGTTAAACCAGTGGAAAGCAGCCCTCAGTCTGCTCCGCGCCCTCGTCGACACTCGTGTCGTACCCGAGTCTTTCTGGATCGACTTCGCCGGCATTGCCACAGACCTCCACGCCCGCGATCTTGGCAGCCAGCTTCGACCCGATATGGATGCCCTGCTTCGCGCTTATATTGCCAAGAACGGCAACTACCGCAGCGGCGAGCTCCTGCAGTCCGCTCTCGACGCCCAGGCCTCGCCAGACGCCGCCGCAATCGACTGGATCTTCTCGCTGGCGGACGCCTCACGCTCCCCGTCATCGATCCTCGCTCAACTCGACGACGCGAACTGGTTTCCCCGCAATCAACGTGGCCGGCTCTATCGCCGCCAGCTTGAGCTGGAGCAATCCGCCGCCGCCCAGCGCCCGCACGACCCAACCGGCACATCGGTCATCGACGCCACCGATCTCAACCGCACCCGCATTAAGCTCCTCAACTATCTCCTCCAACAAAAAAACAGCGCCAGCGATGCCGAGACCCAGAATGTCTTCAATTCCATCCCAGTCAGCCAGCGCCAGCAGGATGACCTCCAATCGATTCGCATTGAACTAGCCGCCCACCAGAATCAAGTCCCGCAACTCCTCGCCGGCTTCCTCGCGGATCCATCCAGCGCGCCAAACCTGCAAATCATCTCCAATGCCGCGAGCAACCTCTGGAGAGCAGGGGACAAGTCATCCAATCGTCTCCTCCTCGAATACGTCTTCCAGCAGAAGTTCGAGCAGCACCAACTCACCCCACCCGATTTCCTCGCGTTAGCCCAGGCGCGCCTCGCCGCAAACACCGACGCAAACACCGCCGCCGACACCGCCGGCGCACTCGACCTTCTCCATCGTCTGATCATGCTCCCAGACAGCGCCACCTCAGGCGTCACCTCGAATGTCTACGCCAACCTGGACTCCGCCGCGACCCTCCTCATCGAGACCAACCACACCGCCGAAGCCATCCCGTTCCTCACCACCCTCGCTACCTCCACTCCATGGAACCCTGATTACCGTCTCCGCCTCGCCCAGGCGCAACTCAAAGCCCAGCGCGGATCGGTCGACGCTAACGCAACTCTCACCGCCATGGCGGGAGCCAGCACCACTGCGTATGCCACCCGCGTCGAGGCCGCAAAATCCCTCAATTCCAAGTCAGGCACAAAGCCCTTCGACAGCGCCGAACTCAACCTCCTCGCCTCGGGAAACCCTGTCACTCCGCAACAAGCCAGCCAGCCCTACTTCCTCGCTGCCCGCGTTGCTGCTGCAGCCTCAGCCTCTGCTGACGCCAGGCCAGCGCTCCTCGGCGAAGCGATCGCCATCGCTCCCAGCGACAATCTTCGCCTTGCGATCTTCCGTGCCGAATTCGTCCTTGGCCACAACGACCGTGCCCTTACCGCAATCCAGCCGTTGCTGAATTCCCCCAGTGGTTACAACCAATACCCCACCGTCCCCGATCTTAATCAAGCGATTCCACCCTCGCAGTACGACGACGTGCCTGGCGAGTTCGTCAATCTACCCATCCTCCTTCGCACCCGCGAAGAAAAAATCGTATTCTCGCTGGCCGTAGCCACCGTATACGAGAAGACAGACGATCTCGCCAACGCCATCAACTACCTGCGAATCGCCGCAACTCTCAACCGGGATACCGCTCGCCGCAATGCAATCGCAAAGCGAATCGCCGCCATCGAAGAGCGTCTCCGTATCGACGCAGAAAACGCCAATCGCCGCCCATTAATCCAGCCCGGCCTCAGTCAAACCGCAATGGTCCGCCCGCGTATCGTACCTGAACCCGTCGCCGCAAAGCAGGTCCAGCCATGAGCCATTTCATCACCCCGATTCGCAAACGCATCGCACTGCTGATTCTCGTAGCAGCCACCTCCACCGCCGCGCTCTACGCCGCCTTTCAAGCTCTCACCCCAGCTCCCGCCGCCCTGTCCAGCTTTGTCCCGCAAGGCTCGCTCCTCGCAATGGAATCACCCGACTTCGCCGCGCTCCTCAAGTCCTGGTCCGCGTCCTCCGAGCAGCGCGCCTGGCTCGCCAGCGACAACTACGCCGCGTTCTCCCGTTCCCGTCTCTTCGCCCGCCTCAACGAGGCCCAGGATCAATTCGCAACCTCCGCCGGTCTCCCGCCCGACATGCAGTTCCTCCAGCAGGTTGCAGGAAAGCAATCGATCTTCGCCTGGTATGACATCGGCAACCTCCAGTTCCTTTACATCACCCGCTTGCCCCCCGGTGCCGCCGAACAAACGCCCCTGCTCCAACTCCGAGGCAAATTCCAACTCCGCAAATCCGGTGACGATTCCTTCTATCTCCGCGCCCAGGGCGATCCAGAGCGTACGGTAGCCTTCGCGGTCCACGGCGACTATCTCCTCCTCGCCACTCGCGAAGATCTCCTCGCCAACGCGCTTCTCCTCATGCAGCACCCAGACGAAACCTCGCTCCACAACGAGTCCTGGTACTCCTCGGTCATGGCTGCGAACGCAATTCATTCCTCGGACCAGCCGGCTCTGCGTATGGCCCTGAACCTCACCCGCATCCTCCCTACGCCCTACTTCCGCAGCTATTGGATACAGCAGAACATCACCGAACTCAAGCACTACTCCGCGGCGCTCTCGGACCTCTACCTCACCAATCAGGACTTCCGCGAAGAGCGTGTTCTTCTGCCAATCGCGGCAGCGGCCACGGTTCCCACCGCCGATCTTGCCCCCATCTTGCAGTATCTGCCGCTCAATGCCGGAGTCTACCGCGCCACGGCGCACCCCACGACCGATCAAGCTCTTGACGCTCTCAACGACAAGCTCCTCGCCCGTACCGCGTCGTCCTTCCGCGACCAGCACCTCGCCCCCGTCGTCGACCTCAGCGTCCAAAACACCGGCAGCGCAACCGATCTCGAGACAAGGATCGACACCCCGCCTATCCCGGAGCAACCCATCACCGCAGCTCTCGCCCCGCTGCGCTCTCTCCTGGACGCCGCTCCTCTCGATGCTCTTCTCCTCTACACCTCCACTACCACGAGTCAGCACGGCGCAGACGGTCTCTTCCTTCCCATCCACACCGCCGTTATCCTCTCTGCGTCCACCCCCTTCGTGCCATCCGCAATCCAGTCAGCTCTCACTCAGGCCTTGAGTGCCCGCCTAACCGTTTCGACTGCCAGCCTCTACTGGGAGACTCGCCAGGAAGGAGGCGCGGCTTACTTCCAACTCTCCGGCCTTGAGCCCCTCGCCTTCAGCGTGCAAGGAAACTTCTGCATCCTCGCTTCCGATTCAGAAACTCTTTTGCAGATCATGGAAAGCGCTCACCAGAAAAGCCCGCAACCTTTCATCGCTTCGACTGCAGCCGGTTTCAACCACACTGCGGAGCGTCCCGGCCTCAACCGCCTGAGCACTCTGCTCGATCGTACCAACGCTTCTCCCCAATCCGGCGACAGCGCTCCCGCGTTCTTCTCCCGCAACCTAGGCAGCCTCAGCCAAACCTTCCAGTCTCTTGACTCTGAGTCATTCACAGAAACTGTGCAGGCCCAATCCAACGCTGCCTACCTCGTGAATCAGAAAGTCATCTACAAATGGCGCCCCTGACCCGCAGCTTAAGCACGATCTGCACCGCCCTGGCGCTGGCCCTGTTTGTCCCGGTCACCGCTGCCCAAACGGCTACTTCAAACTCCCTCCTCGCGCAAACAATCCAAAGCACGCTCTCTCGTCGTTGGCCGCCTTCGGACCATCTCTCATGGCTGGTCCTGGACACAGCGAGCGGCCAGGTACTAGCCCAGCAATGGCCCTCTCTCGACGATCCCATACCAGTTGGCTCCCTGACCAAACCTTTCCTGGCCTTCGCCTATGCCCGCACGCATGACACCTTCCCTCACACTCGCTGCCAAGGCACGCAAGACCTCTGCTGGCTCCCAAAAGGTCACGGCACCCTGGACATCGAGCAGGCTCTCGCCCACTCCTGTAACGCCTACTTCCTCGCGCTCGCACGTCAGCTCGAACCCACCTCCCTGCAAACCATCACGCAGCTCTATAACCTTCCGGCAGCTCCCCCGGATGCGACACCCGAAATCCTCATCGGCCTCCAGCCCACGTGGCAGATCGCTCCCGTCACACTTGCCCGGGCCTACGCTCGACTCGCCAACCAACCGGATAACCACGCGATCCTCACCGGCATGCGCCTTGCCGCTCAGCAAGGCACGGCCCGCGCACTCAACGCCGAAGACGTACTGGCAAAAACCGGAACCGCTCCCTGTCTCCACCACGGCCTCGCCACTGGAGACGGTCTCGTCCTCGCGCTGACTCCCGCTGCCAATCCGCGCATCCTTCTCCTGGTTCGTCAGCACGGAACCACAGGCGCCGCGACCGCCATCATCGCCGCTCAGATGCTTCATGCCCTCAGGGCTCAGAATGCTGCCAACCACTAAACTCACCCGCCGCCACTTTACTCGGACTCTCGCAGCCGCGTTTGCCCTGCCACGCCTTGCCAACTCGCAAACCACACTCTTCCGCCCCTCACTGCGCCGCCCGCGTTTCAGCGTCTTTTCCCTCTTCCAACCGCAACGTCTTACAGTTCAGTCGGAGGCGCCCCTCATCCTCCATCTCAACCAGACCGATGCGGCTCCAGGATTCCACCGCATTCCTTCCGACACATTAATGCAGATCCGCACCCTCTCCGGAACCCGGCTTGAGATCGTCTTAGACAACCTCACGATCACAGCCAACACAATTCGCCTCACCTCAGCCTCGGGCGAAGACGCCGCCTTCACCCTCGCCGTGCCACCCCCTGCGCTCCACGGAACTAGCCATCGGCAGTTTCAGGCGACGCTCGAAGTTCAATCGGCGTTCAACCAGCTTCAGGCCATTCTCACCATGGACACCGAGGCCGCCACGGCCTCAATCGTCCATGCCGAGAGCCCGCCGAAAGCTCCCATGGCCTATCTTCAAGTCCAGGCCATCGTCTCTCGCTCTTTCCTATTGGCAGCCGACACTGGCCATCACGGCTTTGATTTCTGTGACACCACCCACTGCCAGTTTCTCCGCGAGCCGCCGCCTGAAGGTTCACCCGCTTTCCTTGCCACACGCGCAACTACGGATCTCCATCTGACTTTTGAAGATCGGCCCTTTGCCGCTATGTACAGCCGCAGTTGCGGTGGCCGCACCCACACCCTTGCCGATCTCGGACTTCGCTCCGCTAACTACCCTTACTACGCCGTAGATTGTCCATTCTGCCTGGAGCACCCCGAACAGTGGCGACGCGAAATCGACAACGTACCCCGCTCAGAGCGCGAACGCCTCGCCTTCAATCGTATCCACGGCTGGTCCACGCTTCCCTCTAACAATTTCAAACAGGAGGGCCCGACCCAACAAGGCCGAGGCCTCGGCCATGGCATTGGTCTCTGCCAGCTTGGCGCCGCCGCAATGGCGGCCCACAGCCACACCGCAGATCCGATTCTCGCCCACTTCTACCCCAACACCACGATTAGCCAACTCGACGGATAACCAGTAGGCTCTTGAGATAGTCAGTATTCAACCGGCCGGGCGGCTCGAAGATTTACAGAAGCCCTGTATTTAGCACCTGGCCACGCACCAACAACAGTGCCCGACTCGGGGTCGCGCTCGTCGTCGCCAAGGGAGGCCCCCGATCCCCTCCAAACCGTTTCCGAGTAGCCGCAGCGCGGACCAACGTGTTTATTAACCGGCGAGGCCGCACTGATGCACTAGCATCGCCTTTCTCGCTCCCTCAGAACGCAATCAGTAGGTCACCTTGCGAATGCGATGGTTGGCGCTGTCCGAGATATAAAGATTTCCGCTGCTGTCTACGGACACGTCCCAAGGTTGATTCAGTTCTGCGCCGGTAGGAGCTCCACCGTCTCCGCTAAAGGCTCCCACTCCGTTACCCGCAACGGTGGAGATGATGCCCGCCGCCGTCACCTTGCGGACGACGTTGTTGCCGGTGTCCGCGATATAAAGATTGCCACTACTGTCCACGGCAACACCGTTAGGTTGGTTCAGCGCCGCACTTGTAGCCGCTCCGCCATCCCCGGTGTAACCTTGCGCTCCAGCACCCGCGATGGTGGAGATGATGCCCGCCGCCGTCACCTTGCGAATGCGATCGTTGCCGGTGTCCGCGATATACAGATTGCCACTACTATCCATCGTAACGCTATAAGGGAGGTTCAGCTCTGCACTTGTGGCCGCTTCGCCATCCCCGGTGTAACCTTGCGTTCCATTACCCGCGACGGTGGAGATGATGCCCGCCGCCGTCACCTTGCGGACGACATTGTTGAGTGAGTCCGCGATATAAAGATTGCCACTACTATCCATCGTAATGCTATTAGGGAGGTGCAGCTCTGCATTTGTGGCCGCTCCGCCATCCCCGGTGTACCCTTGCGTTCCATCACCCGCGACGGTGGAGATGATGCCCGCCGTCGTCACCTTGCGGACGACATTGTTGAGTGAGTCCGCGATATAAAGATTGCCACTACTGTCCACGGCAACGCCGTTAGGGAGGTTCAGCTCTGCACTTGTGGCCGCTCCGCCATCCCCGGTGTAACCTTTCGTTCCATCACCCGCGACGGTGGAGATGATGCCCGCCGCAGTCACCTTGCGGACGACATTGTTGAGTGAGTCCGCGATATACAGATTGCCGCTACTATCTAGTACAAAACCACCAGGGTTGCTCAGCTCCGCACTTGTAGCCGCTCCGCCATCCCCGCTGAATCCGAGTGTTCCATCACCCGCGACAGTGGAGATGATGCCGCCTGAAGTGGTGCCTGAAGTAATCACGTAGGTCGCACTTACCGTGGCGCTGTTTCTATTGCTTCCGCCAGCGACGGCGATCGCCGTAATCGTCTCCGAAGCCGACACCGTGATCGCGCCGCTATATACCGTCGAGGCGGATGTCGGCGTGGTCCCGTTGGTCGTGTAGTAGATGGCCGCGCCAAAATCGGTAATCGCAACCGTTTGGGGTCCGGCGTACGTCCCTGCAATTAGTGACAGGGCTGGCGCGGAGAGTTCGACGGTGCCACTCGCCGGCGAAGACTTATTACACCCGCTGAGGATGAGACAAAGACTTAAAATGAAGATAGGCGCAAATCGCATGCTCTGCTCCTTCGCGTTTTCACCTTGCAATTGTGTTGACTGTCGAATGAGACTACCGCGAGGCTGGAAAGGTGAGCAGCGCAAGAGAATTCTTCGGCCCAAAATCAACTTCGTCAAAGAGAACCTGACCATCCACGGATGCTCGCCGAATCACAGATCGAGTCCCTTCATTTCGTTTTGCCGATGGGTGCCGCCGAATAAAGTGATGTTCGAGCAAGGATGAAGAGTGTTCGTCCATCCTTGCCTCCGAAGACAATACTAATTGGCCGCTCTGGTACACTCACCCGCCGGTAGAAAACTTTCCCGGTGTCGCTTTGCCGAGGGAGAAAGCCCGAAGTACGTCGGCCATCTTGACGCCATAGTAGGAGCGTGCCATCCACGAAATCCGTCCTTGAGAATCCGCGGTTGCATTGCTTGTTCCCACAATTGTGTTTGGAATGGGCTGTATGCCGACTCGACCGCTCATCTCGAAAACCTCGCAGGGTGTGAGAGATGCGATTTAATGGTGCGCCCGAGAAGATTCGAACTTCTGACCTACAGCTTCGGAGGCTGCCGCTCTATCCAGCTGAGCTACGGGCGCATACCTTAAGCCTAGCATGATCGCTGCCGGTTGACAGCCCACGCTGCTCCCATTGAGCATCATGACGGGCGTCCTATCCAACTCGCAACTCTTCCCGTACCATCCAACGTTCAGCGCAATCCATCTAGAAAGTGAGACTTGTTCATGTTCCTCCGCTCCCTGGCAACCGCCGCTTGTTGCACTCTACTCGCCGTTCCTGCAGCGCATGCCCAGCAGCCGCCTGCCAGCCCACCCGCGAACGCCCATGTCACTCTCAATAGCAAAGACATCACCATCAACTACAACTCCCCGCGTCTCAAGGGCCGCACCATCGGCGCCGACATCGTCCCCTACGGTGAGGTCTGGCGCACCGGAGCCAACCCAGCCACCACCCTCATCACCCCGACCAATCTCAAAATCGGCACCCTCGACATCCCCGCCGGCACCTACACCCTCTTCACCCTGCCCAATAAGGACAAGTGGCTCTTCATCGTCAGCAAGAAGACCGGCGAGTGGGGCGTTCCCTACCCGGAAGGCAATGATCTCGGCCGCACACCCATGACCGGCAAGCCGGTGGCGTCGTCTCAGGAGAACATGTCCATCTCCTTCGAGAACACCAAAGGCAGCAGCACCGAACTCCACGTCAAATGGGGCACAACGGACCAGTACGTCACCGTAACCGCAAAATAAAATCCCCGGCGTCTTCGTTGCACGTCGCACCGCGCGAAGACGCCGAACCCTGCTAGGGTACCTTGCTGTATCCCGAGTCGATACTGGTGATCTGCACCTGCTTCGCCTTCATATCCAGAACTGTTTGCTGCAGATAATTCGTCCCATCCGGCAGACTCGCAAACTGCGTCGTCAGCGTAATCACATCCTTCACCGGATCATCCAGGTACGTCGCTACGTCATAGCTGCGCAGCTTCTTGGCCTGCGTGTCGAACCCCACCGTCACCTTATCGCCCTGCTTGTAGTAGTTCGCAAACGTAATCGTCGCCACGCCGCTCGCCACATTCAAGCTCGCATTACCCGCTTGCTGAACGCTCTGCATCGTCTCCGGATCAGGCGGAACATAGTCGCCGATCAGGCTCTTCACCCGGTCGGTATAGTCCTTCATCTCGTCGACCTTCTTCGCAACGATCTTCCCCTTAAATCCGCGGGTAGGCATCTGCTGCTGAGGAGTGCCCTGCGTATCTTCGACAGGCGTCTTGACCACCTTCCCGTCAGGACCGTACCGGCACATCTGGTCCTTCTCTTTTTTCTTCTCGCCCTTGACCGTGGTAGTCGTCGTCTCTAGCCACTGATACTGCTGCAGTTGCGCTCGATTCGCCGCAATCGACTTCTTCAGTGCAGACACATTCCCGCCAACATCATTTTGAGAGGCTGCCTGCTGCCCCCGCAACACCGCCGGCAAACATGCCATGGCAAGAACGAAAGCCACTCGAAGTATCCGCTGCCTCATAGACAATTCCTTTCGACCGCTGACCCGGCCTGAGACGCAGCCTAGCAGTTTGCAATCCGGTCCGCACCTGTCAAAAGTTGTTATCGATTCGCAGCGTCCTTCTCCAACCGCAGCTTCTCCATCACCGAAGCCACCAGCTCCTTTGCCCCCGTCAGGTTTGCCATTACAGCCTGCAAATCGAGCGCCGGAACAGCCGGATTCCGCGTACTCGTGCAATACACACCATGCTGCCCCACCAGAATCAGCGCATCGGTCAATACATCCAGCGTCACCGCCAGCCGCCCGCGAGCCTCACCCATCATGAACTCGTACTTCTCGAGCTCATCCTTCCGGTCATAAAACACGGACACGGCTCACCACTCCTTAGCGGCCGTATCGACCAGCACAGGATGCGCAGCAACCGGAGCCTTCCAACGCAGCACCGGCTTTCTCGCAGCCGTCGTCTCATCCAGCCGCTGCACCCGCGTCGTATGCGGAGCCGTCTGCACCAACTCCGGATTCTCCTCCGCCTCGCGAGCGATCTGCTTCAACGCATCGACCAGCAGATCTAGTTCCTCGCGGCTCTCGCTCTCCGTCGGCTCAATCATCATCGCGCCCTGCACCACCAGCGGAAACGAAACCGTATAAGCATGGAAGCCATAGTCGATCAGCCGTTTGCCCATGTCGCCCGTCTTCACGCCATTCTTCGCCTGCCGCTTATCAGAAAACACCACTTCATGCAGCGAAGGCGCGCGATACGGCAGCTCAAATGTATCCTGCAGCTTCGCACGAAGGTAGTTCGCATTCAGCACGGCATCCTCAGTCGTCTGCCGCAGACCATCGGGTCCATTCGCCAGAATATAAGCCAGCGCCCGCACAAACATCCCGAAGTTCCCATAAAACATCCGTACACGCCCCACACTCTGCGGCCGGTCGTACTCCAGAGCCAGCTTCCCGCCGCGCTCAACCAGCACAGGCGTAGGCAAAAACGGCTCCAGGATCTTCTTGCAGGCCACCGGCCCCGACCCCGGACCACCCCCGCCATGCGGAGTAGAAAACGTCTTATGCAAATTCAAATGCATCACATCGACGCCGAAATCTCCCGGTCGCGTTTTGCCCACCAGCGCATTCATATTCGCGCCATCCATGTACAGCAACGCACCCTTCGCATGCAGCACATCGGCGATCTTATGAATCTCGCTCTCAAACACGCCAATGGTCGATGGATTCGTCAGCATCAGCGCGGCGGTATCTTCATCCACCATCCGCTCCAGCTCCGCCACATCCACCATCCCCTGCGCATTCGACTTCAGGTTCGCAACCTCATACCCGCAAACCGCAGCCGTCGCCGGATTCGTCCCATGCGCCGAGTCCGGAATCAAAATCTTCTTCCGCGGATTGCCCTTCGACTCGTGATAAGCCCGAACCAGCAGAATCCCCGTAAACTCCCCATGCGCCCCCGCCGCCGGCTGCAGCGTAATCGTGTCCATGCCCGTAATATCCACCAGGCAATCCGACAGCATCTTCATAATCCCCAGGCAACCCTGCGACAGCGCGGTGGGCTGATAAGGATGCGCCTCCGCGATTCCTTCCAACCGCGCAACCGCCTCATTCACCCGCGGGTTGTACTTCATCGTGCAGCTCCCCAGCGGATACATCCCCAGGTCGATCGCATAGTTCCACGTCGAAAGCCGCGTGAAGTGCCGAATGATCTCAATCTCACTCAACTCCGGCATCACACCCAGGTCGTTACGCACGGAATCGCCAAGCAGGGAAGCGGCATCCACAGTCGGCACATCCAACTCCGCCAACCGGTAAGCCTTCTTCCCAGGCGAAGACTTTTCAAAGATCAAATCTTCATTCTGATTAACATGCGTCGTCGCCTTCTTCGGCGTCCCTTCGAACTTCTTATCTGCCATCTTTGCCTCACTTCTAAAACTTGTCATTCTGAGCGGAGCGAAGAAACCCCGCATTCTATTCACGTGCCGCGAGAATTCTCATTAGCGGCAAAAATCAAAACTCCTGCGCATCGCTTCCGTCACCGGTCTCCGAATAACTCCCCGGCTCCGGCCCATCCAAATCTTCTTCCCGCAACGAAAGCCCAAACACCGTACCATTCTCAAATTCAATCGTCAGTGCATCGCCTTCTTCCAACGAAGCCTGTACAACCTTCTCGCCAATCTGCGCACAAAGCGCATTCCGATACTCAGGCTCGCCATACGCCAGCGAAAAATCTGCTAACAAAACATGCGGCCAGGCATACAGGGTAAAAAGCGGACCATCGAATCGCAGTTGCAAAAAATCCTCGACGAACTCAACCGCCTTCAACTCCTCGCCGATAACCGCCGAGACATCCATCGCTAAGCCTTCGCACCCGCAAGCGCCATCGCAACAGCATCCATCTGCGCCCGCGTAGTCAACTCAGTCGCGCACCAAAGCGAAGCATTCGGCCCAAGCTCCGGATACCACTTTTGCAGCGGCAACCCGCCAATAATCTTCTTCTCCAGCAACCTGGCATTCACGCTCTCAGCAGACGTCGGCAAATCCAGCACAAACTCATGGAACCGAGGCGCGCTATTAAACAACACCTTGCCCGCCTTCCCCAGCACGCCCTTCAAATAAGCAGCCTTGGCAAGATTCTGCTCCGCCAGATCCTTCATCCCCTGCTTGCCATAGACAGTCAGAAAGATCGTCGTCATCATCGCAACCAGCGCCTGGTTCGTACAAATATTCGAGGTCGCCTTCTCCCGCCGAATATGTTGCTCACGAGTCGACAGCGTCAGCACAAACCCGCGCTTGCCGTTTACATCCTTCGTCTCGCCGACCAGCCGTCCCGGCATCTGCCGCAGAAACTTCTCCTTGCAGGCAATCACACCGCAGTAAGGCCCGCCGTAACCAACCGCAACGCCATACGACTGTGCCTCCAGCGAAACAATATCCGCCTCAGCAGGCGGTTTCACGATCCCCAGCGACACCGCCTCCGCAATCGAAACAATCAGCAGGGCGCCCTTCTTATGCGCCAACTCCGCAATCGCCGCCACATCCTCAATCGTCCCAAAGAAATTCGGCGACTGAATCAGCACACAAGCTGTCTCATCTGTAATCACAGCATCAAGCGCAGCCATATCCACGCGCCCATCCGTCCCATACCCAACCCCAACCGTCGGAATCTCCTGGTGCTGCGCATACGTCGTAATCACCTCGCGATACTCCGGATGCACCGTCCGCGCAATCACCGCATTATCGCGGCCCGTCACGCGCACCGCCATCATGATCGCCTCAGCCGCGCCCGTCGACCCGTCATACATCGACGCGTTCGCAATCTCCATCCCCGTCAGCTCACAGATCATCGTTTGAAACTCAAACATCGCCTGCAGCGTACCCTGCGAGATCTCCGGCTGATACGGCGTGTAGCTCGTCAAAAACTCCCCGCGCTGCACCAGCGAATCAATAATCACCGGCCGATAGTGCCGGTAAGCCCCAGCGCCCAGAAAACTCGCATACCCAACCGCATTGTTCTCCGCAAACGCACGAAACCGGTCCAGAATCTCCGACTCTCCATGCTGTCGCGGAACCTTCAAATCGCGCTTCAGTTGATACTCGGCAGGAATCGTGGAGAACAAATCATCAATCGACGCCACGCCGATCTCGGCGAGCATCTCCTTACGGTCCGCAGGGGACTTCGGCAAATAGCGCATCTCTTTAGTGTCCGGTCTCTTCGCTGATAAATTTTTCGTAATCCGCCGCACTCAGCAAACCATCGGCCTGCTTGGCGTCCGACAACTCCACCTTCAACATCCAGGTCGTATTCGCATCCGTGTTGATCTTCTCCGGGGCATCCTTCAAAGCATCGTTCACCGCCGTCACCTTGCCCGAAACCGGGGCAAACAAATCCGACACAGCCTTCACCGACTCTACCGACCCGAAGCTCTTGCCAGCTTCAATCGTCTCCCCCACCTTCGGCAGATCGACAAACACAATATCGCCCAGCGAGTTCTGCGCGTAGTCCGTTATCCCGACGGTGCCAATGCCGCCGTCAACCTGAAGCCACTCATGTTCCTTCGTATAGCGATAGTTCGCCGGATAAGCCATTCGTATGTTCTCCGTATAAAAATCCAGAACTTCCATTGTAGATGTGTTGATGTTGCAATCGCCGCAGAACCACCCGGTTTAAGTGGATTTCTTCGCCCTTTTATAGAACGGAGTCGGCACAATCTTCGCCTTCACCATCTGCCCGCGAATCTCCACTGCAACCTCCGTATCCAGCGCGCTATTCGCCACCGGAACATAAGCCACCGCAATATTCTTCTTCAAAAACGGCGAAGGCGACCCGCTCGTAATCTCCCCCAGCCGCTTCCCATCCAGTGCGAATACCGGATACCCATCCCGCCCAATCCCACGCTCAATCATCTCCAGACCCACAAGCTTCCGTTTCGGCCCGCCCTCTTCCTGCACCTTCATCAGAGCATCGCGCCCAACAAAATCACCCTTGTCGAGCTTCGCATACCGCCCCAGCCCTGCCTCAAACACATTGATCGTGTCCGAAATCTCATGCCCATACAGCGCCATCCCTGCTTCCAGCCGCAGCGTATTTCGCGCGCCCAGGCCGCAAGCCAGAATCCCAAACTCCGCTCCTACCGCCAACACGTCGGACCACACCCGTGCACTCGTCGCCTCATCCGAAGGAATATAAATCTCAAACCCATCCTCGCCGGTATACCCCGTCCGCGCGATCAGCACATTGTGCAGCCCGCACACCTGCCCCCACGTAAACCAGTAGTTCTTAATCGTGCTCAAATCCGTCGTAGTCAGCTTCTGCAATGTCTCCGCCGCCCTCGGCCCCTGAATCGCAATCTGCGTGTAGTAGTCGCTGAAGTCGTTCACATGCACGCCCGGCATATGTCCCACCGTCTGACGCACCCACTGAACGTCCTTCTCCCGAGTCCCCGCATTAATCACAATCAGATAATCGTTATCCGAAAGCTTATGCACAATCACATCATCGACAAACGTCCCATTTGGATAAAGCATCGCTGAATAGTGCGCCTGCCCCACCTGTAGCTTCGAGGCATCATTCATCGTCAGCCGCTGCACCGCCGCCAGCGATCCCGGCCCGCGCAGCTGAATATCGCCCATATGCGACACATCGAACACCCCCACCGCAGTCCGCACCGCCATATGTTCCGCGATCAAACCGCAGCAGTCCACCGGCATATCCCATCCGCCAAAATCGACCATCTTGGCTTTAGCCGCCCGGTGTACCGCGTTCAATGCTGTCTTGCGAAGTGGTGTCATAGTCTCTGTCATAGCGATGCTTCCTCTATCTGTCTCGTCGATACTGCCGCCCTAAAACGATAGCACCCGGAAGCCGCTTCCAACCACTCGCGTCCATTCGCGCTTTCACAAGATCAATGCATCCCGTTAGGCAAAGACTTCGTCAACCTCCCAGCATCGAGCACCAGATCCGAAACCGCCTCATCGAAGTTATGGTCATGCGTCTTCTGCAGCGCCGCCGGCAAAATCGACTCTGTCAGCGCCCAGAGCACATAATGCGTCGGCCGGTCATAGATCACCAGCCGAAGCATCGGCAGCGGATCCGACGCACCCTTCTCCTTATCCGCATTCGAAGGCCCGTTCGGAGCGGTCAGTTGCAGCTCAAAGACCAGATCAGCCTCCGCGGGAGAAGCCACCAGTTGATACCGCCCCCAACTCACAACCCCCGCATAAAACTCGTTATAAGCCCG
>JBEKGF010000077.1:0-18058 GCA_050012935.1 Edaphobacter sp. | reverse complement strand
GTCTTCGATGCTGACGATGGGATACTTGTTGACCCAGCTCTCCCAGAAGGCGGACATCTCTTCGGAGGTGAGAGCGCGCTTGTCGCTCTTCTTGAAGACGTACTTGTTTCTTTCTTTATCGTAGAACTCGCTGGAGGCGGGGTCGAGGGCGATGGAGATGTCTTCACCAGGGGTGTAGCCGGCGAGCTGGATAGCTTCGATGATAAGGTCGAGGGCTTCGTCGTTGGATTTGAGAGAGGGTGCGAAGCCGCCTTCGTCGCCGACGGCGGTGTTGTAGCCCTTCTTCTTGAGGACGCCCTTGAGGGTGTGGAAGACTTCGGCGCCCCAGCGGAGAGCGTCGGAGAATGTTTCCGCGCCGGTGGGCATGACCATGAACTCCTGGAAGTCGACGTTGGAGTCTGCGTGGCTGCCGCCGTTGAGGATGTTCATCATGGGCGTGGGGAGAAGGCAGGCGTTGACTCCGCCGAGGTAGCGGTAGAGTGGGAGTTTGAGGGCTTCGGCGCTGGCGCGGGCGACGGCCATGGAGACGGCGAGGATGGCGTTGGCACCGAGCTTGGATTTGTTTTCGGTGCCGTCGATCGAGATCATGGTGGCGTCGATGAGGCGCTGGTTGGAGGCGTCCATGCCGGTGAGCTCGGGACCGAGGATGGATTCGACGTTTTCTACGGCCTGGAGGACGCCTTTGCCGAGGTAGTGCTCTTTGTCTCCGTCGCGGAGTTCGACCGCTTCGTGCTCGCCGGTGGAGGCTCCGCTGGGAACGGCGGCGCGGCCTTTGGCTCCGCTGTCGAGGAGGACGTCGGCTTCGACGGTGGGATTACCACGGGAGTCAAGGATTTCGCGGGCGTGGATAGAGACGATCTCGGTCATGTTGCTCCTGTTTTTTGATTGGCTTGGTATTGCGGAATGTTGAGAGACGACGCGATGGTTCAAGCGTTCGTTTAACTTTGGGCGGCGGTCGACCGCGATGGTGTCTCCTCCGGCGAGGAGGATGGATTGCACCAGTTTTTGATCCGATGGGGCCACCAGAGAGATTTTAGCAAGGGATTGCGTGGGATGTTGGAATGGGAGTTTAATCGTGCGCTAAAGAGTTAAAGGCTTAACACGGATTTTCACGGATGAGACGGATTTAAGAACGAGCAACTGCAAGTGCCTATGCGCTGCTCAATTGGGGCATTGGCTTCTTATGAGGCGTTGAAGGTCTTATTAGCAGGGTCGGTTCCCTGTTGGTGATTTCGCCCCGCGAGCGCTACGCGGGTTCTAACCTTTTTAACGACAGGAGTGCATTTGCTAGCGCTCGAAATCTGTTGATGAGGATATTGCCATGACTTTACGTGTTAGGACCTCTGCTCTTTTTCTAGTTGCTGTTCCTGTGTTCGCCGCGACTGCGATGCCTGCCCAGACGAGCGGCGTTTCGCGTCCTGATCCTGCGGTGATTACGAGCGACGATGCGACGCCGCGGCCGGCGGCGGCTAAGCCAAGCGCGGCTACGCCAGCTACGGCGACGACTGCAACGGAGGTCTATGGGCCGTATGTTCCCTATACGGGGCCGAAGGTGGCGAACGCTGCGGTGGCGACTCATGCAATGCCGGCACAGGAGGACCCGCTGGACGCGATGATCGTGACGAGTGTTCCGGAGCGCGAGGGAACGCTGCATGAGGGAACGTTGCTGAAGACGAAGATGCTGGAGACGATTTCGACCGAGAAGACGCTGCGTGGCGCACGGTTTACGGCCGAGGTAACGGAGCCGATTGAGAGAAACGGGCGGGTGATTATTCCGGTGGGGTCGATCGTTGAAGGACAGGTGACAGAGGTTCGCGGCGGACGACGGATTACCGGCGGAGCGGCGCTGCATCTGGAGACGCGGGATGTTTTGTTGCCGGATGGAACGCACTACGTGGTGCATGCCCAGGTGGTGGGTGCGGGCAGGAATGAGTTCAAGGTGACCGATGAGGGGACGTTGAAGAAGAAGGACCATCCGAAGGAGACGCTGGCAGTAATGGGCGGCGTGACGGGTGCGGCAGCTGTTACCGGCGCAGTGATTGGCGGCGGGGTGGGAGCTGCTGTTGGCGCAGGGATTGGCGCGGGAGTGAGCACGGTGATCTGGCTGAAGCAGGACCGGCAGGCTACGCTTGAGAAGAATGTTCCTCTGGTGTTCAGCTTGACGACGGCGATGGTGCTGACTCCGCTGCATGATAGTTCCGTGAGCCAGTTGGGCTCGGGTGCTGGCGCGGTTTTGGGGGCGGCCCAGTAGTTCACGGGTTTTAGATTTTATTTCTGCTAGGCCAGGGGATTATCCCTGGCCCTTTTTTTCAGAAAATCTGCGCGCGTGCGTTGACCCTGCTTCTTTCCGTTGAGTATCGTTAAAAGTTGCATGGATTTTTACAAGGCGACGCTGCAGAGACTCCTTGATGATGGGTGGCTGGAACGGAACAGCAGCGTGCTGGTAGTTTGCGGAGAACGCTACGACCGCGATGTTTTTTATGGGTTGGGGTTTCGGCGAGTCATCCTATCGAATCTGGATTCGCGGATGAAGAGCGAGGACGTAGCTCCGTATACGTGGAGCCGGCAGGATGTGGAGAAACTGGCCTTCGAGGATGGAGAGTTCGATTTTGTTGTGGTGCATCAGGGGCTGCATCATTGCCGCTCGCCGCATCGAGGACTGCTGGAGATGCACCGGGTGGCAAAACGAGGGGTGCTGGCGTTTGAGCCTCGGGACACGCGGCTGGTGCGGCTGGGAGTGAAGATCGGGTTTGGGCAAGACTATGAGGTAGCGGCGGTTGCAGCGAATGATTTGCAATGCGGTGGAGTGGGGAATGGCCCGACGCCGAATTTTGTTTACCGGTGGACGGAGCATGAGATCGAAAAGACGATTCATTCGGTTGCGCCTGAGGGGCGAGCCGGGTTTCGCTACTTCTCTGCGCTGAGGGTTCCGGAGGGCCGGATTCAGTCGATGAAGAATCGGATGGCCGCCGGCGCCCTGCGGACGGTGCTTCCGGGAATGCGATTGATTGCGGCGTTGTTTCCGAAGCAAGGCAATTGCTTTGCCTTTGCGATTACGAAGGTGCGGGAGCTGCATCCGTGGATGAAAGATGAAGTGACCGTCGATGAAGATTGGGTGAAACGACGCTATTCGGTCGAGAAACTTGTGGCTGTTGCGAAGGCTCGCGAGGAGAAGAACCGACCACAGGAATAATGCTCTAGTCGCGGACCTGGGCGAGGAGACGCTTCCAGTTTTTCTGGTTGCGGCGGTAGGATTTTTTGAGGTCTTCGAGGATGCGCTCGAAGTCGGCGTGGCCTTGCAGTTTGCGCCAGGCTGGGTTTTTGCTGAACCACGGGTAGTTTTCGTTGCCCAGATAGATGGCGCGGCGGAGCCAGTGGAGGGCTTCGGACTCGTCGCCTTCGACCGCGAAATAAGTGGCGAGACGGTACGCCATCTCGCTGTCGGCTTCGGCGGCGGAGAGGGTCTGGTCGACGATGAAGGTCGCGGCTTTTTCGCGGTCGCCGAGCTGGACGTAGCAGAGGGCGATGGTGGGAAAGACGATGCGGAGCGAAGAGTCGTCGCGGATGACGTTTTCGAGGGTCTCGATTGCTTTGGGAAGGTCGCCTACGCGCATCTGCTGATAGCCGAGCGAGGTGCGGAGGAGCGGCTGGCGGGGTTCAAGGGTGAGGCCTTTTTCTATCTCGTCGGCAGCCAGTTCGAGCTGGTTTTGATACTGGTAGACGCGGGCGCGGTGATTGTAGATCATGGCCGCGTTGGCGGGGTTCATGCGCAGGGATGCGTTGAACTGATCGAGAGCTTCATCGTACATGCCGTCGATGCGAAGGGTGATGCCGGCGACCATGCGAACGTTCCAGTCGTTTCCTGCAGTCTGGAGGAGGTTCTCGATACCGTGGCGGGCGGACTCTTTTTCGCCGCGGGAGAGAAGCATGTAGACGCGGTAGAGATTGGCTTCGACGGAGCCTGGGTCGAGGGTGAGGGCTTTGTCGAAGGCGCGGCGTGCCTCGAGGACGTGCATCTGGCCTCCGAGGCCGTGGCGGGTGTATTGGAGGTGGGTGATGCCGAGGCCGGACCAGCCTGGGGCGTAGTGCTCATCCTGCTTGACGACGTTGGCGAAGAGCTCGCGAGCACGGTCGAGGTCTTCGCGACTGCCGGTGCGGGTCATGAAGGCGGAGAGGACGGCTCGGGCCTGAAGGTACTCCTCGGAGAGCGCTTGATTGAGCGAGGAGGCGGGAAGCGCGGCGCGGTGGTTTTCGTTTTTGGGCTGGAGATCGCCGAAGCCCTGGAGTGTGCTGAAGACTTCGTTGCAGATCTCGGATTGGATGCTGACGAGGTCGAAGGAGGCCACGTTGATGGAGCCTCCGGCGCGAACGCTCTGACCAGGGACGTCGAGGAGCTGCCAGTTGAGGTCGAAGCCTTTTTCGGAGCGGAGGAAGTTGCCGGCGAGGACGAAGTTGACGAGAAGTTTTTTGCCAACGCTGAGGGGATCGAGCTGGGCGGCGGGGATGGTCATCAAGGAGGACGACGGGCGGACGACTAACGTGGACATGCGGGTGAGGCGTGTGGCAATGGCGTCGGCGAGGGCGTAGCCATAGAGAGGGGCGACGTCGGCTGGGCCGAAATTGACGAAGGGCAGGACGACGATAGTGTTCTGATTACTGGAGGCGGTGGTGCCGGACTCGCGGAATCGCTCGGCGAGCATGGAGAGAATGCCGGTAGCGCGTTTTTCTTCTTCGGGTGTGTCGAAGGCGAGGCGGTTTTGGGAGGGACGGAGCGAGACATTGTCTGCTGGGAGAAGGATGGAATCGAGCTGCATTGCCCGGATGATGGTTTTGAGTGCGTCGCGAACTTCGGCTGCAGAGGAGAAGCGGGCGGAGGGTTGTTTTTCGAGGCAGCGGAGGATGACGGACTCGAGTTCGATGGGGAGGGTGGGGGCGATTTCGCGGATGGAGGGCGGGTCAGCGAACTGAGTGGCGCGGATGGTCTGGAATTCTGGCGCGTCGGGGCGGTGGAAGGGGTGACGGCCAGTGGCGAGTTCGTAAAGGATGAGGCCGAGGGCGAAGATGTCGGACTGGACGCTGGACTGGCCGGTGACGAATTGTTCGGGCGCCATGTAGGCGATGGTGCCGCCGCGGGCGGTGTAGGTGGGGCCGGGAACGATCTGGGAAGAGCCTACTTTGTGCTTACTGACGGGACCGGCTGGGTCGAATTCGGCCTGGTCGGGACGGAGGCGGCGGGCGAGGCCGAAGTCGAGGATCTTGATAAGACCGCCGTCGGTGAGCATGATGTTGGCCGGCTTGAGGTCGCGATGGAAGATGCCGAGGTTGTGTGCGGCGGAGAGGCCGTCGGCGGTCTGGATGCCGGCGGAGAGGACGAGTTGGAGTGTGGCGGGGCCTTCGGCTATGAGCTTGTCGAGGGATTTGCCGGGGATGTACTGCATGACGATGTACGCTTCTTCCCCGTCACTGCTCTCTGCGGGGGCTTCACCGACGTCGTAGATGGCGCAGACGTTGGGGTGGTCGATGGCAGAGGCGAGACGGGCTTCGCGGAGCTGGGTGGCGCGCATCTGCTCGGTGGTGAGATTGCCGCGCTTGAGGAGCTTGAGGACGACGGGGCGCTGGAGGAGGGTGTCGTTGGCGAGGTAAACGACGCCGCTGCCGCCGGTGCCAATCTTGCGGACGAACTCGTACTGCTTGATCTCGCGTCGCTTCATGACTTCATTATTGCAAGTGTGAGCGTGTGGAAGATAAACGCGCGACTACATTGCGACGGATAGATTCAAAGTGGGAGTTGAGGTGAGCAGAGTATTGTGGGTGCAACGAGATTAAAGAAAAGTTCCCCAGCATTCGCATGGTTGTGCGAGGGCTGGGGCATGATTGAAGCAATACAGCCTGTTCAGGCGGAGAGACGGCGACGAACGATTCCAGCAACGCCGAGAAGACCTGTGCCGAGGAGCGAGAGGGTGCCGGGTTCCGGGACTGGTGGGGATCGTTTTTGGGGCTGGGCGGAAGACCGACGAGGCCCTGATTGGTTGTCTCATCCCGCAGTGAGCCGCTTGAAGCTACCACCGGTGATCAGTGCTCTGAGAAACGTCAGGACGTAATGTTGAACCGCTGCGATCTCAATTTCGGCGGCACTGCGAGTTTGCCGGCTGCGGCGAAGTCGTCTTCTGAGATTTGATATTCGATGTGCATCAGTGGCGGGGGCCGGCGGATTTTTCCCAGGGGCGAGGGTTGACTGGGTCGTCCTGCCATTTCTGGCGGCGGCCTACGAGAAACATGATGAGGCCGAAGACGAACATGACCGCACCCCAGATTAGATTGAGGTTGATGCCCATGGATTTTTCGTAGATGTCGGCGGCGTCGCGGGTGATGAGGCCGTAGACGCTCATGAGGCCTCCGATGAAGAGGAAGATGAGGCCGAGGGGGATGCGGATGTCTAGTCCCATGGGGATCCTTTCAGTCAGTCGCTTTGAGTTTTGAGTTTTGAGTTGTGAGTTATGAGCTCAAGGCTTATTGCTTTGAAGTTTGAGCTTTTGAGATTGAGCCGAGGGTTCATTGCTCATCGCTCATTGCTGTTTACGCGAAGACGAGGTTGAGGATGACTAAGATTGCCAGAACCGCGACGGCTAAGGTTGCGGGCTTCTGGTACCAGCTTAAGTGTGTTTCTACGGGTTTGGGAGTTAAGGAGTAGACGAGGCCTACCAGCTCGGGTTCGGGACGCGGGGTGGTGATGAGGCTGATGGCGATGGTGACGAGGAGGTTGACGGAGAAGGCGAAGATGGCGGTCCAGAAGTTCTGGGCCATGTCGCTGGGGTAGCGGTGGGCGATAGCGATCCAGCCGCCGTGAATACCGGGGACGGCGTCGGTAGGAAGAGTGAGGCCGTGGTGGATGAGCGCGGCAGCGGTTCCGGAGAGAAGGCCCGTGAATGCGGCGTGGCCGGTGGTCTTCTTCCAGAACATGCCGAGAAGGAAGGTGGCGAAGAGTGGGGCGTTGACGATGGAGAAGACGAGTTGGAGCGCGTCCATGATGTTGTTGAAGTTGGTGACGAGATAGGCGGCGGCGATAGATAGGGCTACGCCTCCTATAGTGGCCATGCGTCCCATCCATAGGTAGTGGGCATCGGTGGCGCGCTTGTTGATGTAAGCCTGGTAGATGTCGTAGGTCCACACGGTGTTAAAGGCGGTTACGTTTCCAGCCATTCCGGACATGAAGCTGGCTAGCAATGCTGTGAGGCCTAGACCGAGGATTCCGGTAGGAAAGAAGTGGAGAAGCATGACCGGGATGGCCAGGTCGTAGTTATAGACGGGGGTGCCGTCGGCGTTGAAGACTTCTTTGCCGCTGGTGGGGTCGGTTTTGATGGGGATGATGCCGTGCGGATGGGCTTCGTCGAGCGGGAGGGATTTCGGCGCGACCTTGCCGTTTGCTGTAGCTGATGCCAGCTCTTTGTCTTCGCTGCTGACGGGTTGATCTGTTGTCGTGCTTGAGGAGAGCGGTCTAACTTCGCTCGATAACCCACCCTTTGCAGAAGACGCAAAGGATGGGCCACCCGGGGTCGTGGCTGCCATGTGGCTGGTGACGCTGACGGCGATGAGGCCGGGCAGGATGACGAGGAATGGGAAGAACATCTTTGGGATGGCGGCGATGAGAGGGACGCGACGTGCGGAGACTTCGGAGTCGGCGGCCATGGCTCGCTGAATGACGAGGAAGTCTGTGCACCAATAGCCGAAGCTGAGGACGAAGCCTAGGCCCATAGCCAGGCCGAACCATTCGACGCCGAGGGTGTTGGTGGAGGCGTGGGCCATGCCTTGCCAGGAGTGGGTCATGTTGGCGGGGAGTGTGCGCTTGATTCCCTGCCAGCCGCCTACGTTGCGTAGGCCGATCCAGACAAGTGGGGCGAAGCCGGCGACGATGAGGAAGAATTGGAGGACTTCGTTGTAGATCGCGCTGGTGAGACCGCCGAGAAAGATGTAACCGAGGACGATGATCGCGGATAGGAAGACGGAAACGTGAAAGATGTATGGGTCGGGGATGATGCCGTGGAGGAGACCGAGGGTTTGAATTAAAAGCGCCATCGCGTACATGGAGATGCCGGAGGAGAGCACGGTCATGGCGGCGAAGGAGAAGGCGTTGACGGCGCGGGTTTTTTCGTCGAAGCGAAGGCGGAGGTATTCGGGGACGCTGCGCGCTTTGGACCCGTAGTAGAAGGGCATCATGAAGATGCCGACGAAGATCATGGCGGGGATGGCGCCGATCCAGTAGAAGTGGCTGGTGATGATGCCGTACTTGGCGCCTGAGGCACCCATGCCGATGACTTCCTGGGCGCCAAGGTTGGCTGAGATAAAGGCGAGACCGCAGACCCAGGCAGGGATGGAGCGCCCGGCGAGGAAGAAGTCGTTAGAGGTGCGCATGTAGCGCTTGAGAGCAAAGCCGATGCCTAGCACAAAGACGAAGTAGACCAGCATGATGAGCCAGTCGATGATGGAAAGATTCAAGGTATCCCTTAGTGTCAGCCTGATTTGGAAGATGTGCTGAAACGTTATAGTTCTGGGGGAAACTGTATCTTCTTTCGATGTTCGAGTCCAGATTGGAACAGGCTATAAGGCGCGGGGCTGTGGCATAGGAATTGCTAGCGAAGGAGATGCGGTGGCTGGCTAATTCCAATGAGGAAGAATTTCTGCTCTATGCCAACGCGAACCGAAAATTATGCATCGCATTAGAATCAACGGTATATTGCCTCCCACTTTGCAGGGATTGGAGATATGTTGAGAGGGTCTCAATGAGCCTTGTTGTATCTTTTCCCTTGGAACAGCCGAACGCGCGCATGACCTCCAACCTTCTTCTCATCGACGATAATGCTGTACAGGCAGCGACGCGGCAGACGATTCTGAAGAGGGCGGGGTATTTTGTAATCGCCGCTCTGAACCCTGAGCGGGCGTTGGAACAGATTCAATGCGGGGAGTTTCCGGTTGAGATCAACCTTGTGATCACAGATCATCTGATGCCGGGAATGAGTGGCTCGCGGTTCGTTGTGGAGCTGCGGCGGACGCACCCGAAGTTGCCGGTGCTGGTTATCAGTGGGCTGGAAGAGGCCGAGCGTGAGTATGCGGGGCTGAATGTCACGTTTCGGCAGAAGCCACTGATGCCGGACCAGCTCCTGGAGACGGTGCGGTCGATGGTGGACGAGGGCTCAGAGTTGTCGGCGGTTTCGTAGTCTTCCCTTCCCTTTCTTCCCTTGGATCTCTGTGGTTCGCACAGGTGAGCGTGTCCGGTAAACGCGCTTGCCTGTTGCGCTTTGTTGCTGATACGCGTTGCCCTTGAGAGAATGGGTAGAGGAATTCATGCAACTGCACCCGATGCCGGAGTTCGGTAGTTTTACTTTGTTGCTGGCGTTGGCGTTGTGCGTCTATACGCTGGTGATGGGTGCGGCGGCGTTGTGGCGGACGCGCGGGGTGTCCGCGGGTGTAGACCGGCAGGCGGACAAGCTTGGGGAGACGGCGCGGCGGGCGGGGATTTCGAGTTTTATTGTGGTGAGCTGCGCGGCGTTTGCGCTGGTGTGGGCTTCGTTTACGAATGACTATTCGGTCTCGTACATTCTTCATCATACGAACAGAGCTTTAAATACGGCTTACAAGTTTTCTGCGCTGTGGTCTGGTCAGGAAGGCTCGCTGTTGTTGTGGGCGTGGCTGCTGAGTGCGTATGGGTTTGTGTTGCGGATGCGGCATAAGGTAGATGTGCGGCTGACGGCGTTTGCTTCGACGATTCTGGCGGGGGTGCAGGTTTTCTTTTTGATGCTGCTGAACTTTGCGGCTCCGCCGTTTGCGGTTGAGCCGGGGCCGGTGGCGCAGGATGGGTTTGGGTTGAATCCGCTGCTGCAGTATCCGGAGATGGTGATTCATCCGCCGATGCTTTACCTGGGATATGTGGGGTTCTCGGTGCCGTTTGCGTTTGCGCTGGGTGCGCTGATGATGCGGTATCCGGGGGAGAAGTGGATCCACATCACGCGGCGATGGACGATGGTGACGTGGCTGTTTTTGACTTGCGGGATTTTTCTGGGGGCGCACTGGGCTTATAGCGTTCTGGGATGGGGCGGGTATTGGGGCTGGGATCCGGTGGAGAATGCAAGCCTGATGCCGTGGCTGACGGGGACGGCGTTTCTGCACTCGGTGATGATGCAGGAGAAACGCGGGATGATGAAGAGCTGGAATGTGTGGCTCATCTTCTCGACGTTTCTGCTGACGATTTTGGGAACGCTGCTGACGCGGTCGGGGATTGTGAGTTCCGTGCATGCGTTCGCTTCGTCGAATATTGGTGACTGGTTTTATGCGTTCATCCTGATTGCGTTTGCGGTTTGTCTGTTTACGTTCTTCAGGCAGCGGGACCATTTGAAGTCGGAGAATCGGCTGGAGTCGCTGGTGAGCCGTGAGTCGAGCTTTCTGTTCAATAACCTGATTTTGCTGGCGGCTTGCTTTACCGTGCTGTGGGGGACGCTGTTTCCAATTCTGTCGGAGTATGTGCAAGGCACGAAGGTTACGATGGGTGCTCCGTTTTATAACCGCGTGAACCTGCCGATTGGGTTGTTTCTGCTGTTTTTGACGGGGATTGGGCCGCTGTTGGCCTGGCGGTCGACTTCGCTGCGGACGATACGGCGGAATTTTGTGCTGCCGGGGATTGCGATGGGTGTGGCCCTCGTGGTGTTGCTGGCAGTGGGCGTGCGACCCTGGAAAGATGGCGATGATTGGCAGTCGACGCTGTTTTCGCTGGTGACATTTACGCTGGCGGCTGGTGTGATTACGGCGATTGCGTCGGAGTTCTTGCGCGGGGCTTCGGTGGTGGCGACGCAGACCGGGAAGAATCTGCTGGCTTCGATGGTGTTGCTGACGCGACGGAACACGCGGCGGTATGGCGGGTACATCGTTCACTTTGGCATTGTGGTGATGTTTATCGGGATTGCCGGCGGGGCTTTCAACCAGTCGCATGAGCAGGAGATGGGGTATGGCGATACGTTGACGATGGGGCCGTATCGGCTGGTGTGCCAAAGTTTTACGCAGGACTCGAAGCCGGAGTTCGATACGGAGTACGCGCTGCTGGATGTGTTCAAGGGTCAGAAGAAGCTGGTGCAGCTTGCTCCGGAGAAACGGATTTATTTTCCGAATACGGATCATGCGCAGCCGTCGACGATGGTGGCGATGCACTCGACGCTGGCGAGCGATTTGTATGTGATCTATGAGGGGCGGGATGTGGATACGGACAAGCCGATTATCAAGGTGTTTCTGAATCCGCTGATGAACTGGATATGGATTGGGGTTTTGATTGTGGTGGCGGGGACGCTGCTGGCACTGGTTCCGAGTTTGACGCGTTCACCGGTGCGGGCGGCGGTTGTAGAGGCGACTTTGGCGGAGGCTCAGGTTTATCATGCTTAGGTTTCGTCGATGGATGCAGGCCGGTGCGGTTTGTCTGCTGGCGGTGGTGATGCTTGGGGCAGATCCTGGTACACGGTTCGAGAAGATGGGCCACGCAATGATCTGTACCTGCGGGTGTGGGCAGATTCTGCTGGAGTGCAACCATGTGGGGTGCCCGGTCTCGCCGGTGATGATTGGGGAGTTACACGCGCAGATCGACAGTGGCGGCTCAAATACGATGATCTTCAACTGGTTCGCAGCAAAGTACGGCGGTACGGTGCTCGCGTCTCCGATTCGTGGCGGGTTTGATAACGTGGCGTGGATTGCACCAATGGCCGTGTTTCTGCTGGCTACGGTGGGGGTTGGATTTTTGATTCGGATGTGGACCTCTCGTCGCATGGCGCTTAGTGCCGCGGGGCCCGTTGTCGGACCACTTGTTGGCGGAGATGCGCTGCGGGAGCGGATTCGTCGGGAGACGGAGTATTGATATGGGAATGGTCGCCGGAGTGGCTTTGACGCTTGCCGTGTTCGCCTATATGTTCTGGCCGGAGAAGAATCCGTTTGTGCAGGCTGACAAGACGCGCGTAGATTATCTGCGGGAACGGAAGGACGTCATTTATGAGAATCTGCGGGATTTGAACTTTGAGTTTCAGGCTGGGAAGTATCCGGAGCAGGATTATGTGGAGCAACGCGCTGGCCTGGAGGATGAGGCGGCGCGGGTAATTGGGGAGATGGAGGGGCTCGAGGCACGTGGAGTTTTTGCGCGAGGCAACAGAATGTAGGAGTCTGGGTCTTTGCCCGATTGTGGGCTGCCCTGAATGACTCCCAAATTGAGAGCGGTGCTGACGACTAGCGGCGTGGCTTTGGGCATCACTTCCATCTGCCTGCTGTGGCTTGTCGGCGGGCTCGTCGTTTCGACGGGCGAGACAGTTTATCACTGGGACAGTCCGGCGTCTCAACTCTTCCTGCCACCCCTGCTGGACTTCTGTGCATTCTGGCTGCTGGTGGCGCTGGTGCTGTTTCTGGTCAGAGGAAGGGTACGGATTGCGCTATTGTGCGGGATCATCGCTTTGACACCATGGGTAGAGCTTAAGAATTGGGGCTATATGTCCCACAAGAGTTCTCCCCATTGGCTGAGTGTTCTGGTGCTCGCTCTCGGGTTGTCGATTTTTCCAATTCTTCTGGTGTGGTGGCGATCGCAGTTCGAGGAGAAGTTTGCGGCGGTAGAGAAATTTGCGACGACAGTGTTTATCTTCGCCGGTTTGCATGGAATATTGATCCTGTCTCAGTACGCATGGCTGGGGTGGCAGGCTCGCTCTCTGAATGCTGAGGTGCCTTTGCATGCCGCAACCCATGAAACAGCTGCGCAGGCCGGCAGGCCGCGGGTCATCTGGATTTTGTTCGATGAGCTTTCTTATGAGCAGGTGTATGAACACCGGTTCCCAGGGCTTCAGCTCCCAGCCTTTGATGCGCTCGCGGCGGCGGCAACGGTATTTACGCACGCAACTCCAGCGGGGATCGAGACCGAAATAGTTTTGCCGTCTCTGCTGACTGGCGCGCCTGTCGATGAGATTCGATCCTCGTCCGATGGGAGGGCGTTATCTCTGCGAAATCCACATACCGGGGCGTGGCAAAAGTTTAACGAGCATGACACTGTCTTTCAAGATGCGCTGAATCTGAATTACAGTACGGCGGTCGCGGGTTGGTATAACCCATATTGCCGCATCCTGCCGGATGTTCTGGATCACTGTTTCTGGAAGTTCGGCTACTCGGCCTCAAATGAGATGATGCCGCGAGCCTCGCTCGAACCGAATCTGATGAATCCGTGGTGGATGCGTTTTTCCAAAAACGCTCTGGTGGCTCATTTAGCATCTTCTTATCTGCACATCGCTGGTGATCGGAATGCGGAACGACTGAATGCGGAACAACATCTTTCCGACTACGTGGCACTTGCGGCGGCTGCGGACCGGATCGTAGAGGACCGGTCGGCTGGATTTTCACTGATTCACCTGCCGATCCCCCATCCCAACGGAATCTATGACCGCAAGACGGACAGGTTCGCACTGACGAACTCGGACTACCTGGACAATCTTGCGCTTTCGGACAAGTTCCTGAAGCATTTGCGATCGGAGCTCGAAGCGAGCGGACAGTGGGACAGCTCCACGATTGTCATCATGGGGGATCATTCGTGGCGGACGAAGTTTATCTGGGAGCATGAGCCGGGATTGACAAAAGAGGAGCAGGCGGCGAGTCGAGGTGGACAGTTTGACGACCGTCCGGCCTATATTGTAAAGCTGCCGCAACAGCACAGCGGCGCGACGATCGATGCGCCTTTTGATGCTTTGAACACGCGGCGACTGTTGGACGCTTTGCTAGAGCAGAAGATCCAGTCGAAGGAAGAACTGTCGGAGTGGGTGAAACAGGTGGGGAAATGATTCTCTTTTGGCTGAAGGCTTAACACAGATGCCCAGATCAGGTGTAGTCAGTGTGTTGTGATGGCGCCCGTTCATTTGACGTAGACTTTAGGGGTGACTCCTTTCTCTTTTATGCTCCGACGTGTTGGTTTGGTTGCCGTGATTGCGGCGGCGTTTTCCGGATTTGCTGTGGCTGAGTCGATTACGGGTGTGGTGACGAATAAGACGACGAACAAACCTGCAGGCGGGGATGATGTTGTGCTGATCCGGCTGGCGCAGGGGATGCAGGAAGCAACCCGCACGAAGACAGATGCGAAGGGGCGGTTTACGCTCGAGATTCCGTCCGGTGATAACGGGATTCACCTGGTGCGGGTTACGCATGACAAGGCGAATTATTTTCGCCCTGCGCCTCCGGGGACGCAGTCGGTTGAGGTAGAGGTCTTCAATGCTGCCGCGAAGGTGAACGGTGTCGCGAGCGAGGCCGATGTGATGCGCATCCAGACGGATGAGAGCGGGAAGGCGCTGCGTGTGGTTGAGAATTTTTTTGTGAAGAACGAGTCGAATCCTCCGATGACGCAGTTCAGCGACAGGCCGTTTGAGTTTTCTCTTCCGGAGGGTGCGGTGGTCGAGGGGTCGGCGGCGCTGGCTCCCGGTGGAATGCCGGTGCAGGCTTCGCCTGTGCCACTGGGAGAGCCGGGGCACTATGCGTTCATCTTTCCGATTCGGCCGGGCGAGACGCGGTTTCAGATTACGTATCACCTGCCGTATAACGGGAGTTTGAAGTTTGCGCCGCGAGTGATGATGCCGACGGACACAATTGCGGTGATGATGCCGAAGAGCATGACGTTCAAGCCGGGGGCCTCCGCTTCGTATACGCCGGTGACTGAGGAGACGACGGCGCAGACTTATGTGGTCCGGAATGCGGAGCCTTCGCAGGCACTGGATTTTACGGTCTCGGGGACGGGGCAGATGCCGAGGGATGCGGGCGCAGCTGCGGCGGCTGGTGCGGCACCTGCAGAGGCTGGTGGTACGACTTCGGCTGCTGGGGATACGCGGCCTGGGGGCGGGTTGGGTGTTCCGCTGGATCCTGAGGGAAGTAACGATCCGTGGGCGAAGTATAAGTGGTGGATCCTGGGCGGGCTGGGGCTGGCGATGGCTGTTGGGGCTGGAATTATGTTGAAGGGTGGCCCTGCACAGGCTGTGGCTCCTGCTGTTCCTGGGAGTGGTGTCGCGAGTGGGGGCGATTCCCTGCTTTCGGCGATGAAGGAAGAGTTGTTTGCACTGGAGACAGACAGGTTGCAGGGACGGTTGAGCGAGAGCGAGTATGTGGAGCAGAAGGCAGCGTTGGAGGTCGTGTTGCGGCGGGCTTTGCAGCGCGGCGAACGTGTGGCCGAGACGTCCAATGTTGCGGGTCCGCTTGTGTAGGAGGGACCGATGAATACGTTCAAATCGACTTTGCTGCTGGTGACGCTGGCGGTGTTCCTGATTTTTATCGGAGGTTACTTCGGCGGACGGAATGGGATGGTGCTCGCGTTTCTTCTGTCGGTGGTCTTCAATTTTGGGACATACTTCTTCTCCGACAAGATTGCGCTGAAGATGTACAACGCGCAACCGGTGACGCGGGAGCAGTTGCCTAAGGCGTATGCGGCGGTGGAGCGGTTGACAGCGAAGCAGGGACTGCCGATGCCGAAGATTTATGTGCTGCCGACGGAGAGTCCGAATGCGTTTGCGACAGGGCGGAATCCGAGCCATGCTTCGGTGGCGGTGACGCGTGGGATTCTTGAGCTGCTGGATGGTGAGGAGCTTGAGGGTGTGCTGGCGCATGAGCTGGGACATGTGAGGAATCGGGATATTCTGACGAGCTCGATTGCGGCTACGCTGGCAGGGGCGATTACGATGGTGGCTCGGATGGGGTATTGGGCTTCGCTGTTTGGGGGCGGCGGTGGCGGTGGACGCGACAGGGAGCGTGGCGGCGGCGGACTGGGTGCGCTGTTGATGATTATCGTGGCTCCGCTTGCGGCGACGTTGATTCAACTGGCGATCTCGCGATCGCGGGAGTACGAGGCAGACGCGACCGGCGCTGCGACGACGGGCAATCCGTATGCGCTGGCTCGGGCGCTGCAGAAGCTAGATGCTTATTCGAAACGGATTCCGATGCAGGCTTCGCCTTCGAATGCGCATCTGTTTATTGTGGCTCCGCTGCTGGGGAGCGGAGGAATTGCCAGTTTGTTTTCGACGCATCCACCGATGAAGGATAGGATTCGACGGTTGATTGGAAGGGACTTGGTTTAGGATGCAGACTTTGGTGCGGGCTGTGCGGCTGTATGCGATGGTGGCGTGGGTTGGCGGGTTGATGTTCTTCGCTTTTGTGGTGGCGCCGGTGGCGTTCGGTACGCTGGCCAGTGCGCATCAGGCTGGGTTGGTGGTGGGTGGGACGCTGCGCGTGCTGCACTGGATCGGGTTGGTGGGTGGTGCGGCGTTTTGTTTGGGGACTGGATGGCTTTGGTTTCGAGCCGAGGTGCCGGCTCGTGTGGGTTTTGCGCGGCAGCTTGCGCTGGTGGCGGTGATGCTGGTGGTGACGGCTTATTCGCAGTTCAGGATTCTTCCGTCGATGGAAGTGGATCGGGCGCTGGCGGGCGGCGAAGTGGAGACCGCTTCGGTGGAGAATGCGGGGCGACTGGATTTTGAGCGGCTACACCGGTTGTCGGAGAAGCTGGAGGGTTTTGTGCTGCTGTGCGGGCTTGGAGTGGTGTTTGTTCTGTCGTGTGAGTCGCAGTGGGCTAAGACCAAAGAGACGAGGACGGGTAAGCCGAAGATGGATAGAATCGTTAGATAATGACGATTCAGGTGGATGGCTTGCGCGGTGGGGAATTTCTTTGTGAGACGGTCTTTTGTGAGACGGCCGGGAGCGATGGGTTGGACTTTCTGATCCTTCGCAGGATCGATTAGCCGTGTCGGGACTTTGGTTGAGCCTGACGCTCGGGCTGGTGGCGGGGCTGGCGGATTATCTGGGTGGTTTTTTGCTGGTGAGGCGGTCGCCTTCGGCTAAGGCGTTGCGCTATTTCGTCGCGCTGGGTGCGGGTTTTATGCTGGCAGCGGCGATTCTGGAGATGGTTCCCGAGGGAATGCAGGTGAATCCGCGGTGGGCGGCGCTGCTGATCCTGGGCGGATACTGCGGGGTGCATCTGCTGGAGCATACGCTGGTGCCGCACTTTCATTTTGGGGAAGAGACGCACGATCACGAGTTTCTTTCGGCGAAGACGAGCTACTCTGTGCTGCTGGGGCTGGCGACACATACGTTTTTCGATGGGGTGGCGATCGGTTCGGGGTTTGTGTTGTCGCAGTGGCTGGGATGGGTGCTTTTCTTTGCGGTGTTTCTGCATAAGATTCCTGAGGGCTTTACGATGGCGAGCGTGATGCTTGCTGGCGGACGGGGCCGTGCGACGGCGCTGAACTCGGCGCTGTTTCTGGGGGCGATGACGGTCCTTGGGGTGCTGGTGATTAATCTGGAGCCGAGTTGGGTGCGGGTGGGGTTGCCGCTGTCGGCAGGGGTGACGATTTATGTTGCAGCGACGGACCTGGTGCCGGAGGTGAACCGCGAGCCGGGAATCAGAATGGCGCTGGTGTTTTTTGTGGGGGTAGTGGTGTTTTTTCTGCTGCGGCTGCTGGGGCCGGGGTGAGACGCAGAGTTTGCGGTTGAGAGAGATCCTTCGTTCCGCCGCGATTACTACTGGGGCTGTTCGAGTACGAGGGTTACGTTGGTGGAGTGTTGGAGGATGCTGCCGGTTGGGCTGGTGGCGGTTCCAGTAACCGTGATGGTGTAATTCTTCGCGGAGAGAAGGAGTGCGTCGGCTGTGCTGATGCGGTCTCCACAACCGGTGGCGGTGAGAAGCGCAAAGGTGAGCGTTGCGAGGACAACGAGTCTTGCCGGGATGCGATAGCCGCGCGGGCGAAGAGCGAGACCGACGGCGGGGAGGAGCAGAAGTGCCCAGACGATGGGTGGATGGGTACTGCCGCGGGCCGGGTTCCTGGTTGATGCAGTTGCGCCTGGTGTCGCGATGGTGAGGGTGAAGGTGTTGGCGGCGGAGCCGGGGAACCTGGAAGCGCATGTCGAACTGGGCGAAACGCTGGCCGCGGCAGGGCAATTGGATGAAGCAATCGATGAAGACAAACACGCGTTGGCGATTGCTCCTGAGAACCCGCCGGCACATTTGAACCTGGGTACGGCGTATTACAGGAAGGGC
>JBEKGF010000076.1:0-19237 GCA_050012935.1 Edaphobacter sp. | reverse complement strand
CGGAAACTCCACCTGCGGCAGACTGGCCACCGGCAGCAGCGTATACGCCACCGCACCCGCCAGAATCACCGCGATCGACATCAGAAATGTCGCCACCGGCCGCCGAATAAATGGTGCTGAAAAATGCATAACCCTCTAGATCTTCAACCCTTATCTTTCCCCAAACCTCGTAGGAGCAACGCAAAAAGCTTGTCATTCTGAGCGCAGCGAAGGACCCCCGCATTTCGCATTTGTTCTTGCTGTTGTCCTTCGATCATTCAACGCAAGTCCACTCCAAACGTCATCTATCAATCCGCCGACATCGCATGCATCTCCAATTCCTCCGAACCCTTTGTCTTCCGCGCCAGCCGGTCGAAGAACAGATAAACCACCGGCGTAGTAAACAGCGTCAGCACCTGCGACACAATCAATCCGCCCACAATCGTGATGCCCAGCGGCCGCCGCAACTCGCTTCCCGTGCCCGTACCCAGCGCCAGCGGCAATCCGCCCAGCAACGCCGCCATCGTCGTCATCATGATCGGCCGGAACCGCAGCAAACAAGCCTGATAGATCGCCTCCGTCGGAGTCAGCCCTTGCTCACGCTCAGCCTCCAGAGCAAAGTCGATCATCATAATCGCGTTCTTCTTCACAATGCCGATCAGCAAAATAATTCCGATCAGCGCAATCACGCTCAAATCCACATGAAACAACAGCAGCGCAAGGATCGCGCCAACACCAGCCGAAGGCAGCGTCGACAGAATCGTTATCGGATGAATGTAGCTCTCATACAACACCCCCAGCACAATGTAGACGACGATCAGTGCCGCCAGAATCAGCAGCGGCTCATTCTCAAGCGACGCCACAAACGCCCGCGCCGAACCCTGGAACTCCGCATTCACGCTGGGCGGCATATTCAGCTTCGCCTTAGCCTTGTTCACCGCCTCAACCGCATCGCCAATCGACTTCCCCGGCGCCAGATTGAACGAGATCGTCACAGCAGGAAACTGGCCCTGATGACTAATCACCAGCGGCGTCGGCTTCTCTTCAAAGTGCGTAAACGCCGACAGCGGCACCTGCGTCCCATTCGAGCTCTTCACATAAATATTGTCGAGCGACTCCGGATTCCTCTGAAACTTCGGAGCAACCTCCAGCACCACGTGATACTGGTTCTGCTGCGTGAAGATCGTCGACACCTGCCGCTGCGCAAACGCATCATCCAGCGTGTCGTCAATATTCTGCGGAGTAATTCCCAACCGCGAAGCCGTATCGCGATCGATCACCAGACTAGCCTCAAGCCCGCCCAACTGCTCATCGCTCGCCACATCGCTCAAGATCGGAACCGTCTTCAGCTCCTTCACCATCCTGTCGGTCCAGAACGCCAGCTCCTCAACATTCGCGTCCTCAAGCGAGTACTGATACTGAGTCCGGCTCACCCGATCCTCAACTGTCAGATCCTGCAGCGGCTGCAGAAAACACTGAATCCCATCCACCTTCGCGACCTTCGGCTCAAGCCGCTGAATCACATCCAGCGCCGACGACTTCCTCAACTCGCGGTCCTTCAAATTAATCTGAATGCGTCCACTGTTCAACGTCGAGTTCGTCCCATCGATCCCGATAAACGACGAAACACTCTCGACATCCCTGTCCTGCAAGATAATCCGCGCCAACGCCTGCTGCCGCGAACTCATCGCCCCAAAGCTCACCGTCTGCGAAGCTTCCGTAATCCCCAGCAGCACGCCCGTATCCTGCACCGGGAAGAACCCCTTCGGCACAATCCAGAACAGGTATACCGTCAGCAAAAACGTCCCCAGCGTCACCAGCAAGGTCAGCGTCTGATGCCGCAGCACCCACCGCACCCCGACCGCATACTTCGCAATCACATACTCAAAGAAATCTTCGCTCTTCCGATAGAACGTACTCTGCTTGTTCGCCGGAGTATGCCTCAGCAGCTTCGCCGACATCATCGGCGTCAGCGTCAGCGACACCAGCGCCGAGACCAGAATTGTAACCGCCAGAGTTACAGCAAACTCGCGGAACAGCCGCCCCACAATATCGCCCATGAACAGCAGCGGAATCAGCACCGCGATCAAGCTCACCGTCAGCGAAACGATCGTAAACCCGATCTGCTCCGAACCCTTCAGCGCAGCCTCCAGCGGCGAATCACCTTCTTCCAGATAACGCGCGATATTCTCAATCATCACAATCGCGTCATCCACCACAAATCCCGTCGAGATCGTCAGCGCCATCAGCGACAGATTGTTGAGGCTATACCCCAGCAGATACATCACCCCGAACGTCCCCACAATCGACAGCGGCACCGCCACCGACGGAATCACCGTCGCCGCAAACGACCGCAGGAACAGGAAGATCACCATCACGACCAGCCCCATCGTCAGGATCAGTGAGAACTTCACGTCCGCCACCGACGCACGAATCGTCGTCGTCCTGTCCGTCAACACCTGCAGATCAACCGTCGCAGGCATCGACGACCGCAGCCGCGGCATGATGTCCTGCACCTCATCCACGACACCGATGATGTTCGCCCCCGGCTGCCGCTGAATGTTCACAATCACCGCCGGCTTCAGCGTCGCGGTCTGTGCAGGCTGTCCATTCGCCGCAGGCCTCGCCGAAGTCCCCATCCACGCTGCCTGAAACAGGTTCTCCGCGCTATCCACCGCATTCGCCACATCCGACAACCGCACCGGCGACCCATTCCGGTACGCGATGATCACATTGTTGTAGCCCGCGCTCGAAGGAATCTGATCGTTCGCGCCAATCGTATAAGCCTGCGTTGCGCCATTCAGATTTCCCTTCGCCTGGTCCACATTCGCCGTACCCACGGCAGTGCGAATATCTTCCAGACTCAGCCCATAGTTCGCCAGCGCCGTAGGATTCGCCTGAATCCGCACCGCCGGCTTCTGCCCACCGTTGATCGAGACCAACCCCACGCCAGAAAGCTGCGAGATCTTCTGCGCAATCACCGTATCCGCCAGGTCTTCCACCTGCGATAGCGGCAGCGTATCGCTCGTCAGCGACAGTGTCATAATCGGCGCATCCGCCGGATTCACCTTGCTATACGTCGGAGGATTCGGCAGGTCCTTCGGCAGATAAGTAAACCCCGCATTGATCGCCGCCTGCACATCCTGCTGCGCCACATCGATGTTCTCCACCAGCGAGAACTGCAGCGTAATCACGCTTCCGCCGCCCGAGCTCGTCGACGTCATCTGGCTCAGACCCGGTATCTGCCCAAACTGCCGTTCCAGCGGAGCAGTCACCGACGAAGCCATCACCTCCGGGCTCGCCCCCGGATAAAACGTCTGCACCTGAATCGTCGGATAATCCACCTGCGGCAACGCCGACACCGGCAACTGCAGATACGCCACCGCGCCTGCAAGCAAAATGGCCACCATCAAAAGCGAGGTGGCCACCGGACGAAGAATAAAAGGCCTCGATGGACTCATCGAACTCATGAACCCTCGCCCGTCCCATCACCCGCAACACTCAACTCCGCAGTCGCCCCATCCGTCTTACCCGAAGCCGTCCGCGGAAACACCTTGCTTCCATTCTTCAACTTCTCCTGCCCATCCACCACAATCTGGTCTCCCGGCTTCACTCCCCCGTTCAGGATCACCTGCGTTCCCTCAGTCAGAGCTACATTCACCGTCTGCGCCGTCACGTAGTAGTTCGTCTGATTCTCCGGCAACTCAGGCAGCGGCATATCCGAGTTCTTCTTCTCCGCCAGATCCGCCGGTGGCTGCCCCTGTTTCAGCAAATAAACAAAATTCCCCTGCGCGCCCGTCTGCAGAGCCGCAGCCGGAATCACAATCGCATTCTGCCGCTCCTGCAAGATCAGCCGAACATTCACAAACTGGTTCGGAAACAACGCACCATCGTGATTGTCGAAGACGGCCTTCGCCTTCACCGTTCCCGTCGCCGTATCAATCTGGTTGTCCACCGTCAGCAGACTTCCGCTCGCCAGATGCGTCTGAGCCGCGCGATCAAACGCCTCCACCGCCAGCCTGCTCCCTCCACGCGTCCGCTTCAACACCTCGGGCAACTGGTCCTCCGGCAGCGTAAAAATCACCGAGATCGGCTGCAACTGCGTCACTACCAGCAGTCCATTCGTGTCCGAAGCATGAACTATATTGCCTGGATCAACCTGCCGCAGCCCCACCACTCCATTAATCGGCGACACAATCTTCGTGTACCCAAGATTCACCTTCGCCGCTTGAATGGCCGCCTGATCCGCCGCAATTGAACCCTCGGCCTGCCCTGCATTCGAAGCCTGCAGCTGTTGGCTCTCCTTCGAAACCACGCCTGCCTTCTGCAGAGCGTCGTACCGTGCAGCCTCCGCCCGCGCATTCACTGCATTCGCCTGGTCCTTCACAAGCTGGCCCTGCGCCTGCTCCAGCGCAGCCTGATAAGGCTTCGGATCGATCTCAGCCAGCAGTTGTCCCTCCCGCACCGACTGCCCTTCAGTCACTGGAACCAGCATCAACTGTCCATCGACGCGGCTCTTGATCGTCACCGTGTTATACGCCGTCACCGTCCCCAGCGCGGTCAAAAAGATCGGCATCGTCTTCTGCTGAACCGCAGACACCTGCACCGAAGTTGGCCGCTCAGCCTGCGCAGCCATAATCTGCTGAATCGAGTCTTGCTCCTTGGCATTCGAGCGGATCTTCCACACCGCCGCTCCCACAACCGCCAAAATCACCAGCAGCACGATCCACTTGCGCGCGGCCGACCCTTTCGGTGTCTCCGGCGTCATCTGCTTCGAGGAAAAATTCGTCTGCGACTCCCCGGTCCGTTTCTCTGCGTGCGAATCCTGATCGTTTATCTGCGCTGACAACATATCTGCTCTCTATTCTCTGGATTCAGAAGTATCTTCCCTTTTGCTTCAGGGGACCGTGTCTTCGATTCTTTGTGTCGATACTCCAGAATACTTGATAATGACCTTGGCTGCTTCAGTTCGCAGTCATCACCCAGCAATCGTTCTACGCTATCTTTTAGCCGTCAGTGGTTTAGACGTAAGGAAGGACAAATTTGCCCAACCCGGCCCCCGCACTCGACATCGCCGCGCCGCCAGTGCTCTGTGTCGACCTCGACGGCACCCTCGTCAAATCCGACACCCTCCACGACTCCGCCCTCGCCGTCGCCCGGCACCACCCCGCCGCGCTTTTGAAGATCCCCGGCTGGCTCCTCCAGGGCAAAGCCTCCCTTAAGCGTCACTTAGCCGAAACCATCCAGCTCGACGTAGTCCATCTCCCTTACAATCGCGAGCTCCTCCAGTACCTCGAGCAGCAGCGCGCCACCGGCCGCCCCATCTACCTCGCCACCGCCGCCGACGCCGGCACTGCCAACCGCATCGCCGACCACCTCGGTCTCTTCACCGGCGTTCTCGCCTCCGACGGCCAGACCAACCTCGCCGGAAAGAACAAGTTAGCTGCCTTCCAATCCCAATTCGGCGACAATTTCTCCTACATCGGCAACGCCCTGCCCGACCTTCCCCTCCTCCAGCACTGTCAGGAGCCCATGGTCGCCAATCCCACCCCCGCACTTAGCGCCGCTCTGCGAAGAGCCCGCGTCACCCCCGTCCGCGCCTTCAACGAGCGCGTCTCTCCCCTCAAAGCCTGGCTCAAAGCCATCCGTCTCCATCAGTGGGCCAAAAACGTCCTCATCTTCATCCCGCTCCTCCTCGCGCACGCCTGGGCTCCCGGACTCATCGCCGCTGCAGCCGTAGCATTCCTCAGCTTCGGCCTCTGCGCCTCTGCAACCTACATCATCAACGACCTCCTCGACCTCGACGCCGACCGCGAGCATCCTCGCAAACACCGCCGCCCCTTCGCCTCAGGCGATCTCTCCGTCACCTCCGGAATCGCCGTCGTCGTTCTCTTCTTCGCAATCTCATTAACTTTGGCGCTGCTTGTTCCCCACACCGTCGCCGCTCTCTCGCCGGAACTCTTCTACCTCCTCAAGCCGCATTACTTCCTCCTCTGGCTCGGCATCTATCTCGTCACCACGCTCGCGTACTCCTTGCGTCTCAAGCGCTCAGTCCTCGTCGACGTCATCGTTCTCTCCGGCCTCTACACCATCCGCATCATCGCCGGCTCCGCAGCATCAGGAATCGCCGTCTCCACCTGGCTCGGCAGCTTCAGCATCTTCTTCTTCCTCTCTCTCGCCTTCGTCAAACGCTTCGCCGAACTCGAAAACCTCCGCGAGCGCGGCGGCGTCTCCGCCAGTGGCCGCGGCTATCACACCAACGACATCGAGCAGCTCCGCAGCTTCGGCTCAGCCAGCGGCTACGCCTCTGTCGTCGTCCTCACCCTCTACATCTCAAACCTCGATGCCGTCCAGCTCTACCACCACACCAAGCGCCTCTGGCTTCTCGTTCCCGTCCTTCTCCTCTGGATCAGCCGTCTCTGGCTCCAGGCCTCCCGCGGCCGCCTCCACGAGGACCCAGTCGTCTACGCCATCACCGACCGCCGCAGTCTCTTCCTCGGCTTCTTAGTCGTCCTCGTAGTCCTCTCCGCCCTCTAACCTACAACTCGCCATTACTTTTATTGCCGAAGGGAAACTTTCTTCCTCCATCATCGAAGCGCATGATGGAAAAAGAAGGAGTTAAGAACCTATGCGAGCAGACATCGTTCCCGGCGCCATCTTCCCCGACTACGAACTAAGCGACCACACCGCAACCCGCCGCAAGCTCTCCGAGCTGCAAGGGCAACATCCCATGGTGCTCGTACTCAGCCGCGGAGGCTTTTGTCCAAAAGACCGCCGCCAATCCGAACTCCTCCTCCAGCTCCATCGCGAGATGGAAGTTGCCTACACCCGTCTCGTCACCATCAGCACCGACAGCATCTCCGAGACCAACGAATTCCGCAGCGGCGTCGGCGCCCAGTGGACCTTCCTCTCCGACGCAGGCCGTCGCATCCAAAAAGATCTCGACATTGCCGAGTACACCGACCCGGTTCACAATCCCATGATCCCCCACACCATCGTTCTCGAACCCGGCCTGGTCGTCTTCAATATCTACAACGGCTACTGGTTCTGGGGCCGCCCAACCCTCGAAGACCTCCGCCAGGACCTCCGCGCCGTAACAAAAAAATGCCGCCCCGACTGGGACATCACCGATGCCGAGCACAGAGCCGCCTGGCAGCGCGGCGAAAAAGACCGCTTCTATCCCTACGGAAAGACCTACGCGGCCGTCTTCGGCGAACAGGATTAACCGCCCCGCAACCGATTCAATCCCTTCTTTACGGACTACTTATGTGCTGCCCTCTAGCATCGGGTCAGTAGCAAAGAAGGGAGGCATTTTTCAATGCCGAATGTACATGGAATCGAGTTCAATCCCGATCAGGCTGAACTCGTCAAAGACTTGATTCGTGAACTACTGAAAGACGGAGACTGCGCTGTCTACGCGCTTCACAACATGCAACCCAGGGGAGAGCTGCGAATGGCAACCACACCGCCAAGCTCCACCCAAAGAAAGCACGGTGGTGTCTTCCTCCGCGTCCGCCCCGGCTTGCGTGAAGCGATGATCGTCCGGCCAATGAATGCGAAGGCTGGCGACAAATTCATGCCGGTCTCCAGACTCACTCAGGCCGAAACGCTGGAGACGATACGAACCTGGCGCAAGCAAACCGGTTCGCTTCCACCCAGGCCGCGACCTGAATCCGCCGGACCGCAGCTCATCATCTCGGCCGGCAAGAAAAAGAATCACCACGGTCGGTAAAGCAGCCCTCCCCCCGGCCCTGAGCGCCTCAATAGCAACACGTCACGCTCAGGGCCATCAAACAAGCCACTCCCAGACACAACTCACGCGCAACCGTTTATTCTAAAGACGTGCCCCACCAGAAGGCTGTTCTCGTCGTCCTCCTCTCCCTATAACGCTGCGATACACTAACAGGAAGAAAGAATGAAGACGCGAGACATTTTGCGCCTCATCCATGATGATGGCTGGTATCAAGTCGCTCAACGTGGTAGCCACCGTCAATTCAAACACCCGACCAAACCCGGCAGAGTCACCATTGCCGGACATCCTTCAGAGGAAATGGACGAGGGAACCCGCAAAAGTATCTTCAAACAGGCAGGATTAAAGCCATGAGAGAGTACGCCGTTATCTTCGAGAAGACCTCCACCGGCTGGAGCGCCTACGTCCCAGACCTTCCCGGCCTTGGCGTAGCTGGCCCAACCTACGAAGCCACAGAGCAACTCATCCGCGAAGGAATAAACTTCCACATCGAAGGCCTCCGAGCCGACGGCGATCCCATCCCGGAACCAACCACCCGCGTCACAAAAATGCCTATCTCCGCTTAAGTGAACCAATGACCGATCCGATCGAACTAATTGAATTCGGCGATGACGAGTCAAGCCTCGACAAACTCTTCAAAGTGCATGAAGAAGAGGTTCGCACCACGTTTGCAAACCATTCCGCGGAAGCCTTTCGCCTCTACTGGCTCGGCCGCAAACAAGGGCGCCTGAAGATACTCAGTGAGTCCTATCTAAAATCCGTCCGACCCGAAGCTAAAAAAGCCCTGGGCATCCGCTTCAACCAGCTCAAGCAGCAAATCGAAGCCGCACTCGAAGCCCCAGCCGCACCCAAACAGTCAGCAGCCCAGGGAATCGACATCACCCTCCCCGGCACCCTCCGCACTCCGGGCATCCCTCACCCGCTCCTCGAAACCATGCACGAGATCGTCCGCGTCTTCCACCATCTCGGCTACAGCACCAACCTCGGCCCCCAGGTCGAATCCGACTTCTACAACTTCGAAGCCCTCAACTTCCCCCCGAACCACCCGGCCCGCGACACGCAGGACACCCTCCAGATCGCCGCGCAGCAAACCCGCCCTGGCCGCGACCGCCTCCTCATGCGCACCCACACCAGTCCGGTCCAGATCCGCACCATGATCGCGCAGGCCCCACCCATCCGCATCGTCATCCCCGGCAAAGTCCACCGCAACGACGCCGCCGACGCCACCCACTCCCCCATCTTCCATCAGATCGAAGGCCTCTGCGTCGACACCTCTGTCACGTTCTCAGATTTAAAAGGCACATTAGCCCACGCCATGAAGGCCCTCTTCGGCTCCCACGTCAAAACCCGCTTCTTCCCCAGCTTCTTCCCCTTCACCGAACCCAGCGCCGACGTGCAAATCTCCTGCATCTTCTGCGGAGGCAAAGGCTGCCGCAAGTGCAAACACAGCGGCTGGATCGAACTCCTCGGCTGCGGCATGGTCGATCCCGCCGTCTTCGCCGCTGTCACCGAAGAACGCCGCAAGCTGAACCCTGCAGACGACGCCTACAATCCCGAAAAGATCACCGGCTTCGCCTTCGGCATGGGAGTCGAACGCATCGCCATGATGCTCCACGGCGTCTCCGACATAGGCCACTTCTACTCCGGCGACATGCGCTTCTTAGAGCAGTTCGCGTAAAGCAGCTAGTTAGCAAGTAGCAAATAGCTGGTTGGCTTGCGCTAGCCAACAGCTAACCAGCTATTTCAACCCAGCCCGCAAACTCTCCAGATTCTGCGCCCGCACCCGAATCACTCCACCGCGCGGACTATCGATATCTGCAATCAGAAAAAACGAAACCGCAACCACCAGCGGCAGAATCATCAGCAGCCGCGGCTCCGGCCGTCGTATTCCATAACCCACCAGCCAACTGCAGAAAAGCGCAATGGCAAACATCAGACACCAGGCCCCCACTGGAATCCGGTTCCACCACGCCGCCTGCGTATACCCCTGCGAGTTCAGCACATCGTTCATCCCCGCCACAGCCAGTGCAGTCACCGGCGTAGGCTGCGCATTGGCTGGGCCGGACACAGCAGCCCAAAGCTGATCCTGCACCTCCGCCGTTGCCGTATTGATCTGCGTCACATCGCTCCAGTTATTCGCCGAGTACCACTGCAACCGCAGATCCGTATACTGCCGCAACAATCCCTTCACCTTCGCTGCAGCCGTCGCAGGCAGTAAATCCGCCCGCACATACTCTGTGCCAATTGCGTTCGCCTCCGCCTCTTCATAATTCTTCCGCAGATCGTAACGTCCCGTCGCCATCGAAAAGCTGAAGCCGATAATCAGCCCCAGCAGCGTTAGAGTCGCCGCCTGCACCGTGCTGAAGTCGCTCCGCCCAGCCTCATCCGTCAGCGCATGCCGCCGCTGGCTCTTACGTGCGCCGATCCACCCCACGGCCCACAGTAGAAGAAACGTGATCACGAAGATCAGCAACGGATAGTTCAAGGGGTTCACTACACTCTCCCTGTCCATACCTGGAGCCAAGCCCAGACCCTTAGCTTAAGCCCTCAGCTCTTCGTCGCTTTCCAAAAGAACCCAAACAGCAAATGAATCACAGCCAGCGCCAGCGCACCCAGAAACGCCGCCTTCCAAGTCGTCACCGCGAATCCCGGCACAAACTTCGCCGAAAAATACAAAATCACCGCATTGATCAGCAGAAAAAACAGCCCAAACGTCAATATCCCCAACGGCAGCGTAATAAACTTCAGCATCAGTCCAAGCGTCGCATTCAGCAACCCGATCACCACCACGGCAATCAGCGCGGAAACGAAGTTATTAACGTCAAAACCCTCCACGAAGTGTGAAACCACCAGTAGAGCCACGGCATTCAGAATCCATTGCAGCAACAAACGAAGCATAGAAGTCCTTTCCGTTTCAGTTTTCAAATCAGGAGATCGCGGCAGACCCTCCGCCCCAAGAGCATACCCCACCTCTCGCCCGAACCGTACTATTAATCCTGCCCTTACCGTCGGTCCTTGGCGACTTACTTCGCCGGCCCATGGTCGTAGCTGATCGCCCGCGTCATCTTCCACGCCCCATCCTTGTACTGCCACAGCGTAATAAACTTTCCTTCGCCCACCTCGCCATGGTCCTGCGTCCACGGATGCAGAAACCGGTGTGTCCCCATCTCCATCGCCCCGAACCCCTTCAGCGGATGCACCTCCAGCGTCCCCGGAACCAGCTCCCGCGTCACCTTTCCGCAGATATTGTTCTTAATCGCATCGAGAAACGTCTTCTTCCCCGTCGCCAGCCCGCTCAGGTCGTGATAAAACTCCAGATCCTCCGCCACCAAAGCCCCAAGCTTCTCCAGGTTGCAAGTGTTGTACGCGTCGAACAGCTCCTTATCCAACTCCGTAATCGCCTTCGTAAGCTCCTCCTGACTCTTGATACTGTCCAGTGAAGGAACCGCCTGAGCATTCGCCGCAACAGATGCACCCGACACCAAAAACGCCGCCATCAACGCACAGAGCTTCTCCATGATCTTCCGCCTTTCGAAGGTGAACACTCACCCCAATACGCAGTCACGAAGCAGAATGTTCGTCCAAATTCGCAGCGCCTTTCGCATCATCGCGATCAAGCTTTGATAGCCCTAGTGTTGTCAAGCCACTTTTTCCGCCCATGGGCAACCAAACTCCATCATCTTCAGCCATATCGACATAAGAAAACCGGTGGTAGATCGCGGCAATAATCTCTTCCGCCTGCTCTTTGTTCACATGAGTCATAAGGAGGGTAGACCTCCATCCACCTCTTCGTGCATGCAGACCACTTGGCTCGTCTTCTCCGCCCTCCTGATATTCCAATCCGGAGATATCCAACCATGGAAGACCTACACGCTCACGTGAAAATCCACCGAAATCGCCGATAGCTTCTAGACCGGTCTCAGTGACCAGCAACTGTTCTTCGGATCTACTGAGCCAAGCGCGAAGACTGAACGCACAGGCAAATAGCAAGCAGACAAAATAAATCCAACCTCGGTCACGCCAGAACATAAATGCGAACACTGATAAAAAAGTCCCCAACACCACAAAATCAATCCCGCGTCGCTCTTGAGTGACGTTGACCTGCAGCTCATCTCCTCTATCGATCACTTCCACAAGTGCGCTAGGTCCGAACCATTTCATGCAGAGAATCTTAGTTCAAAGCCAGTTTCAGGTAAGCAAAGCAAACATTTAGACTGGAAAAGTCCATCATGAACATCCTCACCAACTGGCTTCGCCACTATCTCCCTGCACTTCCCGTCGATGACCGGCAACTAGCCGACGACCTCACCCTCCGCGGCATCGCCGTCGAAGGCGTCCACTCCCTCGGCCCAAACAACGGTCACCTCTTCGAGATGGACATCACCACCAACCGCGTCGACGCTATGAATCACTACGGCATAGCCCGCGAAGCCGCAACCATCTACAACCTCCCACTCGCACCGTTGCTTGACAACAAAGATGATGCCGTCATTCTGACCCTGAGCGACCCTGAGCTTGTCGAAGGAGAGTCGAAGGGGAAGAACCCCCGCATCTCCTCCGAGTCACCGAAGCCCTACCCGATCACCATCGAAGCCAAAACCCTCTGCGGCCGTTTCACCGCCCAAGTCCTCCGCAACGTAACCATCGCGCCAAGCACCGGCCAAGTAGCCGAATACTTCACCCTCCTCAACCAAAAACAAATCTCGAACGCAGTCGATGCCAGCAACTTCACTCTGCTAGGCATGGGCCATCCCACCCACGCCTTCGACCTCGACAAACTCGAAGGCGGCATCATCGTCCGCCTGGCCCACAAAGGCGAAAAATTAAAGTTGTTAGACGGCACCGAACGCACACTCGAAGCCGACGACCTCGTCGTAGCCGACGAAAAGAAAGTCCTGGCCCTCGCAGGAGTCATGGGCGGCTACGACTCCATGATCACCCCCGAAACCAAAAACATCCTCGTCGAAGCCGCCTGGTTCGATCCCGCCGCCATCCGCCGCAGCTCACGCCGCCACGGCCTCCACACCGACGCCTCACACCGCTTCGAGCGAGGAGCCGACTTCAACGCCGCCCCCATCGCCAACGCCCTGGTCTCGAAACTAATCCTCGAACACGGCGGCCACGCCGAAGGCGCACTCATCGACGTTGTGATCCCCGAGATCGAAGCCAAAACCGCAAACCGCCCCGCAATCCAGCTCTCCATCCAACAAGTCCAGCGTCACCTGGGCACCACCCTCGAAGACACTCCCACTCACTCCGCCCTGACCGCGGATCTGGTCCACCAATACCTAACCTCCCTCGGCTGCAACCTCACCGGGAAGACAGCCGACACCTTCCAAGTCGAACTCCCCTCTTGGCGTCTCGACCTCGAACGAGAAATCGATCTCATCGAAGAGATAGCCCGCGTCTACGGCTACAACCGCTTCGCCAACACCCTTCCCACCGCGCTTCCCGTCATCGCACATCCCACCGCGCAAAAAGAATCCGTCATCCGCGCCCGCCTCTTCGCCCTCGGCTACAGCGAAGCCATCTCCAGCACCTTCGCCAGCGAACTCGATGCAACCGCATTCGCCGCAGCAGATAAAGCAGGCAAAAGAACCGTCCCCATGGAGAACCCTCTCTCCGAAGAGGCCTCACTCCTCCGCCCATCCCTCATCCCCGGCATGCTCGCCATGCTCGCCCACAACCTCAACCGCGACGTAAAAAACGTCCGCCTCTTCGAGCAGGGTCAGGTCTTCACCGGCACCATCCCGCCAGACGGCACCTTCATCTCCGAGGTCCACGAAACCCCGCAACTCTCCCTCGGCCTCACCGGTGACGCAGCCCAAACCAATCTCTACCCCGCCGAAGACGCTCCCATCTTCGAGCTCAAAGGCGCCATCGCTTCCCTGCTCTCGATCTTCACCCCACCCGGCGGCCCCTCTGCGCTCACCTTCTCGGCCGTTGCCCCAACCTGGCTCGAACCCGGCCGCTCCGCCACCGCGCTCCTCAACAACCAACCCATCGCGCACTTCGGCCAACTAGCCGCCCCACAACTCGAAGCCCGCAAGCTCCGCCAGTCCGTCTTCCTCGCCCAGATTGATCTCGCCCGCCTCTACGAACTCCCGCTCAGGCGAGTCACTGCCCACGAACTCTCCCGCTTCCAGGCCGTCGAGCGCGACTTCTCCTTCGTCTTCCCCAACGCAGTCCACTGGCACGCCATCGCCGCAGCCATCCACGCTCTCGCCATCCCCGAACTCCAGTCCCTCAAGCCCATCGAGGTCTGGCGCAACGAGAAGAAATACCCCGGCGTCTACTCCCACCTCATCCGCACCGTCTTCCAGTCCCACGACCGCACGCTCCGCGACGAAGAACTCACCCAATGGTCGACGCAGATCATCGACACCCTCACCGCCCTCGGAGGCACGCTCCGCGCCTGACGCTTCATCCGTAAAAAATATTTCAAAAAGTTGGCGTATTTTTCGATCGCAAATAACAACCATCAAAGAACCACGAATTTGCACATAACCACCACGTAGTAGCCACAAAAAACCATCTTTAAAACACTCACATTTCGCAAAACCCCCTCGAAAAACGCCCACTTCACCACAGAAAAAATTTAATCCGCAAAAAACCGCACCCAGATTGATTCCACCCACGTTTTCCGCAGGCAGAATCCACGCTTCAGCCGTCTATACTTAGAGAAATATGAGCACCTCCACAATCAGCTCCGGTATCAGCGCAGACGAGTTCCAGGCACTCGAGCAAAAAGTTCTCCGCGCAGTAGAAATCGTCAAACGCGAACGCGAAGCCCGCGCCGTCGCAGAAGCTGAAGCCGCCTCCCTCCGCGAAGAACTCGCCTCGTACAAAACCAACGCCCGCGCCATCGAAACCGAACTCACCACCCTCAACAAAGAGCGCGACCAGGTACGCCTCCGCGTCGAAAAGATGCTCAACCAGATCGACGAACTCCTCTAACGGCACGCCAGGAGAACCCGATGGACCAGACCCTCGAAGCCCCGCACAAACCCACAGAAAGTCCGTCCGCCGCCCAGTCCGTCTCGGTAGACATCTACGACCAGGTCTACAATCTCCGCGGCACCGATCCCCCCTACATCGAGCGCCTCGCCGCCATCGTCGACGCTAAGATGCGCGCCGTCTCCGCCCACGGCAACACCGTCGACAGCCTCCGCGTAGCCGTCCTCGCCGCCCTCAACATCGCCGACGAACTGGTCACCGCGCGCCAGCGCCTCGACTCCCTCGCCGGCACCATCCAGAACTCGCAGCACTCCACCCGCACCCGCGCCACCACCCTCGCCCACATGCTCGACGAGGTCCTCGAAGACCGCAAAGTCGGCTAATCGAAGCACCCTCGTTCGTTCCTGCTGCCGCCTTTCCTGTTGCCATCCCCGAAGGCGATCTGCTTTGTTCTTGCATGGGGCGTTGCGCGGCCTGCCATCAAATAAATAACAATTTCCTTGAACTTCGGCATCAGTGCTGCCATGATCGACACGCTCGACCATCATCGTTGCGGAGCTTCCGATGCGTCTCTCCATCCTGCCTAACGTTTTTCTCTCCTGCAGCCTCCTCGCGCCGCTTGCCATGCAAGCCCAAACCTCGGCAGAGTACAAATCTGATCCCAAATTCACCTCCGCCATGGCCGAAGGCCGTCAGCTCTCGCGCCAACAACAGTACGTCTTCGCCGTAGACGCCTTCAAAAAAGCCTGCAAAATCTCCGCTGAAAAAGACGAGACCTGCCTCACCGAGCTCTACACCGCCCAGATGAAGAGCGGCAACTTCAAGGACGCAGCCGCTACCGCCTCCGCGCTCGAAGCCATCGCCAACAACCCAACCGACAAGTCCTACGCCGAGGTCAAGCGCGGCCACGCCCTTCTCTATCAGGCCGGAGACAAAAACAAATCGGACATCCTCACTGCCTCGGATGCAGCCTTCAAGGCGGCCATCGCCGACAATCCTAAAAACGGCGCGGCCCACTACCTTGATGGCCAGGTCCTCGCCCGTCTCAATCAGATCGACGCCGCCCGCGACCAGTTCAAAACCTGCCTCACCTGCGTCCCATCGTCCGACCCCAACTACCTCCGCGCCCAGCACTTCGCCGAAGACCCCGCCCTCTCAACCCACAAGATGGCCCCCGCCTTCACCGTCACCGCGCTCGACGGCTCCCGCTTCAATCTCGACGCCATGGGCGGCCGCGTCGTCCTCATCGACTTCTGGGCCACCTGGTGCGGACCCTGCAACGCAGAGCTTCCTAACATGAAGAAGATCGCCAAAGAGTTTGCCGGTCAGCCTCTCGTCATCATCAGCGTCAGCTGGGACTCCGACGAGCAGAAGTGGCGCGACTTCATCAACAAAAACGAAATGGCCTGGGTCCAGTACCGCGACGCCGACCAGCGCCTCGGCAATCTTTTCGGAATCAACTCCATCCCTCACTACTTCACCATCGACTCCGACGGCGTCCTCACCGCCGAGATGCTAGGCGAAGGTTCCAACGTCGAGGGCAAGCTGAAAAAACTCATCGCCAAAGCCAAAGCCGCCTCTCCTGCCCCAACAACCCAAGTCGGCAATTAGCCACTGTTACGAAACTCTCTGCCTGGGTGAAGCAGATAGCCAGGGCTAACTTCCGAGCTGCCAATAAACCGCCTAGAACGCCACAAGGTCTCTGTTCAGGCCCAAACCCCTGGTGTCGTTCAGATAGACTGGGAGCATCCCATGCGGACCCGCATTCTGTTCTCCGCTATTCTCTGCCTCATCTCCGCTTGCGCCGCTGCGCAGACTGACACTGGCCTTGCGCCCGATGTCGGGGCTATCCACACGCTCATCAACCAGTACACCAAAGCTGTCGATACGGTTGATCTGAAACTACTCTCGCAAATTTGGTCTCACTCGCCCGAGGTTTCGTTTATCTATCCGCTGGGCGAGGAGCATGGCTTCGACGCCATCGAGCAGCATGTCTTCCAGAACGTAATGGGCGGCATGTTTTCGGCCCGCGATCTTGAGACAAGTGGGGTAGCAATCCACGTGAACGGTAATGAAGCCTGGTCCGAATTCCACTGGGTTTTTCACGCGACAACGCGCAAAGATGAATCGGCCGTAACAACGCACGGCGTCGAAACCCAGGTCTATCGCAAAGAATCTGGGAACTGGCGCTTGGTCCATGTCCACTACTCCGAAGATCGCCAAGCCGGCCGGTGAGCGTCCCTCTACCATCTCCTGAACTGAGTTTCGTAACGACCTCATTAGCCTTCCGCCACACCGTACCGACCGATTTGCCATTCCAGGCCGGCACGTTTAGCATCCAACTTAAGAAAGCCGGCCTGCTAAGCAGGTACTAGAACAACGCTGGTTGAACCAACATTCATTGAACAGGGGCCCGACTCGTAGACATGGTTCGGTGTGCAGTCCTCCAGTCAGGAACGCCTAAAGAACCACGGTTAGGTCCCGCCGTCTTAGGACGGGTTCACCAGCGCTTCGATGTACGGCCCCGTGGGTCGGTCTTCTTGCTCAAAATCGCGGCTTCCACTCAAAGCTCAGAGCTCAAAACTCAAAGCTCTCAATGCATCCCTACCTCCTTCACTCCGGCCATCTTCTGCTTCCCACCTTCGGCGTCCTGGCCGCCGTTGGCCTGATGTTGGCGCTAACCCTCAGTCTCCGCACCGCCGCCACACTAGGCCTCAACCCCGAAAAGCTCTGGAACGCCGGCCTCTTCACCCTCCTCTCCGCCTTCGCACTCTCGCGCCTGCTCCTGATCGTCACCAACCTGCACGACTTCATCGCCTTCCCCATCCTTCTGCTCATGGTGCCCTCGCTCAGCGCTCTCGGCATCCTCCTCACCCTCGTCGCAACCGCGATCTACCTCCGCGTCAAACATCTCCCCCTCCTGGACACGCTCGACGCCTGGTCCCCCTGCGCCACCCTCACCTGGGCCTTCCTTGCCCTCGGACACTTCGCCGAAGGCAGCGACGCCGGCCTCCCCACCAAACTCCCCTGGGCCCTCCGCATCCCACCCGACCGCACGCCACTCCACCCCGTCGCCCTCTACGCCGCAATCACCGCAGCGCTCCTCACCATCGTTCTCCTCCGCCAGCTCCCCCGCCGCCAGCATCCCGGCGACACCTTCGCTCTAGCCCTGGCCGCCTCAGGCACAGCGCAGTTCCTCCTAACCTTCTTCCGCCAACCCTTTCCCGACTCCAACCTCCTCGATCCCATCCAGTGGATCGCCCTCGGCATGATCGCCCTCGCTGGCCTCGTCCTGCTCCTGCAACCTCGAAAGCTGGTCCCTCATGCCGTCTAAGAACATGCTCCCCAAGGGCCAGCGCCGCCGCACCGTCAAACCCGAGTACCGCGCTACCCGCGGCGTCGAAGAACCCACCCCGCCGCCGGTCCCGGTAATCGACTTCGACGACCTCGAAGAAGATTCAGGGGCAACCGACACAACCAGCAGCCGCACCTTCAACGCCGACCCCGCCGCAGCAAACCTCCGCCTCGATCAATATCTAGCGCAAGCCATCCCCGACATCTCCCGAGCCCGCGTCCAGCTCCTCATCGAAGCGGGCCAGGTCCGCGTCGACGGCAACCCCGCCAAGCCCAAGCAAAAACTCCGCGGTGGCGAAGCCATCGAGATCGAGGGCACCCCGCAACCCCCACCACTCCACGCCACCCCAGAAGACATCCCCCTCCAAATCCTCCACGAAGACAAATACCTCGCCGTCATCGACAAACCCGCTGGCATGATGGTCCACGCAGGCTCAGGCGCAACCGAAAACGCCCGCAACCAGGGCACCCTCGTCAACGCGCTCCTCTACCACTTCAATAAACTCTCCACCACCGGCGGCGATCTCCGCCCCGGCATCGTCCACCGTCTCGACAAACAGACCAGCGGCCTCATCCTCGTCGCCAAAGACGACAGCACCCACCGCAAGCTCGGCGAGATGTTCTCCCAGCGCCACGTCGCCAAGACCTACCTCGCGCTCCTCCACGGCCATCTCAAAAAAGACGACACCACCGTCACCCTCCCCATCGCCCGCGACCTCCTCCGCCGCACCCGCATGACCACCCGCCGCGCCGACGGACGCACCGCCGTCTCCCACTTCCACGTCCTCGAACGTCTAACTACTCCCCATGGTCCCTTCACCCTCGTCGAAGTCCGCATCGAGACTGGCCGCACCCATCAAATCCGCGTCCACATGCAGTCCCTCGGCCACCCCGTCGTCGGCGACACCCTCTACGGCGCACCCCACATCATTCGCGGCCTCACCACCGAAGCCGGCCCCGAACTCAGCCTGGATCGCAACTTTCTCCACGCCGCCCATCTTTCTTTCACCCACCCGCAAACCAATAAGCCGATGGATCTTGCTACTCCCCTCCCTGCCGAGTTGGATACGTTCCTCGCTGCAATCCGCGCGGGTTTGCACAGACTTGAGTAAAATCATCCGAGTGACTTCACAGAACCCATTCCATTCATCCTCCGGGCTCAAAGCAGCTGCCCTCCTGCTCACGTTTGCCGCTGCA
>JBEKGF010000075.1:0-19720 GCA_050012935.1 Edaphobacter sp. | reverse complement strand
GCGGCGTCAGCATTAATCCGGATCAGAATGCCAGCGCGCTGGTTCTTCGCGGAGACGACCTGGACGCGCTGTCCGATGACCCTGACGAACTCCAAAGTCAATTGCAGGCATTGGCTGGACCTGCCGCGGGCCCCAACGGGGGGCAGATTTACATCGACGGGTTCACAGGCGGCCAGCTTCCGCCAAAATCTTCGATCCGCGAGATTCGTATCAATCAGAACCCTTTCTCGGCAGAATTCGATCGCATTGGATACGGGAGAATCGAGATCCTTACAAAGCCGGGTTCAGACAAATTCCACGGGCAGTTTTCTCCCTATGGAACCAGCTCAGCTCTGAACACCTCGAATCCCTTGGTCCAGCAGCAGCCGTCCTATTACCTCTATGCGCTACAGGGGAATGTTACTGGGCCGTTAACGAAGAATGCGTCGTATTTTTTCGCGGGCATGCGACTGGACAAGCAGAATCAAAATGTCGTCGATGCCATCAATCCGCAGAATCCTGCAACAAGCCTCGCTGAGGCGATCCCAAACCCCTCCAGCCTTCTCATTCTCAATCCGCGTCTCGACGTCCAGCTTGGGAAGAGCAATACGCTCACGGTGCGCGATTCGTACTATCGCAACGTCCAGACAGGCAGCGGCGTGGGCGCACTCAACCTGCCCGAGCAGGCGTACAGCGTGCATAACGGGGAAAACACCCTTCAATTGGGCGATACGGTCGTAGTCAATGCGCACATGCTCAACGAAACTCATTTTCAGTGGAGGCGCATTCGCAACAATCAGGTCGCGAATTACTTCACGCCCACAGTGACGGTACAGGGAGCCTTCACGAATGGAGGAAGCAACTCCGGGGTCGTTCGAGATAATCAGGACATCTTTGAGCTACAGAACTCTTCGACACTAACCGCCGGAAACCACATCATGCGATTCGGCACGCGTCTCCGTGCGTACCGGGACGCCAACTATTCCACGTCGGGAAACAATGGTTCCTATACGTTCAATTCAATCGCCGTCTATCAGACCCAAATGCCAAACCAGTATGCTGCCACAGTCATCAGCAACCCGCTTGCTCGCTTGCTGCTGTTCGATGGTGCGCTCTTTTTTCAGGACGACTGGCACTGGAAGCCCAATTTCCTCGTAGGCTACGGCCTGCGCTACGAAGGACAGAACCGCATTCATGATCGTGCAGACTGGGCTCCTCGCATCGCATTGGCGTGGAGTCCGAACCAAGCGACGAAAACTCCTGCCAAGACCGTATTCCGTGCCGGGTATGGATGGTTTTATAACAGGTTCACGACGCCAAACTCGTTCAGTTCCGCAACAGGAACTCCGTACCTGATCGAAGCGATTCACGACAACCAGATCAATCAGAAGAGTTACGTCATCAACAACCCCGGGTTTTATGATCCAACATCTCCCGCATCGCCCGGCACGTTGTCTTCAGCCGGGGCGTCCGTGCCGTCCTATCACACCATCGATTCTCACTTTCACGCGGCTCTCGATATGCAGGCCGGGTTCGGTGTGGACCGGCAGATCAGCAAGTCCATATCGGGGAATGTAACGTATCTCTATACGCGCGGGGTTCATCAGTACCTCTCGAACAACGTCACAGCGCCTGACTTCGATTCATCGACGTACACCGTTACTGGCCCTTCACCGACGATCTACGACTACCAGTTTCAGTCTGGCGGAGTGTACCAACAACACCAGCTCATCGTCTCGGGTAGCGCCCGACTTCGCCACTTTGTACTCACTGGCTCCTACACCCTGAACCAAGCCAAGAGCGATACGCAGGGCATAACGTCGTTCGCTTCTGTTGCGCAAAATCCTGGCCTGGACTATGGCCGGGCGACCTTCGGCATCCGCCATCGGCTTGTCTTGCTCAATACCTACACGGCTCCGCACGGAATCGTCTTCGCCTCCTTGCTCGCCGTGCAATCGGGTACAGCCTATAACGTCACGATTGGCGATGACCTGACCGCGAATAATCAGTTCAATGCCCGGCCTACCTATGGTGTCTGCGGCGCAGCCGATGTCATCTCGACTCCGTACGGCTGTCTGGATACCGATCCGGTTGGAAAAGGAGAAAGAATCGTTCCTTACGGAATTGGGACTGGTCCGGCAAACGCTATCTACAGTCTTCGCGTGAGCAAGGTATTCGGCATTGGGCCGCGGATCAAAACCGCTGCAGCAGGTCAAGCGATGCAAAGTGATAACAGTGTCAGCGGAAGAGGGCTAAGCGGGGGGCCTGCACAGCTTCACCTCGATGCGACAGCTCCTCGAAGGTACAACCTCACATTAGTTGCTGGAGCAGCCAATCTCTTCAACATCGTCAATCTCGGAACTCCAAACGGAGTGCTTATTTCGCCTTTGTTCGGCAAGAGTCAATCGCTCGCAAGTGGGCAGTTCGCTTCCCCCACACCCGGAAATCGCTCCGTTATCTTTCAGGCCAATTTTTCCTTTTGACAGAGGCAGAGGAGAGATGGAGAGGCTGGAACCGATGCGCTCACAGTAACCGGCATCGTCGTGGACGTGGCAAAGGTTCGTGTAGTCGTGAAAAGTGAGTTCTCCGTCAGAAATCACCACACGGGGATCGAGTTAAACCGCTCTTTCAACGCAACTTTTGTGGCCTTTGTAGCAAGAAGAGGGGCTTTCGTCACAAATGTATCGATCGCAATACTCCCGTATGGGAGGTTCTGTACAAGGAAGGTCGCTCAGCGAAACATGGAAAGCTGAAACTATGCCAAACGCTGTCCCCAACGAGTTTAGCCATCCTCTACTACATTTTCACGTATGCAAGCACCGTGCGACGGCAACTCGCCGCGAGGAGTTTGAAGGACGAGCACTCACATCAGGGATATTTCTCTGCCCGAAATGCGGTCTTGAAGGACCTCTGAATGTCGAGATACGGGAAGTGCAGGAGTCCGAATCGAAGGCATAGAGCCTGCATGTTCAAAGTCGGCGATAAGAGCGAGTCCGTGACAGCGGACAGGGACGGAGCCGAAAGCAAAGCCGATTAAGAAGGCCAAAGCTGCATAGGCTCAGTGGATCGTTACTCAGGAGCCTGCCGTTGGCAGGCTTTTTCGCCCGTCTTCCTGCCCGAAAGTGTGCCGCGCCGGCAGCGCCCGGACTTGCTCTGCCCAACGCGACAGGCTGAAATCCGATCACACTATGCTTGACATACTTGTTTCGACATACTATTGTCGCTTGCATGAAGAAGAAATCTCAATACCGTGATCTCTTCCCCGGCGCAATGGAACTGATGATTCTCAAAACATTGAGCTGGAGGCCGATGCACGGCTATGCGCTCACCCAACGGCTCAAGGATATTTCCGAAGACTACCTGCTGATTGAAGAAGGTTCCCTGTATCCCGCTCTGCAAAGAATGTTGAAGAACGGCTGGTTGGAAACCGAGATGGGTCTCTCGGCCAGGAACCGTCCGGTGCGGATCTTCAAAGTAACCGAAGCAGGCAGAAAGCACCTCGAACAAGAGCTTGTGAGCGTCGAGAAGATGTTTGCCGGGTTCACCCGCGTACTTGCATTGACAGGACAGTAGGAGGCTTTATGGGCTGGCTCCAACAGTTGTTCTCTCGCCGCCGTCGCTACGATGAGCTTTCCGAGACGATCCGCGAACACCTCGACGAAAAGATCGCAGACCTTTTGGATCGGGGCATGACACGGGAGCAAGCTGAACGAGCCGCCCGCCGAGAATTTGGCAACGTAATACTGATTGAGCAGCACAGTCGTGAAGTATGGCAATGGCCCCGCGCCGAAAGCGTCTTGACCGATGCACGTTTTGCCTTGCGTCAACTCCTCAGGTCGCCTGGTTTCACCAGCGTCACCATCCTGACAATAGGGTTGAGCATCGGCATGAATACTGCAATGTTCAGTGTTATCGAGAATGTGCTTCTGCGCTCTCTGCCCTATCACGACCCGTCCAACATCGTCATGCTTTGGTCTACAGTGCCGAGCAAAGACATTCAAAGAAACTGGACATCGTATCCTGACATTCAGGACTGGAAACGCGAGTCCCACAGCTTCACTGAAATCGCCGCAATGCTTCGCGTAGATTCTGCAACTCTCACAGGGAGTGCATCGCAGGAGCGCATCAAGGCGGCCCGAGTCTCTTCGGAATTCTTCTCCGTACTCGGCGTGGTTCCGCAACTAGGCCGTAGCTGGACCGTCAATGAAGAAGAGCGCCGTAATCCGGTCGTTATTGTCAGCCACGCATTTTGGCAAACACACCTTGGCGGTATTCACAACATAATCGGCGAGCCTGTTGAGATCGATCACAAGCGAGCGGTGGTTATAGGCGTAATGCCTGCCGGTTTTGACTTTCCGTCAGCCGAGACAAGTATCTGGCTACCACTTTCCTTCATTTCGAACTGGTCGGCATTCCTCACAGCACGGCAAGCGGATGCATTCAATGCAGTGGCACGGCTCAAGCCAGGGGTCACTCCGCAGCAGGCACAACAGGAAATGCTCTCCATCAGTACCCGCCTGAGCGATCAGTATCCGCAGTTCGAGGCTGGTAAATCGGTCAGCGTTGTGCCCTTACCTACTGAGCTTGTGGGACACCGTACGCGAACCACGCTTTGGATGCTCTTTGGGGCTGTTCTCTTTCTACTTCTTATTGCGTGTGCAAATATCGCAGGTCTCGTACTGGCACGGCAAAATTCACGCGAACGAGAAAGCGCTGTTCGTCTGGCACTGGGCGCCAGTCGCGCACGCCTGATTCAGTTACAGCTATTGGAGTGTGTGATCCTATCCGTTTTAGCCGCCTTGCCCGGTCTTGCATTGGCTGCAGCGGCTATGCCTCTTCTCCGCGCATTTGGACCAACGGAGATCAGGGGTTTTGCAGGGATTCACCTCGATCCCGCGATTCTGGTGTTCTGCCTTCTCCTGTCTCTGTTGACCGGTTTGCTCTTTGGCCTCGGGCCGGCTTGGATCAACGCACACCGTGATCCTCACGCCACGTTGAAGGCCGGCGGACGCACAGTCGCCGGCAACCTGGTTCGTCGTCGCCTCGGAAAGACATTCATGGTCCTGCAGTTAGCACTCGCAATGGTGCTAGTCACTGGTGCCGGCTTGATGCTTCGCAGTGCGCTTGAGGTAGAGAACGTTAATCTCGGCTACCAACCGCACGGTCTGCTTTTTCTCCACATTGATGTTCCTGCGGGACGGGATGAGGCGCCAGCGCAATTCTATAGCGAGGTTTTGACGCGTATCCGCGCGATACCGGGCATACAGGATGCGGGAGCCATTGACGCTTTGTTCAGTGACTACGTTCCAGATGATGTCATTGAGGTGGAAGGCCGGTCCCAACTCTCGGCCGGAGACGAAGCTGCTGCAAGCGGCTCTCACATCGTAAGCAAGGAATATTTCCAAACGGCCGGAGCGCCTTTGCTGCGTGGCCGGTCTTTCGATTCCACGGATAACGCGCACTCTCAATCGGTGGTGATTATTAACGAATCTATGGCAACACGATTTTGGGCAGGTAGTAATCCAGTAGGACAGCGATTCCGCTATGGGGTTCCCGGAGAATCCCCGTCCGCCTGGAGAACTATTGTTGGTGTTGTGGCTGATACGCTTCCCAATGGACCGGAAAGCAGCATTCTGCCACAGTTCTTTTTGCTACAAGATCAGGTTCCGTGGACCAATTCGATGGACATCCTTGTACGCACCGCGCAGAGTCACCTTCCAAATACGATCGACATCCGCACAGCGCTCCTTTCTGTCAATCCAGATGTTCCGCGATTCCAGATATCAACTGTGGATGATGAACTTGAAAGGCTTGGCAGCCGCCGACGTTTTCAGACCTGGCTTCTCAGCGTGTTCTCCGGCGTCTCTCTAGCCCTCGCTGGGATTGGGATTTATGGATTGATCTCGTACTCGGTAGCCGAACGTACCAACGAAATCGGAATTCGCATGGCTCTTGGAGCTACACGCCTGGATATTATGCGGATGATTTTGGGCGAGTTGTTAACGCTGTCCAGCGTGGGGCTTTTATTCGGGCTGGCTGGTGCTCTAGCACTTTCGCATGCCATTTCCAGCCTGCTCTTCGGTGTTAGATGGGCAGATGGCCTGACATTATGCTTGGCGATGTGCTCGATGTTTATTGTCGTAGTATCTGCGGCCTACATTCCGGCACAACGCGCAACCCTCATCGATCCAATGCAAGCGTTACGAAATGAATAGAGGTCATCATGCACTGGTTCAAACAACTTTTTTCTCGCCGCCGTCGCTACGACGAGCTTTCAGAGACGATCCGCGAACATCTCGACGAAAAGATTGCCGACCTGATGGATCGGGGCATGACGCGGGAGCAAGCTGAGAGCACCGCTCGGCGTGAGTTCGGCAACGTCACGCGGATCGAGGAGCGTAGCCGCGAGGTGTGGCAGTGGCCCCGTTTGGAGAGCGCCTGGGCCGACGTCAGATATGCAGTGCGCAGATTATGGAAATCTCCAGGATTTACGGCGATGGCCGTGCTCATGCTGGCCTTCGGCATCGGGGCTACGACCGCCATCTTCTCCATTGTGGAAGGCGTGCTGCTGCGGCCGCTGCCATTCCCTGATCCGGGCCGCCTTGTGGTTGTTTCCGACGTTCTTCAGGGCGTAAACGCAGGTAACAATGGGGAAGTTGGAGTTACAGGGCCTGATGTACCTGCCTATATCCGTAATACCAAGAGCTTCGACAGCCTTGGCGGATATGTGGCGGCTCCGTATGAGCTTAGCGGAGCGGGAGATCCCGCATTCATCAATGGAGCGCGCCTTACAGGTGGTGTTTTTTCAACTTTGGGTATCGCGCCGCTCATGGGCCGTGTCTTCGCGCAGCAGGAAGACGACCAGAAACAGCAGGTGGCAGTGTTGAGCTATGCCACTTGGCAAGAGCGGCTTCATGGGAATCCAAACGTGCTCGGAAGCAAGATTCTGCTAAACCGGCAGCCTTACATTGTGATTGGTGTAATGCCCAGAGATTTCGAGTTCCCGCTGCTTCCTGGGCATCTGACGCGCAGTGAACTCTGGGTGCCCATGAGTTTCCTTCAAAATGAGATTTCCGAGGCTGGAGCCGGGGCATGGAATTTTCAGATGGTAGGCAGGCTCAAACCGGGAATCTCGCCGCAGCGGGCCCAGACCGATGCGGATCGCGCGGCCCAGGAGATCGTGCGCAACTATCCCTCATACATGAGCAGCGTGCACATGAACGCAGTGGTGCGCCCTCTCAACGAGGAAACGGTCGAGCAGGCCCGTCCGCTCATCAACATGCTGTTCCTGGCTGTAACAGTAGTCCTCTTGATTGCGTGCGCCAATCTTGCGGGCTTGTTGTTGATAAGGGCTATTCGCCGTCGCCGGGAACTTTCTCTTCGGCTTGCTTTAGGGGCACAAGGCTTTGCCCTTCTTCGCCAGCAGCTTCTGGAATGCCTCATTCTTAGCATCAGCGGTGGTGTCGTCGGACTGGGACTGGCGGCGCTTGCGCTACACCTAGGCAGAAATCTGTTGCCGGAAACCTTTCCCCTCATCAGCCGGATTGGGCTGAACTGGCGCGTAGTGGCGTTTTCTCTGGCTCTGGCGATCCTGACGGGTTTGATCTGTGCTATCGCGCCAACGTTCGGCGCCATGCGCACAAGCGTGAATGAAGTCCTCAACGAAGGTGGCCGCCTGGGAAGCGGTGGCGCCCGGCATGTGCGCCTGCGGTCGGTGCTGGTGATTGCGGAAATCGCAGTCGCCATGGTGCTTCTAAACATCTCGGGCTTGCTGCTGCGGAGTTTCGAAAAGATGAGCGAGGTTCATCTTGGCTACCGTCCCGATCACACATTGGTTGCAGGGTATTCACTCCCGGCTACCCAATATGGAAGGCAAGTTTCAGTGGATCGATTCAACCAGGAACTTCTGCATCGGCTGCAGTATCTGCCGGGAAGTAAGGCTGCTGCGCTGAGTTCCCAAGTGCCGGCATCCGGCATTAATAATAATGCTGCCTTTCTTGTGGAAGGGTATGTTCCTGCAAAAGGCGAAGGCTTGCATCAGGCCTGGGCAGCTCAGGTGAAGGGCGATTTTTTTCTCACGATGGGGATCACCCTGCTTCGGGGCCGTACTTTCACCGATGCGGACAATGCCCAAAGCCAGCTTGCCGCTATCGTGAACCAAAAACTCAGCGGACACTTCTGGCCAGGGCAGAATCCCATTGGCAAACAAATTCGCTGGGGCACGCCAGATTTATCCACACCCTGGATGACCGTAGTTGGTGAAGTGGAGGACGTGAAACAGGATGCTCCCGATCAGGAGGCCAGCGAGCAGATTTACCAACCGCTTGAGCAGGTGAAGGCTTCCTCGGGTTCATTAGCTGCTTCTGCCTCCGTGCTCATTGGAAATGGGGGTTTCATCACATTGCGCACAAGCCTGGCGCCGGAGCAAATGCAGCACACGATGCTCTCCGCTGTCCGTTCGATCGACCCGCAGCTTCCGCTTTGGCAGTTGCAGACCATGGAACATGCAGTTTCCGACAAGGAGGCTCCGCGCCGGTTCAACACCGGGATTATTACGGTTTTTGCTGCTGCTGCTGTACTGCTCGCCATTCTCGGGATCTATAGCATCGTAACTTTTTCGGTTGCGCAGCGAACGCAAGAGATGGCACTACGCATGGCGCTCGGCTCGCAACGCGTGGGAATAGTGCGGCTGGTTCTCCGTTCCGGAATGAAGCTGGCTCTCGTGGGCTGTGTCCTGGGTCTTGGAGGGGCTGCTGCGGCCTCCGTGCTGCTGCGCTCGTTCCTGCTGTTCGGAGTCAGCCCCTTTGACCCGCTGGTGATGGTGCTGACGGCGGCCTCGATATTCCTGCTGGCCTTCGCCGCCTCGGTCATTCCGGCGCGCCGCGCCGCATCAGTCGATCCCATGCAGGCACTCAGAAGTGAATAGAGGTATCCCATGAACTGGCTGAAACAATTGTTCACTCGCCATCGCCATTATGACGAACTTTCTCAGACGATCCGCGAACACCTCGAAGAAAAGATCGCCGATCTGATGGATCGAGGCATGGCGCGGGAGGAAGCGGAGCGAACTGCCCGCCGCGAGTTCGGCAATGTCACACGGATCGAAGAGCGCAGCCGAGAAGTGTGGCAATGGCCCACGCTCGAAAGCATTTGGGCCGACATACGATTTGCTTCTCGACAACTGTGGAAGTCGCCGGGATTTACAGTCGCCGCAGTGCTGACTCTAGCACTCGGAATCGGGGCAACTGCTGCACTGTTCAGCGTGATTGACGCTATTGTGTTGCGCCCGTTGCCCTACAACGATGTGAAGCGCATCGTGAGCGTTCAAACCTATTCTCCTTCCGGCGACTGGCAAATGTCCTCGTGGCCTGGATACCTCGAAATGCACAGGCTGAATAGAACGTTTGAAGCTCTCGCCGCATACGAGGACTTCTGGGGAATGACTTTGAAAGCGGGCGACCAGACTCGTTATTTGAATGTCGATCAGGGTACGGATAACTTTTTCGACGTGTTTGGCGTAAGTCCTCTCCTGGGTAGAACGTTCGCTCACGGCGAAGATCAACCTGGTAAAAACAATGTCGTTGTCCTGAGCTACGAGGTTTGGCGGCAATCTTTCAATGCAGACCGCAATGTTATCGGTAAAGTTGTGAATCTTGACGGCGAGCCTTATGAAGTTATCGGCGTAATGCCTGCCGGTTTTCGCTTTCCGTATGGAAAACCGAATCTGATCTACATTCCCATGCACGTCCGTTCGAACTCTGTTGGGCAATGGCGGAGTCACTGGCTGATTACCTTCGGCCGCATGAAACCAGGAATCTCTTTGCAGCAGGTGGGCGCGGACATGGCGAACGTGATGCAGGAGGTCGGTCAGGAAAAACCGGATTCGGATAAAGGGCGCACGGCGACACTGGTTCCCATTTCAACGACATTACGCGGCGCCGACGAATTGTCTGAGATTTACTTGATGCTCGGCGCAGTATTAGCAGTGCTGCTAATTGCATGCGCGAACGTTGCTGGACTTTTGCTCGCGCGCGGAGTTGCACGCGAACGAGAGATGGCTTTGCGGGTTGCTATCGGTGCAGCCCGAAGCAGACTGATTCGTCAGCTATTGGTAGAAAATACGCTGCTCGGAATGATGGGCGCGTGTGCCGGAATTCTGCTCGCCGCAGGTCTACTTGCAGCTATGAAGGCGTTCTTGATTCATGCCTTCATGCGCGGCGCAAATATCACGCTGAATCTTGATGTCGTTGCCGTCACTCTTGGCGTCAGCCTCCTCTCCAGCATTGGAGCAGGACTTGTTCCGGCATGGCGTGCGGCACAATCCAACCCAAACATGGCTCTTAAATCTGGCGTGACGTCAGGAACCTCGGGACAGCAGCACAGGATGCGTGCAGGATTTGTGGTTACGCAGATTGCGCTGTCTCTCGTCCTGCTTGTTTTCTCCGGTATGCTCCTGCTTGCTTTGCACCGCATGTTGAGGGCTGATATTGGATTCAACCCGAATAATCTACTGACGCTGGAAATCAACATCCCTTCTGGAGATTATGCCGCGAAAGGACGCAATTCTGTACAGGAGTTGCTGATGCCACTGGAAGAGCAGGTGCGGGAGATTCCAGGCGTGACAGCGGCAGGTTTCACCGAGCAAGGCGCATTACTTGGCTATGGAGGAGCCGTTTATCTGCCTCTGGTAGGTCAGCCGCCTGATCCACCAGATCGGCAGAGAACGTCCGAGAGCAGGGGCGTTATGCCCGGCTACTATGCCGCGCTGGGAACTCCGATCCTGAAAGGACGTAATTTCAACGCGCAAGATACGCCCACCTCGCAGCCCGTAGCCATTGTTAATCAAACATGGGTGCGAGAGTTCCTGCCAAAAGGGCTGGACCCGGTCGGGCAGGCATTTCGGGAAGGAGATGGGAGCAAGGTTGTAATCGTAGGCGTTGTGGCCGATGCGCGGCAGAACGCGCTGGAGCCTGCGCGGCCCGAGATCGACTTCCCAATATCGCGGGAATCGCTACAGGAGCAGCAGAACACCGGGTCGTGGAGCCTTTACTTGTATGTACGCACTGCTGTTCCATCGTTGAGCATCATCCCTCAACTAAGAAAGGCCCTGCGTGATGTTGGGCCTGCAATCGCTTTTCAGCAGCCTGAGTCAATGGATGACCTACTTAGCGATGCCTTGGTCAGCAACCGCATGGAGAGTTGGGTATTTGGAATCTTCGCCAGCATCGCGGTCTTGCTCGTCGCAGTCGGTATATACGGTTTGTTGACTCAGGAAGTCATCAGCCACACAAGGGATATTGGTGTGCGAATGGCCCTTGGCGCAACGCGCATCGGGATCACACGGATGATGTTTGCGCGTATTTCCTTCTTGCTGGGCATAGGACTCGGGAGTGGACTGCTTATGACTCTGGCCCTCCGTCGAGTTGTTGGCAGCATCGTAACGATCCAGCTTGAGCGCGATGGCTTCGTCATTGCCGCACTGATTGCACTGCTTGCCACAATCGGACTTCTGGCAGCCGTGACTCCAATACGACGTGCTGCCTCGATTGATCCAATGCAAACCCTTCGCAGTGAATAGGGGAGATACTTATGCCTTGGCTTAAGCATTTATTCGCTCGCCGCCGTCGCTACGACGAGCTTTCCGAGACGATCCGCGAACACCTCGACGAAAAGATCGCAGACCTGATGGATCGAGGCATGACGCGGGAGGAAGCGGAGCGAACTGCACGCCGGGAGTTCGGCAACGTCACGCGGATCGAGGAGCGCAGCCGCGAGGTGTGGCAGTGGCCTACTCTTGAAAGTATCTGGACCGATGTACGATTTGCAATTCGACAATTATGGAAATCGCCGGGATTCACCGCAACCGCGATATTGACTCTAGCGCTTGGAATTGGGGTGAATGTCTCGCTCTTTAGCATCATTAACGCCGTTCTACTCCGTTCTCTGCCATTCCGCGATCCCCAAAGATTAGTGTTCATCTACGAGTCGAACCTGCGGGTTCCCAAATTCGGTTTCTCTTATCCGGACTATCTTGATTTCCGACAACAAAATCAGAGCTTTCAAGAGACGGCTGTTTACTCAAATAGCGGTCGTGAAAGTTCTGTGTTGATTCATAACGGTGCGGCTTTTCAAATTTCTGGCGTGGCGGTCTCGTCAAATTTCTTCTCACTCTTAGGTGTAAGCCCTGAGTATGGCCAGGATTTCTCGGTGGAAACTAATCAGTCTGGGATGGATCACGTTGTGCTTCTCAGCCATCACTTATGGCAGCAACGTTTTGCGTCCGATCCCAGCATCCTTGGACGGAGTATTGAACTCGACGGACAAACTTTCACAATTCTTGGCATCATGCGTCAGGAAGTTCAATTCCCGAAAGATGCGGATCTGTGGATACCAATATCGCAAATGAGCATGGACGACTTGCAAAACAGAAGACACCGGAGAGTATGGGGCATCGGGCGGCTGAAAGAAGGAATCAACAAAAAGCAAGCTCTAGTAGACATCGCTACGATTGCAAACCGTTTGCAGAATACATACCCCGCAGATGACAAAGATGTTGGCATACTTCTGACTAGTCTTCTGGATTACTTCACTGGTAGCGTAAAGACCTTGCTGCTCATTCTTTTTCAGGCATCCATCCTGGTAATGGTGATTGCTTGCGCAAATTTTGCCAACCTTCTTTTGGGGAAGGCAGTCAGGCGAAATAAGGAGATGGCAGTTCGTGTCGCATTGGGAGCAACGCGGAAGCGCATTTTGCGGCAACTCTTAACAGAAAGCATTTTGCTCTCGGCTATCGGTACTGCTGGTGGTCTATTTGTTGCTTTTCTCAGCATTATGCTTCTGAACAAATGGGCCGTCGACTTTTCGTCAATTACAAGGCTGAATAAGACAAGAATCGATCTTCCGGTTCTTCTTTACAGTGCTGGAATAGCGCTAATTACAGGCGTATTATTTGGCATCACACCTGCGCTGCAAGCGTCCAAAACCGATTTGGTGACATCGCTCAAGAGTGCTGCGACTACGCGGCATCATAGACACCCATGGTCCATGCGCAACCTACTTGTCATAGGCGAGATCGCTGTCACTGTAGCGGTCTTGGTTCCTACAGGACTTCTGGTAAAGACACTTGGCTACCTGACGAAGGTTGATCCTGGTTTTCGTGTTCACAAAGTCCTGACAATACAGCTTGCACTTCCACCTCAAAAGTATTCTACCTATGGAGCAACAAAATCTTTCTATGAGGAGTTATTGCAGCGTGTAAATGCTGCACCAGCAATCCGAGATGCGGCGACCATCAACATCCTTCCTATTGAACCATCTTTAGGTCTTATGCACTTTGGACTTGCAGGTCAGGCTCTCAGAAGTCTTAACGAATACCCAGTGGCGCAGATTCGCAGCGTGAGCCCGAACTACTTCAGCGTGATGGGCATAGCCCTTCTACGGGGTCGCCTGTTTCAGGATGCGGACTTGGCGAATGGAGCGAAGGAAGGATATGTCATCAACGAGAAACTTGCGAAGCTCTACTTTCAAGACCAAGACCCTATTGGTAGGAAACTTCTGGTCGTCGAAGCTTCGCAACCATATGCTGTGCCAATCATCGGAGTTGTCTCCGATGTCAAGGACATCGGTCTCGATAAAAATGCAGATCCAGAAATCTACGCCGTAGGGTTCCAGTCGAAAAGCGCACTTGTAATACGCACAGAGATCGATAATCCCGACTCGCTCGTTCCAGAGATTCTTAACATCGTCAAATCAATCGACCCGACGCAGCCGATAGGCGATGCCCGCACCATAATGAATATTATCGATTCGTCATTATCTGCGCGAAGGCTTCTCTCCGCTCTAATGGCATCGTTCTCAACGCTAGCGTTCATTCTTTCCATAATAGGTCTCTTTGGAGTCATCTCCCATTCCGTGCGACAGCAGATACCAGACATCGCTGTGAGGATGGCTTTAGGCGCAACACGAGGAAACATTGCGCGCCTCGTGCTGCGGCAAGGTTCACAGTTAGTCCTGTATGGCGGCATTGGAGGTCTTTGCGCATCATTAGTGTCTACCCGACTCCTATCAAGTCTCCTAGTCGGCGTTGAAACCTTTGACCTCGAAACCACCGCATTCACGATTGCACTTTTGGCCGCAGGAACATTGGTTGCAATCCTTGTTCCTGTATGGCGTGCCGCCACACTGCATCCTATACAGGCGTTGCGCACCGAATAGGGGGAATCCGATGAGCTGGCTAAAACAACTGCTTACCCGCCGCCGTCGCTATGACGAACTTTCAGAATCGATCCGCGAGCATTTTGAAGAAGAAAATTGCCGACCTGATGGATCACGGCACGACGCCGGAAGAAGCGGAGCGAACTGCCCGTCGTGATGTAAACCGTGCCCTGCAAGGAAGGGAGCTGACACTGTGCTAAATATTGTCTCCTGTGAGCCGAATCGTCTTCTATTGCATTTTCACGTGTGCAAACACTGTGGGACGGCAACTCGCCGCGAGGAGTTTGAAGGGCGAGCACTCACGTCAGGGATATTTCTCTGCCCGAAATGTGGTTTTGAAGGTCCGCTGAATGTCGAGATACGCGAAACTCAGAGGTCCGAACCAACAGAGGAAAAATGAGTCATCCAGTCAGTGGCAATTTCCCCTGAACCGTTTGCCCAACGCTCTTTAGTTTTCTCACGGCTGCATGGACAAACTCATGTACAAGACGCGACTTGTTATTGTGCCGCATCGCAAGTTTGGTCACGAGGCGAAGCCGATCTTCCGCTAATGGCCGCATCGTGATGCCGTCGCGTGCGATCCGCCATGCGGCGGTTCGTGGAAGAAATGCCAGCCCCCTGTACTCACGAATCAGCTCTGAGGCTTCATCAGGGCTTGTGAAGGGATGAATCTCGGAAGGGCGAATCTCTTTGTCCGAAGCGACCACCTGAATCATGTCGTAGAGATACGGGTTCGCATGTTGGCCGAGAAGTATCCAGTTGCGATTGTGCATGTGCTCCAGGCGAATCTCGCGGTGTATTGCTAGTTCATCCTCCATCGACATGGCGATATAGAAAGGATTGCCCGCAATAGTGATGAGATGGAGCTTCGACGTGTCGGGCACGCCGGTTATGACGGCAAGATCGAGTGTTCCAGCAATGACCTGCTGTGCAAGCTCATTGGAGAAGTTGCTCCACACTTTTACCTTCACCCCTGGGAAAAGCGGAAGGTGAACGGACATGAGCGTTGAGACCAGAAAAGGGTCGGTATAGGCCGATTTTCCGAGGTTGAGAAGGTCGTCGGCTCCGTTGGCAACCGCCCGTCCTGACAAGACGGCTCGCTCCGTATGAAAGACCGCCTCTCGCGCCTCTTCGACGAACACTCGGCCCGCATCCGTGATCTCGACAACCTGATGGTTATGAATGAAAAGCTGGAAGCCGATTTCGTCCTCAAGTTTGAAAATCTGCTTACTGAGCGTGGATTGGGTGATGTGCAGCCGATCAGCCGCTCTTGAGAAGTGCAGTTCTTCCGCCAGCACAATCGCCGCTTGCAGCAATCGAATATCCGGTAAGACCATGAGCCTCCTCCGAGATGGGGATTCTGGGAAGGACAGCAAACACTTCAAAACCGGCACAATCAAGCACCGAATGCACACAATTGTAATCCCGAACCACAGCGATTGGCATCACCCGGACACGGGTGCAATGCGTCGTCATTCCCAAATGGAATGACGCTCTCCCTAGATTTCATTGGACGATTGCGATTCGAAGCGCGAATCTCGCTTGTGAGAGAGGCAAGGCAGGATTGGCGTGCAGAAGGGAGTCACCATGTTCAACGAGAAAAAACCACCGGCTAGTGCAGGAGCACCAGATGGCCGTCCCCGAATCGACCGCGAGCCATTGCTCGACAGTCATCAGGCGGCAGCCATCCTGAAGGTTCACCCGAGAACCCTTCAGAGGCTCGTGCATCGCGGCGAGATCGCCGCCGTGCATGTGGGCAAGCTGTGGCGATTCAGGGCATCGGCGCTCACCGAATGGATCGACAGAGGGATGGCGAGCTGAGGCTAAAGCCGCAGCAAAATCAGCGCTTTTTGTGTTTTTTCCCCGCATGATGGCGTTACCCTAGTGACAGCTATCTGTGCCGGGAAATCAAGGAAAGGAACCTTGATGGAACGTGCATGTTATCAATTTGGAAATCTAACAAGAAAGAAGCGGGCGAAGGGACCAGACACCTGGGAGTTTCGGTTCTACGAATCGACGGAGCAGGGAGAGCGCAGGCGAAAGTCCTGCATCGTCGGCAATGTCGAACGGTATCCAACCAAAGCTCAGGCGCAGAAAGCAGTCGAAGCTCTTCTCCTAAAACTCAACTCTGAAACTCCACAGCAGCGTATGGCCGTGGTGACGTTTGGCGCAATATGCGACCGTTACCTTCAGGAAGAGATACCGGAACGGTATTCCACCTCGAAGTCGTACCGATCCAATATCAAACTTCACCTGAAACCGCGCTGGGGTGAGTATTTGCTCGACCGCATCCGTCCGATGGCAGTTGAAGATTGGCTGAAGAAGCTCCCTATGGCTCCGAAGTCGAAGACCCATATCCGAAGCGTGATGCACTTGATGTTTGAGTGTGCGACACGCTGGGAACTGTTCAGTGAGCGGAGAAATCCCATTGCGTTGGTTCGCGTGAAAGACGGCTCGAAACGCCGGCAGCGTCCAGCGATTCTAACTGTGGACCAGTTTGAAACCATCGTTGCGTTACTGAAAGAGCCGTATCGCACGATGGCATATATCGCCCAATGCCTCGGTCTTCGCGTGAGCGAGATCGCGGCGCTTCAATGGGACGACTTCGATTTTGAGAAGAACCAGCTTCTCGTTCAACGGAGCATCGTGAACGGGAATGTGGATGATGTCAAAACCGAATACTCCCAGGACTACGTTCCGTTGCACCCGTCGCTGACTGAGGTGGTCTCGGAGTGGGCCAAAGAATCCGTGCCGACGGAAGAAGGCTGGGTCTTTGCCAATCCCATTACCGAGAAGCCTTATTTCCCGACGGAGATTCAGAGGCGACACATCCGGCCTGCCGGATGGTGTTTGGTGGAGTGCTCGAAGTGTGGTGCCGGGGTTGGCGTTTGGTGCAACCAGGACAAGCCCACACCGAACGGCGCTCGGCTGCCGATCCACAAGGAGCGGCGGGCCGCAGCCGGGAAGTATAGCTCCATCGGCTGGCACACGTTCCGCCACACGTACCGTTCGTGGCTGGACGAGACCGGAGCGCCCATGAAGGTGCAGCAGGAGTTGATGCGTCATGCTTCGATCCAGACGACGATGAATGTCTATGGACAGGCCATGTCGTCATCGAAGAGAGAAGCGAATGGGAAGGTCGTGGAGATGGTGCTCAAGCCGATGAAAGCGAGCGCCTAAAACCATGATTTTTCTTATTGGGAGATATTGGGAGTCTGTCAGAGTGACCAAAGAACCGTAAGCTGTTGATTCTTTGGTTGCGGGGGTAGGATTTGAACCTACGACCTTTGGGTTATGAGTGGCGTAACAATCGTATTATCAACGAGTTAGAAGGCATAGTCGGTAGCCTTAAAGAGCGCTAAGTTATTGAAAATAGGTTGGTAGAATTCTTTCGGTGGGTTGAAATTGGGTTGGTGTATCGGCGGAACTTGGGTTTCGATTGAGCGTTGGGTCATCGCTTATTCGCTTTTCGGGGCTATTTCTGGCAATGACCTTATAAGTTGGTTCCCAATGAGCGAGCCTTCCAACCGCTCTGTAGTGCTCTCTGCCATTCCTTGAAACTCCGTAGCCGGGGTTAGGTGGGGATTGATGATTCTCGTAACTGCTTGATAACGCGCGAGATCGTGGGCGCGATTATTGGGATGGATATTCAAAGGTCAGGAGAAACGCCCGTATGCAACTAACATCATTGGTTCTGACAATTTATATATAGTCAAAGATATAAATTAGACAATTTATATATTGTCATTTATTAATTGATTGACTATATTTATTTTGTCATGCGCAATGAGTTCCGCAACCTTCGGCTAAAGCAACTGGACCGTAGTCTGGAGCCATTTCGTGCGGCACGAGGCATCTCGCGCCCGTCAAAGGGATGGTTACGCACCATCCGCCAGGCTCTCGATATCTCCTCCGGGGAACTCGCACGGAGGCTGGGAACAAGCCGCCAACTTCCCCTGCAACTGGAAAAGGGGGAGGCAGAGGACCGCATCACCCTCAGAAGCCTGCGCGCCGCCGCCGCCGCGCTGGACTGCGACCTGGTCTATGCGTTGGTCCCGCGTGCTGACAACCTGCAGGAGTCAATCGAAAACCGCGCGCGCGCCGAAGCCAGGAAGCGCGTCGTCGGGGTCGAACACTCGATGGCTCTCGAAGACCAGGCTGTGGGCAATATCGACGAGGCGGTCGAAGCCGAGACGCGCCGCTTGGTCAGAAAGCGCAGTGCCCAATGAATCTTTTCGCTGCGGGAGACGGCAATACTCCGCTGTCTCCCGAAGAGCAAGACGACCTCATTCCCGATCTCACCACGAAGGAAGAACTGAACGAGTGGGAGCGGCAAAACATCCTTGAAGCCTCCGCGTGGGCGCTCGAACCGCGCAACTTGAAGCGACGAGACCCCTTCTCTGAAGCCTATGTGAGAGAGCTGCACCAGCGCATGTTTGACCAGACGTGGAAGTGGGCGGGAGTATACCGGGCTACTGAAAAGAACATCGGCATCCCGCATCATCAGATTCGCGAAGCGCTGCCCGTCCTCCTGGGCGATGCACGTTATTGGGTGGAACATAAGACCTTCGAGCCGGACGAACTTGCCGTCCGGTTCCACCACAGACTTGTATGGATTCACCCGTTTGCCAATGGCAACGGCCGACATGCCCGGCTCATGGCCGACGTCATCGTGCAGAAACAAGGCAGACCGGTGTTTACCTGGGGCGCTGTGGACATCATGCGTGCAGGTGATTTTCGGCGCGGCTACATCGACGCACTTCGTGCCGCGGATAAGAACGATATTCGACCACTGCTGGAATTCTCTCGTTCATAGTATGCCAGTTTGTGAGCCCATCCTGCCATTCCCAAAGTCGCTGGATGACAGCCTCATTGTCTGCCACTCCCAAAGGTCGCTGAATGACGATAGCCTCATTGTCCGTCCAACCCAATGTAGTGGTTGATGTTGGGTGAGCTGCCTCATTTGTCACTGATTCCACTTCAAAGAGGTGGTTTTACAGCACCATCCCAAAGGTCGCTGGCTCCTCTCCGAGGTTCGGTTTTTGTGGCTCAGCGGCGACCATCAATGGCATTCCTCTGCGTATTTTCCTACGCTCCCCGACCAGTTTGTCCAGCACCTCGTGCCCGCTGGCCGATATGCGGCCCGCTCGCTTCTGGAGGAGTCGATTGCTGGTGCGTACCGGGACCGCCGACCGACGATGGAACAGGTTCGCGAGCTTCTCGGCTTCGGGACGCGCATGCAGGTGGATGCCTTCCTTCAGCTGCATGAGATCTACGACTACACGGTCGAAGACCTCAATAAGGACATGGCCACACTGAACCGGTTGCTGACAACGAACAGCCGGTAGTTACAGCATGATCGTTGTCGCCGATACCAGCCCGCTCAGAGCACTGATCAAAAGTTTTTTTCATGTAAGTACCAGGTAAACTTGGCCGCCACGCTGATATTGGAGTTACTTCCGACCTTGTAGATCGGAGCTTTCCACTCTTCGTACTGTAGCCAGCTGCGCAATTCGATGCGCTCGCG
>JBEKGF010000074.1:0-19848 GCA_050012935.1 Edaphobacter sp. | reverse complement strand
GCCTTTTCGCGCCATGTGGCTGTAGACCACTCATTCCATTGTGGTTCCCCTGCGGTAACTTCCGGTTACTCCGCAGCACCCATTCGGGGGTGACGTGTCGTACGTCAATGCCAATGTCTTTAGTATCTGCTGCGAACTCACTGTTCCGTACACTATGTTCACCAAATCATTGTTGCTATCGTAGGTGTAAACCGTCCTGGCTCGAATACCGTTAGAATCGGGAGGGGCTAAAACAGTAGTTGTGTTTGATATCTGCTGTCCTTGTTGGCATCCTTGAGAGTAGGAAAAATCCCATTCGTGCGAACCGGAGCTATCATTTACAACCCTGGATTGAACGCTCCTGACCAACGTCCCAGAACCGCATGGAAGGACCATCGCCCATGTATAGTCCACCGACCCTCCAGTTGGAAGGCCGATGTGAGTGATGTATCCATATTGATGTCCCTGAGCGTCCACATCGTTGTATTGAAAAGTGTACTGCTGTCCGTTTGGCAGCATCACACTTTGAATGACCTGCCGTGTCTCCACATCTTCCGTGACAGGATCTGGGCCTTGTACATTGAAAAACGTGCTGATTGGAATGCTGGTCAATCCCACCGTGTATTGCTGAGAAGCTCCAACGGAACTTTCCGTCGTGTAGATCACTTGGTTGCTGGACGAAGTCATCGTAACTGGTTGCCGTCCAATTGAATCTGTTACACCTGCACCCACACCCTGCGAGTTGCTGTGCGCATCAGTCTCCGAAAGCACATTTGAAAAGAAAGTGTTTTCATTTAAAATGCCGCTTCCTAATTCTTGCCCACCTCCGGCAGGCATAACAAGACCATCAGGGCCGAAAACCGTAATTCCACCACTTTCGCCAAAAGATGTTGCCCAGAAACCGTCCATTGCCCTGCTTGGACCGGAATAATTGGAGACATCATAGTTGCCTATTGAACAGGCCCCTCCCGACGTCGTCACATTGATGCCTAAAGCATGTTTCGTTCCATGACGGTCTGTAAACAAAAAGCCATCGTTATTGATTCCCCCGCCTGCTCCAAAGAGAGAAACCGCGTCTCCGCCGCCACCTACTCCAGAGACGGCACCCCCAGCGTCGCTCATTGGCTGCTCAGCGCAATCTGAGTCATCCGGATCCTCATCCGTTGGACACGTCGTAGGAGGATCTTCAGGTCCAGATCCAGGGTCAGGGGCCGAAGTTGTAACGGCGCAAGCTATTGGGGATGAACCAAATGTCAAGAACCCTTCCGTGGTTATCCATCCAATAGAATTGCTTGTTATCCAATTCCGCAATTCTGGCTTCCAGTAGGAAAAAAGTGTATTCCCGGTGCTAACCTGTCCAATAGTCCAATATCGCGCGTCATATTGAAGTCCAAAATTGAAGGACAACTTTCGACCTGGCACGCTGACGATCGGAATGTTAACCAGCAGGTTGCCCGTTGCGAACTCAACCCGTTCCGTGTCAGACCCAACCGAGGTGGAATAAGGAAGATCGCCCGTGCTGTTTTGAGGTGTAATTGCGGTTGGAACGACGTCTTGTGCGCTGCACATCGACGCTGCTACCCAGATCAACGACCCAAAGAATAACAACTTCGTCATAGGCGGGATGCGCTTAGCGGAAGTTTGAATCATTGAACGTACCTCCCGGAACGGCGCTGGTTATCGCGATAGTTGAAGAAGGCCGGCCGCCAACCAGCCTGTCAACGCGAGACGGTATCTGGACTCCGGAGATAGGTTGAAACTGGCTATACCGCAGCTCATAGGAGATATGGTTTTCGTAGGCATGGCTTGAAAATATATTTCGTCTAACCGCTACTGCAAAATGCGTCTGATGGTCCAGATAGACATGCAGATCCGCTACAGCGGCGTTCAGGAGATGCGCTCTGTCTTTCCTCGACGAGTCCAAAAAACCTTATGTGAATGTGATCGACAGAGACGCCCGCGTGATCTTCAACACCTTCGTACTTGACATCCATTAGGCTGCGAAGTCGCCCTAGTCGACAGGCATAAACTGGAACTAGTTCAGGGAGTCGCGTGATCGTTTCGGAAACTGGCAGCTCTTTAGCTTTGTTTGCAATCGTTAGATGTCCGCTCTTGCCGAGTACCGTAGCGACGTGAGGACCATCAGCAAAGCTCTCCGTCCATCTTTCCCGCTGCCTCCCCACACTTTCTACATGAAGCGGACGCGCGACTTGGCTTTGCGAATTGGCATCTGAGACTGTGCCATCGATGACCACCGAGAATGATGCGGACGGTTTTCCCATCGCTTCAGTGCATTGCTTTAATAACTGCAATGCCTGTTCCTCGCGAATCGGCTGATAAGCTGCGTTTTGAACTGACTCCCTCTGAACATTAATAGTTGAAGGAATAGTAGTTTGTTGCGATTGGGGAGATGCCGGCAGTGCAGATACACCGACGGTCCCTATACATAACCAGACAAGAAACTTACTACAAGGCATACTTACCTCAAAAAAACATGAGTCAGTTAGACAAATGGAGGCTCGCAATCTTTAGGGCAGACCACAAGCCTCCGCGCACTGCGGATCATAGATATGAAACATACTGTATCGATCTGCGGGCTGAACTTCAGGTGTCGAGAGTGAGGAGGGATCGTGGGGGAATGCAGCGATGGTCTATGAAATTTTCAGGCAGAGATGTAGATCTCATGGTTCGAAAGTCCCCAGGGAACCGAATGTAAAATGCAAGAATGTTCAGTGACCACCCAAAACTACTTCATTCGAGCCAAAGATGACAACAGTCTTTTAGAGGAATTTAGTAACTTTTACAATCTGAGACAAAATAGTTTTTTTCTTTGCGCTTGACGTGCCGGTTCGTTGGCTTATATTCGAGTTTCTGATGGCACCGCTTAGCGCCGGTATTTACCTCTACCTGCAGGGATGAGCCGGGCAGACCAGAAGCTTCGCTCAATCTGGGTCGCAGAGTACTACTCCAACGATCCCTTCGATCCAACAAGGCCGAGCTTCGACTCAGGCTGTTGGTGTATTGCTTTCGCAGATCACGATATCCGAAAAGAATGTTAACCATCTCTCCAGTTTTTTTCATTCGCAAACGGTAAGAGCGCCGGACGCAGCTTTTACTATTCTTCAATCGCTTCGCCAACTGCCCCATGGACTTGCTTCGTGTAGGCTGCCTTCGTATTATTGCCAGGAACATCCAATAGACAGGGTGAGAAGCTGTGTACTGCATCCCGCATTTCGACCCGGAGTATAGCGGCGTGTGCAGCCTACTCGCAACCCCACAATCTAGCAGCTTGCACGATGCTACCCTCATGCAACCCCAGCATGATTAGCGCTTGAAGAATCTGGCGAAAAACATTCCACCTAACTCATAAATCATGGCCTGACTGGGACAGAAAAAATAATGGTCCATCCGGACCTTGTTGTGCGATATGAAGCGGTGCATCCTTGAAAACATTCGCTGGCCCTACAGGCTTCCTCTTTCTTCCTGTGGCGTCCAGAACTCTATGGGTAGCCACATCGCACGATTTCCCGAGGTACTGATATGTCCTCCCCTTCCTCCCACCTTCGCTCAATCGTCAATGAAGACGGAGCCGTAATTCTCGATATCCCGGGCAACCAAATAGTAACACTGAACTCAATAGGTGGTTATGTCTGGGACAAGCTTCAACAAGGCAAAACTATTGATGAAGTTGTTCGAGAGCTGTCCGTTGAGAGCAACACCGATCCCGTTGAAGTGGAGCGAGATGTCCACTCCTTCGTCGAGCATCTGATATCGAAACAACTCCTGCATAACTGAACAGAACCGCTACTAAATGTATCGGGGGTGTGATGATCGCGTTCACTGAACAACTCGCCGAAAGGGATCAGTATCGCGTCGTTCTTGTCCTGCCTTGGTCAAAGATGGTGCTGGCGGAGCGTCATGGTAAGGCCCTTCGGCTACCCCGCGTCTACGTTCCGCAGTGGACTCGAAAAACAGAGCAACTCACGAATGTACTCCGAAGAAACTGGAATGTGAGATCGCTCGTAATCGATTTTCTGCCAGGAACGTCGGAGATTCCTCGATGCGCTGTCATCGAAGTCCACACTCGTAACTGGAAGTTCGCCGTAGATGGATTCCTGGCGGTATCGATCGATGACCTCGATGAGCGGGAGATGACAACCGACGAGCGTGTCACGGTGCACAGCATTCTTGCAGGAGACTCACAAGACCGTGGCCCGTTCTCCCGGCTGGGTTGGATCGACGAAGCAATGAAGTGGATTCGGGAGAGTGTGTTCGATCATGTAGTTCAATTCAGCGACGAGATCCGTCAGCTCAATGCTGGCGCCACTTTTGCCCTTATTCGCCTGGGAACACTACAGGGCCCGGCCTACTGGCTCAAAGCCACAGGAGAACCGAATCTGCATGAATTCGACATCACAGCTACACTCGCGGCGCTCTGCCCGAAATATCTGCCTCCGCTGGTCGCGATGAGGCACGACTGGAACGCCTGGGTGATGGAAGAGGCCGGCGACGCGATCGGCCAGCAAGTGGATGTGGCGATTCTCGAATGTGCAGTGGTATCGATGGCGGGTCTCCAGAAGAAGACGATCGGCCGCGCCGACCAATTGATTGCGGCTGGAGCAACAGATCAACGGATCGGGGTGCTTCGCAGCCATATTGGCGAGATCATCTCCTATCTCGAAGAGGCAATGGACCAGCAGATTTCGACCAAAGTGCCGCGGCTCGAGGTGTGGCGGCTTCGCGAGATCGGAACGGTCCTGACGGATGTTTGTTGGGCAATTGAAGGACTTGCCATACCGGACACAGTAGTTCACAACGATATGAACCGCGGCAACATCCTCGTCTGTGAGAACAACTGCCTCTTCACCGACTGGTGCGAGGTCTCCATTGGGAATCCCTTCATCACCTTCCAGCATCTGCTGCTCTTCCTCACATCCGACGTCGATCACACGGAAGCAGCCCACGCCACACTCAAGCACGCATACAAGCAACGCTGGCTCGACACCCTTCTCGCGTACAAGATCGATAAGATGTTTGCACTGACTCCGCTGCTAGCCGTCGCCTCGTACCTCTATGGCAGAGGCGACTGGTTGCGGTCCATGCGGAGGTATGACCTTCACGTACAGAGCTATGCCCGCAGTCTCGCGCGGCACATGGACCGGGCAGCCCAGGCTCCGTCGCTGATGGGGACGTTATGCCACTAAGCGTGTTGAAACCCGTCGAGGAGATCCTTCATGGGGTCGTTGTGAACGACCCGTATCGCTGGTTGGAAGATCGTGCCCTGCCCGAGACCCAGGACTGGATCGAGGGACAACAGAGGCGTTGCGATAGCTACTTCACAAGCTGTGGCGATCTCGCGTCGATCGGCAAACGGGTGCAGGACTACCTCGATACGGAAGTGGCCGATCAACCGGTAAGGGTAGGGGGTCGTTACTTCTACCGGCGCCGCGATCCTGGTCAGGAACAGGCTTGCATCTACGTCCGGGATATTACTAAGGGAACAGAGCGCCTGCTGGTCGATCCATCGAATGGCGGACCATTTGCCTCCGTCGGGATTTATCGCATCTCGGAAGATGGTTCGTTGCTCGCCTACGAAGCCAAACAAGGAGGCGAGGATAGAAGGGCTATCCGTTTCGTCGATGTTGAGAGTGGCAAGACGTTGGCCGACCGAATCGAGACCGGGTACGCCAGGGGGCTGGCGTTCGCGCCGGACCGTCGCGGCTTTTTCTATTGCCATGAGCTGTCCGGAGACGTCAAGGAACACAGGATTCAACTTCACCGTTTCCACGAGTCGGTGGCGGACCTTGTTGTCTTCCGCGGGGCGCGCACTCCTGGAAGCCGCCTGATCCTGACTGCCGATAGTGTCCACCTCGGTGCTATTTTGATATATCGTCGCGGCCCTGAGCTGATAGAAGATCTCTGGATCGCGCGGCGGAATGAGCCAACATGTTGGCGGCAGGTATTCGCAGACAGAATGCTGCCCTTCAGTCCCATCCTGAGAGACGGTCGCATCTTTGCTCTCAGTTATGCCGATGCCCCCAACGGCAGGCTTATAGAACTGAGCGAAGATGGCCGCGAGATCCGCGTCATCATTCCTGAAAGGGATACGATGATTCGTCGGCTTGTAGTAGCGAGCAGCAGGATCTACACGAGCCACCTCGACAATCTGGTTCCATCCGTTCGCAAGTGGAGTCTCTCGGGCGAAGACCTGGGTGAGATCGATCTACCACCTGATGGAACGGTTCAACTGATCGCCTACCGGAACGAGGGAGATGGGTTCTTCTACACCTACGAATCGTTCACTCAGCCGACGATCACCTTCGAGTACCTGTCGGACTCCGGGCAATCGCAGATCTGGCACTCCCAGGCTCTTCCAGCTAATCGCGAACCCGTCCAGGTCCGGCGGGTCACATATCGATCGAACGATGACACGTTGATCCCGATGACCCTGGTCGGGAAAAGCACCGGCTCCACTTGCGAAGTTCCTGTGATCCTGAGCGCCTACGGAGGGTTCGGAGTATCGGCGACTCCGCAGTTCTCCGTACTGGTCACCGTTCTGTTGGAACTCGGTGCGGTCTTCGCTTTGCCACACATCCGTGGTGGCGGCGAGCTTGGAAGAGCGTGGCATGAGGCCGCGCGCGGAAAGGACCGCCAGACCTCCTTCGATGACCTTCTGAGGGCAGCGGGGTGGCTGTGTCGTGAGGGCATAACATCGCCCCGGCGACTCGCTCTCTTCGGCGGCTCGAACTCGGGCTTGCTGGTTGGCGCTGCCATGACGCAGCGCCCGGACCTCTTCCGGGCTGTGCTTTGCATCGCTCCGCTTCTGGACATGCTGCGCTACGAGCATTTCGACAAGGCTGCCGAATGGCGCCATGAGTATGGATCGATCGGCGATCCCGAGGAATTTAAGGCCCTGCACGCGTACTCACCTTATCACCGCATGGAGGACCATATTAACTACCCGTCGGTGATGTTCGTCTCGGGCGACAAGGATGAGCGCTGCAATCCCGCGCACGTCAGAAAGATGGCTGCGCGACTCGAGGATCGCGACTCCCAGACTTCTCCGGTCATCGTCGACTACAGCGAAGAGCGGGGACACGCGCCGGTACTGCCGTTATCCATCCGCATCGACGCGCTCACGCGGAGGATTGCGTTTCTGTGCAAAGAACTGGGCCTTTCGACGTCAGCCGGAGGCGTCCCGTGAGACGTTACTTGATCGAGAGCTGGCTGTTGCTGCTGCGTTTTGAGTTCGTGATGCGTCTCCGCGGCTTCAGAAGCTTGCATGAGATGGTTCGCGGGCAGAAAGTGCGTGCGGCGAACGCCACTGAGAGACCTTCGTGCGAAACGCTCTGTCGAGCAGTGGATCTGGCCTGCGTCTTCTATTTCAAAAGAGTGCTGTGTTTGCAGCGTTCGGCTACGACAGTCGTGCTGCTGCGACGCTACGGTTGGAGAGCTGAGCTGGCTATCGGGACACGGTTGGTGCCCTTCCAATCGCATGCATGGGTCGAGGTCGAGGGGACCATCGTCAACGATCGGCCCTACCTGCTCGACATCTACCAGGTTCTCGAACGTTGCTGAAGGTGCGTCATGAGCATTCTCTTTGGACTATGCGAGGCTGAAGGTAGGACTATCGAAGAGTCGTGGCTGGTCCACCTGGCATCCGCGACAGCTCGATATTCTCCCGACGGAACCTTCGTCAGAACAAGCGGGAGAGTCGGCATGGGTTTCCAGCCGTACCACACCCATCTACGCTCGAATCTGGATGCTCAACCTGCAGCCAGTGCGAAGGGCTATATGCTGACCTTCGACGGGCAGCTCGACAACCACGCGAAGCTTCGCGCGCTACTCGATCTCCAGAACGATGAGCCGTCGGATGCCCGGATCGTGCTGGCGGCATTTGAACGTTGGGGCGAGGAGTGCTTCTCGCGACTTGTCGGGGATTGGGCGCTGGCACTGTGGTCGCACCGCGACCGCACTCTCTATCTGGCTCGGGATCACGCCGGCACCAGAACGCTCTTCTACGAACAGGCGGGTGAGACGTTTCGGTGGGCCACCTATCTCGAGACCTTCTTTGTGATAAGTACAGATCGTTTGGTGGATGAAGAATATATTGCGGCCTATTTAGGTTCAGCGCCAAAACGTGATCTCACTCCCTACAAGAGCATACGGGCGGTGCCGCCCGCGCATTACCTGATCGTTCGGGGTCAAGGCGTTATCCTCAAGCCCCACTGGGAGTGGATGGCCAAGGGAAGTATTCGATACAAGTCCGACACGGAGTACGAAGAACACTTTCTTGCACTGCTGAGGCAGTCGGTAGAGCGGCGTACCGTTCCGGGCGCGCCCATTCTGGCTCAGCTGAGCGGCGGCATGGACTCAACCTCCATCGTCTGCTTGTGCGACCACATCCGGAGATCCAACGACCCCAAGGCTGAGCTGCTCGACACGGTCTCTTACTTTGACGACTCCGAGCCCAGCTGGAACGAGAGGCCGTACTTCTCGCTCGTTGAGGCGAAACGAAGCAAGACCGGTATCCATATCGATACGTCGCTTCAAGACCAGGCATTTGGACCACATAGCCCCGAGCACGGATCAAGCCTCCTGCCGGGAGTAGACAGGTCTTCGCTGGACGGGGAGAGGGTCTTCGAGAGACTGACTGGCGGCAAGGGATACCGGGTCATTCTCTCCGGCATCGGAGGGGACGAGCTCCTGGGAGGGGTACCGACCCCGTTGCCGGAGTTGTCAGGCTATCTCGCGAGACTACATTTTGGACAACTACTGAGACGCGCGACCGAATGGTGTCTGTCCAACCGTAGCACCTTAGCGAGCACCTTGCTCGAAACGACCCGGTTTACCACGGACCTCTACTTGCGATCGCAGACGCTGCCGGAAGAGATGCCTCCATGGGTGGAGCCCCGATTCCGCAAAGTACGGTTCGATCATGCACAGCGAGACCGAACAAAGAGAGGCCGCTGGCGGCAGACTCCAAACTCAATTAGCAATGGACGGACATGGTGGACAATCCTTGAGACCCTTCCGCACTGCACTCCCGCCTCTCTGACGAGATTGGAATATCGGTATCCGTACCTGGATAGGGACCTCGTGGACTTCCTCTTCCGCATTCCACGGGAGCAGCTGGTCCGCCCCGGCCGAAGACGATCTCTTATGCGGCGAGCATTGAGGGATATTGTTCCGACTGAGGTCCTGGAGCGCAGACGAAAAGCATTTCTGATGCGTGGGCCTTTGGCCCGCCTCCAACACGCCCATCAAGACATTCGGTCGATCTTTGCAGAATCGCGATTGGCTGGCTACGGATGGATCGATCCCGATGAGTTCCGACACGCTCTCGACGCCACCGTTAGTGGGGCTGAAGCGAGATGGTGGCCTGCCCTCACGAAGACCATTGCGCTTGAACTCTGGTTTCGATCGAACCCGATAAACCTTCGAGCCACACCGCTCCACACTCAAGAAAGAATTATGCTCCGGCAACAGCGGGCGATCAAGATCCGTGCGGGCTAGCCAGCTGTTGGCTAGCTCCGCACGGAAATTCGAGACAAGACGAGGTATGAATCCATGCGCTACACCAAACCGCAAATCGTAACAGCCTGCAGAGCCACCGCCAACATCCAGAACGTCGGAGCTCAGAAGGGTCAACCGCTGGCCATCGACAGTATGACCGGCAACTTCAGTGCTACCAACCCAGCGTATTCGGCTGACGAATAGCCTCATCGCTGCTTCTCGATCGACTGCGCCTCAACTGGACGCCGCTACTCTAGCGTCCAGTTGAGGCTCTTTGCGGCTCCTCCCGTCAAGGGCTTACATCGTCGCGGAGTTGCAGAGTCCTCAATTGGCGCCAGCGGACATACTGATTCGGATCTTCCGGCTGGGGCCGCTCGTAACCCTGCAGCCAGAAGCGATACCAGTCGAGGTTTCGTTGCAGGGTTGCTAGACGGGCCTGCGGGTGATCGATCTGGTGTTCTTCGTTCGGGTAGTAGTAGAGTTCCACCGGCTTGTTCAGGCGGTTGAGCCCCGTAAACACCTCGAAGCTAAGCGCCAATGTATCGGGCGGTTCATGCACATTGCTGTACTGCCGCCCGTAGCCCATCTGTTCCATAAGCAGCGGGGTGTGAAACTTGTCCGGGTTGAAGGAGACCGAGTAGTCCAGCCAGTTCTTGAGCGTGCTTCCAAAGGGAGGTCCGCCGTACATAGCGTCATAACCCTGGACCGTCTCCGCCGTGTGGCGGTACCACGATTCGCCGAGGCTATACTGCGCATTGTCCGCGGCGGTTGCGGCGCGGTAGTGAACCTTAGAATGGGCCAGAATGAATTCGGTGTACCAGCCGGAGCGGCTGAATCCAATCAACCCCACTTTATTAGGATCGACTAGCCCCTGGACACTCAGGGTCTCTACCGCGCTGTCCCAGAGGTCCATCTGAAATGCAGCTTCGGCGATCTGGCCAGGATATCCCTTCGGGTAATGATCCCGCTCCTCCTGTTCAAGATACCCGTCAGGGTAGGTTCGAATCAAATACAGCACGCCTGCGTTTGCAATGGGCTGCGGGGCGAAGGAGGGGTAGTGGCTCTCGCCGGTATCGCAGAGAAACTGCCCCAACTCCGGCTTCGTCTGGATCACCAGAGGATAGGCCACTCCCGGCGTGAGGTCGGGAGGCACAAGAAGCAGACCATGCACCTCATAACCTGTCGACGTGTTCCACCGCACCTCCCGCGTTGGAGCGAAGGTGAGACTATCGAACTGTGGGTTCAGCCTGACGATCGTCTTCATGCTCTTCTGCGTGGGATCGTACAAAAACAGGCCCGGTGGAGTGGTAGTGTCCTGATAGTCTCCAACGATGCGGTAGCCGTCGCTCGCCAGTGTCGCGGACCGGTAGAGGTTCGGGATCGTGATCGAGTCCGATACGGTCCACCTCCCGTCCTTCCTGGTGAGTTCGTCGACCGTGCTACTTGAAGTGTGAACCAGCAGGTTGCCATCGGTCTTCCAGGTGAGGGGTTGCTCGTAGCCATTGGCGAGATGAGGCGCAACCTCCTCGATCGTTCCGCTGTCAGGCACAACCCGAAAGAGATGGACATCGCCAGGGTTCCCATTGAATTTGGCGAGATCCTCTCTCTCCCACGGACTGCCAACGGGAGAGTAGCCAACCACAACGAAAGACCTGCTGTCGCTCGACCACAGTGGACAGAGTGGAAGCGTAGATTTATGCGGCGTGTGGCTTTCTGGCCTCCGCACCGCGGACCGGGCATGTCCGCCACGACCTGACAGCTCGGCCTGTGCGTTTCTGGACCGTGCCGCGTTTTCCAAACTATGTCATCGTGTACGATCCAGCCTCCAGCCCGCTACGAATCATCCGTATCCTTCACGGAGCACTCGATATTCCCCGCCACCTCAGCGAATAGTTTAGGACCAACTCGGCACCTGCTTACCCGTCAGGTCGTAACGACGGTCGGCTGGGGCGGGCCGCGCAAGCGCCAAAATGCCAGCGCAGACGCGCCTGCAGAACCACAATATCTTGTGGAACCTCAGGAACTCGTAGCGCGGAGCAGGTTGTGTTTCCTTATTTCCTATAGTTTGCAAGTGGAGCCGCGATTGCTACTTATCAGGGCAGCGCAGAGTCGAGGTGCCGACATTACTTCCTTTGATCGACAAGCATTCACGACACCATAGGCCGCCGCTACACCCCATGTTCGACGAGGAAGGTTCCGTGGCGCAATAACCGCCAACTATCAGGACACCAGAATTCGAACAAACGGGGGTGGAATAGAGTGTTTGCTCCTTAATATAGGAGCGTTTTCCAGCTTCGCGCGGTCGAGTGTCAGGCAGAGGCTAAGCCAATGAGCGAGATTGGACGTAGGTTGTTGATCATCCGCCAACAGCGCAAGCTTTCCCTCCGACAAGTGGAAATGCTTACTACGACGATTGCGGAAACGCACCGGGACAAGTCACGCAGAATTTCAGCTAGTTGGCTCGGCAGGATCGAACGGGAGAGCCACTCAATCGCGCACAAAAAGCTGGAATCCTTGGAGGAGGTTTACGGGGTGTCGCACGAGGAACTAACAGACGAGGCGATTCCCGAAGATGAGGCCACGCACTTACTGCATACCCATTTTCCTGACATCCCTGCGGCAGTTCTCAAGGGGCTAACCGGTTTCGGAGATCCACTGTTGCCGCCCGAAAGCTGGTTCGCCTACTTTCCCGTTACGACACTCCTCCCACCGCTCCCGATGGGTGATAGAAGCAGCCACTCCCCCAGTCGAAAACACTCACGCAATGCAAAGCATTTGTACGGCATACTCGGTGCGAACGACCACACGCTGGTCCCATTTGTGCAACCAAGAGCAATCGTGGAGATCGATTCGTCGATTCATAAAATCGAATCGCGGAAGCTCTTCCGCTCCATCTTTGAACGCCCCATCTACTTTCTGCGCTCCCATGACGGCTACCACTGCGGTTGGTGTGAACTAGACACTGAACGGAAATGGCTCACGCTGGTGCCCTCGGCGATGAGTATCGTGTCCCACCGGAAGTGGCGTTACAGGCAAGAGGTGGAGGTCATCGGCATAGTGAATCGTGTCCTGACACGTTTGGGGTTTCCCAAGAGCCTCAGCTTCGACTACGTGTCCCCTGACGAACATTCCAATTCGACCTGAGATCAGCCATTCTCCACTTGAGCAGATCCCCCAGACGGCGACGCTGAAAGCGTCATCCGGACCAACCTAGATCAATTCAGCAAAGGCAGGTTCTCATGCAAGGCAAGAATCCATTGGAAGTGAACAGACTGATCGTTGTCATCGCACAGGAAGGCAACTTCATCCGGGCCTCAAAGAAGCTGGGTGTTACACCACCGTCGCTCACCAGAAGGGTCTCGGCTCTTGAGAGGAGCATCGGAGTTAAGCTGTTGGACAGATCGACACGTAATGTACAACTGACCACAGCGGGAAGGCTCTTTGTTCAGGAGTCCTCCATCTCCATCATCCATGCCGAACGCGCCTGGGATCTTGCCCGATTTCAGGCACAGATTGAGATTGGCCCTTACCGCATAGGCTATTCACCTTACACCCATAGTGCATTCTTGCCGCTTCTGAACGGATTGAGTCCCGTGCGTCATCCTCCTAGTGATGAGCCTTCGGGGATTGTGCTTGAGACTGCAAACACGTTGGAGTTGGTGGAGCGCGTCCTTCGAGGGAAACTTCACGCGGCTTTAGGTGTTGGTCCACTCTTGGATCAGGATCTATGGGTACAGAGAGTCGGCCAGGAAGGATTCTCAGTCAGTTTGCCCCGGAACCATCGTCTGGCTCAAAAGCCCGGCTTGACTGCGCATGATCTCGATCGTGAGATAGTCTTCTGGATGCCCCGATCAGTGCAGCCGCGCTTCTACGGGCGCGTGATGAAATACATCGCCAGTCTAGGAGTGCACCCTCTCTTCAGAGAAGTCAAAAGCGAGGCTCATGCTCTTGAATTTGTAGCCCACGGATTCGCCCTCGCTCTGCTACCCCGTTCCGCCGCCCATATCACACACGCGGGTACCGTATTCAAACCGCTGACCGACCGCTACCTCGGCATCGAAACTGTCCTCTTCATGCGGCGCGATCAACGGTACGGCGACCTCAAGGACTTGGTCGACGATCTTTTCTCTCGACTCTTGGCTCTCAAGATCGAAATCAACTAGAACCTCGCAACCGATAGACCAGATCGATTCATTGATCGAGAAGATGTCTTATGCGCAGTTCTCTCTTATCTTTCTTGAATGCGTTGTTTCCCTCACCGCCTGCAACGACGTCAGAAAGCCCAGCGACAGCAATTTCAGAAAGCGATAAAACAGAATCTTGAGAAACATGGGAAGCCTCTACCTAGATCGGTCGTCCGTTTGTAGTCGATATTTCCGAACCCAAGCAGAGGCTCCAATTCGGAACGAGCATACGGATGGCAAGTTTGATAGCGACCGGTCTCAGATGGCGAGCACCGCGGGAATAGCACGAGACTTTGTTCCGTGATGGAGCCGAATCCAACCACGGGGGCGCCTGCGCTGGAGACGGATTACTGATGTACTCAACAATCTTCTTGGAGAAACGCAAAGGGAGCGATCTTCAGTCACCTTTCCCTATATTGCGGCAATTCGAAGGATATCCATTGCAGAGCGCCTTCGGGTGAAAATATCTCCCAAATGGGAGATGCGGGTTGGGGAACCGCCTGTAATTCTAATTTTGCAGCCGATGTATCTCGATTTGGAGGTTGGGCACACATGAAAGAAATCAATGGAATTCGCATACTAGAGGAGGGAGACGATCATGCATCATATCTCCCCGAAGGGCTATGCTTGCCTATATTTGAGGGCCTCCACGCTCCCTATGGTTTCAAAACAGAAGTCCACAATGGGAAAATGACATGGGTTCCAGCGACAAAAGAGGACTACCTGAAAGCTGAAGCGCAGAAACTAGGCGTGGACATCACGAGCGTTTATATCCTTGTGGTGGACGATGCGGAATTTACGATGCACAGTTTTGTAGTGCTCATCTTCAAACCACCCCACAGGGAGCATATTGGTATTGCTCTGTCCGTAAAACGTGATGCAGGCCATTCGCCTTGTGAACAACAGATGCTGCATGCTTGTTCATGTGCAGCACATGGCCCTAACTGCTCACCATGAACGCTGCTGACGACATGGCATCCAGGGTCAATTCCGCAAAATGCTTTTGAGCATTCGCCGCTTGCAGTTCTCTGCGTATTTGAAGTGCAGTGTGCACATGGGGCAGAAGTATCTCCAGTAGCGCGATGGAGACTTCATCCATGGGACCATCCTGCTTGCGGCGCCACAAAGGTATGGCATCCAACCGTTGCGCCGTCGCGTTGCAAGACAGAACTGTCATGGATTCCATCTCGTTGTCACGCAGTAAATCGTTGTAGAGTTCAGTCTTCAATAACAGAGGTTGGCTGACCAACTCTTCCCCTCGAATAACAGCGACACGAGGCTTGCGAAGGACCGGGGCACGAAGGGATCGACCTGCGCATAGTACTCGTTGTAGAGCCGCGCGGTTTCTGGATTGAAGGCTAAACTACCGCCTACGAGTACCTCGTTTCCTTGGTTCTCATCGCCTCTCACCTGGCTGAAGTTTATCTGGGAGACGGTATGACAGCGGATCAGGTAACGTTGTGATTGTCTTTCTCGATTCGTTTTTCGATCGCAAGACCCAAAGCGATCAAAGCGATGCGAGGGTGGTACTTCAACTTCGTTCTCGGAGCGCTGGTTCAGCAGGAAATGTCGTTTTGATGTGGCGGGACTCCGCGGGGGAGGTGTAAATTCATCGCTCCTCCAAATCAACATCCGTTCTTAAGAACCGCTGATTACGGTCAGCTCTATAGACTGATCAACAAGCGTCTTTCTTGGCACTAAGTTGTCGCTGGCGCTAAATGGATGACGGGGCTCTCATTGGCGGTTTGGCCTCCCCACTATCCAGCACCATGCCGCTAGTAACGGAGACGATTTGATAACTGCCGCTAGTAGTGAGTCTAAAATAAACAACATAAATATAGAGGGCTGAAGCATCGGATAGGGTGGAGGAAGGTTCAATAAGTGCAGTGCGGTTTGCGAGGGTGTCGTTTTTTCAACAATATACGTCCTATAATTGGGCTCATTTGTGACGGCAAGAGGGGACAATGGTCAGTCGAGGATCGGAATGGCGGCGCTGGGAGCCTCACATTCACACAACTGGAATCGTTCGGAACGTCCAATTCGGTGCTCGCGATCCTTGGGTGAATCACCCTATTTAGGCTGAACACCTCCCACTTAAGATCGAGGCCTTTAGTGTTACCGACTATTACATCAGCCACACTCACCATCGGATGGATGTTCGTATGCGAGAATCGATGATCGCATGAAGCGAAGGGATTTTGTACGGCTTGGATGGGCCACCATGATCGCGACCCGGGCAGCCAAGCCTGCGTTTGGGAAATCGCTAGGCCTCCATCAGGTTCCGGGGACGCCTCAGCATCTGTTGGTGCCGTTGGAACCGAAATCCACCGGGCCGGCGGCGGATTTCACCCTCCAAATCGCACCCACACTGGTCGAACTGGCCCCGCAGGTTGTGATCAGCACAATCGGCTACAACAATAAAGTCCCCGGTCCCCTCCTGCGGGTGCGCGAGGGGAAACTCGTCACCATCGACGTTTTGAACGACACAGACGTTCCGGAGTATGTGCATTGGCACGGTTTGTTCGTTCCGTCGGAAGTTGATGGGGCCGAGGAAGAAGGCACGCCGCCGGTCCCGCCGCACGGCACGCAGCGATATCAATTCGTGGCCAAGCCGTCGGGTTCGCGATGGTACCACTCGCACACCGCCGCCATGATGGATCTGCATCGGGGATCCTACACGGGCCAGTTCGGTTTTTTCATGATCGATCCCCTGAACGATCCAGGACACTACGACCAGGAAGTCTTTCTCGCGCTGCGGGGATGGCAATATTTTCTGTCCACGATGGACACAGACGAAATGGCGCCGGATCCCAAGGACCCAAAGCCCGAAAGACCCGCCAAACCAGACCTGCGTCAGAACGGACTCGAAGTCAGCGCTCCTCTGTATTCGATTAACGACAAGATGCTCGGCGCCGGGGAGCCACTTCGCGTGAAGCCGGGGCAGCGCGTCCTGATGCGTTTGCTGAGCGCTAGTGCTGCCGAAATCCATCGCGTGGCATTGACCGGCCATAAGTTTCAGGTCGTCGCTCTTGACGGCAATCGCGTGCCATCGCCCCAGCTTGTCGATGTAATTGAGATCGCCCCGGGTGAGCGCGTGGATGCGATCGTCGAGATGAATAACCCGGGTGTCTGGATTTTAGGGGAGCTCCGTACTTTCGCGCGGCAATCCGGCATGGGCATCGTGGTGGAGTACGCCGATCAACAACAGCGCGCGCAATGGACTCCGCCGCCGCCGAAGTCGCGCTGGGATTACACAATCTTTGGAACCACCGCATCGCACCCCATGCCGGACGAGACCATCGACATGGTCTTTGAAAAAGTGGCTGGCGGACCCAATGGGATCAATCACTGGCTCGTCAACGGTAAAGAGTATCCGCATGAACGGGAATTTGTGTTTCGACAGGGAGGCCGCTACCGGCTGGTGTTTCACAATCGCAGCGACGACTCTCACCCGCTGCACTTCCACCGACACATGTTCGAGCTCGTCGAACTGAACGGTAAGCAGACTGCCGGCATCAAGAAAGACACGGTGATCGTTCCTGCATATGGACGCGCCACGGTGGATCTGGTTGCCGACCAGCCGGGCCTGACGCTGTTTCACTGTCATATCCAGCAGCACATGGACTTCGGTTTCATGGCGCTGTTTCGTTATGCGTGAACATCGCACCAGCCACGCAAATTGCGTTCACCTCGCCCGATTGACGCGATGCACAAACATCCGTCGTCTGATTGAATTGGCCTCGCTAATCGGCCGGTAGTGGTCATTTAGAACAATAATCTTAAGGTTGGCTTAAGGTTCGAAGGCCAATCTCTCGCGGTACATAGATTCTCCGACATTAACGGTACTTTTTCATACACCCGAAATACTTAAGGCATAAAACCCGGTTGGCGACCCTTTTCAAAAAAAATCGCACAGGAGAAAGCGCATGAAGATGATCCACGGAAGGTTCCGAGGGACTTTGCTCATGGCCTCGGTCTTGGCACTTGCAGTTGGAGCAAAGGCACAAAATCAAAACTCCAATAACAACCAGTGGTCGAACAGCAAGGGCTGGTCAAGCGGCAATTGGGTGCCGAACGACAATCCGTGGCCGTACAACAAGCTGCAAGGCCCGCCCATGCTCGCGGTGGTGGGCGACGTTGCCTGTCAGCCAGGCGAGGAAGAGAGTGGTGAGAAGGCGGGTGAAAACTGCAGCGGAGACACCGCTCAGAATCTGCTCGCATCCCAGGCGGCCACTGCGCAACAGATTGAGAATATGAAACCTGACATCGTCGTGCTCGTCGGAGATGAGCAATACCAGGTAGGCCAATATTCCGACTTTGAGAACTCGTACGAGACGACGTATGGCGCTTTCAAACTGATCACGCGGCCTGCGCCTGGCAACCACGAGTTTTATACCGAGCACGGCGCAGTCGGCGTTGCCGGCTACGGCTACTTCTCCTACTTCAACGGCGTCCAGCACAATACCGATGGAACCGTAATCACAGCTACGATCGCCGGCAACCCTGACACCGGCGGTACATTCACCCAGCCCGTGCCGTATTCGGATGGACAGGCGGGGCACTTCGCGCAGTCGGGCGGACTCGGAACCAACAGCACCGGCGGCCCAGTCGGGGTCGGAGATGGCTGGTATTCCTATAATCTGGGCTCGTGGCATCTTATCTCGCTCAATATAGAGTGCGAGACACAGCCGGGCGGTTGTTCGAACACAGGCTCCTGGTTTGCCGCCGAACTCGAATGGCTGAAAAAGGATCTCGCGGCGAATCATTCCGCGTGCACACTCGCCTACTGGCATCAGCCCACGTTCAGTCCTACCAACGGCATCGCCGTACCCGAGGGCCCGACCGCTGTGGCCTTTTGGCAACTGCTCTACGAGTACGGAGCCGACCTGGTTCTGAACGGACACGACCACCTCTATGGCCGCTACCGCCCGCTTGACCCCTCCGGAAATTACGATCCAAAGAAGGGTATACGCGAATTCGTCGTGGGCACCGGCGGCGAGACACTCGATCCGATCGTCACAACCACTGTGAAGTCCGGCTCAGCCGAAACAAACATGGAGGATCCTAGCGGCAACGTGAACTTCAACGCAGAGAATCTCGAGGCGGGAACCGGCCAATTCTGGGGCGTGATGGGCCTGACGCTCAATGAGAACGGCTACGCGTGGGATTTCGAGTCGGCACTGAAGGATCCCGCACAGCCAACCGGTCCCGCTACTTTCAGCGACAAGGGCATCGGCACCTGCCACGGTCCAGTCAACAGGTACTGACCGGATCGTCTTCGCCACTTTGGGCTTCAGTACGCGTTTCCCCTTCGCGAGCAATCGCGAAGGGGAAACTTCTCCTGCCTGGCTCTCAGTTCCTGCCCGTGGCCTTTCCTCATCCGCGCATCTCCGTCCACAATCCTCTGAAATGGAATGAACAGGTCCTCCGAAGGGAGGAGTGAGTCATGACGCCCCGAACAAAGTGATAATGGAGGGATGTCAGAACAGCCAGTTCGTCGCTCGTTGACAGTGGAGACTCTCAAGCGCAAACAAGGTTTCATAAACGACTTGTTTCAGAAATACCTTTGAACTCTAGCAAACGAATCCACAAAATACTCTTCCAGCCAGGCTCTCGCCTGCACGATCTCCCAGCTGTATTTATCGAACAATTCCGCCATCTCCGTCTTTCGATCTTGCAAATCATATTTCTGTCCCGAACGATTGGAGTATTCCTCGCCACATCGCTCGCTAACATTTTTCAATCTTGTCCCTCATCCTCTTATCTCCAGACAGAATTGCTATTTGCTCTAGTACTTCTTTCGGCGTCTCAGCTATGTCATTAGCCGTTGCGATCGACGCTCGGTCAGAATAATATTCGACGAGGTCCATGGCGAACTTCATATTCTCGATCCACCAAAATGCTACCGATTGAATGTGATCTAGGGCGTGTTCACACTAGCGAAGCGCTTCGATAATGACGGCGAAGTTGAGGAAGCCAAGGAAGAGGACATCGAGTTTCTCGAAGCGGGAGAAGATTCTGCGGAAGCCTTTGAGTCGCCGGAAGACGTCAAACAACGACGTCTTTTGGGCTGGCTCGGAGAGCGTACCATCGCAGCGATAAGTTAGAAGGGCGCTCCTCCCTTGAAGTCTGCTGTGATCGCCGTATAGACGCCGGTCATGCAGGCCTG
>JBEKGF010000073.1:0-19922 GCA_050012935.1 Edaphobacter sp. | reverse complement strand
AGATTCTTTGGCATCTCCCTTTCTTTTTGTTTGTCATGGCATCTCCCCTTCTTTTTGTTTGTCATTCTGAGCGAAGCGAAGAACCCCCGCATTTGCATTTGCACTTGCACTTGCACTTGCACTTGCACTTGCATTTGCATTTGCACTTGCACTTGCACTTGCACTTGCTTTTGCTTTTGCCTTTGCCTTTGCTTCGTCTTTGTCTTTTGCTTGTTGTCATCCCCGAAGGGGGATTTGCTTCTGTTTTCGACTCTGCCTTTGCTTTCGCCCCGACGATTGGTGACGACAAGGCCTCAATGGGTGCATTGTCCTGTTACTGCTGTTGAGAGTCAGCAGCAGGCAGGCGATTAAGTAGCAAATGAGAATTCAGCTATAAGGGCCCGATTTGCTCCGGGATATACTTGTCCTGATCAAACTTTGAAATCTTTACTTAGAAAATCGCAGTCTCAATTGCAGGTTTTGGAGAATTTCATGAGCTGTACATTGCCCTGCCCTTCGCGCCGGACTCCTTTTCCTTTATTACTATGGACCTCTTCCCTGACTCTACTCGCAACCTTCATGGCCGGATGCAGTGGCAGCGGAACCGGTACAACTTTGAGTGGCAATACTCGAGTCGTGGTTCTGGCATCGAGCACAGCGAATGACCAGCTGTCGTCGTTTACGACAACTCTAGAGAGCCTGACCTTGACGAACCAGTCGGGCAAGACAGTCAATTTGCTTGCTTCGCCGGTAAGCGAAGAGTTCATCCACCTGAATGGCCATGTTGAGCCGATCGCCACCGTCAGCGTTCCGCAGGGCACTTATGTTTCTGCCAGCGCAACCTATAATGGGGGCGCCACTCCCGTCTGCAATGCACAGATCCCTGGAACAAATCTGACCGATACTTTAACCGGCGGAGCCAACGAAACCATCAACCTGCCGAATCCCATCACGGTTGACGGGACGGCCATGGCGCTGGTTCTTGACCTGAAGATGAGCACCTACCCTGAACAATGTCCAACTCCGACAGAATACCCATCTGCTCCGCCGGTTTCGGCTGCGTTCGATCTGACTCCTTTGACCATCGCTGCGCAGCCAACCAACAGCACAAACGGACTGGCTCTGGGCCTTGAAGGGACGATTGGCTCGGTTGGCTCAGGCGCGGCCCAGTTCACGGTCAACGGTCTCGTTAGCGGCCAGACCCCGCCGACGTGGCAAGTCAGCGTCAACAGCAACACTGTTCTTCAGGGAATCTCAGGGGCAGCGCAGCTTACTACGAATGTGCCGGTAGATATGGATGTGGCCATTCAACAGGATGGCTCGCTCGTGGCTACGCGAGTTTCAGTAATCAGCATAGAAACGACAACTCTGACTGCAGCCACCGGACAATTGATTAATATTTCCAGCGCCGTGCCGGTCGCGTATGTCACTGCGGGAGCACAGCACGGCTATCTACCCACACTAGACGGCGGCGGATTTGGTTATGTCAATTTCGGCAACTCACAGTTCCAGGCGTCGGATCAATTCAAAAATCTTGCGTCCCTTCCCTTCACCGCCACTTTCAATTCCGCAGCTATGGTGCCTGGGCAGAACGTGACCGTAACCACACAAGCGACGGCCAACCTGCCCGACCCCCTGTATTATCCACTGACTACAATGCTGCTGCGGCCGCAAACGATTAACGGCACGGTCAGTGCGATTTCCAGCGACGGCAGCTTCACCATATACACTGTAACGCTCGCGCCATACGACCTGTTTCCGCAATTCGCTGTACAGCCAGGGCAGACGACGCTGCTGACGAATCCGAACACGATCGTGGTTTACGCCGACAACAACACGCAGATGCTCAACCAGACTTCGCCCACCGCTGGCGGCATCTTTCGCTTTTACGGGTTGGTGTTCAACGACAACGGGACCCTGCGGATGGACTGCGCGCAGATAAATGACGGAGTTACCGAATAAGTTCCATATCGAGCTAAACACCACCCAGTCCCTGGGGTATGCTCTCTCACGGCATTCTCAATCGCCCTCCCTGTAAAATAAACACATGCGCCGAATCTACTTGGACGCAAACGCGACCACCCCACTTCTCGAAGAAGTCTTCGAAGCCATGCGTCCCTTCTGGATGGAGCACTACGGCAACGCCAGTTCCATCCATCAGCACGGCCAGCACGCCCGCGGAGCAGTCGAGCAAGCCCGCACCCACGTCGCCCGCTTCCTCCACTGCCTCAACTCCGAGATCGTCTTCACCTCCGGCGGCACCGAAAGCGACAACCTCGCCCTCTTCGGCGTCCTCTCGCCCGAATCCACTCACGGCGAACCCGTCCACCTCATCACCACCACCATCGAGCACCACGCCGTCCTCAACGCCGCCGAATCGCTCGCAAAGCGAAACATAGAAGTCACCTTCCTCCCCTGCACCGCGCAAGGCCTCATCGAGCCCGGAGCGTTACAAGCCGCAATCCGCCCCAATACCAGACTCGTCAGCGTCATGTACGCAAACAACGAGACCGGCGTCATCCAGCCCATCGCCGAACTCGCAGCCATCGCCCACGCAGCCGGCGCGCTCTTCCACACCGACGCCGTCCAGGCCTCCGCCAAGCTCCCCCTCGACCTAAGCGCCGAAGGCCCGCTCAAGCACGTCGACCTCCTCACCCTCTCCGGCCACAAGATCTACGCTCCCAAAGGCATCGGCGTCCTCTTTGTCCGCAAGAACGTCCGCCTCGCCCCCATGCTCCACGGCGGCACCCACGAGCGCCAGCGCCGCGCCGGAACCGAAAACGTAGCCTGCATCGTAGGCCTCGGCAAAGCCGCCGAACTAGCCAACGCCTGGCTCGCCGGTGACGCACCCAGCAAACTCACCACCCTCCGAGACCGATTCGAACAAGGCATCCTCTCCCAGATCGAAGAGACCGGAGTCAACGGAGCCGGTGCCCCAAGAGTCTCCAACACCAGCAACCTCTACTTCGATCATCTCGAAGCCGAAGCCCTCGTCATCGCTCTCGACCTCAAGGGTATCTCCGTCAGTGGAGGCTCCGCCTGTCAATCTGGCGCAGCCGAACCCTCGCACGTCCTCACCGCCATGGGCCTTCCACCAGCTCGCGCCCGCGCCAGCGTCCGCTTCTCGCTCTCCCGCCTCACAACGCAGGAAGAGATCGACGAAGCCCTGAAAATCATCCCCGCCGCCGTCGCCCGCCTCCGCGAACTCTCCCCCGCATGGCGCAACAAGCGCGAAGAGATCATCGCCTAGAATCTCTTGTTGGAAATTTTTCTGCCGCAGACGTCCGTCCGTTAGACTCCGGAGACTAGCACGAACGACACCCTGTTGCTCGAGGATGGCCTACCACTTCCGGGTAAGTGACCCGTCTGTCACGAGCGTGATCTCCTAAGACACGGGCGCAACTCCTGTCGGAAGCTGCACAACGGATATCTGTGACGGTCTTCGCTTCATCCACGTCACTTTGAAGAGCTTTTCGTGGAGAAAAGAAATGAACGGTTCTTGGATTCCTGCAAGGGCTCGCGACGCATTGATGCTACTTGTTCTGGCCGGCGGCCTTGTACTCTCCGGCTGTGGCAATGGTGTCAGCATCGCGTTGGCGACCGGCAGTGGTTCGACAACAACTCCTCCATCGACCAATACTCCGCCTGGAACGGGAACTCCACCACCGGTCACGCCAACACCTACACCAACACCAACACCTACGCCAACACCTACACCTACGCCAACGCCAACACCGCCGCCGTCGAAGAGCGCCAAGCGCGGTATCGCCTACGATCTTGCTTCACCAGCGGATCTTGCTGTGCTGTCTCCCGGTGTGAGCTGGTGGTACAACTGGAGCCCGAGTCCCAACTCTGCTGTACCTTCGAATTACGCAGGGCAATATGCGATGGACTTCTACCCCATGCTGTGGAATGGGAGCTTCAATGCAACGAGTATTGTGGCCTTTCTGAAGGCAAACCCCGGAATCCAGTACCTGCTGGTTCTCAACGAGCCGAACCTGGTGGACCAGTCCAATATGACTCCGCAACAGGCTGCGCAACTGTGGCCGCAGTATGAGGCGATTGCGGCGCAGACCGGTGTGAAGATCGTTGGGCCCGCGATGAACTGGGGGACGATGACGAACTATGAAGATCCGGTGGCATGGCTCGATGCATTTTACGCGGCGTATCAGGCCGCCAATGGCAATCGCGATCCGCAGATCGACTACATTGCCTTCCATTGGTACGACTACGGGTTGGATGCGCAATTGGACCGGCTCACGAAGTACAACAAGCCATTCTGGGTGACGGAGTTTGCGAACTGGCACAGCCAGGATGACGGCGCGCAGATCGATACGCTGGCCAAGCAGGAGGCACAGATGACCAGCATGGTTGCGACATGCGAGAGCCGCACGGATGTCTTTCGTTACGCGTGGTTCACCGGACGGCTAAGTCCTGATCCGCACTTCACCAGCCTGCTCGGAGCAGATGGCGTCTTGACTGGTTTGGGAACGCTGTACCTCTCGCTGCCCGCTCAGTGAGAAGAAGCAATTTTCCTGTGCTCTCAAGGGTGCGCTAAGCATTCATCCTCACAGATACCAGGGAATATTCACCACCACAATCCTCTGGTTCCCCTTCACGAGCAGCAGCAGCTTCAGCAGTTGCACCCGCTGATTATGCAGCGCATTCTCCCACCAATGACGAACCACCAGCTCCGGCAGCAGCACCGCCACCTTCCGCCCCGGATTCTTCTCTTCCAGCTCAAGAATGTAATCCATCAACGGATTGATAATGAACCTGTACGACGAAGGAATAATCACCAGCTCCGGCTCCTGCAAACCTTTCTCCTTGATCGGAGTCCTGATAAAGTCGTCCCATATCTCATCCAGACTGCCCTCTTCGTCGGCAGAGTGGACGTGCACCACCTTGATCTCCTTCGACAGCAGCAGCCCAAACCGCAGCGCCTTCTCCGTGATCCGGTCCCAGCGCGCCATCGGAATCACCACAATCGGCTCCTGCAGATTCACCAGGTTCAGCGGCGTCATATCCGCCATCTCTCGCTTCACCCGCGAGTAGTGCCGCTTCACCACCCACATGATTCCGATCAGCACCGGAACCAGCAGCGCCGTCACCCACGCTCCCGCAGCAAACTTTGCAATCAGCACCACGATCGTCGTAATCCCTGTTGCTATCGCGCCAACGCCATTGACGAACGCGTGCCACAACCGGCCCGGATGCTTCTCCATCTTCAGCCAGTGCACCACCATCCCGGCCTGCGACAGCGTAAACGCAAGAAACGCGCCAATCGCATACAGCGGAATCAACCGGTCCGTCACACCGCCAAACAAAATCAGGATCACCGCCGTAAATCCCGTAAGCGCATAGATCCCATGCGAGTACAGCAGCCGCCGCCCACGGAGAATAAACACATGCGGCAGATAGTCATGCGTAGCAATTGCCCGGGTCAGGCGCGGGAAATCCGCAAACGCCGTATTCGCGCTCAGCGCCAGCGCCAGCAGCACGCTGCCCATCGTCAGAAAATAAAACCAATTTCTCCCAAACACGACCGTCACCAGCAGACTGAGCAGGCTTTGATAACCGCTGGCGTCTGGATCCATCGGCATCACCTGGTAGGTCTTCGCGAGGTATGCAATCCCGAACAGCAAGACCATCAGAATCCCGATAATGATCGTCAGCGTTCGCTGCGCCCGTTTCACTCTCGGCTCGCCGAACGCCATCACCCCATTCGACACCGCCTCGACGCCAGTCATCGCAGCGCACCCGCTCGCGAACGCCTTCAACAGCATCCACGTCCCAAGCGCTCCTACGGTTGCCGGTAGCGCCGGAGGCACCGGAGCTACCGGCATTGGGTGCCCGCCAGCCATGACCGTCTTCCACATCCCAACCGCAATCAAAGTCAACAACGTCGAGACAAATAGAAACGTCGGCAAAATGAACGCCGTTCCCGTATCCTTCACGCCTCGCAGGTTCACAATCGCAAGCAGCGTTAGAATCACCAGGCATATCAGCAACGTATGTGGCTGCAGTTTCGGAACCGCCGAGGTCAGCGCCGTCACGCCCGCCGAGATTCCCACTGCAGCCGTCAGAATGTAGTCGATCATCAGTGCCGCCGCCGCCAGCAACCCCGGCTTCTCGCCCAGGTTCTCGGTCGCAACCGTATAGCTGCCGCCGCCCCCGGGATACGCCGCAATCGTCTGCCGGTAGCTGAAGTACACAATCGTCAACAGAATCAGAATCGCGGTGATAATCCGCCATCCATACTCCACTCCGCCCACCCCAAGCGGAATCAGCAGCGTCATCGCCGCCTCAGGGCCGTACGCCGCGCTCGTCAGGCCATCCAGGCCAAAAATCGGTATTCCGGCAGCGACACCGATGTGTTCGGCTCGCTCCTCACTCGTTGCAAGAGGTCTCCCAATCAGGGAATCAGTAATTGACATACGGTTTTGATCCTACCGCCTCTGTCAATCAAACTCCATCCATAATCCACCCGCGCATCGATCCCGCTTACAAATACCACGGAATATTAATCACCACGATCCGCTGACTTCCCTTCAACAGCAGCAGCACTTTCAGCAACTGCACTCGCTGATTATGCAGCGCATTCTCCCACCAGTGCCGCACCACCAGCTCCGGCAGCAGCACCGACACCTTCCGCCCCGGATTCGCCTTCTCCAAATCCAGGACATACTCCATAACCGGCCCAATCACTAACCGGTACTTCGACCCTATCGTTACAAACTCCGGCTCTTCGAACCCTCCTTTCCTGAGCGGGACCACCACCTTATCCACCCAGTCCCCCTCCAGCCCCGCCGGTTCGTCGTCCGAGTGCACATGCACCACCTTAATCTCCTTCGACAGCAGCAACCCGAAACGCATCGCCTTCTCCGCAGTCCGATCCCACCGCGCCATCGGAATCACCACAATCGGCTGCTCCAGGTTCGTCACATTCAGTGGCGTCATGTCAGCCATCTCGTTCTTCACTCGTGTGTAGTGCCGCTTCACCGCCCACATGATGCCGATCAGCACCGGCACCAGCAGCGCCGTCACCCACGCTCCAGCCACAAACTTCGCCACCAGCACCACCAGCAACGTAACGCCCGTCGCCACCGCGCCCAGGCCGTTGACGAACATGTGCCATCCGCGTCCTTTGTGCTTTTCCTGCTTCTTCCAATGCATCACCATCCCCGCCTGCGACAGCGTGAACGCCAGAAACGCTCCAATCGCAAACAGCGGTATCAGGTTGTCCGTCACGCCTCCGAACAGGATCAGGATCGCCGCCGTTAGCCCTGTCAGGAAGTAAATCCCATGCGAGTACAGCAACCGCCGTCCGCGCAGAATAAAAACATGCGGCAGGTAGTCATGCAACGCAATCATCCGCGTCAACCGCGGAAAATCCGCGAACGCCGTATTCGCACTCAACGCCAGCGCCGCCAGTACAGAACCCATCGTCGTGTAATAAAACCATCCCCGCCCAAACACCGCCGACACCAGCAGACTCAGCACGCTCTGATAGTTGCTCGCGCCCGGATCAGTTGCCACCAGCCCGTACGCCTTCACCAGATAAGCAATCCCCGCCAGCAACACAATCAGAATCGCAATGATGATCGTCAGCGTCCGTTGCGCCTTCTTCGTCTTGGGCTCTCCGAACGCCATCACCCCGTTCGAAACCGCCTCGACCCCCGTCATCGCCGTACATCCGCTTGAAAAAACCTTGGCCAGCAGCCACCAACCCACCATGGTCATCGTCGCGGGCGAAGCCACAGGCGGAGCCGTCACCGGCACCGGATGCCCCCCGCTCATCACCGTCCGGTAAACCCCAACCGCCACCACCGCCAGCAACGTCCCCACAAACAAAAACGTCGGTGCCATAAACACCGCGCCCGTATCTCGTACGCCGCGCATGTTCACAATCGCCAGAATAGCCAGAATCACCAGGCACAACGCCAGCATATGCGGCTGCAGCCTCGGCACAGCCGATATCAGCGCACCTACACCAGCCGAAATCCCCACCGCCCCTGTCAGTACATAGTCGATCATCAGCGCGGCCGCAGCAAGCAACCCCGCGCCATTCCCCAGGTTCTCGCTCGCCACCGTATACGAGCCGCCCCCGTTCGGATAAGCCTCAATCGTCTGCCGGTAGCTGAAGTACACAATCACCAGCAGGACAACAATAGCCACGATCACTGGAATGACGTAATTCAATCCAAGCAGACCCAGCGGAATCAGCAGCGTCAGAGCCGCTTCCGGCCCATACGCCGCACTTGTCAGCGCATCCAGCCCGAAGACCGGTATTCCCGCCGCAACGCCGATACACTCGGCCCGCTCCTCACTGGTTGCCAATGGCTTCCCAAACAGAAAGTCACTAATCGACATAGACCTGAAATCTTACCGGCCAGCACATAAAGAAATGCGAAAGAAACCGCAATATGTTCATATATCTCTGCTTGGGGCGGCATGCTCCCTCGGCGGTAAACTTGAATCACAATGACAACCATCTACGACATTCCCCTCCATAAGATCACCGGCGAAGGCACGTCGCTCGCCGACCACCGCGGCAAAGTCCTCCTCGTCGTCAATGTCGCCTCCAAGTGCGGCCTCACACCCCAGTACGACGCACTTGAGAAGCTCTACGCCCGCTTCAAAAACTCCGGCCTCGTCGTCTGTGGCTTTCCCGCCAACGACTTCGGCGCTCAGGAACCCGGCACCAACGAAGAAATTCAAACCTTCTGCCGCTCCACCTTCGGCGTCAACTTCCCCATGTTCTCGAAGATTCCCGTCACCGGCCCCGACACCCACCCCCTCTACCAGACTCTCATCGCAGCCCAGCCCAAAGCCATCGGCCCCACCCGCGACACCTTCCGCGAGCGCATCGACGGCTTCCTCAAGGACAAGCACAACACCACTACCAACCCCGAACCCGGCATCCTCTGGAACTTCGAAAAATTCCTCATCGACCGCAACGGCAACGTAGCCGCCCGCTTCTCCCCCGAAGTCCTTCCCGACGACCCTGCAGTCGTCGCCGCCATCGAGTCCGCGCTCAAACCCTAAAACCAACCGGGGACGCAGGTCTGCCGAAATTTAGCCCTGCGTCCCCAACTCGTCTTGATTCGTCTATCCTTACTGATATCTAAAATCCTCATCTCGCCTTCGAGAGAAAGTCCTCGCTCATGATCAACCGCCATACCCTCCTGCCGTTGGCTCTGCTCACCCTCGGATCCGCAAGCCTCCTGCAGGCCCAGAAGACCCCAATCCAGATCACCGCGGACCTATCCGACGCCCCCCGCAAGCTCTACCACGCCGAAATCGACATCCCCGTCACCGCCGGCCCCGTCTCCCTCACCACGCCCAAGTGGATTCCCGGCAACCATCGCCCCACCGGACCCGTCGACGACATCACCGGCGTCGTCTTCACTGCCAACGGCAAAGTCCTCCCTTGGCGTCGCGACGATGAAGACCTCTACCAGTTCCACGTAACCGTCCCCGCCGGCGTCACAACTCTCCACGCCCACCTCGACTGCATCGTCACCGCGCGCATCAGCCAGAAGCTCGCCGTCCTCGAGTGGGAAAAGCTCCTTCTCTACCCAGCCAACACGCCAGTCAAAGAAATCCCCGTCCAACCCTCCGTCAAGGTCCCCGAAGGCTGGGGCATCGGCACAGCTCTCACGCCAACAGATGGCTATGATCCTCAAAATGCCAAGGGCGGCACCACACACTTCGCCGCCACCACCGTCGAGCAGCTCGAAGACTCCCCCGTCATCACCGGCGAATACTTCCACGAGTTCCCCCTTGCACCCGAGGTCACTCCCAAGCACTACATCGACGTAGTAGCCGACAGCCCTGAAGACTCCGAACTCCGCCCCGCGCTTCTGGTCGAACTCTCCAACCTCGTCCGCGAAACCGGAGCCGCCTACAACTCGCGCCACTACAACGTCTATCACTTCCTCCTCACGCTCTCTGACGTCGCCGGCGGCGAAGGCCTCGAGCACGGCCAATCCTCCGACAACGGAGTAGGCGAAAAAGGCTTCTCTGACGCAGCCCACCAGCTGGCCGAGTCCGACCTCCTCTCCCACGAGTTCACCCACTCCTGGAACGGCAAATACCGTCGCCCCTTCAACCTCTACCAGACCGACTTCGCCAAAATGCAGGAAGGCTCGCTCCTCTGGGTCTACGAGGGCATGACCCAATACCTTGGCAACGTCCTCGCCGCCCGCTCCGGCCTCAAGTCGCAGGATCAATACCGCGACATGCTCGCCGCCTCCGCTGCAAATCTCGATTACAAGCCCGGCCGCGACTGGCGCTCCACCGAGGACACCGCCATCGCCGCCAGCATCCTCCGCGGTGGCAACCCCGCATGGTCCAACTGGAAGCGCGGACAGGACTACTACCAGGAAGGCGAGCTCTTCTGGCTCGACGCCGACACCACCATCCGCAAGCTCACCGACAACAAAAAATCCTTAACTGACTTCCTCCACATCTTCCTCGCCAAAGGCGGCAACACCGGCCCGCTCATCGTCACCTACAACCGCGACGAGCTCATCGCCGACCTCAACCAGGTCGTCAAGAATGACTGGGCCACCTTCATCCACGACCGTGTCGACGCCATCAACCCGCACGCCGACCTCGCCGGCATCGAGCAGGGCGGCTACAAGCTCGTCTTCACCGACAAGCCCACCAAATCCGCACGCACCATCGCATCCTCAGGCGGCCCGCGCCGCGGCGGCGTCGACGTCTGGTACTCCATCGGTCTCCGTGTCATGGGCGAAGGCAACATCTCCGACGTTCGCTGGAACGGCCCCGCCGACAAAGCGAAGCTCTACCCAGGCGAAAAGATCATCGCCGTCAACGGCAACATCTTCTCCGGCGACGCCCTCAAAGCCGCAATCAAGGACGCCAAGGGCAAAACCGAACCCATCCACCTCATCCTCCAGGGCGACACCTTCGTCACCACCGCCGACCTCGATTACCACGACGGCGAACGCTACCCCTCGCTCGTCCGCGTAGACGGAACCCCCGCCTACCTCGACGACATCACCAAACCCCTCACCACACCAGAGAAGGCTCCCGAGGAAAAGAAAGAAGCCACAAACTAACGTCTCTGCAAAGAAACGAACCTGCGAAACGAGGCGTGGAGCAAAAGCTCTATGCCTCGTTTCTTCTTCTGCATTGAACCCGAAAAATTTAGTCAAAGCAATCTCGCTGAAATTCGATAAGCTTGGAAATCGCCCGGAGAACATCGCCACATGCTGACTCTCACGCAAAACATCGTCATCCTCATCTCCATGATGGCCGGATCGATGCTCTTCATGACTCTACTCAACCGCATCTGGCCTCGCGAGAAGCGTCAGGTCCACAACGATCTCATCGGCTGGCAGCTCAATATCATCGGCACCACCTACGCCGTCATCCTCGGCTTCATGCTCTACACCGTCTGGACCGAGTTCGCCGCCGCAAATCTCAACGTCGACCTCGAAGCCAGCGCCCTCAGAAATGTCTATCGCCTCGCCGAAGGCCTCCCCGAACAGCAACGTGTGCGGCTCCAGATGCAGGCACGTACCTACGCCGATGCGGTCATCAATCAGGACTGGCCCGAGATGGCGAATAACCAGACACCGGAAGAAAGCCACAACATCAATCAAGCCATGTGGAAGACCTTGATGGCCGTCAAACTAGCGTCGCCAACCGAGGTCGTAGCCGAGGACCACGCAATCTCCGAACTAAGCTCCCTCACCGAACACCGCCGCACCCGCCTGCTCCAAAGCCTCTACCGCCTCCCCACCATCTTCTGGGGAGTCCTTCTCATCGGAGGACTCTTAACCATCGCCTCAGCCTCCCTCTTCGGTTCGGCAAACGCCCGTCTCCATTCCCTTCAGGTCTTCTTCTTCACTCTCCTGATCACTCTGGTCCTGCTCGCCATCGCCGACGTCAATCTCCCCTTCCGCGGCTGGGTCCACATCAGCAATTACGCCTTTGTCCGCGCACAGGAAAACATGAAGGACTAGGAACTTTACGAGGGCGTCCCACGTCTCAAAATCAACCCCGCAACGCAGCACCGCAATGGAGACACCATCATCATGATCACCCGCCTCATCCTGCTCTCGCTCCTTACAACCGTAACCGCCTCCGCCAACGCTCAGGGGCCCGCCAGCAAATGGCCAACCCAGGACGGCTCCTACGACATCGCCAACTTCCACTTCAAAGACGGCGAGACCATCGAAAAACTTCACCTCCACTACATCACGCTAGGCAAACCCCATCGCGACGCCGCAGGCCACACTGACAACGCCATCCTCCTTCTCCACGGCACCGGCGGCAACGCCCACTCGCTGATGAACCCTCTCTTCTCCAATGTCCTCTTCGGCCCCGGCCAGCCCTTCGACATCACCAAATACTTCCTCATACTCCCCGACGACATCGGCCACGGCGAATCCTCCAAACCCTCCGACGGCCTCCGCATGAAGTTCCCTCAGTACGACTACGACGACATGGTCGCCTCACAACACACCATGCTCCTCGAAGGCCTCCACGTCGATCACCTCCGCCTCATCCTCGGCACCTCCATGGGCTGCATGCAGTCCTTCGTCTGGGGCGAAACCTTTCCCCAGTTCATGGATGCTCTCGCACCCTTCGCCTGTCAGCCCGTCGAGCTCGCCGGCCGCAATCGCATGTGGCGCTACATGGCCATCCAGGACATCAAGAACGATCCCTCCTGGAACAATGGCAACTACACAACGCCACCCGTTGAAGGCCTCCGTGGGGCAAGCGACCTGCTGGTCATCGCCGGCGGAGCACCGCTCCAGCTCCAGAAAAACTACCCCACCCGCGCCCAGGTCGAAGCCTTCGTCGACAAAACCATAGCCGCCGACATCGCCCGCACCGACGCCAACGACTTCATCTATTACGTCAACGCCTCCCGCAACTACAACCCCGCGCCGAAGCTCTCGACCATCACCGCCCCGGTTCTCTGGATTAACTCCGCCGACGACTTCATCAACCCACCCGAGCTGGGCATCCCGGAAAAGCTCGTCACCCAGATGCCCCACGCCAAATTCATCCTCATCCCCATCTCCGACGCAACCCGCGGCCACGGCACCCACACCGTAGCCACCGTCTGGAAGCAATACCTCATCGACTTCCTCGCCCAGACCGAGAAAAAGTAACCAAATCCATTACAAATAAAAAAGAGGCTTGAGATGATCGAGCCTCTTTTTACTGTTCAGAAGAATCAAATTCTATCGGTAGCGATAATTCTGCGCATAAGTATCCTGCGGCAAACCTTCCCTCTTCGCCTTACCCGAAAGCGCAAACGCATCCTGCTTGCTCATCGATCCACCCAGAGTCACCAGAAAGGGAGCTTGCCCAGTCAGCGTAAACACCGAAGGTTTCAGATCCGGATGCTTCAGAGAGATCTCCACCACCTTCTGCCGGGCCAACTCCTCCTGGTTATACGTAAACGCAATCACCCGCCAACGCCCCGAGCTATCACCTGAAGCATCCTGGTCCGCCTGCGCAGGTGCGTTCCCCGTCCCGTGAGCCAAACTCGGTGAGGACGCAGCCCCGGCAACCGTCGCAGCCGAGCTCTTCGGCGTCGCTGGTGCACTAGGTTGTGCAACCGTAGCCGGTGCCGCCGGCTCCTGCACCGCACCGCTCGAACCATCCGATTCGGCCGGCCGACTGTAACCGAAATAAAAATACCCTCCCAGCAACAAAATCAGCAGCGCACCCACACCATAAGCAACGAGCCGCAAATTAATCCCGCCCCCTTTATCCCCCGGAGAAACATGAATACGGGTCGCAACCAAAGGCGGAGGCTGCGGAATCACAGGCGCCGCAACCGGCCGCACAACCGGAGCCTCCGCCGCAACCGCAGCAGGGACAGACCGCGCAACAGTCGTGTTCAGCGCAGCGTCAATCTCCGCGAACCCCCACTCTCCGCTCATCCCCTTGCGAACGATCTGCTCAAACGGCGCAGGCAACGGCAAATCCCGCTTCGCATCCTCCAGCGTCCTCTGCTGCGTCAGTGCCTGCAGCAACACCGTGGCATAATCATGCACATCCTTCCGCTTCAGCGCAGCCCCTTCATCACCCTCGAGCGTCTCTCGAATGCAATCGCTCCGCAGCTTGATCACCTCGCCCACAGCCAGAACATTCTCCGGCTGCACATGCTCATGGACAAACCCGCTCGAGTGCAGCGCCTCAATCCCCGCTAGCAAACTCGTTGCAATCTCTCGCGTCTCCTGCTCCGTCAGCCGCCGCTCACTCAAAATCTCGTCGAGATTGGCATCCACCGGCTCCATCACCGCATAAACCAGCGAGGTCTCGTCGATCACGACATGACCAAAGCTCTTCAGCTTCACCAGATTCGGATGATGCAGCGCCTCAACCCCGCGCCACCGGGTCAAAATCTCATCGCCATCGAAGTGCGACTCGATTAACCGGATCACCGTCGGCGCGCCCGTTCCATTCGACGTGGAGAAAAATGCGCTTCGCCCCTCCGAACGTAACAGTCTCGTCAGCGGGTAAGACCCATCGATCGTTCGGCCTTCATACTCAGTCCAAAGATTCATCTCGTTTCCCTTCTGTTTCTGAAACCAAGGAACACGAAAAGCCAACTACGGCAAATGAAACAGTGGACGAAGAAGACTCGCACCGCACAGGCCGGAATGCCCGTCAGCAACTATTATCGTCCATTGCTCCTCGCACCTCAACGCAACATCCGGCATCGAACCACAGCCCTTAACTCCCTGAAGGCTCTACCAGATACTGCTCCAGCTTGCCATCCGGCATCTCATACACCGTCACCCGAACCTGCCTCTGTGGAAAGCTTACGCTGAATACCCGAAACGTCATTCCCCCACGCTTCGACTCACCCACCTGCTTGAAGCTTGTCGGCGTCCCCAGCGGCTTCAGGCTCGCAGCAAAATCCCCGACCGCCTCCTGCGTAAAATACGCATCGCAATACTCCGTAAGTTGCGTCCGGTCCAGCTTTCCCTCCTGCAGCCCCGTAAAAATATCCAGCGCCCGCTTCTCCGCCCCCACAGCCTCCGCATTCGTCGTATCCGAAGCTCCTCCCAGAACCAGCGGAGCAATCTTTCTCCCCAGCGCACCGGCGGCACTCGAAGCATCCTCATTCGTCAGCACCGTCACCGCCACCTTGTCGTCGGGAAACACGATATTCTCCGACACAAATCCCGACACCTCGCCGCTGTGCTCAATAAACCGGCGCCCATTCCGCGTTCCAACCTGCACGCCAAACCCATACCCCGTACCTTTGCCATCCTTCAGCTTCACTTCCTTAAACATCTCGTCATAAGAAGCCGGAGCCAGCAGCGTCCGATCCATCATGCTGATATTCCACACCGCCAGATCGCTCGCCGGCATCGCCAGCTCACCCGCCGCAAACATCCACCCCTGCCCCTCCGCAGGCGCAGGTCGCAGTGGCCCCAGCGCATGCTGGTAATACCCCGTAGGATCGTTCCCCGGCAGCCTGCTCGCATCCGAATTCAACACCCCAGTCATCTTCAGCGGTCGAAAGATCCGCTCCTGCAACTGCTCAATCAGCGACTTACCACCGGCAATCTCCGCAATCCGCCCCGCAATCACATAGTTCGTATTCGAGTACTGCCACTGCGTCCCCGGCTCAAAATCCAGCGGCTTCTTCGCCCACCCATCCAGAATCTGCTGAGGCGTCGCCGGCTTCATCATCGAAGTCATCACGTAATCCTCAGGCCAGAAATCCTGATACCCCGACGTCATCGACAACACCTGCCGCACCGTCACCTCGTTCGCCTGCGCCAGGTCCGGCAGATACTTCCCCACCGGATCATCCAGCTTCACCTTGCCATCCTGCACCAGCAGCAACACCAACGCCGCCGTAAACTGTTTGCTGATCGACCCGATCGAATACTGCATCCCCGGTTCAGCCGCCATCGCCGGATCCAGCCGAGCCATCCCATACGCCTTCACATAAGCAACCTTCCCACCCTGCACCACCGCAACCGAAACGCTAGGCACCCCAGTCGCCTTCAACACATCCGCCGCCGCCGCATCAATCCCACTCACCGTAGCCGAAGGCAAACCGCTCTGCGCCATCATCGGCCCAACCGCCACCAACACACAACCCAACCCCAAAACACCCGTCGTTCGCACACGCAGATTTGTCATGCCCGCAAGACTACCAGCACACATTGTCTTAAACCCATTCAAATAAATAAAAATCGTCTTCTCAAACGAAAGCCGTACATCCATCGTGCAACGCATAGGAGAAATCCGCATCAGCCTTTGCTGTTGCCTGTTCTTGATCCGTGTCATCCGTGCAAATCCGTGTTAAGCCTTGAGCACTTCCCACGGCACATTTCTCGAATCACCCCGAATTTGCTACCCTTGCGCCCATGCAATTAAGACGTCTCCAGCTCGCGCTCGCTCTAGCCACACTGACCGTTTCAATCGCTTTAGCCCAGTCCTTCACCCCCATCCGCGAACAGAAAAACCTCTCCCCCGCCGCGATCGCGAAGCTCCACACCCTTGAGCTACTCAACTCCCTTCCCCCAGGCGAGTGGCGCTTCCACGCCGGCGACATCCCCCACGGCGAATCCCCCACCCTCGATGACTCCACTTGGCCTCTCGCCAAGCCGCGCTCCAAAGCCCCCACCGACGCCGTCTGGTATCGCCGCGTCATCGAAGTCCCCAAAACCCTCAACGGCTACGACATCACCGGCTCTCGCATCTGGTTCCAGTTCCGCGCCGACGCCAACGGCCCCATGCCCGAGATCATCTACTTCAACGGCCGCCGCGTCGCCCTCGGTGACGATCTCGAACCCATCGTCCTCTTCGACCCCGCCAAGCCCGGCGACAAGATCCTCATCGCCGTCAAACTCCTCCACACCGTCGACGAAAAAACCTTCGCCGGAGTCAACCTCAAGATCGAACCCAACCCGAACGCAACCGGAGCCAGCACCCGCCCCAACCCCGACGACATCCGCATCCAGTGCATCACCGCAGCCAACCTGCTCCCTGCACTCCCAACCCCACGCAAAGACCTCCTCCCCAAAGTCGAAGAAGCCGTAGCCGCCATCGACACCAAGGCCCTCGAAGCGGGAGACCAATCAACCTTCGACGCCTCCCTCCGCAAATCACAGGACATCCTCACCACCCTCCATCCCGTCCTCGCCGAAGCCAAAATCGACCTCGCCGGCAACGCCCACATCGACGCCGCCTGGCTCTGGCCGCGCTCCGAAACCATCGACGTCGTCCGCCGCACCTTCACCACCGCGCTCCAGCTCATGGACGAGTACCCCAACTACACCTACAGCCAATCCGCCGCACAATACACCGCATGGATCGCCGAAAAATACCCGAAGATGAACGACGAGATTCGCAAGCGAGTCAAAGAAGGCCGCTGGGAGATCGTCGGCGGAATGTGGGTTGAGCCCGACCTCAACCTCCCCGACGGCGAATCCCTCGTCCGCCAGCTCCTCGTCGGCCAGCGCTACTTCAACCAGCAATACGGAGTCACCGCCCGCATCGGCTGGAACCCAGACTCCTTCGGATACAACTGGCAGCTCCCGCAAATCTACAAACGCTCCGGCATGGACTACTTCGTCACGCAAAAAATGCACTGGAACGACACCAACCAGCTCCCCTTCCGCCTCTTCTGGTGGGAGTCCCCCGACGGCAGCAAAGTCCTAACCTACTTCCCCACCGACTACGTCCACGACAACGTCAACCCCACCCGCATCTCCGCGGACTTCGCCGAATCCGCACAACGCAACCCCGGGACCGCTGAGATGCTCGACCTCTACGGAATCGGCGACCACGGCGGCGGCCCCACCCGAGCCATGCTAGACCAAGCCGACCATTGGATCGCCGCAGACAAAACAGACGCGGTCCCAACCATGCGCTACCACACCGCGCAGGCATACTTCTCCGCAGTAGAAAAAAACCTCAACCCCGACTCCCCCACCTGGAACTACGACTCCATCGCCAAGGGCTACACCCCACCACCAGCCTCTTCCACCGGAGCCATGGGCCTTCCCACCTGGAACGATGAACTCTACTTCGAATACCACCGCGGCGTCTTCACTACCCAGGCCGAGCACAAACGCAGCATGCGCACCAGCGAAGTAGCCACCCTCGACGCCGAAAAACTAGCCTCACTAGCCTGGTTGCAAGGCCGCCCCTATCCCAACGATCAGCTCACCGATAACTGGAAGAACATAACCTTCAACCAATTCCACGACCTGGCAGCTGGCTCCGGCATCGCCATCATCTACAAAGACGCGCAAAAAGACTACACCGCAGTCTTCCACAACGACCGCGAAATCGCTGATGCGTCACTCAAGACGCTCGATGCAACTATCGACACGCAAGTGAAGTCCGGTGTTCCCGTCCTTGTTTACAACTCACAAGCATGGCCCCGTAGCGAAACTTTTGTTTTCGACGTTCAAATTCCGGAAACTGCGACAGGAGTGGTTGTGGCGAGTCCGAAGGGACTGCTCCTCTCTCAGGTCCTTTCCGAGGACAAGGCTACTCACAGCTTCAAAGTACTGGCACGCGCAGAAAACATACCACCTCTCGGCTACGCATCAATTACCGTAATGAATGAAGATGAGAAGAAGTTCGTTCCGAGAGTTACTGATCTCCGCCTCAGCAATGCCGTCGGCGGATACCTCCTCAGCAACGCTCATATCCAACTCCTAATCAACAAGGAGACGGGCTGCATCACCAGCCTCACGACCTCTGAAGAACACTTCAAACCTGCCGAATACCTCGCCCCCAACGCCTGCGGCAACCAACTCCAAACCTTCAAAGACACACCCAAACAATACGACGCCTGGAACATCGACCCCGGCACGCTCGACCACATGACGCCGATCACCAACATCGACAGCGTCACTGTCCTCACCGACGGCCCACTTCGGAAAACCATCCGCGTCACCCGCACCTGGCAATCCTCGCACTTCATTCAGGACATCTCCCTCGACGCCGGAGCCGACACCGTCGTCATCGACAACGACATCGACTGGCACGAAACTCACGTCCTCCTCAAAGCCGCGTTCCCCTTAGCCGCAACTGCACCCAAAGCCACCTACGAAATCCCCTACGGCTCGATCGAACGCACCACCACCCGCACCAACTCTTGGGAAAAAGCAAAATTCGAAGTCCCCGCCCAGCGCTGGGCCGACCTCGGAGACGCCAACCACGGCCTCTCCCTCCTCAACGACGTAAAATTCGGCTACGACGCCGAAGGCAACACCCTCCGTCTCACCCTCCTCCGCTCCGCCACATGGCCCGATGAAGTCGCTGACAAAGGCCGCCAGCAATTCCGCTACGCCTTGTACCCGCACGCAGGCAGCTGGAAGCAAGCCCAAACCGTCCGCCGCGGCTATGAACTCAACGACCCGCTCAAAGCCGAACAAGTCTTCCCTCACACCGGCTCACTCCCCGCCGAACACTCATTCGTCAGCATCGAAAATCCCAACGTGGTCCTCACCGCCGTCAAAAAAGCCGAAGACTCCGACGCTCTCATCTTCCGCATGTACGAGTGGGCTGGCACTCCCACCGAAGTCAAACTCCACATCCCACCCGGAGCCACCAGCGCCACCGAAACCGACCTGATGGAAAAACCCGAAGGCGCCGCCCTCAATCTCACCGGCGACACCATCACAGTTCCCATCAAACCCTACGAGATTCTCACCCTCGAAGCCACCTACCCCAACAATCACCACGTAGCAGCGGCAAAATAATCCACGCTGCATCGACTCTCCAATGAATCGTCATCCTGAGCGAAGGCGGCGCATTGCCGCCGTAGTCGAAGGACCCCGAGACCGCTCACGCACCCATGCTTCATTACCTTTCAACCACAGATCTAACGCGACCACCCTCACTCGTTCCGCAAAGCAACCACCGGATCAACACTAGCCGACCGCCGCGCCGGAACAATCGAA
>JBEKGF010000072.1:0-20027 GCA_050012935.1 Edaphobacter sp. | reverse complement strand
TCTTCGGAGCGAGCAGGTGTGGACTGTCCGGCGCATCCGTCGCAAGCCGCCCGCCGTGATAAGAAGCTGTAGCCACGATATCGTCCGGATACGTTCCAGCCGCGGTAAGCGACATCAAGCCACCCATGCAATAACCAGTAGTACCAATACCGCCTGGCTTCACATCGTGTTGCGCTGCGAGGTAATCCAGAAATGCCCTGGTGTCGGACATGATGTCGGCCGGCGTGGCGAGGCCGAGGAACTTCTCCATCAGAACCTTGCGTTTCTCCGGGTCCGTAAAGACCACATGTGGGTCCATCGGCTCATAGGGTCCGGACCGATAGTAGAGATCCGGAAGCAGCACATAATAACCGTGGGTTGCGTGCCGCTCGCCGAGCTCAAGCATTGCGGGACGAATCCCGAGGCCATCCATGAATACGAGAACAGCAGGCCACGGCCCGCTACCCGCCGGGCGATAGATATAGCTCGGGCAGATTCCATCCTTCGTCCTAATCTCGATCTTGTCCATGAATATCTTTTAGCATAGGCCGGAGCGAAATTCTCCTCTCCGCGACCACGCTGTGACAGCACGACGTTCCGGGCATGGGATGCTCGTCGTTCGAAGACGCATGCGCCATTCCGTCAGATACGTTCATTGCTCGAAAAGTACGCCGCAGATTTGAGGAAGCTAAGTGACTCCATCTCCGGGAGGTGTACAGTGAGGTCGGATCATCTGCTGTATCCCGGCTACTGATTCCAGCTTTCGATCGGCTCCCGCCAAATCATCATGTGACTAACGACTTTCTGGCCCTCCTGCTCCATCCATTGTTCCGTGGCCCACGCGGCCGGGATGGCGATCGCCAGCAGGAGTATCGAGCAGAGAATAATGATAGCGATATCCTTCACCGTCGTCCGAGGCATATAGACGCGGGCTCCGCAGCAAGGACACGCATCGTTTGCGGCACTATCCTCAGTCTTCAGTGGATTCATCCAACTCTTCGAGATCGACAAGACTCGGGCCAAATTCCTCTTCGTCCTGATCATCTTCGTCCTCCTCCTCGCCTTCGAGGGGATCGTTGCCCACCGGCTACAGTCAACGAAGCATCGGAATGGTTGAGCGTGGCGAGAAGAGTCCGACCCTACGGACCTTGGAGGATTTTGCTACGTTTCATAAGATTCCCCTTGAAGACCTCATCATTCAAGCAAAAAAGCTACGCAACAGTTCGGTATAGTAGGTGGCGTAACCCAACCTCCCCGTTAACCTCGCAGTCCCGCGCAATGAGGCGTAACGTTTCCGTGGTCGATTGCAACGCTGATCGCCGGCGTGCTCGTATTACATCGATCGCAGGGAACTATAGTGCCTGCACAGGCAGTGCCAGTCGGAAAAGATTGGCCTGTGGTGAAGAGCAGGAAGCGTCGTTCGGCAACTCTGGAACAGGCATTTGGTCGGGTTCTCGTCGCTCGGCGAGAGAAGAGAGGCTTGTCACAGATGGATCTTGCCGTCGCCTCAGGGTACAGTCTGCGCTATATCGGGGATGTCGAGCGCGGGACAAAGAGTGCCACCATGCGCACGATGCACGATATTGCCACGTTGCTGGACGTTAAACTTGGAACGCTCATGGTCGAAGCGGAAGAATTATGGGCGAGTGATTTGGTTGAGAGAAGGACGTCAACCAAATCGTCGCGCAACTGAAGGCTCACTCTCGCAGACCATCACCGCATTTGAGCTGCGCGCGTTCTTCGGCTAAACTCTGCTCGATCCTTTCTCTCCGTTGCACCACCAGTGCACTGCCTGAATATTATCGGGATGGTCGTCGCGCCATGCTCCTCCCATGCCTCGCGGATTGATGTGGTCGGGCACGATGTCGTTGTAGTCGGTGAACTTCATATGGCAGAGTGCGCATTCCCTGCCCTGTTCGACAACCTTACGGTGGAGCAACGTCCGCATCTGTGCGTTGGAACGGAGTTCCCGGTATCCCCGAGGATGATGGAGGTCTTCAATCCGCTGTACGCCCAGTTGATTCACCTTTCGGACCCTTGGGATTAGCTCCCTGCCGCAGCAGGACAAAGAGCGATGGATGGGACAATATTGATTGCGGCGAAGTTTCATTGGATTTCCTCCAGATGGGTTTGCTGTCGAGAGACTGTGAAGCGGGTTATCAGAACTCCAGGGCAAGCTTCCTCAGCACGTCGACATGGCGATCCGGTCCACCAGTCTTCGGCACTCTACCGTGACAGAATGTGAACTCTCGGCCCATGTCGGCCTCCTCCATCCCGATCACCCCCGACACGACGCGCGCGCAGTCGATCAGGTGCCCGCATCAATCGAACAACGGCCGGGCCACCGCATTGTGAACCCTGGTCGGGGAAGTTTGGCGGGACGCTGTAATACTCCCCAGGCTTTTAGCGACGGGCGCAGCAATATGGCAAAGCCGAGCAAGGCTCGGGATTCAGGGTCTTGTGTATGCCTTGGCTGGATACGACGTAACAAGGGAAGAGGTTGTTGCCGCCTTCAAATTCTTCCTACAACAGGAAGCCGCGAGTACGAGAAGGAGTTTCCAGATCAGTTGTACGAAGAGTGGTACCGACTCTACGAGCTTCCGAAGCCAGAGAGGAACAAGCCTTGGAAATTCATGCATCTTACCAATGATCAGGGGTACAAACCCCTTGCGAGGAGCAACGGGAAAATTCTCAAACTGACCCAGGAAAGCCGTTCCAACAGCAACAAGCGCCATGCCAAATTGCACCAAGTCCTAAGCGAAGTCGGCGTTAAGGCGCTACGTAAGCAGTTGGGCCAGTTGCCAGGTATCGCCCGCATCTCGAAATCCAAAGATGTACGAATCTTTTGTCTACAAACTCTTTGGGGATCAGTATGAGATGTTCGACAGCAACAATTAAGGCCACCCGCGCTAACAGGTGGCCGGAAAGGAGACGGGATGCCGCCCAGTGACGATATGCATCCAGACCCGCAGAGTCATAATCACCATTGGAAGTGGTGAAGGCGCTGTTGTGGTCATTGCTCCCAAATAGATCTTAACTCATCCATCCGGCCCAGTTCTAGACTCTAGGATCGGGCCTTTCTGCGGTAGCATGGCTGAGATGGCTACTCACTATAGGCCGAGCCAATAGCGTGGCAAACGATTGGTCTATCGCTCAATTGACCCTAACGAGCCTAGAGGAGAGATCAAAAGGGTCGTCACGGCAATAGCGGTAGGCTCAATTTTGCTTGTAAGCTTTTGGCTCATATCCAGATAGGTTGGGTTAGCCAACGTATTTATTGCCTTTAGGGGATACAGGTTTTAGCGTAACGCGTGGTTACGTGCATGGCTTATGAGAAACTCGTAACCACGGGCGGCGCCAGTCGGACTGCCACTTAGCCAAAGGTCAAGGGCATGTCTGCAGGGTACGATCGTAGGGTCTTTCAAGATGGAACGACAGCCAAGGCTGGATCGTGTGCAAACCGCAATTTGCGCATCCGGGGTGGCGGTGGATTTTGCCGGTTTGTTCCTGCCTCGGCGCACTCGCATCGATCGGCCCGCTAGAAGTTCGCGGACAGATCGCGCCACTCGTTCCCGAAAAACCTGACCAGTCCCAAGCAATTCGACCTGGCGAAGCGTTCACAGTTGAGATTCCTGAAAGCGGCGAGCGGGAATTTACCGTTTCTGCATGCGGTGGGCGTTTCATCCAAGTCCGGATTGAGCAGCTCAAGTGGATGATCAACGCCACCGTGACTGAGCCGATGGTTGCAGCGCTACCTCGTGCGTCAGATGCCGGACTTCACTCCACAGTATTTATCCCATTCATTGCCCCGCAGATGGCAGATTATCGGCTCACAGTCCGCGCCGCAAAAGGCTCGTCTGCAGCCGTGAGGATTCTGCTTGAGCCGCCACGAGCCGCAGTGGCTGCCGATACCGATCGTGTGGCCGCATACTCCACCTTTGCCCGCGCAGAAATGCTGCGTCGATCAACTGCTCCAGAAAGTGCTCCAAAGGCCATTGCCGCCTACGACGACGCAATTGGGCTGGCACAAGGAACAGCCGACACCTCACTCCAGAAACAGTCTCTGGTTGGGAAAACGCGCGCATATCTTTACCGGACGGGCGATTACCTGGCTCGCAAGGATTGTGCGTGTTCCAATGTCCGTGCAACGCCACTTTCGCTTCCCACACCAGAAGGTCTCGCCAATTACAAATTCACTATGTTTCAAGGGTCACATATGTCCGCAGATGGGACGTTCGCTGAGATTTCTGCCCATGCTGCGGTATCCATCCCGAACACGGGCTCAATATCGAAATCATACATCTCGCGAATTAGTACCCGCAAAGTTGTCGGAGACAATTTTGCACAAAGCTTCATTGACCATCGCGGCGTCTGTTCGGCTCCGTAACGAGTCGCCAAACTGCTGTTTGATCATACTGAAGGTCGGAGTAGCGGCCTATCAGCAGTGGCTTCTTACCGGTACCGAGCCCTGAGTCTCCTACAGTTCCTTATGTACCGATTTCTCTTCTCTCCTGATAGATGACAACTAGGCAGTCCAGATTTGTACTTTCTTTCAGGAATGTGCCAGTAAGATACCTGCATGGAGCCGCTTGAGACTTATGCCCATACGCTGCCAAATACCCCCCACGAGCAATGGGAGCCGCTGCCAAAGCACCTCGAAGAGGTGGCAGAGCTGTGCTCAAGTTACGCTGCCGCGTTTCACGCCTCCGACTGGGGCTGGATAGCGGGGCGCTGCCATGATCTCGGCAAGGCATCCGCTGAGTTTCAGGCTTACCTGCGCTCCTCTAATCCAGATGCTAAAGATGCAGGTGAGGAATCGTCTTCCGGCAAGCGGGTCGATCACTCCACATTTGGAGCGCGGTATGTCGCCTCCGCTCTGCCCGGCCCGGTCGGGCGCATCCTTGCGTTCTGCATCGCCGGGCATCATGCCGGACTGGCGGACGCTTCGCCGGTTGATGACCAATCCTCACGCTCCACCCTGTCTTCTCGACTTAACCCAGAAAACACAATTCAACACTTGGATTCTCCTCAACTCGCCCTCCATCTCCCTGCTCTAAGCTTGCGTGCACACACAAGCGAGAGGGCTTTCGCGCTGGCATTCTTCACCCGCATGATCTTTTCCTGCCTTATCGATGCCGACCGCACCTGTACAGAAAAATTCTGTGATTCGAGCAAGGCAGAGGAGCGTGCTGCACCGCGTCCAACCCTCGATGAACTTAGAGTGCAGCTCGACGCCCATCTGGATGCAATGCGGCAAAACGCACACGCCACGGCGGTGAACGAGCATCGCCGGGCCATCCTGAGACAATGCCTTCAGGCCGCCGGGCGGGAGCCGGGCTTCTTCTCTCTGCAAGTACCCCCCGGTGGAGGGAAGACTCTCTCTTCTCTTGCCTTTGCGCTGCATCACGCACCAGAGCGTATGCGCCGTGTTGTCGTAGCGATCCCGTTCACCAGCATCATCGAACAGACAGCCGACACCTACCGCAGAGTGCTTGGGCCCTGTGCGGAACGTGGCATCGCCGAGCACCATTCCAACTTACTTCCTGAGGAGGCCACGCGAGCCAATCAGATGGCAGCCGAAAACTGGGACGCGCCGTTAATCGTAACCACTAACGTGCAGCTCTTTGAGAGTCTCTTTGCGGCCTCGACCACGCCCTGCCGCAAACTCCACCGGCTAGCGAACAGCGTCATCATCCTCGACGAGGCGCAGACCCTGCCCGTAGACTTGCTCAAACCGACGTTACGCGCTCTTCAGGAGTTGGTGAGAAATTACGGTTGCACCGTTGTTCTGTGCACCGCTACACAGCCAGCGCTTGAGCATCGCCAGGACTTCTCGATTGGGCTGAAGGATGTGATGCCCATCATCGCCAATCCAGGTGAGCTCTTCGAAGCCATGCGCCGGGTCACAGTGAAGCATGCCGGACAGCTCACAGATAACATACTCTCAAGGCGACTCACAGCGGAGGCGCAAGTGCTCTGTATTGTGAATACACGGAGACACGCGGCCAAACTCTTCGACCTCCTGGCAAAGCAAGTTGAGGCGGAGAGCGTCTTCCATCTGAGCACCCTGATGTGCGGCAAACATCGCCGTGATGTGATGCGGCAGATCCTTGAGCGACTAGCGGCGAAGCTGCCCTGCCGTGTTGTCAGCACACAGCTCATCGAAGCCGGTGTGGATATCGACCTGCCCGTGGTCTATCGGGCAGCTGCCGGATTCGACTCGATCGCACAAGCGGCAGGCCGCTGCAACCGCGAAGGGACTGCTTCGATGGGCACCACCTACGTATTCGACGCGGAAGCACTTCCGCCAGCAGGACTGTTGCGGCAGGGTTCTGATAAAGCGAAGGAACTTTGGAATATCTATAAAGATCCACTGGCCCCTGAGGCAGTGGAGCATTACTTCCGGCTTCTGTATTGGCAAAGATCAGAAGACTGGGACAAGCCCGGCATTATGAAGTGCATGGCTCTCGATGGCAGCCGCCCAGGCGAGTTGCACTTCCAGTTCCGCGCCATCGAAGAACGATACAAGTTGATTTGCGACACCCAGTTGCCGATCCTGATTCCCTATGACGAAATCACCAGAGCTTTAATCTCCGAACTCGAAAGTCCCTTTGTAGACTATGTTCCGATTCGCAAACTACAGCCGTACCTTGTTTCTATTCCCGAGCGCTCCGTCAAAGAGCTGGAAGCGAATGGCGTGGTGAGGGCACATGAGTCGGGCGTATGGATTCTCCTGCGGAAAGATGCATACACGCCGCAGAAAGGGCTTGCTCTCGACGCAATTGGCCTCGATGCCGATCCATGGTGGGTCTAGTAACCGTAAGAGGGAACGAGGAATCTGCATGGCATTTGGTGTTCGGCTGCACTGTTGGGGCGAGTGGGCATGCTTCACTCGTCCGGAGATGAAGGTGGAGCGGGTCAGCTACGACGCGATAACTCCCTCCGCGGCTCGTGGCGTTCTCGAAGCAATCTACTGGAAGCCCGAGATCCACTGGATCATTGACCGCATCACGGTTCTCAATCCCATCCGGTTCAGCTCTGTTCGCCGCAATGAGGTGAGCGAGAAAATCCGTGAAGGAACAGCAAGACGAATAATGAATGCGGGCACGGGCGACCTATACCTCCAGATCACGGAGGCTCGCCAGCAACGAGCTGCACTGCTGCTGCGCGACGTAGGTTATGTGATCGAAGCGCACTTCGACATCCAAGGCGGCCCTGGGAACGCGGCTAAGCACCTCGACCAGTTCAACCGCCGCGCTCGCCGCGGTGCCTGCTTCACTCGACCCTATCTCGGCTGTCGTGAGTTTGCGGCACACTTTGCTCTGCTCGAAGAGGGAGACGAGATCCCGGAGGTCGATGCCAGCCTGAAGGGTGAGCGCGATCTCGGCTGGATGCTACACGACATCGACTTCGGCAAGGACAAGGAGGCCCGGTTTTTCCGTGCACAGATGCGCGATGGTGTCATCACCGTACCGTCGCTTGCAGGAGCCATAGCGTGATCCTGCAAAGACTGGCCGAACACTACGACCGAATCATAGCCGAGGATAGCGCGAATATGCCTGCGACAGGCTTTTCGGATCAGCTGGTCAGCTTCTGCATCGTCATAAAGCCTGATGGACAATTCGTCCATTTTGAGGACCTGCGGCAACCTGATGGCAAGAGACTTATTCCAAAGAGGCTCAAACTCCCAGGACAAACAAAGTCCTCAGGAAGTGGATTAAACCCGTGCTTCTTATGGGATCGCATCGGGTACCTGCTTGGAGTTTCATATGAAACAGATCCTCGGGAAATAAAAAAGGCGCAGGAGCGTGCGGTAAATTCCTTCGATGCATTCAAGAAGAAGCATCTTGAATGCCGTGACCTCATCAACAACTCGAGATTTACTGCTGTTTGCAGGTTCCTGGAATCGTGGAACCCGAACGATCACACCGAGTACGAACCAGCTTTGCGAGAGATGACTCGCGATTGTGGTGTATTCCGCATCGCAGGCGAAGGCCAATATCTTCACGAAACAGTGCCGCAGCCCGGTGATTGGAGCACACAAAAAGCAAAGCCAAAGAAAAACGCTCTAGCAAGTTTATCTAGGATGTGCCTTGTCACAGGAGACATTGGCCCAGTCGGTCGCCTGCACAAGCCCGAGATTAAAGGAGTCTATGGTGCAGACCCGAAGGGGATGCCTTTAGTTTCTTTCAATGCCCCGGCATTTACTTCGTATGGCAAAGACCAAGGCTCGAATGCGCCCGTAAGCGAAATTACCGTCTTCAAATACGCTAATACACTCAACCATTTGATTCGAGAGCGCCGCGTCCGGCTAGGCGATGCCACCATCGTCTATTGGGCGGACCATCACACGCCCGTCGAGGATGCGTTCGCGTTCATGTTCAGTGGCGAATCCATCGACAAGGAGGAACAGAAGCCAGAGGAAGACCGGAAGCGGGTGGAGGAGGCGAAGCTGTTATTGTCGCAACTGCGCTCCGGCACGCAATATTCTGCGCTAAAGCCAGACGACAAGCCGACAAAGTTCTTCATCCTCGGTCTCTCCCCGAACGCATCCCGCCTCTCTGTGCGCCTGTGGATCGAGGCTGATGCCAGCGAGATGCTGCGCCGCCTTGGGGAACATGTCCGCGACTTTGCCCTAGGCCGAGACGATGAGTTGCCCCCGCCGATTTGGCGCATTGCACAGGCTACAGGGCGTGCGGAGAGCGATCCGAGAGGCCGCTTCAAGAGCTATGCCAGCGACTCGGTATCTCCCAAGCTCGCAGGAGACTTGGCCCGGTCGGTGCTCACCGGAGCGGCCTATCCACAATCCTTGCTTGCCGCCATGGTGCGTCGTATCTACAGCGACGGCCACATCCGTTTCGAGCGCGTCTCGGCCATTAAGGCATGCCTTGTCCGCAATATGCGCCACACTTCAAACCCCCAGGAGATACCAATGGAACTCGATGAAGCCAAGTCGGACGTCCCCTACCGTTGCGGCAGGCTCTTCGCAATTCTCGAAAAAGCACAAAGCGACAGCGCGGGCGGCGAGTTGAACTCCACCATTAAGGATCGCTACTTTTCTGCCGCCAGCGTAACGCCAGCGCTGGTATTTCCGCGCCTATTCCGGCTCAATGGACACCACCTCAACAAACTCGAAACGAGCAGCAAAATTTACTACGAGCGGCTTATCGGTTCGATTATGACCGCTCCCTTCGAGTTTCCACGGCAGCTCTCTCTGCTTAATCAGGGCAAGTTCATCACGGGTTATTTTCAGCAACGCCAGGACCTCTACACCAGCAAGAAGAGCAAGAACAACGAGGAGAACGCATGAGCACGCCTGTCACCCATCGCTACGACTTTGTCTATTTTTTTGAAGTAACCGACGGAAACCCCAACGGCGATCCGGACGCGGGCAATTTGCCGCGCGTCGATCCTGAGACAAATCAGGGGCTGGTAACCGACGTGTGCCTCAAGCGCAAAGTACGCAATTATGTGGCCGAAGTAAAGCAGGAAGTTACGGAGTATAAGATCTACGTCCGCGACAAGGCCGTGCTGAACGAACAACACGAGCTGGCCTATATCGATAAAGGACTGAGGCCGGAGCCGAAGAAGCTGCCCAGGGATGAGCAGAAGGCCCGTGAGATTACACAGTGGATGTGTAAAAACTTCTACGACATCCGCACCTTCGGCGCTGTAATGACCACGGAAGTAAACAGCGGCCAGGTCCGTGGCCCCATCCAGCTCACCTTCTCGCGCAGTCTCGACCCGATTGTCTCCGCCGAGTTCGCCATCACCCGCTGCGCAGTGACCAACAAGAAGGATGCCGAAAGCGAACGGACGATTGGCCGCAAGTTCACGGTCCCCTACGGTCTCTACCGCTGCCACGGCTTCCTGAATGCGTCGCTGGCTGAGGCCACCGGTTTCTCGGAGGGCGATCTTGAGCTCTTCAAGGAGGCGCTCAACAACATGTTTGAGGTGGACCGCTCAGCAGCACGCGGTCTCATGTCTCCTGTACGCTGCTTTGCCTTCAGGCACGAGAAGAAGACCGGTAACGCCCGCGCTGACCAGCTCTTCGCCATGGTGAAGGCAGAGCTGAGGCTGGAGCTCGCAGTCGAGAGCAAACCGCCTCGCTCACATCGCGACTACACAATCGCGCTCGAAGGCACTCTTCCTCACGGCGTCACGGTGGAAGAGTGGGTAACGGCCTCGCGTTGAGATGAACTTTCCGTTGCCGCAGATCGATGCGCCGGAGGATGCCCTGCCTCTGAGCGGGCTGCAGCATCTGGCTTTCTGTCCGCGACAGTGGGCCTTGATTCATCTGGAACAGGTTTGGGCGGAGAACCGGCTGACCGCAGAAGGCCGCCTGCTACACGAGCGGGCAGACTTGCCGGGCCACACTCGTCGCCGCGATCTGCGCATTGTGCATGGACTTGCGCTGGCAAGCCAACGGCTCAGCCTCAGCGGACGCGCCGACGTCGTGGAGTTCCGCCCGGACCCGTTTCCGGTGGAGTACAAGCGTGGCAGGCGGAAACCCGACGACTGCGACCTGGTGCAACTCTGTGCGCAGGCACTGTGCCTGGAGGAGATGCTGGAGTGCACCGTGCCACGTGGGGCGATCTTCTATGGCCAGCCCCGCCGCCGCATCGAGGTCGAGTTCACCCAAGAGCTCCGCGACCGCACCGAATCGCTCGCCGCCGAGATGCACCGTCTCTACGCGGCACAGCAAACCCCGGCCGCACAGCCAGGCGCTCACTGCCAAAGCTGTTCACTCGTCGACATTTGCCTGCCCCGATCAACAGCGCACGCATCCGTGCAGCAACGCTGGAGCCGCGCTCAACTGCATCTGCTTCGCCTGGAGATATAGTTATGCGCAAGCTGCTGAACACCCTGCACATTACCACACAAGGGGCATACCTTCACCGCGATGGCGAAACTATCGCCGTCAAGATAGAGGGCGAGACACGCCTTCGCCTTCCAGTCCACACTATTGAAGGGCTGGTCTGCTGGGGGCAGGTTCTTTGCTCATCACCCGTTCTTGCCCTCTGCTGCGAGCATGGCGTAGGCATCTCTTACCTCACCGAGCAGGGACGCTTTTTAGCCCGCGTGCAGGGCGCGGTCTCTGGCAATGTTCTTTTGCGCCGCCAACAATACCGCGCAGCCGATAATGACCAGGCTGCGCTGCCGATTGTACGAGCCATCGTTACGGCTAAGATCGCCAACAGCCGCGTCGTTCTATTGCGTGCCGCACGCGAGTCCTCTGACGCTTCACGACAGCATCGGCTTCGTGAAGCCGCAGACAGGCTGTCATGGACAGACATCGAAGTCATGCATGCCGCCACGGTCGACGAAGCCCGTGGGCACGAAGGAATGGGTGGGCAGATTTATTTCTCGGTCTTCGATGACATGATCGTAGGCGACCGCGAGAGCTTTCATTTCGGCGGGCGGTCACGCCGTCCGCCGCGCGACCGGGTGAATGCCCTGCTCTCGTTTATCTATGCTCTGCTGCGGCACGACGTGGAGTCGGCGCTTGAGGGCGTCGGACTCGATCCTGCAGTAGGCTTCCTGCATACAGACCGCGCAGGACGTCCCAGCTTGGCGCTCGATCTGATGGAAGAGTTTCGCAGCTCGCTTGCAGACCGGCTCGCGCTGACCCTCATCAATCGGAGACAGGTACAGGGTGATGGATTCATCGAACAGGATGGTGGAGGAATCCTGCTCCAGGAGGCAACACGCAAGACGGTGATTGCCGCCTGGCAAATGCGCAAGCAGGAAGAGATCGAACATCCATTTTTGCAAGAGCGTGTCGCGCTAGGCCTGGTGCCCTATATACAGGCGCTGCTGTTAGCCCGCCATCTTCGCGGTGGCCTGGATGCGTATCCCGTATTTCTCTGGCGATAGACTCATCGGAGGTCGAATGTCATGCTAGTGTTGGTGAGTTACGATGTGAGCACTCGCACTGAAGCTGGGAAAAGGCGTCTGCGGCGGGTAGCACGCCTCTGTCAGGATCGCGGCCAACGGGTTCAGAACTCTGTCTTCGAATGTCTGGTCGATGCGGCACAATGGGTATCGTTCCGGGCTTCCTTGTTGGCCGCCGCAGACCCGCTGGAGGACAGTCTCCGCTTCTACTTTTTGGGCAATCACTGGAAAGGCCGCGTGGAACACGTTGGTACAAAACCGTCGTATGACCCGGAGGGGCCGCTGATCTCATAATCAGGCTGTCACTGGGAGCTATCATGCGGTCGCCCAGACTCCACTCGACAGACCGTATACCCCCTTGTGTCAGCCCCTTGTCTACTAATCAACCAATCGCCTTTTCTCGCGCGGACGAGAAGCTATCATGCGTTTCCGGCAATGTTCGCGCCGTCATCTATCTGCCTAAGATATGGCTGCTTAGTGCTCAAGTTGAAAGAGCCCTCCTGCCATCTGGACATCGGTAGCTTTCCATTCGCGCTTATGCGATGCTAAAGACTATCGGGACAATGTGTTAGCTGTCCTACCGTCGCTCCCCACGCGGGGAGCGTGGATTGAAACATAGTCTGCCTTGTGCGCGGCGTCGAGCGCATCGGTCGCTCCCCACGCGGGGAGCGTGGATTGAAACCTTGTTTCCGCTCCGGTTGGGTCGTTCTCTACCCGGTCGCTCCCCACGCGGGGAGCGTGGATTGAAACTTTTGGGTGACTATGGCCGACGAAACAGACCTACCGTCGCTCCCCACGCGGGGAGCGTGGATTGAAACCGAGAACTCCGCCGGCAACCGACGCGATACGCGGGGTCGCTCCCCACGCGGGGAGCGTGGATTGAAACAGCGTTGTCGCGGCGCGATCGAGTTGCAGTTGCTGTCGCTCCCCACGCGGGGAGCGTGGATTGAAACCTTCTCTGAACCGCCCCTCTCAGATTTGCCCCCTCGTCGCTCCCCACGCGGGGAGCGTGGATTGAAACATATTTGTCCTGCCGGTCTTCCTGTCCTCGTCACGTCGCTCCCCACGCGGGGAGCGTGGATTGAAACTTAGTGAGTCTGTCGAGTGCGGCCTGTGCCTTATCGTCGCTCCCCACGCGGGGAGCGTGGATTGAAACCTTACCGCCGATAAGGCTTGTATTATCAACGCATGTCGCTCCCCACGCGGGGAGCGTGGATTGAAACATGGCGTACATCGCACACCGCTTTCGGCGCCAAGTCGCTCCCCACGCGGGGAGCGTGGATTGAAACGATTGCTGCTGGGGTTCTGGGCGGCGATACAACGATACGCTGAGCGAAGCGGTAGAATGGTTTCGCAGGTCGCTCCCCACGCGGGGAGCGTGGATTATTATCTTATTTATTCGTAAGTGTATGCGTCCGATGCAAGAATGGGCCGGCGAGGGAGATTGTCACTGGCCGACACAACGGGCATCGAGCAAGCGACGTACCTGCTTCATTCCTGGCCGTCCAAGTTGGATCATGTAGTAGACCGGAGCCTCGCCGGCGAAAAGGAAATGGAGCACTATTTCCCCCAAAAGGCTGAACACAAGACAAAGCGAGTTTCGGCATAGAAAAGCACGGCAGCGCATCATCACGCTGCCGGGCGGGGATATCGGTCGATTGTGTGTTGCGTCCAGAGTTACCGGGACGCGCTGTTACGGATTGGGGTTGAAGATCACGATTTGCGTCGGACCCTGAGTGACTCCGCTGCCCATCGAGTATGGTGAATTCGGCAACTGCGTAAGAGCGCCGGATGACGTGTCAATGGAGAACCCGGAAATGTTTCCTGTGTCCGTTTGGTTGGCGACATAAAGATAAGAGCCGGTCGGGTCGATCACCAACTGATTGTTTCCTCCGGCCCCTCCCGTGATGGAGAAGGGCGAGCCGCTAAGCTGCGTGAGTGCGCCGCCGCCCTGATTGATCGAAAAAGCGCTGACTGTTTGAGCGCCGTTGTTGTTGACATAAAGGTATTGGCCTGTGGGCTCGATCGCAGGACTGTCGGGGCTCGACCCGTTGGTGTTGGCAAACGGTTGCCCGGTGATGGGAGTGAGCGGCTCGGGATTGCCGTTCAACATAGCGCTGGGGGTGATGGTGAAGGCCGAGATGTTGTTGCTCAGTTGGTTCGGCGCATAGAGGAAGGTTCTGTTTGGCGATATGGCTATGCTTTCTGGAACGTCGGCTCCGGTGATTGTATTGGCAATGTAAGTCAAGGAGCCGTTGGCGGCTACCGAGAAGGTCGCCACTGTCCAATCGTCGGTGTTGACGACGTACAGGGTCTTATCTGGCGCGTCATAAAGCATTTCACCAGGAGTGTTGTCGTTGCCGCAGAACGCGCCGATGCAAGGGACTGAAGGGCGAACCGGGCAATGCCGTGAGCGCTCCTCCCGACGCAATGGAGTATGCCATGATGGTTGCGCTGCTGGCACTGGTGACGTATAGGATATTGCCGTTAGGGCCAAGGACTAAGTCGTTGCCGGTCGGCGCGTCAGGTAGGCTTGTTGAATTCCCCGTCAGCGTTAAATTGCCCGTAGAGGGATCGACCGTAAAGGACGTAACCGTTCCCTGGACGGTGGCCGTTGTCTCCGCACTGACGACAAATAAGAGGTTCATCGCGGGATCAGGCGCAGGCCACTCGATGCGGGGGCATCTGGCGTCGACGCAGTCGTCGTTTCCGTTGGAGAGTTAAGTACGGCGGCAGCAATCCGACGCTGCACTTCCGGACTCAGCTTGAGTGGCGCGTTGTTCGTCTGCAGGGTCTGTCCTGACGCTGGGACAGAAGATGGAACGGCAAGAAGCGGCGATTGATCCAGAGGGTGGGCCACCTTCTTGGTCAGCAAGCCGTCGGGACCCTGCACTGGAATCGCCATGCGGCCGCCTTCCAGCGACTGCGCGAAGCTGGTAGTCACGCCAGCCCCCTGCATCTGCGATTGGGCCTGCACGGCCATAGTGGAAGCCGGCAATGCGGAATCAGGCCTGCCCCCGTCCGCCCTGGCGTTGTCAGGAACCTCATGGCAGCGGAAGGTCACGAGCAGACTGTTCTCTCCTGGGCAGTAACATAAACATCCAGCAGCGCCAGGGGTTGTCGAACTGGCGCTTCACAACCTCGCTCATGGCATCGTTGTAATCCTTCTGCTCCTCCACCTTCATCTTTCGAAGCGTCTCCCCGCCCTCTTTAACCAACACGAATGGATAAATAAGGATGAGAACCAGGCTTCCGATTGCAAAGATGCGCCGCCAAAAAAGATGATTGGCGGGCGGCGCGGATTCCTCGTGGTCCTCTGCAGGATGCGGGCTCAACTTTACCTTCTTTGCGGGAGCGGTTGCGAGCGCAGGTACGCACGCCGCAGCGTTGAAACCGCTATAAGAGGCTACGTTACAGGCATTCCGGGCGATCTGGCAAGATTGTCCGCTGGCCGCTCTATCCTGGCGGCCACGTCATGGCCCGGCCGCCCAGCAGATGTAGGTGCAGATGACCGACCCTCTGGCCGCCGTCTTCGCCCGTGTTCACCACGATGCGGTAGCCATTGGCAAGCCCCTTGTTGCGGGCAATCTCCGAGGCCACAGTGACTGCGTGTGATGGAATCAACTCATCAACCATTTGTCAGCCTTGGAAAGAGACCTCGAATTCAACTCCTGAATAATTCACTTTGGGCGCAAGTTGCCGGTTTGGGCCTTGTTCAAAATGAATGAGACCGTAACGCTCCATGTTCTTGAGCGTTCGAGACAGGCTTGATTTCTCACGTCCCGATTGTTCCGCCAATTCCGAAAGTGATTGTGGATGCTTCTCGTTAATGAGTTTTAGCAAAGCCCTGTTTTGGTCAGATAGTACCTGAGCTAAACTCTCCAAGGACTCAAACCAAACTTTAGGGTCGTTCTTCCCAGGCTTATATTCGCCTCTGGCGATCGCCAATGTGCGCTTCTTGAATGTGTCGCGCGATGCAATTCCAATCTTCAGTGTGTTCATGGCTTGGTGATCCTTTCCTCTAAAACCTTGTCGACTTCCGTCCAAAAGTCAGTGAGCAGCGTAACGGCGTCCTTATAGTCGTAAAAGCGGATCCGCTCGCCCTTATGGGTATGATCGTATTCAATCCGCGTTTTCGCCCCTGGCCCAGAACCTTCTGTGATCGCATGCGCGTTATCGAAGCCCAAGATACGCTGTCCATCTCCATCATGGAGCGTCAATGAATAATCCAAGCCATGAGGCTTTGCAAGCGTTTCGGGTACCTGTTTGACCTCGAACTTGACCCAAAACGGGCCGTCAACAACGTAGGACACACCATCGAGATAGAGCAGGTTATCGAGACTCGAATCTCTCGTCATCTCTCTCTATGTTAACATCAGATATCAACACTGGCAAGAGCCTTCGGATCGTTCTCTTAGGTGTCAACGAAAATCTTCGTACATGACTCTCTGACCAGTTGCGCCCACGTCACCGTGATCTCGCCGTTGTTGGTATTGAACTGCGCGAAGGCTCCGGAGAAGTTACTGGCACGTTAAGGGATTCGGGGCATACGCCTTTGTAGCATGCGCTGCCCCGGCTCATGGAAATCAAGCCACCCGCAGGTGAGAGCCGCAGCGCACCTCGGCACCGGCGACTTCCTCGTGACGTAGCGCTGCGGCCTTGATCGCTTCCGTATCCGGTCTCGTCTCCTGAATGCACGCGGCAAGAGCATGTTCCAGGTCCCCTGGAAGGTAGGAGAGAATCGTCTCCCAAAGAACACCACCAACTCGAGCCTCAACCTTGCGGTAGGCGATTGGCAGATTCGCGTCGTCGAGGATTCGGACAGAATCCTGGCTGTTCTTCTGAATTCGCAGGGTGAACTCCCGGCCTTCGATCTTTCTCAGTTCCCGGCTCATCAGGTAAAAGAGGACCATCGACTTCGTCCGATTCACCTTGTTCGCGGTGGCGCGAGCACGATCAGCGAGCCGCGCAACCTCGGCTCGGCAGTATTGCTCGCGGGCCTCCATCATGCGAACAAACCGGCCGATCCGATCGACCTTCTCGCCATGGATTTCACAGAACTGCCGGAAGCGGCACAACAACTCTTCCGATGCCTCTCCCTCAGCTTCCACCTGCTCCTCAATCTGCTCGAGCAGATCATCCAGTTCATGGTCGACCTCAAACAAGGAATGGGATTCCACAACGTTCGTCATCCACTGAATCTCCTTCGAAATGTTTTGTCAGGGTTTCAAGGTAGGTTGCGAGTCGGGACTGTCACGCTGCCATGCGCCGAGGAACCGCGAGGCTTCTGGCCGCTCCGTAGGCGAGGGCGTCGGCCCGGCTTTGCCACCGGTGCCCGTTGTGCCCTCGCAGCCATTCCCATCGAACGTGGAGCTCGAGGTTCAACTGGAGAAGTTGCTGCCATAGATCCCGGTGCTGGAGCGCCGCACCGCGCCGGTTGCGCCATCCCTGACTCTGCCAGCGGAAGACAAAGCCGCGCATGCCGTGGATCAGCAGTTCGGAGTCTGAGTTCAGTTCGATCCGCGATCCTGTGGGTATCGTGCGGAGGGCCTCGACGGCCGCGAGAAGTTCCATCTCCGAGATGTTGGTCCATGGGAAAGCCCCGCACATCTCCCGCCGATTCTTGCCCGCGATGACAACAGCTCCCCACCCACCAGGACCGGGATTGCCGATGGCCGAGCCATCCGTAAAAATGCGAATGATTCTTTCCATGCTGATCTTCTTTCTCGAATCGACCGGAGAATCAGGCCGCCTGCATAGGAACGACCTGACCGAACGGTGCTCTGCAACCTCCGGTGGATGCCCAAAGGACCGGGTATGCCGGCTCGCAGTCTGGAAAGGACCCGTAGAGATCAGTCAGGAAGACAAGAGTTTGGGGCCGAACGCTATGCTCTTCGAGCCACTCGAAGCAAGGCCCAAACTCTGTGCCTCCGCCTCCGACTGGGTTGAGCGAAACAGGTTCGCCGGCTTCGAAGGTCTCAACCTTATGAGCCATCGCGTCAAAGTAGAGAACGTAAACACGCTGCGGACGCTGACCTTCGAGGATCGAACAAACCTCGGCCTCGAAGAAGCGCAACTGCCGCGAGTTCACAGATCCAGAGCAATCGACGGCGATCGCAATCTCGCCTACACCTTCCCGCACCACTCCAGGCAGGTAGAGCCCGTCCCAGATGTGGCGCCGATTGGGACACATCCAGCTATAGTCCGCAGTTGTGGTCTCGGACCAAGCCCGGCGCAACAGCTCCCGCCAATCGACGACCGCTTCGGCTGCTTCGTCGAGCGTGCGCTCGATGCCTGCGGGAACCTTGCCAGCCTGTTTCGCAACCGTGACGGCCTGGTTGACCGCGACACTCCATTCCCTCGCCTGTTCCTCGGTCGTCGGAGTTTCGCCGCCGGCCGTGGGCGCATCCAACACCTGTCCAATCCCGCCTTCTGTCACCGGGGCTGAAGGCTCACCCGATTCTGGGCGAGGGGAACCGCCTCCACCTCCACCGCCCTCTTGCCTGTCATCTGGGTCGCTGCGCCCCTGCTCCGCTTCCGTCTGGAGCTGGTTGTAGATCTGCTCAGCACTCATCTCACGGAAACGATCGTCGACCAGAATTCCCTCCAGCAAATGAAGACCGGCGTCGAGCACGATCGGGTTGATGGCGTAATCGCAGGCTTCGTTCCAACGCTTCGGGTCGCGGCCGGAGCGGCGCACATGATGCTGTAGTCCCGGATGCAGCACTTCATGCGCCAGGACTCCGCAAAGGGTCGCCGCATTGAGTGTGTCCACGAAATCGGGGTTATAGAAGAGCGAGATACCATCGGTGGCCATGGTTTTGATCGACCGGCTCTCCCGTCCCTTCAACCGGAACAGGAGCGAGCCGAAGAAGGGATGGTCGAGCAACAGAGTGGTGCGCGCCTTTTGCAGACGTCGTTCAATGGTCGTCTGCGCGTTCATGCCGCAGCTCCAATGTAGGCCGACATACGGTCGAGAATGCTTTCGACGCTTGGCATCACCTCGGCCTGCGGAGCTTCGCGGTCCTGCAAGAGACCGTCCATCTGCGCCACGATGTTCGCCGCGTCCGCCGCCGTGGTGACGCGCAGGAGGTCATGCTTCTTGAGGTCCTGCGCCGAATAGTTGCAGAGCCGCTGCTTGACCTGTTCCGCGAATCGATTCAGGTCCTCATCGCCCTGGACATTGAGGCGCGGAAGAATCTCCACCAGGTCGAAGACGTTGGTCACCAGAGACGCATGGAAGCGGGACTCCGGCTCGTTCAACCGGTCGACCATGTGGGAGACCACTTCGCGCAGACGTTTCCACAGGTCTTCGGTGCCGCGCGCCAACGACTGGCGCACGTTCGCATCGATCTCGCGGGAGACACGAGCCTGCTCCTCGGCCGACATCTGGACCCGGAAGTCCGCACCCGAGGGTACGGGAAGGATTTCGAGCTTCACGCCGAACTTCGTCCGCAGCTTCTCGGTGGAGGGATAGTCTTCCTCCCGAAAGAGTCCGTTCAGTTCTGGCCGCACCTGATCGATGTACTGCGGGTAGACGGTGAGAAAGCTCTCGATTCCCTGCTCAAAGCTTGCCTCGAACTCACGCATCCTCTCCATGAGGTCGAAGTAGAAGTTCGATGGCAACAGACGAAAGCCTTCATCGGACCACGGAAGGGTGATCTTGTAGAAGTGTTGCCGGATCTGGCCTGCCAGCGTTCGCAGCTCGTCCAGCTTGTCCGCGCCGCGCAGCAACTGCTTGTTATAGCGTCCGGCGCTTTGGTGGGCTCCGTGCTGATCGGCGATATCGCGGCTGACCTTGCGATCGTGTTTGACGGCCGTCCAGATGCTGATGTGGACGGCCGCGAGCATAGCGCGTTCGGTAATCATTGCAATACCTCCCGGTAGTCCACGCCGAACTGAATGAACTCCGGCGTGTGAGTGATAGCGGTTTCTCGTGCAGCCGCGTCGCGGACGGCCATGACGCGCATCTCGGTCGGCATGCGGTCGAGATAGGTCAGTCCTCTGCCGATGGAGTTGTCGGTCATGACACGGCCGAGTGCCGTGGCGACGGCGATCTGCGCAGATGTCTCGGTGGGGACCACTGCCGTCGCGGGGTTGAGAAGAATCTCGTCGATCGACGGCAGCTGACGAAACTGGCGAAGGAACCCAAT
>JBEKGF010000071.1:0-20145 GCA_050012935.1 Edaphobacter sp. | reverse complement strand
CGAGCGCGATCGAAGCGGCACAGCCTGCCACTCCACCACCGAGGACCAGTACTTCGTCTTGCAAAGCATTCCCTCCTAATGCACTGGATGTTCAATCCATTTGTAGCGGGATTGCATACTTCTAGTAGACGCCCAAAGACCGGCCTGACGAGTCATTCTGTACAAATCGTCATTTTAGAGCCGGCGAGAAGCTGGCTGTCCTCCAATCATGAGACACGTCTCAAAGGTCAGTTGTGTGGTGCTTGTTCGTGTTCTCGACCTTTTGGCATCTCATAAAAACGGGACTCTAGAACGAGGTATAGATGAAGCGAAGCAATTCCCAGGTATGCGCTTTTTTGGCGATATTGTTGAGCACCGCAGCGCCGGCAGAACCAATTTCAGTGAAACATATCCAACTCCCGAGACATGAGTTTATGGTGGCGCGCTCCGAGACCGGAAAGATCATCGCTCGGGTTGAGTTTACGGAGGACGTGCAGGGCGATGATGTGACGATGCGCCTGACCTATCGATTTGTGGATGGATCGATTGATGATGAGACGACGACGTACACGCAGCAGGGCACATTTCGGTTAGTGCGCAACCATCACATCCAGCAAGGGCCGTTCTTTGCAAAGCCCATCGACTTTGCGGTGGAAGCCGCTACTGGCACAGCGACCACCCGTACAACAGACAAGAACGGCAAGATACAAGTCGAGAGCGAGCATATCGACCTGCCCGACGATCTGGCGAATGGGTTCGTAGGAACGTTGCTGCTGAATGTGTCGCCCAATACGGCGCCGTTTCGGGCTGGGATATTGGCGCCAGTCTTCGGCGGGCGATTGATTAGAATCCTGGTCTCGCCGCAGGGCGAGCAGCCGTTTCAGAGGGCAGGACAAACCTTGAAGGCGACAGTGTTTCGCATCCATCCGGAGTTGGGTGGAATCCTGGGAACGATTGCGACGCTGCTTGGCCTTCAGCCTAAAGATGTGATGGTGTGGGTCCTGGAGGGTGAGACGCCTGCGGTGATGAGGGTAGTTGGACAGCTAGGCGGTTCCGGTCCGGTGCTAAGTTCGGAGCTGGAGGGAACCGGCTTTGGGAAATAGGACTTTCTGCAAGCCCCACTCCTCAAGATTTCATGACACGTGGCAGGCAATCAATCGCGACGAGTGGTGAGTTCGTGCCAGTTGAGGCACAGGTCAACGATCAGCAGAGATGCAAGTGTGAACGCGATGACGCCGACTGCGGACAGGACGTCGCCTAGATGGCTCCAGTACGCGGGCACGAGGTTCAGAACGCGGCTGGAAACGAAGGTAAAGGTGACGGCGTAGGAGCGGGCCATCCATTGGCGATGCTGGACGATTTGGCGGTTGCGCGCGGTGAGGAAGGCGGCGGTGGTGCAGACCATCCACGCCGCGGCCTGCATGGAAGTTCCCGGGAGGCCCGGACGTCCCCAGGCGAGAGCTATCCCAGTGAACGAACCGACAAAAACGGAAACCACGTAGATGCGACCGAGAACGCGATGGAGCGTGCGATGACGCCCGCGGATCCGCGAGGAGAAGTTGATGGGGCCGATCAAGAGCGCGAAGATTCCAGCGAGCGTATGGGGGATGAGGAGGCCGCGGTCGGCGATGACCTGGAGACGGTAGGCATGGTACATGGGGTAATCGGTGACAAGGAGAACTTCTGAGGTGATGAAGACGAAAAGCGTGGTGAGACCGAGAGAGATCCAGAGAATAGTCTTGAATCTGGAACCCGAGGTCCTGCGGGCCAGCAGCGTGGAAGTTGGCATGATTCGTCTCTCAGATGGTTAGACGTGATAAGGTGCGCCACCAGGGCGACGGGGGCGACAGGCTTCATCTCTCTTAGTCTAACGAGACGCTTCAGAATCACCGACCTCACTTCCACCGCCCCACACACAGCCGTCCGGGGCGCCAGTGCTCCACCGACACTGCATTTCGCGGGACATCAGCCGCTGTCAGAAACTGCACCCAGTCCTCCTCCCGGAAGGCCCGCCGGAACGACACTGGCCCGTCATGCCGCACAAACCGGTGCCACCCTGCAGTCCTCTCCACCCACCCAAACAGCCGGCAGCTCCACTCCGACCGCTCCAAATCATTGATGAACCAGCCAACTTGAGCAGTCGCTTCCATCCACCGCAGCAACGCAACGACCCCCTCATCTTCCAGATGATGTGCCATCAGCGAACTCACGACAATATCCACCGGCTTCTCCGGTCGATATTCCAGGGCATCTCCAGTCACCCACGCAATTCCGAGTTCCTTCGGCGTAGACTCCGCTGCTGCACGCGCCGCATAGGGATTTAAGTCGATTCCCGTTAGCTCGACAGCAATGCCGCGCCTTCGAGCCCAGGCTGAAATCTGCCGCAGCAGATCGCCGCCACCGCAGCCCACATCGACAATGTACACCGGATCGCTCAATCCAGGTGGTAGCGGCTTCAGCCAAGCGAGAGTCGGTCGATATCCCAGCAGCCAGCGGTTGATCTGCTCCAGACTGCTCAAGCAGCCACGGAAATCCTCATAGCTACAATCGCCATCCATCAGCTCCGGTAGCTCGCGTGGGGAGACCCGCAGTCCAAATTCCATATCCGTAGTAGACAACATTGAGGGGCATCGTCTCAGGTAAGTCTTAGTCACGCGTGGTAGGCCCTCAGCTCGGAATGAATTATGTGTCGCGTGTATGGCTTCAGAACTTGGACCACGAATCGACGACGATCCGGCGACGGTCGACTGCTTGAGAACAGGATCCGTATTCTCGATCCAGCGACTACTCTTTGAGACGAGACCTCTGTTTCTTTGATAGCACTTTATAGGAGTGGAATAGGATGACGATTTGTTCATGGAAGAGGCAATCAGCGGAGCGCTTAATGAACTGGAAGTATGCGGACCCTAAATCGGTCGTTCTGCTCACCCTTGCGGCAGGATTCGTTGTTCCGGCCATTCTTGTCTTAGTCCGGCCATTCCCGATTCGTCCATCGTCGAGTGGACGCAGATGACCGAATCGTCATCTTGCAGACCCCTGGATCATTCGAATCGCGAATCAAGATGTCTTACCATGAATTATGCGACTTCTGCTGGTCGAGGATGAGCCCGAGATTCAGAGTTTTCTGAAACAACCTCTTGCCGACGCAGGTTACGAGGTGGATGTCGCGAAGGATGGGCGAACTGCTATCCAACTTTCCTCTGGCAGCAAATATGATGTTCTGATCGTGGACCTTGGACTTCCGGATCAAGATGGCATTGACCTGATTCTTCAACTTCGACGCTCTGGCATGAGCAGCCCAGTGCTTATACTTTCCGCCAGAAGATCGGTTGACGATAGGGTCAAAGGTCTGGAACTAGGTGGCGACGACTACCTGACCAAACCCTTCGCACTTGCAGAACTGCTAGCAAGATTGCGCAACCTCTTGCGGCGCAATCTTGCTACGAGTGAGGAGGCGACCCGTCTCCGCGTATTGGACCTGGAGCTGGATTTCATCAGTCGTAGAGCATCTCGCGGTGAAGAAATCTTAAATCTAAGTCCGCAAGAATTTGTCCTTCTGACGTATCTGTGCCGACACGCTGGACGTGTTGTTACTCGATCGATGCTCCTCTCCGAAGTATGGGGGATGCGAATTCAACCCAATACCAATGTTGTTGATGTGCATATCTACCGCCTGCGCGGCAAGGTGGATACAGAAGGCCGTGAGCCGCTGATAAGGACTTTACGAGGTATTGGTTATGTCCTCAAAGACCGCTAATCCAGTCATGCGTAGCGCCGCATGGCGTATTTCCCTTTGGGCAACTCTGGCATTTGCCATTGGCATAATGCTTGTTTTTGTCATGCTTCACCGCTTCGTAGCGAACGACATTCAGCGCAGGAGTGACGCGTGGCTAACTGGAGAGGTTGCAGTCCTCGGTGATGTGGCGGGGCGAACACCAAAGGACCGCCTCTACGGTCGGGTAGTGAGAGAGGTCGCGGAACTTGCAAGCAGAGAGGTGCCAAATAAACTCCGCTCCAACAGCAATGAGAACGGCTCCGTTTTTTTCCTGCAGGCTGGAGACGATGGGACTCTAGAGCTTTGGGTAGGCGCTGGTGACGGGTTGCCTAACTTAGCCGCGATTCGTGCGCGGAAGTTCATTTCTGATGTTCCGTACGACTTGAATGTCCAAGGCTTCAATCATCCTTTTCGAGTGGCATCGGTGCGGCTCGATGATGGGAGCCACATCTATCTTGGCCTTTCAGAACGAGATGAATTACGTGTACTTAACAATCTGCGCTTCCGTCTTTTCTGCTTCTGGCTGCTCATCGTGCTGTTCGGGTCCGCAATTGTCTTCTTCGTGACCAGGCGTATGCTTGGTCATGTTCGCGAGATCACCGAAGCTGCGTCCAGGATCGGGCAATCTGATTTGAGTAGCAGAGTTCCGACCAGCAAACGGAACGATGAAGTGGGGCACCTCGCGCTAACGCTCAACCACATGTTGGACCGAATAGAAAGCTCCGTGTATCAACTGCACACCATCACTGAGTCTCTCGCCCATGATATTCGCAGCCCGTTGACGGCAATTCGAGGAAAGCTGGAGATCGTTTTGTCGGGCGATCTAAAGGTTGAGCCGAGCGAGCAGATCGTCTCAGTCATCGATGAACTGGATCGATTGTCGGAGTTCCTGAATACATCGCTCGACGTTGCCGAAGCGAATGCTGACGCGCTTAGACTCTCACGTACTAACGTCGATCTCGACGGATTGGTTCGAATCATGATTGACCTGTACGAGCCGTCCCTGTTGGAGAAAGGAATTCGAGTGAATCTGCACACCGCAGGTCCTGTAACGGTACTGGCAGACGCTGCTCTTCTTCACCGAGTGATCGCAAACCTTCTCGATAATGAACTCAATCACGTCCCCGCATCGTGCACGGTTTCCATAACACTTGGCGCAACCGAGGATGCTGCGACGCTGGTTTTGGAGGACGATGGCCCCGGATTTTCTTCAGAGATCGGACCGCAGGTGTTCAAGCAGAGAGTGAAAGGAAGAGACTCCAAAGGGCATGGCCTTGGGCTTGCATTTGTTGAAGCCGTAGTCCGCGCTCACGGGGGAAGTGTGACGGCATCGAACCGTCCAAACGGAGGAGCTTCGCTGTCGATCACTTGGCCTCGTAATATCGAAAAGAAGATCGAAGCTTCTCACTCTCTGACGCTGGTCAACGGGTAGGCACATTGCGAACCTTGCACAAATTAGTGCAGCGATGATTTAGTGGTGCCGCATAATCTTCCCTTTTGGATGTGGGCTCGCAGGATGCTCCAGGAGGGGCGTCGTGAAGAATCTTGCGGAAGCATCGCCATCTTGAAACTCCGAGCGAATTCAGAAAAAGCGTTCGGTCAAAAAAGATCGACGACAGGCGGAAATGTCAGCATGAGGCTCAGTCCCAGCAGAGCAAGAGCAACGACAGAGATGCGCCCCACGCCGACGGTCCTGTTTCGCCAACGCCATTCCAAAATCCCCCAAGCGACGAGCCAGATAAGGATGGCAGTCGTGGTGACGCCGGAGAGTGGACCAGTCGGCTTGTAGAAAATTAGACTGTTCTTGACCGCTGCCAACTTGTCGCCGGCGCAAGCTAGTACCGCAAGAGCGAAGGACCCGATGCCGGCGGAAAGAATGGCGGCAGCGCCGGAACCGTTTGTCAGGACCGAAGCATCTGGTGAAGCGGCGCTATTCATCGGGTTCATTTTTCTTCTCCCTGAATCAGTTGAATTGTGAGACCGCCCTGAACCGGCGCGTACTTGTTAATCATCGCTCCGAAGAAGCCCGCGATCGCCGCAGAGACAAACGAGATCACCGCGAAGGAAAGCACCGCAGAGCGAAGCTGCCGATGATTCCTAAGGTCGCGGCCATACCGGATCAAGACGAACGTGACCATCGTGATTGAGATGGGAGCAAACCAGGCGACATGCTCCTTCCATTCCATGCCAAGGGAGTGCCAGCCGACAGTTGCGGGACTCGAGATCAGCAAGCCTTGAGGGAAAATTGAAAGGTCGGTCGTCCCAGGCGGTGGCGTCGCGCGATACCAAGGATAGATAACATATGCTCCGGTAAGCACTGCGACCCATGCGAGGACACACATTGCACAGAGGTAAAACTTCAGAAAGCGTTCTTGGCCGGGAGTGGATTCGAGCGGCGCGGCCGAGGTGGTAAGGCGATAGATTTGCACGAGTGCTCCTGAACACGCCAGGAGATAAAGCGCACCGAATCCCAAACCATGTACCAATGTCCAAAGAGCGCGTGCCGTAATTTCCATATGTCGTATCCTCCGTCTCGGGCGGACTTGGAACTGGCCGGGTTCTGCAGGTCATTCAAATGCCGCGCCGCGCATCGGCCCTCGCATCCAGTTGTTTCGGGCCGAGTCCTTCTTGTCGTCATCTTTTGACTTGTCGTCGCTTCCGCCCCAGGTCCAATACATGCCTGCGTAGGCATAGTTCTCCGTCTGCCCGGCGATGGAATGGCCGTAGCAGAACAAGAACTGTTCATTGGGGTTGTGCTTGAAGTGGAAATAGCCGCCAACATCGATCATCGCCGAGCGTTCAGTTTGAGCGGCGGCAAAGCCTTCGCGCCCGTGTGCAAACAGTTCCGCGCCCAGTTCCCACCGCTCGTTCAATTCCCGTTTCACCAGCCATCCGGCATACGGGAAGTCTCGATAGTTGGCCTGCGGGACTACCTGGTAGCCTCCGCCGCCATCGAACAGCCATTTGCCATAGTTCTTTTGCAACCAGACGGGTAGCTTGTACCAGACCTTGCCTACGCCAAGTCCCTTGTCATAGCTTCCAGTCGGCATTTCAAACATGGTGAAGGTGCCGATTTGCGGAACGTGCTTGGTCTCCTTGATGATGGCGAGCTTTACGCCAAGTTCCATGTCCGTGAGACCGAATGCGCTCGGCCCGGTTCCTCCGGGCAGGTAAACAGGATTGTTTGACGGAAAGACGCCTCCCCAGGGCAGGATGGCGTGTAGTTGAACTCTGGGAACAGCCCCCCAGTTGAACTCGAAGGCTGGTCCTGTCGAGTCAATCTCAGCCGGTGTGCCATCGACGCCGCCAAAGATATAGAACTCGTAGTGATGCAAGTCTACCGGTACCGGATCGTCGGTTTGATACGGAGGGCCCTGCGCCCACAAGCGTGAGCCCGCCAGCGTCAGCAGAATTAACGGCATCAGTTTCAGGCAGCGACTCCACCCATTCATCGGCGCTTCCAGCCTCCATCGAAAATTAAGATGTGCCGAGATTATCGAATTTCGATATTACACTATCGATATTCGATTCGGGTTAAACCAGAGGTATATTTGATCTGTGTCCAATCATCAGCGGGAACTCTTTTTCGGCCTGATCCGGATTCATGTGCTCGTCCATGCATCCCATGAACCCATTTTTGGGCAGGCGATGATGGAGGAGTTATCCCACCACGGATATCGCATCGGGCCGGGTACTCTTTACCCTCTTTTGCATGGCCTGGAGCGCGGGGGACTTTTGAAGTCTGTCCTCAAGAATGTTGGAGGGCACAGTCGACGGGTGTACAAAATCACGTCTGCCGGCAAGAAGGCTTTGGACAAAGCAAGAGTTAAGGTCGATGAACTGCACCAAGAGCTTCACGAGGAGAAACTTAGAGAGATTGCAAACCTTGTGAAGCGTGATTAGCGGGCGTTCAGAACTCGAATTTGAGAGAAATACTGAACGCGGCAACTAGATTGATTTCGTCAGTTCAATAGGCGCAGGGACTCGCTGCTTCGACAGGAACGGGGAGCGGAGCACCCTCCAGTGCGGATACCCTCTGTGGGGCGCAGCACGCCTTGTTCAATTCCGTTGCGTCAGCTTGCATCGCCTTATCATCGTTGAGCACGGACAGCGTTTCACTGAGGATGCGCGCGGCTCCAGCGTGATTCGGCGCTACGATTCTGTAATGCATCCATTTCCCCTCCCGACGAGCAGTGACGATTCCGGCGCGCCGCAGATAAGCAAGATGCCGTGAAATCTTGGGCTGGCTTTGCCCGAGGATCTCGACGAAATAGCAAACGCAGACTTCCTTGCCGTTCATCAGGTTCAACAGCCTGAGACGGGTGCGGTCCGCGAGCGCCGCAAACAGCAGCGGTAGGTCATAGCTCTTAAGGGAAATACTCACACTCACATTATATACGCCTTGACAGATACGTCCAATTCCAAATACATTCGCTTTAGCATATGCGAGGAGATGCCCATTATGGAATCGACGACAAGGATTCAGGAACAGGTAGAGGAAAAGTACGGAAGTGCCGCCCGCGCCGTGGCGGAATCCGGCAGCGTGCAGGCATGTTGCGATCCCGGTCTTCGGTGTTGCGATCCGATCACCACCAACCTCTACAGCGCCGATCAAACCGGGGTCATTCCAGAGAAAGCTGTTCTGGCTTCTCTTGGTTGCGGAAACCCGACCGCACTGATCGATCTTCAAGCTGGAGAAACTGTTCTCGATCTTGGCTCCGGTGGCGGCATCGATGTGTTGCTTTCGGCAAAGCGCGTCGGCGAAACCGGCAAGGCATACGGCCTAGACATGACGGACGATATGCTGGCGCTTTCCCGCGAGAACCAAAAGCAGGCAGGCGTTACGAATGTTGAGTTTCTAAAAGGTGAAATCGAGAATATTCCTCTGCCTGACAACTCTGTCGACGTCATCATCTCGAACTGCGTCATCAACCTCTCAGCCGACAAAGATCGTGTTCTCCGTGAAGCCTTCCGCGTGTTGAGGCCAGGCGGACGGTTCGCAGTTTCCGATGTCGTGGTGCGAGGTAGCGTGCCAGAAGCTATTCGCAAAAGCATGTTGCTCTGGGTAGGCTGTATCGCAGGCGCGCTCGAAGAGAGCGAGTACATCGCCAAGCTGACGGGCGCCGGGTTCGAGGATGTAACGGTCGAGCCGACGCGCGTTTACGGCGTAGAAGACGCCCGGCAGTTCCTCACCGAGGCGGGCGTTGATGTGGACGCGATCGCTCCCCAGGTGAATAACAAGTTCTTCGGCGCCTTCATCCGGGCTAACAAACCAAAAACTGTCTGCTGCCAACCTGGTTGCTGCACACCTGCTGTCGCAGGAGCGAAGGAATAGAAATCATGGCCGTTCATTACAACGTTTTGTTCCTCTGCACCGGCAACTCTGCGCGCTCGATCATGGCTGAAGCAGTCCTGCACCATAAAGGCAAGGGCGAGTTCACGGCTTACAGCGCTGGCAGTCATCCGACCGGGCAGCCACGATCGGAGGCACTTCAGCAGATCGAATCGGCTGGACTCTCGACGGCTGGCCTGCGCAGTAAGTCCTGGGACGAGTTCTCGGGGCCGGATGCGCCGAAGCTCGACTTCGTTTTTACTGTTTGCGACAACGCGGCAAAAGAGCAGTGTCCGTTCTGGCCGGGGCAGCCGATGACGGCGCACTGGGGTATTGCAGATCCCGCAGGAGTCAAAGGAACTCCGGAGGAGATTGCCCGTGCGTTCCGTGATGCCTTCACTGTGCTTGATCGGAGGATCGGGCTGTTGCTCTCGTTACCTGTCGAAGTACCGAGCTGCCATAAGCCAGCAGGTGTTCGGTGAACGCGGATAGCCGACGAAGCCGCCGGTGGACACCCATCGGCCGCATTCTGGGTCGAATCGCGTCGCCCGGACCACAAGCGGTATCAGTCGCTAGTGGAATCGTGGCAGGTACATGATCGCCATATTTTGCTGCCTTTCGCCGATATTCTGCGACATTACGGACTTTCCCCCCGCGTTCTTCCAGACCTGACGACTGTCTGGGACGATCTGTCGATACCCACATTCGAAGTTGTGCGGGTGGGGATTTGCTCTCGATCTTGTCTATGACGCGATCGCTAAATCCCTCCAGGATGCAATGGCACTGCTTCAATCGGTTCAGCTCTCTGAATCACTGTAAAAGTCCAGGAAAGCGTTTCTTCCGAAGGTCCTCAATGACCATCCCCGAAAGCTTCCATGCATCGCCCGGTATGCGGACAATCAGTTGATTCCAAACTGCCCCGAAGGCATTCAATGCCGCCTGTTCATCAAAGTGAACTCCGGTGGGAAGAAGAGGACCGATGTCTTCGGTCAAGCTCCGCTCCAGTTTTCGTAGCATTCGCTCCTCGGCCGCGGCGCGATGGATTGGTGTGCCCTCAAGCTCCAGGTAGTGATCGAAGCAGGTAACAACCTTCCCGCGATCCAATTTCAATTGCTTCAAACCTTCATACAAATCGAAGAGGTCACGGTTTTTGCGCCGCTGCAAGAGAGCCCGCAGCTTAGTCCCGAAGAGCTCTTCCGGCTCGAACGAAACGATCTCCGCTTTGCCTTGATGCCAGCGGCTATCGACCGCAAATAGATACTCTTTAGGCCCAAGCAGGCATACGTGCTCGCGGGTATTGATCTCGACTTTGAGCTTGAGTTGAGTACTGGCATCCGCCTCGGAAGCATATCGAAAGATGAGGTGAATGGAATGCCCCGCCTGCTCTCTCTTGCAGTCACCAAGCCAGGACAATGCCTTTCGGATGGCGTCGATAGTTGTTCCTATTGGTTCAGCGTTCGTCTGGACCAGGTCAACGTCTTCGGAATATCGCAACGGTTGCGAGAAAAGCAGCTTATGCAGCGCGGTCCCGCCGCGGAACGCAATCTTGCCTTTCAGTTCCTGGGCATTGAACAGGTCGCAGAGAGCGCGGCTGATTATAAGGTCTTGCTCGACTTGCCGCAGATCGGGCCAGGGAGCGTTTGCGGTCCATTCCTGAAGGTATGCATTCGGAATCAAAAATCTACCTCCACTGACTCATGAATCGTCAGTCGCCACTTCACATTCTTCTCTTCATCCACGCCAGAGTTCCCCAGAATGGGTTTGATAGCCGGATCGAGGGGCTTGAAGGACTTCGCTTTTCCCGCAAACGGCTCCAGTGCCTTTGATTGCGACTGATGGCCTGCAAGGTCGAGCAGGTAGCCCAGCCGGCGAACTGAAGAGTTTTCATAAAATCCTGCGAGCATTGCGAGCTTGCGCGGCGCCGCTTTGGCTCCGATGTCTTTGACCACCTGCGCCACTCCGTCGATACCAGATGCTTTGTGAAAGTACCGGACGCAATCCAACAGGGTCAATTCGATCCCAGCAACCTTCGCAAAGCCGTCAGGGGTCTTGATCTTGTCCAGCCAATCCAACTGGTTGACCTGCTCGAAGATCTCCGGTGCTTGATAGACGAACTGAAGTTGGTGTCGGCCGATTTGGAATGAACGGAGCTGCTTGGGGACCACAACCTGAAAAACCATCGCAGCCTGATGAGACGATCCATGGAATGCTGCCGCTCGCAGCAGAGACACACGATAGTCGATGCCTTGATGCGCCATGAGAGGATCGATCCAGCGCGCGGGATCAGGCGCTCCGCGGTTCCGGTCTTCCGGTCGAATGATCAGATAGAACTCATGACGAGCGGTCGCCAGCTTGTGCTTCTTGACCAGCCTCTGGGCAGCGGCGGTAAACGCCGATGGCGACAAGTCCAGACTGCTCCTAGCCTCTTCCCTAGAGAAGTGTGATCGCCCTTGAGCGAGCTGCTGATCGAGATAAGATGCCAAAGACCTCATCCCCCAAGCATATACCAAACTTTGCGATAAGAGTGTACTTTTGCATATATTTGGGGACAAACAAAGCGGAAAAATAACCAGGTTCTCCCACCTCGGGTTCCTCGCTGGCGGACATAGCGCCTCTCCGATTTTGTGAAAGATGCGGAAAAGCTGGCCGCAAACTCACCGCAATGGTGAATTGTGGTGCTATATTATTTATGTCCAAGGGGATCAGGTGATAAGAGGCGCAAAGCGGAAAGAAAAGGTAACGGTTTCTCCGGACGGCCCGCCGGTCCGCGCCACCATCAGTTTCCCGCCGGACCTTTATGAGGCGATTGAGACTATCGCTATCCAGAAGAAAGTGTCCCTGGCTTGGGTTGTACGCGACGCCGTCGAACAGTATGTCGCAGACAAATGGCCTTTGTTTAAAGGCAAAACGTGACGATGGCGCCGTGTGTTGAGTTTTTCTCGAAATACGGAAGAAGTGCGATTTAGAAAGTTCGAATGCCAAATCTCGGGACAGCATCAATCGACGGACAAGACGGTTATCAGATTCACCTCAACTTTTTGCCGGTTGAGACGAACGCAACGGCTTGCCTTGTCTATCGTCGTCTCAGTGTCTCGTTCCAAGAAGAACGCCCCACACCTGAAGCAACAGCCCACAAGCTGCCCAAAGATGATGCTCGCGAGGAAGGGTGGCAATCCTATTGGGTACTCCTACAACCCGCAGAGGGCTTTGAAACCTTTGAATACAAATTTTCCTGGAATGTGGATCTTACCCGACGCATCTTGTTCGGGTGTTTGAAACATTCCGTTGCAGCGTCGTTACAGCCACTGCAGTACCAGTTTCCGGCCAACAGCTTCATCCAAGAGGTGTCGCTCATTATGGCGACTCATCCCGAAGGCGATGAAGTGCTTGTTGTGCAGCCATATTTTCTAAAGGCTTCACGCCAAAATGGATTCCTCGTCGACTTTCATTTCAAGCTGCGCAGTGGCATTCCGTTTGGGCGTAGGATTCAGCAACTAAGTCTGAGCCTCGACAAGAACTTTAGACGGAACGTCGATTACTATGTCGACCGTTCCTCAAAGGTCCGACGTTTCTTAGAAAGCAGATGGCCGTTATTCGAGGGGATGACTTGGCCCGGTACTTCCGATCCACTGAGAATCTCGAAAGATTTCGTAGCACTTCCCGCAGAACGGCTCCGTCCAAAGATATATGTCTTCGCTGGGGCGAAAGAATCAAGGAGTCAGTTCTCTGGTCTGCGTGAGTTTGGGCCGCTCCAACCGCTCGAAAATCCTCCGCGATTGCTATTCGCGTTCCGCGAACAAGATCGCCAAGCTGCTCGTCGACTTGCGCTTTCTTTGAGAGGCCAGAAGCAACGCGGCCAATACAATTTTCCCGGCTTCAACGAATTATTCAAAACGCCATTGGAGATTGACGCCAATCCTATTGTTCTACCCGATCTCAGCTCCGCATCAATGGAAGTCGCTTTGCAACGTGCCAAAAGTGCACGCATGACGTCGCCTCGGATTCTGCCGGTTATCGTTTTGCCGAATGGTGACGACAATGGTTATCTCGCACAAAAGGCCCATTTTTCACATGCCGGCATGCCTACCCAAGTATGTACGCTCAGGATTCTCGAAGATGAGGAATCACTGAAGTGGGCAATCGCCAATCTTGCTCTTCAAATTTTCTGCAAAGCGGGCGGAAGGCCATGGAAGGTGCGGCCGACAGCCGAACGGTCCCTAATCATCGGCATCAGCCAGTCTCACAAATCGCGGATCGTTCATGACCAGGTGCATATCGACAAGTATTTCGCGTTTTCGGTGCTCACGGATAGCAGCGGATTGTTTCAGCAAATCCAAGTTTTGGGGGACTCTACGGATCACTCGACATATGTGGAGGCGCTTCGCGCGAACCTGAAGCGAGTACTTGAACAGAACGCTGGCGCATTTAACCGTGTAGTAATCCACACATCGTTTAAGCTCAAGCACGACGAAATCAGAGCCATACAGCAGACTACGCAGGATGTGGCTTCTGTAACAGACCGCTCAAAATGTAGATTCTCTGTTATCAAGGTCAATCACAAGAGCCGATTCTTTGGGATCAACCGCAGCGTCAATAGTCTCGTCCCCTACGAGGCCACAAAGGTGCGACTCGGTCCTCATGAGTATCTAATCTGGTTTGAAGGCATCTATCCCGACAAGCCAAACGTGACAAAAGCTTTCCCAGGCCCCACACATCTCCAGTTTCTGAGAGTGGACGACGAAAAGCCTGAGCCCGCGGAAGAGCGGGAACTACTGCAAGATTTAGTGAACCTGTCCGGGGCGAATTGGCGGGGATTCAACGCGAAAAGTTCGCCTGTATCTGTCCACGGCTTTTAATGTGAATGGGATCGATGCTGCACCAATCGCCACCATGCCACTGACAGATGACCGACACGGCCTCCGCAGCCAGGGTCCTGTTCCAGTCGGCTGGCGAAGTGATCTCCGGATGCGTCTTGCCGAGCCATCTTCCAACGTTGAGCAGGAAATAGTAACTCTTGTTCCTGTTCTTAAGCGAGTATGTGGCTCGGTCGTACCAGAGGCGGCATAGCCTGCACCACTCGCCGGGGACACCAATGGTAAGTGCAGGAGACAGCTTCTTGTCCTGTACTGGACGCTTGATCTCCATCGACTCAGGAACGGTTGCGAATCGGCTCGCTCCGCGATGCTTCAAGAATGCTCTTCCAGTCCTCCTCGTTCGGAATCCATGGCAGCTTATGGTGCCTGGCGATCAGAGGTCTAGCTGTACAGCCGTTGGTTGCGGGGTTGTTCGAGCGCACTCCTTCTTCCATCAGATATGCATGGAAGAGCCGAACCACGGTAAGCATCTGCTGGATCGTTGCGTTCGCAGGTGGTCCACTCGCGGCCTGCTGGACAGAAGAAAAATAGAACGCGATCTCACTGCGCGTGATGGCTGTGCATGAGGTCTGATGCGATCCGACGAAACAGAGATATCGTTCAAGACAACGCGTATAGGCTTCCAACCATTGGATGCACAAGCAGAGAACGTCTTGATCACATTTAGCGCCGAAGGAGTGCCCATTGCGTCGACAAAGCTCAGCGCGAGTGGGTTGCGTGCTCTCCGCCTAGACGAGTCACCAGTGCTTACGGGCATCACCGACGCTCACGACTTGATGCTCAAGCGTCACCGAACAAAGCATCATTTCACAGTTTGAGGACATTCCATCAGGGGGCTTCGTGCAAATTTAGTGGGTCTAAAGCCTACAATAGAATTTCACAAGATTCCAATCAGATAATCTCCGGGCATTTCGGCCTGACAGTGTAGGTCAGGTGGGCACATCAAAATGATCGATTTGTTTCTTACTGCCTATGACCCGTCGGACCTACCTGGAAGTAGTATCGATCCCCTCGGCTTTGAACGGGGATATCTTTTTCTCGCAGACAAGATCCTTCCAGGGCTTACCAACGTCGCGTCTCATCCTCGTTATTTCGCCCTTCTTTGCGCGGGGATTTACCTCAGTGGCGACGCCGCTGACGATCGGCGGGAGGTCGTTAAGAAGCATCGCCAAGAGATCATTCTCCGGCTAGAGCGTTTTTGGGCTTTGGCTAATGTGCTCGCTCGACCAGACGATTCAGGCGGCGTTCGCGGCGTCACCTATGCGCATGCCTGGGCTCAGACTCTCCAGCGATCGGCAGCCACTAGGACCACTGCGAACTATCCTCTCCTGTCTCGCCAGAGTCAATACGGGGCCATCGGCATGTATGGAAATGTGGCCAGCGGAATGCGGTTTCTGAATCGCGAAGACCTTTCTCTGACCCCTGCGCTTGGCGAAGTCGCGGCTGAGGCTTTCTGTGATGAGACTAAGCTCCCGAATACGTTGCGGCGAGCGGTAGTCGAAGATGGCGACGTCTCACTCGCAACGCTAAAAAGTTGGGGCCACGAGGCGCATGTCGAAGCCGAGGTCAAGGCAACCGAAGCCAAATGCCTTTCCGAGGCATTACATGGAAACTCCGTTCGATCTCGTACCGCCACGCTTCTCCTCCAGCACCCAAGAAAGAGCGACCAGGAAACTGAAATGGACCGTCTCAAGAGAATAGGGCGAGCACTCAGAGGAAATAATGAGTGCCAAGATCTCCGGGAGGCAATTCAGTGTATTCGTTGCCGTGGTCGGAGACTATGTGAATGTCCGTCGTTGCATTGGCGAGCTTAGGCTTTACGCTGATAAACCTGCTAGCAACGTGGCCGGCATCGAAGACCCAATCCACGGTGTCCCCGCCGAAAACGGTTGCGACCTTCTCCTCGTCGGGAAGCAGGATCAAGGTCGATTGAAGGAGGCCCGCGCGGATGGTTGGTGGCGTTTGTGCCTCGGAAACCGTGACTGAACGCGGGGCGCTCGGCTGAAGGCGATGTGGGGCGGGGGCGGGAGACGCATGGGCGATCCCGCAGGCAAACGAGAGGAGAGAGGTAACGGCGAGGATCATCGGCGGTTTCATAGGGCCCCTTTTGGTGGTGGAATGAGCTCGTTATACTGACTCGCCTTGGGCAAAACGAGCGATGCCCTCGGATAGTCCGTATTTCTCGATCAGCTTGGTGCGGCGTACCCGGTCCTTGGGCTTGGTCGAAAAGGTTGCGTAGCTGCGGCTGTCGAGGTTGAGGGTGACAACCTTCGTCAGCCCATCACGCCGCATGTAAAGTCCTTCGCGGTCTTGCAAGCTCTCAAAGAGAGCGAGCTGCTGCTCGTTCATCTTGAAGAGTTCGGCATACCGTTTCCGGTTGAACGTCGCGTCCTTCAGAAACAGGAACGACGTGCAGGAGTTCACGATGCTGTCGGCGTTGGCTCCGAGGTCGTCGGCAGATTGGCCGATCATGGTCACGCCGCCGAGGTTCTTGCGGACAGTCTTGATGGACGCAAGGGCACCATCCAAGAGCTGTTTGTTCTTCATCGAAGAGAAGATCTCTTCGATGAGGATGTGCTTGGGAACGCCAAGATTGGCAGGGTTGTAGAGAACGTCATTGATCCGGCGTAGCAACCACACCATCAACGGCTCGATAAGGTCGGCGTACTGCTCGTTGTTCACACCCTGGAAGTCGAAGCATTGCAGGCGGGAGAACGATAGGCTGTCCTCTACGTTGTCAAAGACGGCGTTATAGATGCCCTTGCCAACCGTATCCGCCACCTTTCAGTGCGAAGGTATTCGGCCCGACGAAGCGTGAGATCGGAACGATGCTGCAGGCGGCGCCTGCCTTCGCGAACCAAGGAGTATGTTTAAGTTGTTCAGTATTTGCGCGGGTCATAGTAGCTCTTCTGGCCGAGGCTTAGGCCCCAGAGTTGAAACATCTTTGGGTGATTGCGGACGATGAGCCATGCGCCGCCTGCAAGAGTTGGGAAACTGAGAATGGCCAGCATTCGGAACCCAGCGAGAAAAACCGTTACAGTCACAAACACGATGACCATCCACGTCGAGAGCTCAAGTCCGAGCTTGGCCCTCGGCCTGTTCAATGCCTGATTGATCGGTAACGGTTCTCCCCGCTTGGTAGTGTGCATGGCAGCCTCCTACATCGACTGCCCGGTGAGGGAACCAATCCAACCCGCTCCCCATCCGAGTATTCCGGCACCAAACAGCGCGCCGAAGAGGCCAGGAATGGCGTCCTGAAACCGACCGCTCATCATCCGAATGCCGGCGAAGATCAGGCCGCCAAAGCAGATGACAGCGCCCGCATAGATGGCGAACGTTTTGAAGGTCCCCATAAGGGTTTGCGCACCGGAAAAATCCATCGTCCCCTGTGCGTGAGCAGCCGACGCTAACGTAAGAGCAATAAGGGTGGGTGCCAGCGTGCGAGCAACGCGGGCGAGGGATTGCATTGTGAAGGGCGAAGCCTTGGGCGTGCCAAGGCGATTGCGGGGGGATACGACACGATTCCTGCTGATCATCGGCATCTCCATCGACTGAGTTTCAGTCGTGATATGCCGCAATATTGGGCCGGATGTTGCCCGCGTGTCTAATACTTCTTAGGCATCGGGTGATGCCTTTGGCGCGTTTAGAGGCGTCTGAATCAGCGATTCGACTGGTCTTCAGCCTGTCCTTTTCTGCTGCGATGGACGTTGCAATTCCTTTACACTTGCCGGCCCTTTTCTCTGGGTAGTGGGAGTTGCGGAATGGAGAAATGTCCGTCTCAAATGCTTGGCAATTACGGGGACAACTCTCGACTTCGGATTTCGCGAAAATACTATCGCAGTATCGAATGTCCAATCGACTCCGATAATCGGTCGAGTAGTGACGCCGTCCATCATCGGAGTTCCTTCGCGAACGAGGGCGAAGCCCTCTCCATTCTTCACGGCTTCCAACATCTCTTGTGGATGGGAAACATGAGCGTGTTCCTCAAACCATACGCCGAGTTCTCCGAGCAATTCGAGCAGCCTCGCATGGGCCGCGGGATGCTGAGAAGGACTACGAAACACGGTTAGATTGTGAGTCAGATCGCTGGCGCTTAGGGCGGACTTCTTTGCAAACGGGTGATCGACTGGGAGACACACGACGAGCCTGTCTCGTTTGAGGATTTCGACCCGCACACTCTCGTCTGTTACCGGCAAACTCACAATTGCTGCGTCCAGGTGATCGTGGACCAGTTCCTTAAGCAGCGGGGCGGTGTTGTCACGGAGAAGTTTGATCTTCGAGCCAGGCACCAACTCTCTTTGCAATTGAGCGGCTCTTTCGCAGATCTTTTTTATCGACAAACGGCGTGCATCCGATCCGAAGCGTCTCCGCCTCGCCGCGCTCGATGGCTTCGAGGGCTGCAATTGCTTCATCTCGCGCCTCAAGCAAGTCCCCGAAGATGATCGGCAGTGCTTGGCCGGTCGGCGTAATCTCAATTCCGCCGTGCTTCAGCTTTCGATAGATATTGAGCTTGTAATGGTCTTGGAATTCCCTGGCCTGCCGGCTCAGAGAGGGCTGGGTGATGTGCAGCGCTTCCGCAGCAGCCCTGACGCCCTTGTGCTTAACAATGGCGAGGAGATATTTGAGATGGCGGAACTCAGCATAGTCGTCCAAGTCATGTATCTCCTACAACAGGGCATTCCGGTGAATCCTCCGACTGCTAAAAGGTTGGATGTGGAAAAAACTTTTGCTGTTGTATATCTATGTCCCTCAAATACTGAACTTTACCGCCAAAAACTAGTTACGAAAGGCACCGCCCGAGAAAAAGTCTGACGCCTCCAAGGCATCAGCCGGTGCCTAAAAGGTATTGGACAGCCTTTTGACGCGCGCTCATTATCGCTCCCAAAAGTGCCTATCTGTCCCCGGAGGTTTCCAATTGTTTCCCAATCAGAGTCACCATCCACCGACCCCAGATTCGGTCCCATCGGATCGAAAGCCCGTCGCGAGCGAGCCTTTCGTCCCGGAACCGCTGCTCGACACGGACCAGGCCGCCGCAATCATGAGGATTCACCCGAAGACTCTACAGAGGTATGCCCGCAATGGCGTGGTTCGCGGATTTCAACTCGGCACGATGTGGCGCTTCCGCGCCAGCGAGATTGATCGGTGGATTTCTGAGCGCATTGCCAGCTGAGATTTCATTCGACCTCTGCCATGCGTCGCGTTAGGCTTAGTACAGCCATCCGTGGCGCCTAAACAGGAGAAATTATGCCTAGGCGAACACGGTACCAGCAAGGAAGCGTGCAGCGCGAAAAGCGGCAGAGTGGATCCGACGTTTGGGTCTTTCGTTGGTGGGAAGCCGACTCCAATGGAACGAACAAACGACGGAAGGCAATAGTCGGTACCGTACAGACTTTGCCAACTGAGGCATCAGCACTCAAGGCCGCTAAAGCGTTGCGCATTGACGCTAACCAACAAACCCCGCATACGGAAGGCGGACCGGGCACGTTTGCCGAGCTGATTGCTCACTACAAGCTTAAAGAGCTGGTTGGTGAGAATCAGGGACGTAAATCGTTCTCGACGCGAGCAGCGTATGAAAGCTATCTGAGGGTCTGGATTCTTCCTCGTTGGGGAGAACACCGGTTGGATCAGATAAAGCCAGTTGCCGTTGAAGAATGGTTAGACGGCATCAAGCGGGCGAAAGCATCGAGAGCGAAAATTCGAAATCTGATGAGCGCCATCTTCCATCACGCGATGCGGTACGAGTGGGTTGACCGAAACCCAATCAAGCTCGTCCGCCAAAGCGCGAAACGGGAGAAGGTGCCTGACGTGCTTGAACTGGCGGAACTCCAGCTTCTCCTCAGCAAGTTGTCGGTTCGGGAGCGCACGTTGGCTCTCCTGGATGCGGCTACCGGACTTCGAGTCAGCGAATTGCTTGCGCTTCGCTGGAGCGATGTCGATTTCGAGAGCCTGGAACTGAATGTCACTCGATCGATCTGGCATCAGGTAGTGGGCAACTGCAAGACGGAAGCCTCGGCCAAGCCTGTCCCCATGGACAGCTACATGGCAGAGGATCTTCTGCGCTGGCGGCGCCAGAGCCCTTATCCGATGGACTCCGATTACGTCTTCGCAAGTCCGACGAAGAAGGGAAAGCAGCCCTACTGGCCGGACAATCTCATGAAGCGCTATATCAAGCCGGTTGCTCGCAA
>JBEKGF010000070.1:0-20270 GCA_050012935.1 Edaphobacter sp. | reverse complement strand
CCCCTCGATAAGCTGCTCGCATCCACACAACCAGTTGTGTCCATCTCCGAAATACGTGGACACAACCGGTCACTCAGCACCCCATAACCATCCGACCCTGTCCAGACGGCCAATCTTCCACGCTTACGAGCAAACGATGTACACGCTTCGTAATACAGATCCCAGAATTTACGATGACTACCCTTGTAGCCACTAGGCGGTCCTTGTGCACGCCGATGGATGTTAATGATTTGATGGGGCGCCAAGCCCGATTCAACGTCCGCCCAATGGTTTAAGTGGATCCAGACACCGAACATACCAAGGATGGCGTTAGCTGCATAAAAGGAGGAGTAGTACAAGGTGACTTGCGCCCACGCAGCGTTGCTGGGAATAAACATGTCGAAAGCCCTGCGGTACTGGCCGACACCGAAAAGTATCCAGCGTTCGACATTGTTGAGCAGGCTAACTCTATGGATTTCGAATGCCGAAGTTCCTTCACGAAGTTGGTGCGTAGTCGAGTTGCCATAAAGGTTCGCAAGAGACTGCCCAATTCCAGGAACGTGGACCGGAAGCGGTTGGCAGAAATGCTGAGCTTGGGTGTAATCAAAGAGCCTCATTTTCCGAACACCTGCTCATGCATTGCGCGGTATAAGTCAGTTACGCCAGCCGATCCCTGAGCTCTCCTTATCACTTCAGGGGACAGGGTGTCAGGGTCAATCTTCCTCAGAGACGTGAAAAAGCTTGGGGCGCCGATTGTTGAAGGGTTCTTGCTCTTTATGACGATGTCTGTGAGAACTCGCAGAAGAGCTCTGAGAATTCGTGCTTTGTAAAATGTACTGTTTGTATCTCCCCACCCAGAAGGGTCGAGAGAGCGAACAGCTGAGAAAAAGCGGATGAGTATTCCAGCGTAATCCTCAAATTCAAGTTCCTTGGTTCGCTTGGTGCGCGTTACGAGCGACTTAATTTCCGGCGCCAGAGATCCCTGCTTGATGCTGACATCCTTCTGCTCACCTGTGAGGTCGATGTTGTAGTAGAAGGGGCTGTCCTTTCGCTCCACAAGCTCGTATACCAATTCCGAAGTCATGATTCCAGCTTCGTCGCCATCAGGTCGTACGAGCCGCACAAGATCCCATCGCAAGGAGGAGGGGAGTGGCGGGCATTCGCGCATGGAACGAGCTTGGCCGATTTGTAAAGAAGGGCGAGAAAGGTATTCAGATTGTCTGGCACCCGGGATACGGGGAGCCGGTTGAGTGGGATTTGCCGGTTCCGCCAGCCGCGGCCCCTGCGGTCACGGCCTCTGCCATCCTGAACGAATCCGACAGCACCGAGATCACCTTCAGCAACATTCAGATTCAACCGAGCACTCCTGCCAACCAAGTCACGTTCCTTTTCGATGGTGCTCCGGTGCAGAATGCCGTCTTCAAGTACGACCCCGTGGGCATGACGATGAAGGTCCTCATCACGAGCGTCATGACCGCAAAGCCAGGGCACAAGGAATTGCTGCTCAACGGCTTTACCCTTGCACCAGGAAGCGTCACGCTGGCGCCTGTGCAGATTGAGTTGCCTTTCGATGTGACAAAGCGCTGATTGTCTGAGTCGTCTGGGTGTCGCGCCCAAGCTCGGATCAATGCACCAAAACTTTCCGCAAGCGAAGCGGTTATCAAAGTGGCCAGAGACTGCATCAGAATCGAGCTGCGAATCGTCGGGGGTCCGATCGCTATTCTCGAACGGAAGGCAGGCGGCTAGTCGCTGATATCGAGACATTCTCATTAGCTTGAGCGGAGGTAGCAATCGATTGGCGCTGCCTTTGGGAATTCGCTGACGCCAAACGCGTAATAAACAATTTTGCATCCGTGCCGGAATCGATAAACACTTGCCGACTTTCGGGACCAATCCGAAATCGGTACAACTTTCCAGATCGCCTGTGATTTAACGAGGAAGCTGCAGGCAGAACAGAGATCTGATTCTAGAGGCCCTACTGGCACATAGTGTTCTAAGATGGATTGTTTCTTGTCTACCAGCGTTTTCTGCGCGAGAGCCCTGAGGTAGATTCGGAGAGCCAGATATGGCGGATCCATCGTCAGCAGGAATAACCGGAGCGGCCGCACCTCCTCAGAATCGTGAGACGGTCTATGCCCAGACGGCCGCCGTCGGTGACCAACCCGCGAGTCACGATCGCCTTGGGTTCAAGCTTTACGTCGAGGCCTTAGCCAGTTTCCTGCGTGCCCCAGCCACCAGAGCACCGTTCACCCTTTCGATTGAGGGGGCCTGGGGCAGCGGCAAGTCTTCATTCATGCTCCAGCTCAAGAACGAGATAAAGGCCAAATCTCCGGGTGCAGTTGCCATCGATTTCAACGCGTGGAAATACGATAAGCAGGAGGAACTCTGGGCGGCATTCGCACTCACGGTCACTCGTTCTCTGCGAAGAAGCACTCCGCTTCTACAAAGGGGGCTTGGCGATGTCAAACTTTACTTCTCAAGGCTTAAAGGCCTAGCGGAAACGGCTGGATTGGTCGCCAAATGTTTGCTCTGGCTGACATTAGCATTGGCGTTCGCGCTCGGCGTGCGCTGGTCATTGCAGGCTTCCTATTCAGAGCGTTTTGCGGCTGCGCAGAAGGCCATCGGCAAGACATTTTCTGCGTCCGAGGCCGAACGAGGCTCCAACTCATCCTCGCCCCCTCCCTTTGAGCCTAGTGCCAAAGAAGGGGCTTCGGGTGCGCAGCAAAGAGGCATCGCAAACTCTGGTCCGAATGGGCAGGAAGGCACTCCGAAGGCATCGCAGCCCGATCGTTGGCTTTTGTTTGCGATCGCGAATTCCCCGTGGGCGACTGGACTTATTATTCTCGTTTGGGTGATCAGGAAGTTTCCAGGCGCTGCGGGCAAGACACTATTTGAGATTGATCTCGAAAAATATATCGATAGGCCGGACTACAAGGGGAAAGCGGCTTTTGTTGACGCGTTTTCCGAAGACTTTGGAAACGCAGCGAGAGCGTACGCCCCAAAGGGCCCGGCGAAGGTATTCGTTTTTATCGATGATTTGGACCGGTGCGAGGCGCCAAAGGCGGCCGACCTCATGCAAGCGATCAATTTGATGATAGGGGATGGCAGCCCGCTCTTCTTCGTTATCGGGCTAGATCGAGCGAAGGTCGCCTCATCCGTCGCCTTCAAGTTTCGTGAGATAGCTCCCTACCTCCTCGCGAAATCAGAGCCGACGGCTGTCGCGAGCGGATCCGCTATCCCGAGCGTCGCCGCCGTTCGTGCCTTTGGAGACGAATTCCTTGAGAAATTCATCCAGATTTCGTTTCGCATTCCGACCTCCGACAGCGACCAACAGGCCGTAGAGTTCATCAACAGCCTCATATCCGCGCCAGCAGAATTGGTGGAAAAACCAAAGGGCCCTTTTTCCTTTTTCGGGCGGTTTGCAAAGAAAGGCGAAGCAGCGTCACACAGCACGAGCCTTGCTGCTGAAAGTAAGTACGACCGCGATCCGTTTCGTGTAGAAGCTGGACCCGAATCTGACCGCATCCGCTCGATACTTCTCTCCGTGCGCGAAATTCTTGGACATAATCCGCGTCGCATTAAGGCCTTTCTCAACAGGTTTCGTCTCTCACTCTACATTGCCAGCTCTCAAGGGCTGTTGGACAAGGATCTGAATTCAGGGAAGGCCGAGGTTACGCCCGAAACGCTTGGTAAATTTATTGCCCTGACAAGCGTCTATCCGGAGATCCTCGTTGAATCTTTGGTGAACCCTTCTCTCTTTCGTCTTCTAGAGTTCTACCTGACTTGGGGCGAAGCTAAGGAAGGTGAAAAAGACTACATTGAATCCTGGCTTAACAAACCTGGCGTTCGTGCGCTCGTCTGTCCGCCGAAAACGTTGACGGTTGAGTGGGAGGAGACATGCGTGCGACTTGAAGCTGTTTGAATGATTGTTCAACACGAAAGGAGTGAGCTGAACCTGCGGTTCCGTCCGCAGTAGCCTATCGACATCGGCGTAGCTGGTAACGGCTGGGTCGAAAGCTGTCGAGACAATGTGCTTCTGTCGATTCGACAAGGAGAATGCCGTGAGGTGTTCTTCGCCACTGCAAGCGTCAAGGTGGTGGGAGGGCTAGGCCGAATGACAAGTCCAACATAAGTGAACCGCCGCAGGCACCGTAACCTCCGAAGAGCCAAAGACGCTGACAGGCTCTAGCCAAAAGGCAACGCAGCCGGATGCATCCACCGGATGGTATGGAGCACACGGACACAAAGGCTGCCGGTGTGAAGGCGGGGACTAACGTCATTCGTGTCATTCAAATGGAACAAGGTAAGCCCGTTGTCTCGCCTCTTCGGGGGCAGGCGTCGCTGCAAGGCGTGCTGTTGGGGCAGCGGGTAAAGGACGCTGGAGAAAGCGAATGCCGCTCTGTAATGGAGTGGATAGGGGTTGAAACATGACCTCGCTGCGAAAGCAGGCAGACTTCCAGTTGGTCGTGGTTGACGAGAGAACTTACAGAATCTTCGCGGGAGGAAATCGCAAATGAACGTGGAACAATCTATGTGTGCAGCCTCCGGCCTAGCATCGCAATGGGAACGGATCGACTGGTCTCAGTGTGAGCAGAGGGTCAGTAGACTGCAAGCGCGCATCGTCAAGGCAACACAGGAAGGCCGCCACGGCAAGGTGAAAGCCTTGCAATGGCTGCTAACCCACTCGTTCTGCGGCCGAGCGTTGGCTGTAAAGCGGGTGACGAACAATCAGGGCAAGAATACGCCGGGAGTGGACGGAGCGATCTGGAGCACTCCCGCGTCCAGATACAAGGCCATTGACACACTGCGACGGCGCGGCTAACAGCGCCATGCTCAAGATGACGATGGCAAATGCGACCGTAGCGCGGGATAACAAGGTCTCAGAAGAGATCTTCGAGCGGGTCCGTTGCAGGACCATGGCGCCCGAGACAGCACCCAGTCCGAAGAACCCAAGCAGAAAGCCGTATGTAATTGGGTTTGTGCTAATAGACTTCGCTGCCGTTGGCAAAAGTGCCCAAAAAGAGCTGGTGAAAAAGATGAGAATTGCTGATCGAAGCAGGAGCGTCCGTATGCCCGGAGAGTAGCGGACGTAGCGGATAGCCGCGGAGGTTGCACCTCGGAACGTCTCCAAGGGCAGAGTGTTCTTTCGGGCGGGTCTTTTCCAGCGCCAGATGACGGCGATGACTCCCAGGAACGAAAAGGCATTGAAGGCAAATGCAGCGCCAACCCCTACGGCGGCTACTATGAAGCCACCGATCCCCGGACCTACGGCGCGTGCGAGGTTGAACTCGATCCCATTCAATGCCAGCGCTGCAGGTAGGTCTTCTTTATCGACCAACTCGGGAAATATTGCCCGCCAGGAGGGAGACTCGAAAGCATCGCCTATCGATAACCCGAGTGTAAGCAAGAGCAAGAGCCAGGGGGTCATCGATCCGAAGATCGTTGCAACCGTGAGCACAACGGTCACACCGAGCATCCAGGTTTCCGTGCCAAGAATCAGCTTGCGCCTATCGAAGATGTCTCCAGCGGAGCCTGCCGGCAGTGCGAGCAGGAAAAAAGGCAGAGCGGACGCAGTTTGAATAAGCGCGACGTACAGAGGACTACTGGTAAGAGAAGTCATCAGCCAGGCTGCGCCGACGCTCTGCATGAATGTACCGATGTCCGACACCAGATTGGAGGCAAGCAGGTTTCGGAACGTTGCATTGCGAAGCGGACGCCACGGACCGGGAGAATTAGCCGCGACTGATTGAGAGCTTTGGGTCATCGCTTTGTGACATTACATCATGAATCACTGGTGGCATCTGCCTCAAAGCGGTTCGACGATTCCCCGGTCCGTGAATGGTTCAGCTGCGCGTCGCTTCGAACAGGAACCATATGCGCCGCTGGCTCTGATCGATCCAGTTCTCTAGAAGGCTTGCCGTGGCCACATCTCCGGCGTCGTCACAAAGCACGTGTACCGCGCGCATGCTTAACACCAGCGCCTTTTCATCTTCGCGCAGTTCGCTCAACATATCCGCCGGAGTAACAAACTCCGCATCGTTATCCTGAATACGCCGCAGCCGAGCGATGTGTCCAATAGAGCGAACGGTAGTTCCACCGATCTTGCGGACTCGCTCGGCAATGTCGTCAGTCATTGCGAAGAGCTGATCGCCGTGGTCGTCGAGAAGTAAATGATAGTCGCGGAAGTGCGGGCCACTCATGTGCCAGTGGAAGTTCTTGGTCTTGAGGTAAAGGGCGAATACATCGGCGAGCAAAGCGTTCAGCGCTCCCGTGATATCCCTCACTGCGTCCGAGTCGATATCGGAAGGCGTGGTCAATCCAGCCTTGCGCCGTTCAACGAGTTCAGAAGTATTTGTCATGTTATCTCCTTTCACTGTTTGAAGCTCTTCTTGGAATATGGTGGACTGCACGGCCGACGCGTGCTCGCCCTTGCTCGCCATTTGGCTTCGAATACCAGGTATCAGTCGCGATGAGGAACCGCGTTTTTGCCTTCATGCGGGATGGATCATCTCGCGCGCATAAGCAAGACCTAATCCGTAACCGCCGCCGTTTGCGACCACGATGCTCCGCGCATCCTCATACGTTTCATGCCGCGTCCAGTCGCGCTGAAATTCGAGTAACATCTGGATCCAACTGGTCAACTGTGCGCCCGCGGCTTCCATACGGCGCAGGGCCAAATCATGTCCGGACGGGCTCAGCCCGCCGCAGGCATCGGCAACCACGAAGACCTCGAATCCGTCTTTGAGCGCGGAGAGCGCCGGGAACGAAACGCAGGCTTCCGTCAACAGCCCGGCAACAATCAGGCACTTGCGCCCTGTGTCCACCACCGCGCGATGCGCCGCGTCATCTTCCCAGACATTCATATTCCGTCGCTCCAGTGGAGTGACGGACGGCAGCGCCTCTTGCAACGCCGGCAGCATTGGGCCACTGTAAACCCGGCTCGCGGATGTAGAGGCGACGACGGGCACTTTGAATGCAACCGCGGTCCGTGCCAAAGCTACGGCGTTGTTGAGCAGCGTCTGCCTGGCCACAGACTCAACGCCGAACGCGAGCCCCGCTTGGAAGTCCACGAGCAGCAGTGTGCATCGCTCAGGCTTGAGAAGAGTTTCAGATCCTGTCATAACATTCCTCGGGCCGACAGGTTTACGATTGCCGGCTGAGAAAACATTAACGGCGCAGGTGTGGCCTGTCACCCCCCGATAGGGTAACAGTCATGCCCCACATGTAAGTAGAACCCGTTGCGGTCGGAACCGATCTGCGTCTCGGCCGCTAATCGTCGAGAAAACCCCGCTTCATAGCGATCATGACGGCATGGGTTCGATCATTGGCCTGGAGTTTCGAAAGAATGTTCTTCATGTGCCCTTTCACGGTATCTTCCGTGATGAGGAGCATGTCCGCGACTACCTTGTTCGCGCACCCGTCTGCAACGCAGCGCAGGACCTCGATTTCTCGTTCAGAAAGAGCATCCGCAACGAAGTGCTCCGCGATCTCGGAAGCAATCTCTGGCGGGATATGCCGTTGACCTGAATGAACCCGGCGGATGGTATTGATCAACTCAGTCCGAAACATTCCTTTCAACAGGTAGCCCACCGCTCCTACCTTCAACGCGCGAGAGGCCTGGATATCTCCCGAATAGGTAGTGAGGATAACTATGCGAGCATTTGGAAATTCGCCCCGTATAGCGGTCGTTGCATCAATTCCATTCATCTGCGGCATGCGCAAGTCCATCAGGGTCACATCCGGCCTGTGCTGCCGGAAGGCAACCACTGCGTCGATGCCGTTGCTTGCTTCGGCAACAAGTTCCATGTCGGCGTGCTGTTGAATTGCGAATGCAATCCCATCTCGTACCAGGGGATGATCGTCAACGCATAGGACTCGGATTCGATCCGAAATAGCCATAGCATGCCTCCCAGCACCGTCCTGACTGGTCTCTCGAACTCCTCCAACAGAGCAACCAAAGGGAAGTGCCACTCCGCGCCACTATATTGCTCGTCACAATACCCTGCCCAGGCCGTCAGCTTCACTTTAACTTGCGCGAAGCCTTGACGAACTACACGAAAGGGTTGTTCGAAGGCGACCCTACGTGGGTTGAGCCACTCAACTTGCTTCTTTATTCTAGTGGGATTTGGAGTCCTGCGAAGGGCCTCTTTGCAAGTGCTCCTCAGAATGCCTGGGATGTTTCCTCGATGGTTGCTTTACGGCATTCGAACTTGAGATGCAGCCTATTCTGTCTGCCCATACTGGATTTCGCGGCGCTGGGTGCTTATGAAAGACTTCACCGAGACCCGCCATTGTCAAATTCGATGGCTCAGCATATTGATCGTAACAACCGGGGTCCTGATTGCCGGCTGCAGGCCTCAGCGCCCAGCCAGCAAGCCCACGGTCGAGATTGTCCATCTCCCAGAAGACGGCCCGAAGTCGATCGACCAGGTTCCCCGCAACGGACTCGTGTCTGCTGATTTTCCGGGTCGCGTGCCGATTTCCCCGAACGACGGGCTTCCGCTCGCTCATTTGGGGATCAGAAAAAGAAGGACGAACCTCGTGATCGCGAGCGCTCGGTCATTGGGACGTGGAGCGGGAACATCAATACATTACGGGATTATTCCAACAGACTGGCATTCTTGGTGGTTTCCGGTCTCAGGCTTGCTGTTTTTTCTCTTGGGGGCAATAGCGTCGCACCGTTGGCACGAGCATCACTTGGCTCACAAGTTCGAAATCTCACTTCGAGAACGTCTTGAAGAACGGAACCGAATTGCTCGCGAGATGCACGATAGACTCCTTCAGGGCTTTCAAGGGCTGATGTTTCGTTTTCAAACAGTAGAAGAGATGCTTCCGCATCGCCCAGCCGATGCGCGAAAAGCGCTTGCCGATGCCCTCGGTTTTGCAGATCAGGCGCTGATGGAAAGTCGAGATGCGATCAAGGATGCCCTTTCCGCTCCAGACGCAAACGTCGACTTGGCCAACACCCTTGATGCGCTTATGGTCGAAATGAAAGAGGAGCTTGACTCGAGCGATTCCAAATCAGTGGAGTTCAGCGTGATTGTTGTGGGTAAGCCACAGATCGTGGATACTGTATTGCGCGCTGAGATCCTGCGCATTGCGCGAGAGGCGATGCGAAACGCCTTTCGCCACTCGCATGCGCGCCGCATCGAAACCGAGCTGACCTACGGTTGTCCCATGTTGCGCCTTCGTCTTCGTGATAACGGCGCGGGAATTGATGCCTGTTCCCTCGAAAGAGAGTGGCGTGCCGGGCATTGGGGTCTCCTCGGAATGGAACATTGTGCTCAGAGCTTGGGAGGCCAATTGGATGTGTGGACGAAGCTCAGAGCTGGCACTGAGATTGAACTGCGAATTCCGGAACACATCGCATATCCGCCGTTCGCAACTCGCAGAATTTTTCGGCTATTTCGAAGAATTGTCTGAGGAAGGAAGAACTTCTTTACTAAGATTGCGACGCTACCCCAAAGGGTGGTTTTTCAGAGCCTCCTTTGGGGGTACACTCCCGCGTGGATTACTGGTACCTTCCTTAAGCAAGGAAGGTACCCTGTTGCAACGCCTGTTCTCGATGTTCCCAAACGGCTGGCCGGGCAAAGGGCTCCTCATTCTGAGGCTGGTCGCTGGCATCGCCTTAATCAGGGACGGCGTCGTAGCGCTGACATGCTTGCCGCAGCGCGAACCCCTCACATTGTTGCTCATCTCCGCCACTGCAGGGCTTTTCCTTCTTGTCGGCCTGTTGACGCCAGTGGCAGGAGTCATTGTCGCCGGTGCTCAATTGCTGCTTTCAATCTCCGGGCCCGAGCACATACGGAACAACATCTTCCTGGCTACCTTCGGAGTTTGCATTGCAATGTTTGGTCCAGGGAACTGGTCCGTCGATGCGCTTCTGTTTGGCCGCCGACGCCTTGATCTTCACCGGCGTTGACTGAATTCCGAGACGAAACATCGGCTCTTTAAATTCGATCTGATTCCGTAATCAATGCTCTCAGACGTCGCTCGCATGGGGCACCCAGCTGCGGCAGAAGATACAGATCACAATTGGGCGATCACAATTGGGTCCTTTGTCCCTACTCGAAAGGGGCGTGGTCAAGTCTCGATTGTCACTTAACTTCAGTTCAGCAGGAATGTCGGCATCCGAGCAAGATCATCTGATATGGGGAAACAGCCTCTATTCCAGTGCTTGCGTTCGACGAGGCATTGCGAACAATCCACACTGACTACGCCTGCCAACGTTATCCAAGAGAGAGAGGATTATGTCACTCGCGAAACGAAGTGAAAAAGGGCTGCTTACTCCAGACAACTGCGTGGTGGCTCTCATCGATCACCAACCGCAGATGCTGTTCGGTGTTACCAGCATCGATCGCCAAACACTGATCAACAACGTCGTCGGCTTTTCCAAAGCCGCGAAGCTCTTCGGCGTGCCGCTCATTCTCAGCACGGTCGAGTCCAAATCGCTCAGCGGGTACATTTGGCCACAACTGAAGGCACAATATCCCGATCAAATCCCCATTGAACGCAGCACAATGAACGCGTGGGACGACGCTAACTTTGTGGCTGCCATCGAGGCAACCGGGCGCAAGAAGATCGTTCTTGCCGGCCTCTGGACACAGGCATGTGTCACTTACCCCACCGTTCAGGCAATCGAAGACGGATACGAGGTCTACGTCGTAGAAGATCTGAGCGGCGATCTCAACCTGAGCATCCACAACGCGGCAATGAGGCGCGTGGAGCAAGCGGGCGCAAAGCCTGTCACCTGGATTCAGGTGATGCTCGAATGGCAAAGGGACTGGGCGCTGAAAGAAACCTATGACGGCGTGGTGGACATCGTGAAGAACCACGGCGGCGCATACGGCGTAGGCGTGGAATATGCGTACACCATGGTGCATGGTGCGGCGCAGACCCACTTCCCCACATGGACCCCACCGCTGGAGCTTGCAGCGCACCGGTAGGCGAGCGCTGGGAAGGCAGAAGCCTTCCCAGCCTGCTTTTCCGATAGAAGTCCAGAATTTCCCGGGAGGGGACAGTGACGAAGAAGACGATTTATTTCAATGGCAAGATTGCGACTAATTCCACTCCGTACTTCGCTCAGGCGATGACGGTCGCCAACGGAAAGGTCATCGCAACTGGCGCCTCTTCGGACTTGCTTCGTGTTCCTGATTCCAGCACGGAAGTTGTCGACCTTGGTGGCCATACAGTGATTCCCGGTCTCAATGACTCCCACCTGCACGTGATCCGGGGCGGCCTTCATTACAACCTAGAGCTTCGCTGGGATGGCGTCCCCTCTCTCGCGGATGCATTGGCAATGCTCAAGGAGCAAGCCATGCGGACTCCGGCTCCGCAATGGGTGCGCGTGGTGGGTGGCTGGACGGAGTTTCAATTCACCGAACGGCGCATGCCGACTCTTGAAGACATCAACGAGGCCGCGCCTGATACTCCTGTCTTTGTCCTGCACCTATATGATCGGGCGATGTTGAACGCGGCTGCTCTTCGTGCGGTCGGTTACACCAAAGACACGCCTGACCCCTTTGGCGGAGAAATCCAGCGTGACAAGCGTGGCGTCCCAACCGGGATGCTGATCGCCAGGCCAAATGCGGGAATTCTCTATTCCACGCTCGCAAAGGGTCCGGTACTCGGTTACGAAGATCAGCTCATATCAACTCGTCACTTTATGCGTGAGTTGAACCGGTTGGGCATCACCAGCGCGATCGATGCGGGAGGTGGATTCCAGAACTATCCAGACGACTACAAGGTCGTCGAAGAGTTACACAAGCGCGGGCAAATGACCCTGCGCATTGCGTACAACCTGTTCACCCAGCGCCCAAATCATGAGATCGAAGACTTCAGCAAATGGACCTCTTCTGCTTCTCTGTACCAGGGTGACCACACCTTGCGGCTCAACGGCGCAGGCGAGATGCTTGTCTTTTCGGCTGCGGACTTTGAGGACTTTCTCGAGCCACGGCCAGATCTCAACACGTCCCTGGAAACCCAACTTGAAGGCGTTGTCCGGCTTCTCGCCGAAAAGTGCTGGCCGTTTCGCTTGCACGCCACCTACAACGAGTCCATTGAAAGATTCCTGAATGTCTTTGAGAAGGTCAACCGCGATGTGCCGTTCGACGGACTGCACTGGTTTTTCGATCATGCAGAGACGATCTCTGACCGAAATATCGAGCGAACAGTCGCTCTCGGAGGCGGAATCGCGGTGCAACACCGTATGGCCTTCCAAGGAGAATACTTCGTCAATCGGTACGGCGCTGATGCGGCAAAGAGGACGCCTCCTATCCGGCGGATGTTGCAGATGGGCGCCAATGTCGGAGCCGGCACGGACGCCACCCGTGTAGCCAGTTTCAACCCCTATGTCTCGCTTTACTGGCTTGTGTCCGGTCGGACAGTGGGTGGACTGCGGCTCTACGACGATCAAAATCGCATGACGCGCGAAGAAGCACTTCGCCTTTATACCAAGGGCAGCAGTTGGTTTTCGACTGAAGAAGATGTCAAGGGGTCTTTGGCTCCCGGCCAACTGGCCGATTTCGCAGTGCTCTCATCGGACTACTTTTCAGTACCGGAAGAGGAGATCAAGGGATTGCAATCCGTCCTTACTGTGGTTGGCGGCGAAGTCGTTTATGCGGTGCAGGAATTCAGTGATTTGGCTCCGCCTGCATTGCCGGTGGCCTTAGACTGGGCACCAACTGCTCATTACGGTGGCTATCACACTCCTGCCCTCCCGGTCGCCGCGCTACTGCATCGCGGATGTTCCAGTCACCATGTCTCGGGAGCTCCGCAAGGTTCCGGCCGACTTGGAGAATCGCTTTGGGGCCTGGGCTGCGATTGCTTCGCATTCTAACATCCAGTCGAACTACTTACTCAATCCGAAAGGACCTCAAAATTGGATCGGTCTAAACCACAAGTCGAGCAGCCGCAACTTTCATCGTTTACTCGGCTCGGCCGTGACAGCGTGTATGAGTTGATCCTTACTTTCGTCCTGCTATTCGGCGTGGCGAGCACCGTAAGGTGGGTGATTGGACCGTCGCCCATCTCGCGCGCCGTTCCTGGAATCCATGCTGAGCTCTGGATCGTCGGCGCTGCTGTGGCATTGCTTCTTTCCGTATTGATTCTCAGCCCGCCGGGGAGGGTTTCTGGCGCACATACCAATCCTGCCATTTCACTTGCCATGTGGCGCTTCGGCGTTTTTCCAGGAGGCTCCGTAATCCCGTATGCCGCTGCTCAGCTGATCGGTTCCGTGCTCGGAGTAATGGCAGCCCGAGGAATATGGGGGCCAATTGTTGCAGATCCCCCGGTGGTATATGCTGCGCTCCAACCTGCAGCTGGGTGGTCGACTTGGGAGCTCTTTGCAACCGAAGCCGCGGGGATGGCGGTTATCGTCCTTTTGGTCGGGCTCTGCCTCTCCGTTCATCGTCTTAAAGCATTTGTGCCTTGGATTATCGGGGCATTGGTCGGCACAGGGATCGCCGTTCTTGGAACCGCAAGCGGCGGCAGCCTAAACCCGGCACGACAGTTCGGTCCGGCAATCGCTTCCGGGCAGACGCGGTTCCTCTGGGTGTATTTGTTCGCACCCATGGTGGGAGCGGCGTTTGCAGCATGGCTGCGGCGACGGATTCAGAACCGCCGCAAGGTACTCACTCACCGGCTATGTGGCACGATCGACTAGAACGACATTCGAAGGGCCTACACCGGCCGTGACTCTCAATATGTCAACGGGACATTCAAGAAGGGACGCCAGTATGATGCACATGCGAACAACTACCTGCTCGCTGGCAATTCTCGCTCTGCTCGCTTGTTCAAGAATCTTCGCTCAGGGCGGCAGTACAGACCAAGTACCGGAGATGAACCGCAAATACCAACTGCTGCGCGAGGACGAGGACTGGACATTTCTTCGCGATCCTACGCTCAAGCAAGACTTCTTGGATCCGGTCAAGTACATTCCGTTCAATAGAAAGTCAAATCTCAACTATCTGACAATTGCTGGAGAGGCCCGCGAGGTATGGGAGCAGATCGGTAACGACAATTGGGGGCAGGCACCGTACACGAATGGATATTTGAACGAAAGATACATGCTCTCGTTTGACATCCACTACGGCAGTCACGTAAGCACCTTCGTTGAGCTGAAGAGTGGCTTGAACTCTTACCGGGATGGTGGCCCGCGACCTATTGATGAAAAGAAACTCGATTTTCAGGCTGGCTTCTTAGAAATTGGTTCCGCGGGAAGCCCAAACTGGATCAAACTTCGAGTCGGAAGGCAGGAAATGGAGTATGGATCGGGCAGACTGATCGATGTCCGAGAGGGACCGAACGTCCGCCTCAGTTTCGATGGATTCAAAATCAAGTCGGTGGTCGATTCGTGGAAGATCGATCTGTTCGCCATGAGACCCGACCTCGACAACCCTGGATTCTTCGACAATGCTCCCAACCATACGGTTGGCTTTTGGGGCATTTACGCGGCGCGGCCAGTCACACGAACTGTCTCGATGGACGCATACTACCTCGGACTTGATCGAAAGCACGCAACATTCGAGCGAGGCGCGGCGCGCGAACTCCGCCACACGATTGGAGCCAGGATCTTCGGTCCCGCGCCCACGGAAAAAGCCGGATGGGACTTCGACGATGAAGCATTGTGGCAATTTGGCACCTTCGGCTCGGCGGATATCAAAGCATGGACCGTGGCCAGCGACACAGGCTACAACCTCCCGAACATGCGCCTGAAGCCGCGTTTCAGCGTCAAAGCCGACATCTCCAGCGGAGATAATCCTCAGACACACTCGTTAGGCACCTTCAACCCTCTGTTCCCGATGGGCAATTATTTCGGCGTACTCGCAACAACCGGGCCTGGGCCTTTAAATTTCATCGATGTTCATCCCCGCATCCAAACGCAATTGCCACGATCCGTCACCATCTCCACTGACTGGGTCTTCCAGTGGCGAGAGAACGTTCTCGATGGTGTCTACTCCGTTCCTGGGACGCTGATCCGCGCGTCGGGCAACAGTAGAGCTCGCTACGTGGGAAATAGGCCTGGCACAGAGGTTCGATGGCAAGCTGACCGTCATTTATGGTTTCAAGCTGACTATGGAATTTTTTATCCCGGGGAGTTTCTGAAACAAACGAAGCCAAGTCGCGATCTCAATTATTGGGCGTTGTGGGCTGGCTACAAGTTCTAGCCGAGGTGCACCAGGCTGGAACAATGGAGGAATTGATGTCTGAAGCAATAAATCCGAAACCCATCGTCGGTCTGCATCACGTGACTGCAATCGCGTCAGATCCGCAACGCAACTTGGACTTCTACACCGAAATACTTGGACTTCGGTTTATCAAGAGAACGGTCAACTTCGACGATCCAGGGACATACCACTTTTATTTCGGTGACGATCTTGGATCGTCTGGAACCATTCTTACCTTCTTCCCTTGGCCGCATGCCACGCGCGGATCGCTCGGAGTGGGTGCGACTTCGGCCACAGCATTTAGCGTTCCTGCAGATTCCCTATCGTATTGGGAGTCACGGCTCTTGAATGCTGGCATACCCGCCCAGCGCCTTGCGGAACGGTTCGGAGCTGCCGTGCTCGGATTCGCCGATCCGGACGGGATGCGCATCGAACTGATCGCACATGAAGATAAGACCGCTTCCCATGCTCCCCGAAACAGTGATGTTCCGCCTGAATATGCTTTCCATGGCTTTTTCGGCGTGACCCTGTGCCAGGCTGGATTTGAACTGACGGCCGACGTTCTTGAGAAAATGGGTTTCCGCAGATCTGGAGAAGAAGGGAACAGATACCGCTTCACAGCGGATGGGGGGGCCTTCGGGAGTCACGTCGATGTATTAGTTCAGACCCAACTAATGCACGGTCGTATCGGTGCCGGAAGCGTTCACCATATCGCTTTCAGAGCCCCTGACGACGCAGCGCAGCGAGACTGGCGGGACGAACTCAGGCGGTTGCCGTTGAACGTAACCCCAGTTCTCGATCGCACGTACTTTCATTCGATCTATTTTCGTGAACCCGGTGGTGTGCTCTTTGAGATAGCAACCGATCCCCCGGGATTCAGCTTTGACGAGTCGCTCGAAACACTGGGGGAATCGTTGAAGCTTCCGCCCTGGTTAGAACCCGAGCGAGCAGCCATTGAGAAGGTGCTCCCTCCCATCTCGCTTCATTACCAGAGGTCTATCGATGAAGGCAAATGATCCGCACGGCAATGAGCCCGTCATTACAGCTGGCGCGGTTCTCTCGCAGGCACGCTCTGCATTGATTCTGCTGCACGGTCGTGGGGGCTCCGCGGACGACATCCTCAGCCTTGCAGGCGAGCTAGGCGACACGTCCACAGCGTACCTTGCTCCACAGGCCGCACAGCACACGTGGTATCCGAAATCTTTCCTTGCACCGATCACGCAGAATGAGCCTTGGCTCAGTTCAGCGCTCGCGAAAGTCAACGTCTCCGTCGATAAGGTGATGTCTGCTGGAATCGCGCTTGAACGGATCGCAATTGTGGGATTCTCTCAGGGCGCCTGCCTGGCTTCAGAGTTTATCGCAAGGCATCCCGCACGTTTTGGGGCACTCGTCGCATTCACGGGTGGACTGATTGGTCCGATGGGATCGGAACTAAGTCACGCCGGCCGTCTCGACGGGGTGCATATCCTCCTCAGCTCCGGTGACCCAGACCCGCATGTTCCATGGGAGCGGGTCCGAGCCACGGAGAAGGTGTTCACGGATATGGGCGCTTCCGTGATCACCGCGCGCTACCAAAATCGTCCGCATACCATCCTGCCCGAAGAAATCGAGTCAGCTCGACGACTAATCAATGACGCCTTCGCATGAATTCGTTACTCCGATTTCGGGAGTGGCCTCCACTCGTTACCAAACCGTTCAATTATTGAGGTTCCGTCTTCTTTGACAAGCATGTTGATGCGGCGCTTTCCATGGTTGTCAATTAAAACCACTCCCGATTCTCCGGCATTATTCAGAAACAGATAGGCAGAAGAACCATCAGAACGATCAAACTTCACATGGGCTCCCTTGGCATCGATTTCGATCGCTGCGTCCGGAGCGCCATCCGCTGGGTTATGCAACTTAAGCGATCCATGTCCACTCGCATCGAGAGATGCTGACAGTCCCGGCACTCCGTGATCGTTCAGCATTTCCACAACAGGCAAACCGGATGTCGTTGAGAGCAGGATGCGCGTCTTGCCAGATGCATCTACCAGCCGAATCTCGTTGGTGACTACTGGAACTGGTTCCTTCTCCACTTGATTCCTCCCGTTGAGGCCCGTTTGAGACGTACCGCTGTCTGCAGTCGTAGATCCAAGAAACACAAATAGCATAAGTACTGCTTTGCACAATGCTCGCCAACCGGCGCTCCCAGGCACCATTCCCTCGCTCATTGTTCCCGTCCCCTCTGTGTCTCGCTAGCCTTGAACTTTCCATGAAGGTACTGGCGTCACTGATCACCCACATCTATCGCTTGGCCGGCCCAAACGGAGACATGAGTGGGATCAGGCACATCGCAAACGCGCCGACGGCAGCCATGAACAAGAAACAATCTGCGTAACTCAACACGTCAACTTGATGGGAGCCAACGCGCGCAAGCATCCCTATCGATGTCAAGTGCGCACCGCTGTCATCCGCTCCGCCTCGCACCGCAAGTTATCCGTTGACTGCACCCAGCCAATGGTCCGTTGTTTCGTTGGTCGAGATCAAGTGTTCATAGAGCCGTGAGGAGTGGATCGTTTCGCGACGCTCGATGAAGATCGTCAGGAAAGCAACGCCAAGCGATGCGCCAAGTTGCCGGAAGGTCATATAGAACGAAACTCCGTCCAAGAGCTTGCTCTGCTCGAGCTTCCCAATGGTTCCTGCTCCCACAGATGGCAGGAGAGATGAAAGACAACAGGCATAGAGTGCCAGCGGCAGCAGGAAGTATCCATCTGGTGTCGATGTTGTGAGGCAGCGATTCAGTAGTAGCATGGCAGCAATCAATATTGTTAATCCCGCAGCGACCATCTTCCTGGGCCCGAATCTGGCAACCAGTTTGGACATTATCGGTCGAACGGCAGCCGCAATGATCGCATAAAAGGCGATGAGGCATCCGGTCTGCGTCGCACTGTGGGTTTGGGAGTCTACGAGTCGCAAAAACTCGGGCAGGACATACAGGCTGCCTGAGAGAATGATCCCGGTACATATGCCGATCAAACCGGCTGCCATGACATTGCGGTCCCGGATCAAGGAAGTGTCGAGTAAAGGATAAAGATTGCGCGGACTATGCTGCCAGAAGATAAAAGCAATCAGCGCCGTAGCGCTCATGAGAGTTAGAGCGCGAATATGAGCAGAACCGAACCAGTCATCGATGTGCCCTCGGCTCAATATCAATTGAAGGGAAAGGATGCAGATAGCCAGGAGAAGCAGTCCCCAGCAGTCGATATTTCGAAAGCGTGGCGAGGTTGGTTGGGGCAAGTTCGGAAAACCGTCCTTAAGCAGCCAGATGGCAGCTGTAGCCAGGATCAGATTCGGGAAGAAAATGAGCCGCCAGTTAATGTGATCCGTTATATAGCCGCTGAAGATGAGTCCTGAGGCACTTGCCAGATAAAGTCCCGTAGACACGTTCATTAGAGAAGGGCTTCGTTTTGCCTTTGGTAGGATGAGATAGATTCCCGCGCGCCACCACACAACCAGGCCAGCAGCCGTCAACCCTTGCAGAGCCCGCCATATCAGCATGACGCCCAGCGTCGGAGACAACGCGCACCCCACCGCGGCCAATGCAAACAAGATGGTCGTACCCATCAGAAAGCGTTTATAGCCCAAATGACCGGCCAGCCAAATAGACAGTGGCACACCTAGGAAGATGAAGCAGCTATAGATTGTGAGAAGCCAGCTTGCTTCATCCCGGGAAACCCCTAGGGTTCCCGTCAGGTCCGTCAGAACCAGGTTCATGCTGTCGAACGTATAGAACTCCATCGCCGTCGCCAACCCCAGTCCCAAAAGAAGATTGCGGGTCTGACGCGCGGAGAGATCGTTCGATAAGACGGCAGCAGGCGACGGAAGGTGGTCAATGAGTTCCTGCAATGCACTTCTCCTTGGGTAGCGGTGCTAGAAGAACCACCCGTTCGTCTCGACTTTTACTTCGACACTCATTCCGGGACGAAGCACATCGCGATTTTGTCTGTTTAGATCGACATAGATCTTCACTGGAACTCGTTGCACAACCTTAACGAAGTTGCCGGTTGCGTTCTCCGGTGGCAGAAGCGCTTGACGTGATCCGGTCGAGCTTGCAATCGAATCGACCGTTCCGTAAAAGATCTGGCGTCCATAAGTGTCAACCTTGATTCGGACGCGTTGCCCGGGCTGGACACGCGCCAGTTGCGTCTCCTTTAGATTCGCGGTGATCCAGATCTTATCGAGGGGCACAAGAGCAAACATGGATTGACCGGCTGAGAATTGCTGGCCCGGCTCCACAGTTCGCCTTGTCACCATTCCGCCGATCGGTGCATGCAAGCTGGTATAGCTCAAGTTCAAGAGCGCCTGATCCAGGGCTGCCTTGGACTCTTCGACATCCGCAAGTGCCGATTGATAGTCTGCCTTTCGTACCCCCGATTGAAGTTCCTGCGCCTTGCTCTGCCTCAGTTCAGCTTTGCTCCGAGTCACCTTGGCCCGTGCAATCTCCTGCGATGCTTGCGCTGCCTCGGCCTCGTGCCGGGTCGCTTCCAGTCGTTCCTGGGCTGCTTGCCACTGGTTTCGGGCAACCTGCGAAACAGCAACATAAGCGTCATACTGTTGCCTCGAAATCTCGGACTGCTCGGCCAAGGAATTCGTCCGCTTCACGTCCATATCGGCCTTATCTAGCTCGGCCTTGCGTGCCGCAATATTCGCCTCGACAAAGTGGAGTTCTGCTGTGGATTGTTGTTGATAGGTGGCGGTAGCGCGCGTCAGGTCCGATTCGTCCGCCGCTAGTTGAGCCGCTGCCGCTGAGGTTGCGCTGGTTGTGGTTCCCTCGGTAAACGGGACTGTAATCTCCAGCGAAGCAGCCCGCGCTCGGGCCACTTCCAGTGCAGCGCGAGCCTGTTCTACCCTCGCCCGGTAGTCGGCAGGATCAAGCTGAATCATGAGATCGCCCTGACGCACAATCGTATTGTCATCGACCAACATCTGCTGTACGTAGCCAGGCACACGCGGAGAAATGACGACCGAATGTCCGTCAACCTGAGCGTCCTCTGTGCTGGGGTTTACCCCTTCTGTAAAGACCCACATCGACCCAAGTCCGATCACCACAACCGCAATGACAACATAGACTTTGTGCCGGGTCTC
>JBEKGF010000069.1:0-20791 GCA_050012935.1 Edaphobacter sp. | reverse complement strand
TGATCGGTGATGGACTTCTTGGTGTCGCTGATGGTCTGGGCGAGGCCTACGTTGGTTGTCTTGAGGTCGGTGACGGCGCTGTTGAGAGACGAGACGGTCTCAGCGTTGGCCGATACGTTGGAGCTGAGGCTGTCGGCCTTGGCGGACGCTGTGGCTGCGGCGGCCTGAGCGGCTTGCGCTGCCTGCTCAGCGGCTGAGAGCTGGGCATCCTTTGCGGCATTCTGGCGCTTCAGTTCGTCGATCTGGGCCTGCTGGGCTTGCATCTGCTCGCGTAGTTCGCGGATTTCGCGCTCGACCGGGCTCTCGGTGGGCGCCTTCTTGGCAGCAGCCTTGGTCGCGGGCTTGCTAGCCGTGGTCGTCTGCGCCGGTAACGATATGGAATTGATGACCAGTATCGCTGCCAGAGTGGCTTGTAAATGCTTCGTCATGGACCCTCTCAAAAGTATGGGAAAGGCATAAGGACAGCAAGAAGGCCAGTCGGGCGGGGCCCTCCTACTCTTCTCCCTTTGCTCTTTCGGGTATCGTCACAAATAATTATGAACAGAGGAATAATTTGGCGCGTATTAGTTGAGAAAAGAAACGGTATCCGAGCAATGAAGCGAATATTCACCGTTCTTTAATCTTTGTGGTTCGCATGAGTTCCCTGGAGTACACACAGGAGGGCAACTCATTTACCGTAAGTCATGTTCTCTTTCCGCATTGGTTCCGTTCTGCTGGCTGTAGCTACGTTCGCCTCTGCACAAACTTCACTGAAGCTGATTCCTATTCCTCGCGAGGTTCGCGCGGACTCTGACACACCTCTGCTACACGGCGTCAGGATCGTCTGCGCTTCCCCGTGCTCGACCGAGGACCAGTTTGCAGCGGATGATCTTTCGTCTGCCCTGCTGGCTCGTAATATTCCTGTAACAGAGGCGGGCGGATTTTCGATCGAACTGAACCGTTTGGCGGCACATCCGGATGAGAAGTTTAGCGACGAGATGAAGCCTGAGGGGTACATGATTCATACGACCTCAGCCGGCCTGACAGTGACGGGCGATACGGCGGAGGGAGTGTTCTACGGGGTTCAGACGGTGAAGCAGCTTATTGTCGGCGATGGCTCGCTGGCAGTGCTGCACGGTGCGACGATTCGCGACTGGCCGGCGATGAAGTACCGTGGACTCGACGACGACCTGTCCCGTGGGCCGATTACTACGCTTGAGTTTGAGAAGCACATGATTCGGACGATTGCGGCTTATAAGGTGAACCTTTACTCGCCTTACTTCGAGCATACGCAGAAGTACGCGTCGAATCCGCTGATGGGGCCTCCGGGAAGCATGACTGCGGAGGAGGCGAAGGAGTTGGTTGCGTATGCGAAGCTTTATCACATCACGATCATTCCGGAGCAGGAGGCGTTCGGACATCTGCATAATAGCCTGACGTGGGAGCAGTATCAGACGCTGGCGGAGACGCCGCATGGAGAGGTGCTGGCGCCCGGACAATCGGGATCGATTGCGCTGATCACGCAGATGTTTAATGAGTTGGCATCGATCTATCCAGGGCCGTTTCTGCATATCGGCGCGGATGAGACGACGGACCTGGGAGTGGGGCAGACAAAGGCGGATGTGGATTCGCGCGGACTTGCGGCGGTGTATCTGGATTTTATGCAACGCGTCGTTACGGCGCTGAAGCCGCTCAACCGCAAGATACTTTTCTGGGGAGATATCGCGCAGGATGCACCCGATCTGCTGAAGGGCCTGCCGCAGTCGTTCAAGGATTCGACGATTGCGATTCCGTGGGTCTACAACGTCGAGCCGAAATATGACAAGTACCTGACACCTTTTACCAAGGCGGGGTTTGAGACGTGGGTTGCGCCGAGCGTGGTCAACTACCGCAGGGTCTATCCGGACAATAATCTTGCGCTGCCGAATATTCAGCGCTTCACGGCGGATGGGCAGCGGCTGGGATCGACGGGCCAGTTGAACACGATATGGAACGACGATGGCGAAGGGCTCTTCAATCAGGACTGGTACGGGATTTTGTTTGGAGCCGCGGCGGCATGGCAGAAGGGCGAGTCGTCGATCCCTGCGTTTCAGGATTCGTATGGGCAGGTGTTTCATGGCGACGCGACGGGCGCGTTGAACGATGCGCAGAAGGAGATGATGCTCGCGCATCTGGTGCTGAAGGACCAAGCGCATGTGGGCGATGGGACGAACAGCATCTTCTGGCTGGATCCGATGTCGGAGGATGGATTGAGGATTGGAGCGCAGGTTCGTCCGTTTGCTCATGAGCTGCGTCTGCATGCCGAGCGGGCGCTGACACTGATAGCGCAGGCTCGCGCGGCTGCTCCAGGAGTGCCACCGGTGAAGAAAGATCCCGCGATGTATGACCCTGCTGCGACCTATCCTTCGGCGGCGACTTCGCTGCGAGAGACGGCGGCAATCGATGCTCTGGAGCTTGGAGCGCGGCGGATGGATTTTATCGGGCTAAAGTTTCAGCTCTCGGAGGAGATCGCGGAAGGATATCAACGGGCCTATGCGATGCAGAACACGAAGGACAAGAAACAGCGCACGGATGTGGGGCGCGAACTGTCTGAGATCAACGGCGTGAATGGGCGGATTCAGGATTACATCAGCGCCTACTCGCTGCTGCGCGATTTGTTTGAGCAGGCCTGGTACCGCTCGAACCGGGCGTACGCGCTGCGGCCGATGCTGGAGCACTATGACTACACGATCGGTATCTGGTACGGTCGAGCGGATAAGTTGCGCAGCGCGGAACGGCAGTGGGCGGATACCCGTACTCTGCCTACGGCTGCCTCGTTGGGTCTGCCGGAACCGGTTCCAACGATAAAACCGTAATCTGAGGGAAGGGCGCGGGCTGCTACCACCTGGATTGAAAGTTCTGGCAATCTAGAAGTTCATGCCTTCGACTCGTGTAACCGGCCTCGCACTCGGAATTGACTTCGGCACCACAAACAGTTCTATCGCCCTTGCGCGGGCCGATGGAGCTGTTGAACTTGTCTCGTTCCCAACGCGGACTGGGGTGACGGAGTCGTTCCGCTCTCTCCTTTACCTGGAGCAGCGGAAGCAGGCGGGGCGCGCGCAGATCAAGAGCTTCACGGGGCCTCTGGCGATCGAGCACTATCTTGAGGCGGAGCACAAAGGGCGGCTGATTCAGTCGCTGAAGTCGTATCTTACGAGCCGTACGTTGACCGGAACTGAGGTCTTTGGGCGGCGGTATTCCGTGGAGGACCTGATCTCGCGGATTCTTGCGGATCTCCGCCTGAGCGCCGAACGACAGTTTGGAAAAGATATTCGTCATGCCACGGTGGGACGCCCGGTCCGCTTTGTTGGAGCTGAGAGCGATGAAGAGGATGTGTTCGCAGTGGAGCGTCTGCGAGCGGCTTTTCTTCATGCGGGATTCGAATCAGTCACGTTTGAGATGGAGCCGATTGCTGCGGCGTATGCGTATGAGTCCACGCTGGACCACGATGAACTGATCCTGATTGGGGATTTTGGCGGAGGCACGAGCGACTTCTCGCTGCTGCATGTTGGGCCGGGTGTGCGTGGGCGCGGGCGTGCGGCGAAGGATCTTCTGGGCAACAGCGGACTTGGGCTTGCAGGCGACAGCTTCGATGCACGAATTGTGCGCAAGCTGGTCTCGCCGGCGCTGGGCTCAAATAGTTTGGAGCGTTCGTACGCGCATGCTACCGATCGCCCTGCTCCGATTATTCCTGCGGTGCCGGCTTGGATCTATGCCAATTTGGAGCGCTGGCACTATCTCTCTTTTTTGAAGACGCGCAATGTTGCCGAGATTCTGAGAAGCGCGCGTGCGAGGGCGGAGGAGCCGGAGAAGGTCGAAGCCTTGACCTATTTGATTGAAGAGGACCTGGGGTATCAGCTTCATCAAGCAGTGCAGCGCGTGAAGATCGATCTCTCGCGACAGGAGTCTGCGGAGTTCCGGTTCCGCGATGGCGGCATGGATATCGTCGCAACGGTGACGCGAGAAGAATTTGAGGGATGGATTGCCGAAGACCTGCAATCGCTTGAGCGATGCGTGGATGGTCTGCTTGAGCGATGCAATGTCGATGCGCGAGAGGTCGACCGCGTGTTTCTGACTGGAGGAAGCAGCTTTGTGCCGGCGGTGCGGAGAATTTTCGAAGCGCGCTTTACGGCCTCGCGGGTGCGCACCGGCAATGAGTTTACCTCGGTGGCTCGCGGGCTTGCGTTGCGGTCGGCGGAGATGGATTTGGCTAAGTCTTAGCGCGTCAAGCGGAAGAGTCGGCTGCTTCCTTGCCCGCCAGAATGCGCCTTCGAGTGAAAAAGGCTCATCCATCAAGATGATATGCGAGGCGAAGTGAAAACTGGATTCGGTTGCGGGGTTGTTTTCTGAACACTGCCCTGCGCATGGGCTGCATGGCTGCTGGCTGCGGCTATACACTGGCTCGAATGCCTGCTGCTCTGCTTCCAACGCGTCTCCATGCGGCCGATCTCGCGCTGATCGTCGCTTATCTTATCGGGATTACTCTGTTCGGTCTGCGTTTTCGCGGTGGGAAAGATGCGAATTCGCGGTCGCTGCGGAGCTACTTTCTCGCCGATCAGAGGATTCCGTGGTGGGCGATTGCGCTGTCGATTGTCTCGGCGGAGACGAGCACGTTGACCATCATCAGCATACCGGGCGTGGCGTTTGCGGGTGACTTCGGATTTCTGCAGATCGTGATCGGCTACATGCTGGGGCGAATCGTCGTGGCGATGATTTTTTTGCCGAAATATTTTCAAGGCAGAATGCTGACCGCGTACCAGTTGATCGATCAGCGGTTTGGGCCTGCGCTGCACAAGGTGACGGCGGGATTGTTTTTGCTGACGCGGGCGGCGGCTGAAGGCGTGCGGGTGTTTGCGGTGAGCATTGTGGTGGGGATTGCGATCGGGACCGGGGACGTTCTTTCGATTGGGATCATCTCGGCGCTGACGCTGCTGTATACGTTTGAAGGCGGAATGGCGGCGGTGATCTGGACCGATGTGGTGCAGATGGCGATCTATCTCGGCGGGACGTTCGTTGCGATTTATACGCTGGGCACGCATATTCCAGGAGGGTGGGGCCAGATTCACGCGGTTGGCGCGGCTGCTGGCAAGTTTCATCTGTTCCACTTTGCTGTGAACCTGACGCAGAGTTATACGTTCTGGGCAGGGATCTTTGGCGGCACGTTTTTGACGATGGCCTCGCATGGCACGGATCAGTTGATGGTGCAGAGGATGCTGGCGGCGCGGAACCTGCGCGAGTCTCGGCTGGCACTGCTTGCGAGCGGCGGTGTTATTTTTCTCCAGTTCACGCTGTTTCTTCTGATCGGCGCGGGGCTGTATGTTTTTTATGGGCTGCATCCTGCGACGTTTGCCTCTGCGGACAGGATCTTTCCGACGTTCATCGTGCGCGAGATGCCGGTCGGGATTGCGGGATTGCTGGTGGCAGCGATTTTGGCGGCGGCAATGTCGAATCTGAGTGCGGCGTTGAATTCGCTTTCGTCGACGACGGTGGTTGATTTTTATATGAACTGGCGGCCAGAGGCGGATGACCGGGAACGCGTGATGGTCTCTCGGGCCAGCACGGTTTTTTGGGCGTTGGTGCTGTTTGCAGTGGCTGTTTACAGCGTTTTTGCTGGTGGAAAGGGGCATGTTGTCGAGGTGGGATTGTCGATTGCTTCGGTGGCTTATGGTGCGTTGCTCGGAGTCTTTCTGCTGGGCACCTTGACGCGCTATGCAACGCAGGCAGGGGCAAGTGTGGGGATGATCTGCGGGTTTACGCTGAATATGGTGCTTTGGCTGCAGAGTCTTAAGTTGCTGCCGAATCCGCTTGCGGGGGTGCGCTTCCCTGCTGTGGCGTTTACCTGGTATGTGCTGATTGGAGCGATTGTGACGTTTGCTGTGGGATCAATCGTGAGTTTGGTTCGGCCGCGACGAGGCGTGAAGACGAACGAGAGGACTGCCGCGCGGGTGGCTGCGATTCTGTTTGTCGTTTCGGTTCCGGTCTTGTTTGCGTCGCGGGTGTGGGCCTCGGGGCCGGATGCTCTACAGCATGGGGGAACGCACCTGGCGGAGCGGTACGATTTCAATGCGGTTTCGGCGGCGGTGAACCAGGCGATTGCGGCGAAGAAGCTTCCGGGCGCGGTGGTGTTGATCGGGCACAACGGCAAGACGGTGTTTGAGCAGGCGTATGGGGATCGTTCGCTTGAGCCGCAGGTTGAGCCGATGACGGTGGACACGATCTTCGATATGGCATCGCTGACAAAGTGCCTGGTGACGGCAACGGCAGTGCTGCAGCTTTATGAGGAGAAGAAGTTGGGGCTGGATGATCCAGTGGTGAAGTATCTGCCGGAGTTTGGGGCGAATGGAAAGCAGGGCGTGACGGTGCGCGAGTTGTTGACGCACTACTCCGGGCTGCCGGAGGACATCAGCCTGAAGGATGAGTGGGGACTGAGTGCGCCGGATAAGGCGGAGGGGATTCGGCGGGCGATGAATGCGACGCTGTATGGGCCGCCGGGCGTTACGTTCAAGTATTCGGACATCAACTTCATTACGCTAGGTGCACTGGTGGAGAAGATCAGCGGGCAGCCGCTGAACATTTATGCGACCGAGCATATCTTCGGGCCGCTGAAGATGCTCAGTACAAGATTTCATAACCCAAATTGCAGCTGCAGTAATCCAATGCCACCTGCCTATGGCACTCCAGAGTGGTATGCCCCCCCGAAACCGATTCCCTCAAGTTGCAATGGCAATATCTGTGAGCTTCCTATCATGCCGGTAGAGCTGGTTGCGCCGACACAATATGACGATCAGGGAAGCGCGGCGACGAATCCGAACTTCGGAAAGATGCTGCGCGGCACGGTGCATGATCCGAGCACTCGGCGGATGGGCGGAGTGGCCGGACATGCAGGAGTGTTTTCTACTGCGAGCGATGTTGCGTTGTTCGCGCAGGCGCTGCTGGACCGGCTTGCGGGACGGCCGAGTAAGTTTCCGCTGCAGCGGTCTACGCTGGAGTTGATGACGCGGCCCGAGCAGCCTTCGACTGCTGCCAGCGGAGCGACGATCTTTACGGCGGATGGCAAGACGACTACAGGCGTTGCTGCGCGGGGTTTCGGGTGGGATATCAATTCAGCGTTTTCGCGGCCGCGGGGCGAGGTCTTTCCTATCGGCAGCTTCGGGCATACGGGCTTTACGGGGACTTCGCTGTGGATCGATCCGGGTAGCGATACGTTTGTGGTGATTCTGGCGAATGCGCTTTATCCGCGTGGGCGTCCGCCGATCTCGCCGTTGCGGGGAGAGGTGGCCACGGCGGCGGCGAAGGCGCTTGGGCTGTATGCGAAGGGCGACCCTGCGGAGGTGAGTACTGGCACGCTTACCGGAATCGACGTGCTCGAATCGACGCATTTCACTGCGCTTCGCGAGGCTGCGAGCCGTCATGGCGGACATCTGCGAATGGGTTTGCTGACGAACCAGACAGGCGTCGATCGCGAGGGGCGGCGGACGATCGATGTTCTGCTGCACAGTATTCCTGAGGTTGAGTTGAAGACGTTATTTTCGCCGGAGCATGGGCTGCTTGGGGTTAAGGACACGACGAAGATCGGCAATGAGATCGACCCTGCGACGCGGCTTCCTGTTCTTAGTCTTTATGGAGCGAAGCCGGAGCAGCGGAGGCCGAGGCCTGAAGCGCTGAAGGATCTGGACGCAGTGGCGATCGATCTGCAGGATGTGGGGGTTCGGTTCTATACGTATGAGGCGGTGGTGGGATATTTTCTGGAGGCGGCAGCGCAGGCGCATCTTGAGATTATTTTGCTGGACAGGCCTAATCCTATCGGCGGGCTGGCGGTGCAAGGCCCGGTGTCGGATGTGGGGGCTGAATCGTATAACAACTACATGCCGATGCCGGTTCGCAATGGCATGACGCTGGGCGAGCTTGCGCAGTACTTCAACAGCGAACGGCAGATTGCGAGTGGGGCTTCGCCGAATATTCTGGTTCCGATTCATGCTCCGCTGACGGTTGTGTCGATGCAGGGTTGGCGGCGCGAGGATTTTTTCGACGAGACGGGATTGAAGTGGATCAATCCGAGCCCGAACCTGCGTACTCCGAAGGCAGCTCTGCTTTATCCGGGGATTGGGATGACGGAGATGACGAATATCTCGGTGGGGCGCGGCAGCGATACGCCATACGAGCATATTGGAGCTTCCTATATTAACGGAGCGGAGTTGGCGGCTTACCTGACGGCGCGAAAGATTCCGGGAGTTCAATTTACTGCGACGAGCTTTGCAGTGGCGGAGGACTCGAATCGCTATCCCTTTCATGGAAAGACTATTCCGGGCGTTGCGTTTACGGTGACGGACCGGAGCGCGTTCAACTCGCCTGAGTTCGGAGTGGAGTTACTAAGCGCTCTGCACCATTTCTATCCGGAGTTTCAATTGGAGAAAGCCGCCTATCTGGTCACCAATGTGGATACGATGCAGGCGCTGAAGAACGATGTCGACCCGCGTAAGATTGCGGAGGGATGGAAGGATGATCTGGCCGGCTTTGAGAAGCGGCGGCAGAATTATCTGCTGTATCACTAGCTTCCTCGAAGCTACAAGCCTCTGCCTCTGCGCCATCCATCGAACAGGTTCAACCTCGTCCATTTCGAAAACTGCGCCATTTGTGTACCAAGCACGACCTCCTGCAACAATATTCATCGTCTCTTCGCCATTCTTACGTCAAAATAGAGAGAGATTCACTTCGAGGTGCTCCCCATGCCCCGTATCAATTTTCAACAACAGCTTGCTGCACTGAAAGACAAACTTCTCGCCATGGCGGCGCTCTCGCAGCAGGCTCTTTCTCTTTCGCTGGAGGCGTATCTGACGGGAGACACTGGCCTTTGCGAGCATGTGAAAGAGATCGAGACGGCGATCAATGCGGCCGAACGCGATGTCGACGAGATGGCTTACGACCTGCTGGCGAAGGAGCAGCCGATGGCGATCGACCTGCGGTTTATCTTGTCTGTGATCAAGATTAATGGCGACCTCGAGCGGATTGGCGACCAGGCGACAAACATCGCGTCGCGCACACAGTTTCTGCATGACTCGCCGCATATCTCGCTGCCGATCGATATCCCCGACATGGGCGAAAAGGTTGGGGTGATGATCCGGCGCGCGATTCAATCGCTGCTGGAGGCCGATGCGAAGCTGGCTGAATCCGTGCTTGCGATGGACGATGAGATCGACGACATGAACCGCGATGTGCAGGCGGAACTGGTTGAGGTGATGCAACAGCACCCGATCGTCAGCGGACAGGCATTGAACGCAATTATCATCTCGCGCAACCTGGAGCGGGCAGCAGACCATGCAACCAATATCGCGGAGGATGTGATCTTCTGGATACGCGGTTCGGACGTGCGGCATAAATTCTCCCTGGCTGAGGCGGACTAACTTGTTGGATTTGCGATGAATTTCGTCCGGTCTTCAGGTTTTGCGTCTTGACGTTTGGCGCTTACGGAACTAACCTTAGTGAATGGCTGGTTTGATGGCATGTCGATTCGACGCTTGTTGCGCGTGTTGTCGTGAGTGTGCGCGCCGTCGACTTTGCCTGAACCGGAGACTTCCCTACTAAGTCCCAAACCTCCACAGCAAAGCTACAGCGCCCACTTATCCGGTGGGCCTTTTCATTTAATTCCATGTTCAAGAGAAGGATACCCAGCATGAGTTCCCCCGTTGCAACCGCAGTAAAAGAGACCAAAGCCCAAAAATCAGAGCGCCTGAAGCGTGCGAAGAATCCCTGGGAGGCCTGGGAGGAGGTGCGGCAGTTCGCGAGGGAGGGCCGGGAATCGGTGCTGCCGGAGTGGGCTGGGACTTACTTCAAGTGGTGGGGCATCTACACGCAGGGTGACGGAATAGGGGCGACCGGAGGGGTGGGTGGCGAAGGCAAGGCGACCGAATACTTCATGATGCGGATCGGGTTGCCGAATGGGATTTTGACCAGCGCGCAGTTGCGAGTGATTGGCGAACTGACGAAGAAGTATGCGCGGAACCTTGCCGACATTACGACCCGGCAGAATATTCAGTTGCATTGGCTGACGATTGAGTCACTGCCGGTGGTTGTGGATGCGCTGACTGCTGTGGGGCTGAGTCCGAAGGGCGCCTGCGGCGACGTGGTTCGCAATGTGACGGGATGTCCGCTGGCTGGGCTGGATGGGCATGAGATTCTCGATGCCTCGCCGCTTGCGGTGGAGATTGCGCAAAAGCTGACGGCCAATCCTGAGTTCTACAATCTGCCGCGAAAGTTCAAGATTTCGGTGACGGGTTGCTCGAGCTGGTGTTCGTATCCGGAGATCAACGATGTGGCCCTGACGGCGATCGGGCGCGTGGTCGAGGGCAAGGAGGAGATCGGCTACACGCTGCGGGTTGGTGGAGGGCTTTCTACGGAGCCGCACCTCGCGGTTCGGATTCCAGCGTTTATCCGGCAGGACCAGGCTTACGCAGCGGTTCATGCCACGGCGGAGATCTTTCGCGAGCAGCAGGAGCTTCGCGAGAACCGCACACGGGCACGGATTAAGTATCTCTTTATGCGGCATGGCTGGACGGCGGAGTCGTTTCTTGCTGCGCTTGAGGAGAAGCTGGGGTACAAGCTCGATCCCAGCCCGGCTGCGGAGGATGTGGCGCCGGACGATATCTACCGCGATCATGCAGGGATTCGACCGCAGCGTCAGGCGGGATTGTCGTCGGTCGGCGCAAGCGTTCTGCGGGGCCGGCTCTCGGGCGATCAGCTGGTGCAACTGGCCGAGCTAGCCGAACGCTATGGGAACGGTGAGCTGCGCACGACGATCATGCAGAACATCGTCGTGGTGAATGTTCCGAATGAGAAGACGGCGGAGCTGGTTGTTGCGCTGAACAGTATGGAACTTCAGGTGGATGTTTCGGCGTTCTGGCGCGGAGCGATCGCGTGCACCGGCACTGAGTTTTGCAAGCTGGCGATCGCGGAGACGAAGGGCTTCTCGAAGTGGCTGGTGAGCGAGATGGAGGAGCGGCTTCCAAGCTTCGATCAGCAGATCAAATTGCATGTGACGGGATGCACGAATAGCTGCGGCCAGCACTGGATTGCCGATATCGGGCTCGAAGGCAAAAAGATCAAGCGCGACGGGCAGTTGGTCGATGCGTTCTACTTCTGCGTTGGAGGCGCTGTCGGAAGATTCGCGCGGACTGCGCGGCCGCTGGGCTTTCGCGCCGCGGCGGATGAGGTTCCCGATGCGTTGGAGCGGCTGCTGCGCGGATATCTTGAGGCTCGGGAGCCGGGAGAAGATCTGCGGGCCTATTTTGCGCGAACCGATGACGATAGTCTTCGTGCGCAGCTTGCCGGAACGGCCGTCGATCCCGTCGAGCGCGATGCACCGCCGGTTGGCGCCGGGCAGCACGCGCCGGGAGAGTAACGCATGGACCTGTTTCCTATGTTTCTGAAGCTTACGTCGCGCCCCTGCATGGTGATTGGCGCGGGGAATCTGGCGGAATCGAAGATCGACTCGTTGCGTGCGGCCCACGCCAAGGTGACGGTGATTGCGCCAGAGGCACGGCCGCGGATCGTCGAGTTGGCGGAGGCAGGCGAGGTGGAGTGGAAGCGGCGTGAGTATGCCGCTGGCGATTTGACGGGGCAGTTTCTGGTGGTTGCGGCGACGAATGATTCTGCTGTGAATCGGGCTGTCTATCACGAGGCCGCGGAGGCGAATGTGCTGTGCAATGCCGTGGATGATCCTCCGTTTTGCGACTTCTACTTCCCTTCCGTGGTGCGGCGCGGCGATCTGCAGATCGCGATCTCAACGGCGGGAGCGAGCCCTGCACTTGCTCAGAGGCTGCGCAAGGAGATCAACGCGCAGTTGCCTCTGGATGTGGGCGACTGGCTGACCGATCTGGGTAATCTTCGACGCGAGGTGACGCAGAGAGAGCCGCTGAATGAAGAGCGAAGATTGCTGCTGCATCAATTGGCACAGCGCGAGGTTTGCGGCTATGAGGAGTGTCCCTCGCGGACGATGGCTCGGGAGCATGCGCGAGTGAATCCGTTGCCAGGAGGAAGAGCATGAACTACAGCGCGGAACGTGGGACGGTTTATCTGGCAGGCGCGGGCCCGGGTGATCCGGAGTTGTTGACGCTGCGTACTCTGCGGCTGCTGGAGACGGCGGATTTGATTCTGCCGGACGATCTGGTATCTGCGGAGATCATGGCGTTGGCTCATGCGGAAGCTGAGATTATTCCTGTCGGTAAACGTTGCGGGCAGGCGCGGATTACACAGGAAGAGATCCATTGGCTGATGATCGATGCTGCGCAGGCGGGCCGTTCCGTTCTGCGGTTGAAGTCGGGAGATCCGCTGATCTTCGGGCGGGCTGGGGAGGAGATCGCCGCGCTGCGCGAGGCTGCGCTTCGGTTTGAGATTGTTCCGGGAATTACGGCGGCGTTTGCAGCGGCTGCGCGACTGAAGACTCCGCTAACCGACCGTAGCGCAGCTTCGAAGCTGATCTTTGCTACCGCTCATCATGCCGCGGGAAAGCTCGAGCTTGCGCCGAAGTGGGAGAGGGCGTTTCCTGAAGATGCGACGCTGGTGATCTATATGCCGGGCCGGAGGTTTCGGGCGCTGGCGGATGATTTGATGGCATCAGGAATCGATGGCGCGACTCCATGCGTGGCGATCAGCAAAGCGACTGCTCCCGACGAGCAGGTGCATAGCACGACTCTGAAGAAGCTGGAGGATGGGGATGTTGGGCCTGCGCCGGTGATTCTTCTCGTCGGCAATGCGATTCGAGTGCCGGCCCCCACGCGAATGATGTTGGAAGAGCTGGCTACGATCTGAATCTGCTGCGGATTGCGCCTGCCGCACCAGCCAACCCGGTCAACATAAGGATGCAGGTCGAGGGCTCGGGAACATCCGGCGGTGGTGGCGGCGGCGGGGTGCCTGGAGGTATTGGGCCTCCTGTGAACGGCGGGCTATAGACCGGGGGACCACCGCCGTCGGGCGGAAGATCAGAGGAAGGAGGCGGTGGGACGTCGTTCTCCGCGATAGTGTCGTCGAGGCCGGTGGGGACCAGGTCCAGTCCGTCGTTCAGCGGATGGTCGGGGCGGAAGTCGGCGGGAGTCTCTTCGGCGATAAGAGGCACGTCTGACTCGTCGTCGGGGAGGACACCGCAGGCAAGCTCGAAGTGATGGAGCGTCTGTTTGCGGGTCATCCTCGGCGCATTCACCGGGACAAGCTTTGGCGCGGGCTTGGGCACGTAACCAGCGAGTTTGCGCTGAGCGTAAAGCTTCGCCCGGCGTTTGGCGGCGACCGCGCGCTGGAGGCTGCGAGTGTGCGCGAGTTCGCGCCGATAAGCGACGAACCAGCGTTCGCAGTCCGTCGATGCATTGACGCATGTCGCCGATATGCCAACGAACAAGACTAGGAGAAATAAATAGATCAAGCGCCGCATTCGTTTCACCTGGGGTCGAAACATCCCTGTCGATCGCCTTGCCTGGGACGAATTCCTTATATCTCCTGTTGAAGCAATTAGAGAACCAAAGCAGAGAGGTATTCAGGTGCTGAAATTTGCAACTTACAGGTAGAATCTTTGCACTTGTAGGAACATTTTACCCTTAAGTGCTAAATTTTTTCCTATTTATCTTAGCGTTACTATTTGATTTCTGTGGAAAAATCGGGACCCACTAAACGATTGCTTATCAGCAGTTAGCTATCTCAAGGCCGATTAGGAGTCTGGCTTAGGTAGCCTGGCGCGCCGGTTTCTAGTGGAAGTCTCAGAGAAATAAGGAGGTTATGCGCAAGATGTTGCACGACTTCTCTGGGGGTTCCCCGGCACAACCTTTTTCCCATTTTGACGTTCAATTAGGTAGGATCGCAGTCACCCTTGAGGGTTCTGGATCCGGCAAAGGCTTCCGGAGCCGAAATGGGCTGCGGGGCTCTGCATAGGAGATTGGAAAATGCGTTTCTTACGATATCTCGCCCTACTCAGCATTCTGTTGGTTCCTGCTGCTTACTCTCACGCTCAGGTTGCGGTTGGCGTAGGGATTGGCGGTCCAGTGTATGGAGGCTACGGTTATCCCGCCCCCGCCTGCGCTTATGGCTACTACGGTTACTACCCCTACGCCTGTGCGCCTTATGGTTATTATGGCCCGGCGTGGTTCAGCGGCGGCATCTTTATCGGCGCGGGCCCCTGGTTCCGCGGCGGCTATGGTTATCGCGGCTTCTACGGCGGCTATCGCGGCGGCTTCTATGGACGGCCGGTTTATGGACGTCCTGGCTTTGGCTATGGACGCCTCGGTTATGGCGGTGGTTTTCGCGGCGCGAGTGCGGTTAGAAGCGGATTTGCCGGCGGCGGCCACAGCGTAGGCGGTGGAGGATTCCACGGTGGCGGTGGACACGGCGGCGGTGGACACCGGTAAAGCTTTCGTCTACTGACTCACCTGGTAATCTCTGGTTAGGGTAAAAAAAGCGGCTACAGGTTTTCGAACCTGCAGCCGCTTTTCATTTGTCTCTATCGAATTGTGCCTTCAGGAGAGCCTGCTTTCGGCTAATTTGGTGGCCTCGTATATCTGAGTGAACGACTCGACGGCATAGAGGACGGGTTGCATCTCCCCGGTGTCGAACTCCTGGTTGAGGACGGCATCGAGATCGAAGTCTTTGACCTCGCAGCCGCCGGCGAGGACGCGGGTGCACTCGCCGTGCGAGGAGATGAGGCCGCTGCCATAGACCTTGATCTCGCCATTTTGACGGATGAGCCCGAACTCGACGGTAAACCAGAAGAGGCGGCCCATGCGCTCGAGTTTTTCCGGATCGGTGAGGCGTGCGCAGATCTGGCCATAGCTCTGGAGGAAGTTTCCAAAGACGGAGTGAGCGTGCATGGGGACGTGGCCGAAGACGTCGTGGAAGATATCGGGCTCGGGAGTGTATTCCATCGAGTCGCGTGAGCGAAGCCAGGTCGTGGTGGGGAACATGCGTGCGGCAAGCATCTCGAAGAAGGCATCGGGGGGAAGGAAGCCGCTGACCGGCGTGGATTGCCAGCCTGTGCGGGGCTGCAGCCGGGCGCTGACTTCGACGAGGTCAGGAAGGTTGTCTTCCTTCAGGCCGATCTGATGGAAGCCGTCGAGATACTCCTGGCAGGCGTGTTCGCGAAGCTGCGGCATGCGGCGGGAGACGAGTTCGGCCCAGATGGCGTGCTGTTCCGGGGTGTAGGAGGCCCAGTCTTGTTCGATGAGATACGGCGCGGCCACATGCAGCTTGCTCTGTGCCAGATTCAGTGTCGATGTTGCGATTCCCATATCAATTCCTTACTGGCGGTTCTTCCCGCCTGGAGAAGCATATCTTCCTTAGAGACGTTTTGTCAGGCCCGAGGATACCCTCCTCCTCCCTTGGGGATATCATGGGCATAAATACCTGTATTCAATAACCTGTAGGGTGGGGGTACCTGAAAAGGTAAGTATCCCCTCATGCAAGGGATACTCAAATCACCGTGACAGGGCAGCGCATCAGGGAAAATGGTAACCGGGAAGGTCTTACATTTTGGCGCGGAGGGGTTGCATTGGCTCGGTGCGGGCGGGCAATACCGGTTCGTCGGCCATGTACTTCTTAAGCAGCTCGTGATGAAGGCAGTAGAGGGCCAGCTCCAGGCGGTCGGAGACGCCAAGCTTGTCGTAGACCTTGCGCAGGTAGTTCTTGATGACCTGCTCGGTGGTGCCGATCTGGTAAGCGATCTCCTTGTTGCGCATGCCACGGGTGATACAGCTGATGATGGCAAGCTCTTTTTTGGAGAGCTTGGGCTGGACCTTGGGGTCGGTGAGGCTGGTGGCCTGGGAGCGGTAGGCCTCGATAACCCAACTGATGGACTGGTTGTCGATCCAGGTCTCGCCCTCGGCGATCTTGCGGACACACTTGACGAGAAGGTCGGGGGAGATGGAGCGGGGGACAACGCCGCGAACGCCACGACGGTAGAGTTCGACGGTGTTGGCCTCGTCGGCTTCGCTGACCTGGACGATGAGTTTCGCTTCGGGAGCCTGGCGGACGAGTTCGGGGATCGCATCGATGGTACCGGCGATGAGCTGGCCTTCAAGGACGACGACATCCGTGGGATAGCGTTGCAGCGCAGCGTAGAGATTCGTCAGAGTTTCAACCTGGGCAACGACGCGGATATCGTCTTCGAGAGCAAAAACCTTCTTCATGCCGACGCGATAGATTGCCTGCGAGTCGGCGAGGATGACGCGGATACCAACGTGAGATGAGCTCTCTTCCGGAGCTTCTTCTTCGTGGGTCCGGGTTGGATCGATGTTAACGACAGTCATAGTGTTCATGCCTTTAGAAAATACTCGTCGATCACTGCAGCGGCTTTTTTCTGGCCCCCCTGCAGATAGTGGCGGACGACACGGCCGATACAGTGAATGGTTACGTCTTTCTCAGTTCCCATGACAGCCGAAGGCATTGCGATGGTGAACTCGATTCTGGCTTCGAGCGGCGGGATTTCTTCCCCGACGAAGAGCAGGCCGTTGGCGGAGATGTTTTCCGTGATTGCCTCCATCTCGCCCTGGTCAGTATGAAGACGTATGGCAAGCCTCATTGGAAAGCGGACAGCCGTGCGTACTGGACTGTCGGCTGGAATCGACCACTGAGCCACTCATCCTCCTCCTGTTTCCTGGTTTGGGGAAACTGCCCTACATGGGCCTTTATGCACCACACTGGAGTGTAACCCAATGGGGAGTTACTTCCATACCTTTTCTCAGGGCCGAAACTACAACGAAAGGGTCAGAGCGGCGGAGCTTCCAACCCATTGCTGGTCTCGATTATGGTCGACGCCCATCATTAGTCCGCGTCCCAGACGCACGAGAGCGATGGCCGGCTGCAGGGCGCTGCCATCGGGCCAGAGGTACATGATGCGGATCTCGGCCTGGGTGGGGCCGTGCGGAGTGTAGATGACCGGCTCAAAGGCGACGCGCTCTTGTAATAGATAGAGATGGCGGTCGGCAGCGGGGATGGCGTTGAGGTCGGCGTCGCTGGGAGCGAATTGAATTCCCTTCCCTGCGAAGGAATAGAGGGGTTTGAGCAGGAGGCTTTCGCGTCCGGCGGGCAGGCCTTCGAGATTGCGATGAGCAAACCAGTCGTCGAGGAAGACGGCTTTGGGGACGGAGGGGTGGTTGAGGAATGGGAGGGAGAACTTGCTGATTCGAAAGTACCAGTTGGGATGGCCGGCCCACTCGACGTCGAGCTCGTCGCGATAGTCGAAGGGAAGCTGGATGTTCTTTCGCTGGAGTTCGTCGACGATGGTTCGGTTAAAGATGCGGTGGATGGGAATCTCACGGCCTTCGCGCTGGTAGAAGAGGCGATTGCCTTGCTTGCGGAGTTTGACGATATCGACAGTGGCGATATCGAGCTTGTCTTCGTAGACGTGGAAGTCCGGGAGAGTCTTTTGATGGTCGGGATCGATCTCGAGGAGGACTACGTTCTCCGGGTCGTGGTCGTCGACGATGACCTCACGGAGGAGTTGCCAGTAAGCTTGCTCGTTGAGGCCGCCGAGATGGCCGGCGAAGTTGGGATCGAGATTATAGGCTGCAATATATTGCCGGGCGAGGATGTCCTGGTAGCCGAAGATGGAGGGGAATGCCTGGAGTTCGACCAGCTTCGGACTAAGCGTTCCGTCGGGATTGCGGACGAGACCGAAGTCGACCGTCATGAAATTGGGTTGCGGGTTTTCGTTGGGTACGTTGTATTGATTGGGGATGGTCTGGTTCGAAGCTTCGCGGTATACGGGATTGCCGAGTAGCTGGTGGGTGAGGACTGCGCCGGTTTGCGCTAGTTCGTCGAGTAGCGATTGTGGGAAGAAGCAGGGAGTTTCAGCTACGCGGAATTCAACGGTGGTGCGGGTGAGACGGTTGAGGCGTGCCAGCAGGTCGCTGTATTGCGCTGGAGTAAACTTCGCGTTGAATTGGTCGCGATAAGGCTGCAGCATGGGAGTTAGTGTAGCTGCTGCAGCCGGTTTCGCGGGTATCTGGGTATCTATGGATGGGCGGCGAGGAAGGCGGCGATCTCGGCGTATTCGGCCTCAGTGAGGCGGAAGGTAATGGCCGGGATGACGCCTTCGACTTGCCTGGCGTTGCGGCCGCCGACGATAGCTGCCGTGATGGCCGGGTTGTGGAGGGTCCACGCGATCGCAATGACGCCGGCGCCGACGTTGTGACGGGCGCCGATCTCCTTGAGAAAGCCTGCTACGGCGAGATTGCGGGAGAGAAGAGGCTCCTGATAGTTTTTTGCGTTGCGGCGGAAGTCGTTCGCGGGGAATGCGGCGACACGCTCTTTCGTCATGGCTCCCGTGAGCAGGCCGGAGTGCATGGGGGCGTAGTTGAGGACGCCGATGTTTTGGGCTTTGCAGAAGGGAAGGTTTTCGGCCTCGTAGGTTCGGTTGAGCATGGAGTAGGGCGGCTGCTGTGAGGTGATGGGAGCGATCTTCCTCACACGCTCCATCTGCGCGACCGAGAAGTTGGAGACGCCGATCCAGCGAACTTTTCCTTCGCGCTGAAGGTCGGCCATGACGGACCAGCCTTCTTCAATCTCTTCGTCGGGCTTGGGCCAGTGCACCTGGTAGAGATCGATGGCTTCGACGTTGAGGCGGCGAAGCGAGTCTTCGCACTCGCGGCGGATGTGCTTTTGCGAGTTGGCGATCTCGCGCTTTTCATCCCACACCATGCTGCATTTGGTAAAGACGTAGGGTTTGTGTGAGGTGGTTTTGAGGGCGCGGGCTACGACCTCTTCGGAGTGGCCAAGACCGTAGACGGCGGCGGTATCGATCCAGTTGACGCCAAGGTCGAGGGCTTTGTGGATGGCGGCGATGGAGTCGTTGTCATCCTGCGGGCCCCATGCGAAGGCCCAGTCGCCGCCGCCGATGGCCCAGGCGCCGAAGCCGATGGGAGAGAGGTGTAAGTCAGAGTTGCCGAGTTGTTTCTTGTCCATAACCACATTGGATGCAAGGCCCTGCGCGAGGCTTCAAGGATGGATGAGAATTGTCTTTTAATTGACGAAGAGACAGAGGCGATATTGCGCTCAGTGCGTTGCGGCGGCATCGACAAGTAGAAATTTGCTCGGAACTGCGCGGCATTGCACGCCGGAAGATGCATGCCATGCTGAACCGTCGGCATATTTCATCTCGGTTAGTTCAACCCAGCTCACAAACAAAACTTTGTTCAGCCAAACCTCGGCATTCGTCAGATCTGTCGCGCCATTCTCCGAACGCAACTCGAAGGTCTGTGTCGCATTCTCTCCGGAGCGTTGATTGACCGGCAGGTAGCGGCTCGAAGAGTCCGATCCATGGACGGTGATACTGGCGCTTAGCATCTTCAGCGCATCGCGCCGTCCGAACGTCAATTCGAGCAACGGGCCATCGCCATTTTTCTTCCGGTCTTCAACCGTGCGAACGATTGCGCGTCCGTTGACGTGCGCGGTAAATCCAATCGGGCAATCCGCGCTCGTCGCAGGGATGGTCTGCTGCGCCGAAATAGAAACGCCCGCCGAAAGCAGAGTTAGAAGCAGAAAAGCATTGCGCATAATCGACCTCGCAGCCCCTACTAACTGCATACAGATTACGCCTGACGAAAGGGCAACGGCAACAGCGGACGAAGCGTCTGTATCCAGCCAACTTAGGCGAAGGCTTAGGCTTCGATCAGGAATTGACCGTCGCGCATGATCTGCTCTTCGCCGCCGGCATCGCCTAGCCAGATACTGAACTCCAGGCCGACTACATCAATGTGGGTCGAGGACTTCCAGGGTGCTCCGGTGTGGGCACCGTAGGGGTCGCCGAAGGCTATGTGGATGCCGGGGAATTTTTCGTCCTGCAGGATGTTGCCGATAACTCGCTCGACGCCGATGTTGGTGCCGATGGCGAACTCGCCGACGCGGTCGGAGTTTTCGTCGGTGTGGGTGTAGGCCCAGAAGTCGCGTTCGAGCTCCTTATTCGACGACGCCACGCGGGTGATGCGGTTGCCTTCGATGTTGATGGTAAGCGGTGTGGCGCGCAGGATGCCGTAGCGGGCGCAGAGGAAGTCGCCGACGACGCCGTCGACCACGAAGACGCCGTTAACCTCGCCGGGCGCGGTGAAGCATTCGCCGCCGGGGAGGTTGCCCCACTTTTCGGTGCTGATGATGCCGGAGGTTTTGAACCAGCGGTACTCCGGATTGAGTTGCGCATGGATGTCGGTGCCGGCAGGCGTTGTGGCACGAACGTAGGTAGCGGCGCGGACCTTATCGAGCACGGCTTGCGAGAGACGGTCGATGGCAAGGAAGTCGGCGCGCATGCCCTGGGTCATGATCTCGGGGGTAATGTTGACCATGTGGGCGTGGCGCATGCGGCGGCGATTGACGACGTCGGTCATCTGCATGCGGCTGTGGAGTTCGTTGGGCTGGACGGAGACGGCGAAGATGCTGACCTGTGAGCCCTCCATGTCGGCGAGGACCGCCGGAGGCATCTCGGTGAGTGGACGTGGAGCGAGAGATTCAAGAACGAAGGCGTTCCAGGTGCAGCCGATGCGCTCGAGTTCGTTCGCGAGAGAGGCCGCGATGGTGAGGCAGCGCTCGTCGGTGATGAGGGTGACCTTTTCGTCGGGCTGGATACGCAGGCAGGTGGTGACGGCGTTGCGCGCGCCGGGAGTGAACTCGGCGGGGAACTTTGTGGTGCGGAGGTCCAGTATTGCCTGATCAACCATGGTTTCCATCTTTTCTGTGTAGCGTGCCTCTAGGATAGCGCGTTCTTACCTGACCATGTTTATAGACCAGCTTTGGTCTCGGCGGCCATGTAATC
>JBEKGF010000068.1:0-20928 GCA_050012935.1 Edaphobacter sp. | reverse complement strand
GGTTCAGTTGGATACGAACCGGCTGCACTATGGGGACATCACGCTGAAAGCCAGTTTTCATCACACACCGGCGACGTGCCGTACGGCGTTTGGCCTGGTGATTAGCGGCCGGTTCAAGTGCGCGGAGTACATTACCGGGCGCGCCGAGCTTGGCGATGTGCCAGGCCTCTTTGCGCGGATGATGAGTCGCGATGGAGGCTCGCGGGAGATTAAGACGGCGGTCTTTCCGGGAGGAGTGCCACGATGAACGGGGGAATGGTGACGCGACACTCCCTGGTGGGCGCTCCGCCTGAGTATCTGACTCCGCTGGAGCTTCCGACCGTTGACGAGGCGCGCGCGTGGTGTCGTGAGCTTGCGACGACGCACTACGAAAACTTCCATGTCGCCACGTTCTTTCTGCCGCGTAAGGTGCGGCCACACTTCGAGAGCATCTACGCTTACTGCAGAGTGGCGGATGACCTGGGGGATGAGGTTGGCGATACCGCGGTTGCGAGCCGCCTTCTGGACACGTGGGGAGCGATGTTGAATGAGTGCTACGACACTCCTGAGCTGTCGATGCACCCGGTTTTTGTGGCGTTGCATGAGACGATTCGCGAGTGCAACCCGCCGCGCGAACTTTTTCTCGACCTTCTGCATGCGTTCCGAATGGACCAGGTGAAGACCAAGTATGCGACATGGGAGGAGTTGCTGGAGTACTCTCGCTATTCGGCGAACCCGGTTGGGCGGCTGGTTTTGTGGGTGTGCGGATATCGCGAAGAGTCGCTTGCGCTGCTCTCGGACAAGGTTTGCACGGCGCTGCAGTTGGCCAACTTCTGGCAGGATGTGGTGGAAGATGCCGAGCGCGGAAGGCGGTATCTTCCAGCCGAGTCGATGGCGCGGTTTGGAGTGGAGGAAGGGCAGATTGATGGGCGGGTCTTCACGCCTGAGTTTCGCGCGATGATCGAGAGCCTGGTGGTGCGAACGCGCGCGATGCTGCTTGAGGGCGGAGAGATCAGCAGGCATGTCGATAAGGAGCTTGCCGTTGTGCTGGATCTTTTCCGCAAAGGTGGAGAGGCGATTCTCAACGGTATTGGCGCGCAGGATTTCGATGTGTTGCGGGGAAGGCCGGTTGTAACGAAGGCAAAGAAGCTGGGGCTGCTGATCGAGGCTCTTTTCGACAAGCTGCGTGCGGGGATGGCGGCGTGACGATCGCTGAGGCTTATGCGGTTTGCCGTACGATTGCGCAGCGGGAGGCGAAGAATTTCTATTACTCGTTCCGCGTGCTGCCGGAGCACAAGCGGAATGCGATGTGCGCAGTGTATGCGTTCATGCGGCGCGCGGACGATATCTCCGACGATGAGACAATGCCGGTGCAACAGCGGCGTGAGGTGATGGCGCAGTGGCTCGCGGCGTGGCGGGAGGCCAGGCGGAGTGGCGCCTCCGATGACCCGGTGTTTCTTGCGTTGAATGATACGCAGACGAGGTTTGCGATTGCTGACGCCTTGCTGGAAGAGCTGGTGCAGGGAACGACGATGGATCTGGAACCGAGGCCGCAATCCGAGAATGAGTTGCAGACCTTCGCTACCTTCGAGGAACTTTATCGGTATTGCTATCTTGTGGCTTCCGTTGTGGGGCTTGTCTGCATCAGGATCTTTGGCTACACGGATGCGCGGGCGGAGAAGCTCGCTGAGGAGACTGGGATCGCCTTTCAGTTGACGAATATTCTGCGCGATGTGAAAGAGGATGCGGAGCGTGGGCGGATCTATCTGCCGCTTGATCTGTTGCATGAATTTGGCGTAAGCGTCGACCGTGTGGAAATGTTGGCCGGCGGGGCTGCGATGGAGACGAAAGAGCGAGTGATGCTGGATGCTCTTGGGTCTCGCGCTGAAAGATATTATTCTTCCGCGGATCGGTTGCTTCCTTTGATCGATCCCGACAGCCGCGCGGCGCTTTGGGTGCTTGTCGAGATTTACCACAGGCTGCTTCACAAGATTGCGAAGGCTGACAGCGACGTGTTCAGCGAACGCATCAGCGTTTCGACGCCGGCGAAGATGGCCATTCTTGGACAGGGCGTCTTGATGACGCTGCGAAACCGGGTGGCGTCATGAGTCGCGAAGCTTGCGATGTGATTGTTGTCGGGGCTGGTGCGGCTGGGCTGGCTGCTGCGGCTGCGCTCAGTGGTGCAGGGAAGAGTGTGACCTTGCTTGAGCGGAAGCCTTATGTGGGTGGCCGGGCTTGTTCCTATGAACATCCGGCGCTGGGTGAGGTGGTGGATCTGCAGCATGTGTTGCTGGGGTGCTGCACGAACCTTATTGAGTTGTGTGAGCAGGCGGGAAGCTCGGGCAAGATTCGCTGGTACGACAAGCAGACGTTTCTTGAGCCGAACGGCAGGTCGAGCACGATTGTTGCTAGCGGTTTGCCTGCGCCATTGCACTTTGCTCCCAGCTTTGCGCGTATGTCTACGCTGGGTTGGAAGGACAAGCTGGGGATGGCGCGAGGGCTGATGGAGTTCTTTCGCGGCTATCCTGCCGAGGATGACGAGAGCATGGAACAGTGGCTGAAGCGGACGCGGCAGACGGAGCGGTCGATTCGGCACTTCTGGAGTCCGATTTTGATGGCGACGTTGAACGATAATGCCGCGCACTGCTCGACGCGCTATGCAGGGAAGGTGTTTCACGAGCTTTTTGTTAAATCCTCGACGGGGGGGCGGTTGGGTATTCCGACGGTTCCGTTAAGCGAGTTCTATGCGGATGTTGCGCAGTTGATTGAGGCTCGTGGCGGCGCGGTGCAGCTTCGGGCGAGTGTGGAAGCGATTACGCAGGAGGAGAATGGGCGCTGGCGGGTGAATGTTGCGGATGAAGGTTATGTTGCCGATTCGATCATTCTCGCGTTGCCGTTCGAGCAGACGCAGAAGCTGATGCCGATGATGAAGTTGAACAGTCACTATGCGGGGTTGGCGCTTGATACGCGCGAGCAGTTGGAGTTGAAGCTGGCGCGGCAGGTGCATTCGCCTTTTACTTCTGTCTTGCTCTGGTTTGATCGGGAGATTACCGATCTCGATCATGCGTGGCTGCTCGATACGACGATCGAATGGTTCTTCCACAAGTCGCGGATTCGCGGATATGCGCCGGAGAAGGGAAGTTATGTGGAGGTGGTGATTGCTGGATCAAGGACGCAGCTTGGGATGACGCGGGAGGAGATTTTGTCTTCGGCGCTGCGAGAGCTTGCGATGTTTTTTCCAGAGGTGAAGGGAGCGAAGCTGCTGAAAAGCGGAGTGCTGAAGGAGGCGCGGGCGACTTTTTCGGTTGTGCCCGGCCTGGATCGGTTTCGGCCTGGCGCTCGAACCGATTGGCCGGGGTTTTTCCTCGCGGGGGACTGGACGGGTACCGAGTGGCCCTCGACGATGGAAGGCGCGGCACGCAGCGGAAGGCTTGCGGCTGGGTTTGTTGTGGGGAACAGGGAACGGTTTATGGCACCGGAGATTCCGGCCAGCGGACTGATGCCGTTGCTTGGGGTTCGATAACATATTTTTGAAAGAAATTGATCCAGAGTCAGTCCGAAAAATCGCATGTCAAGCTACGAAACACTCTAAGCGCCGCAAAATCAGTTATTCGATTAACGGGGGTTCCTTCGTGGCATTCCATATTCCTGTGCGCCTTACAGCTGTTTCTGAGACAATAACCATCGAATGCAGCCCGACAATCTCATTTCGCTCAAGGACGACATGGTGGCCTTTATTGCTGGTCACGGCATGCGCCGCCTCAACGCTTTTGTCTCCGAAGAAGTCCCCACAGTTGTCTTCGAGGAAGACAATCCTGACGGCTGGAAGGACTTTGTCGAGCACGCCAAAGCTGCAGGGGCGCCCTTCGTGACCATGAGCGAGGTCGTTCTCGAAAAGGCCGACGTCGCCATCCTCCTTGACCAGCTACGCGACGAAGACTTCTCCGGCGATGTTTCGGAAGAGATCGACGACGCCGAATATCTCGTCAACCACGTCGGCAAGATCGGGTATCTGCAGCTTGGCTTCGCGCATCAAGGCATCATGTTCCTCTTCGAGGTCGCCACCGACTGGTACGACAGCTTCCAGAACCTCATGGAGACAGTTACCGGCCTCGATGGCATTGTCGTCGACAACCGCGAGAGCGACGAGTAGACGATCCATGTCCTCTGCCCACGCCGGGCCGCAACAGTGGATACTTCCAAGCGCCGACTCCTCTGCAGTCGCGCGCGTCTCGGAGCATCTTTGCTGCCCGAATGCCATTGCAAGTCTCCTTGTCTCGCGGGGTATCTCCGATCTCACCGTTGCGGACAGATTTCTCAACCCCACCATCGACGACCTCTACGACCCCATGCTGATGCTTGGTATGGACCGCGCCGTAGCCCGCATCCAGCAAGCCGTTCGCGATGCCGAACCTATCCTTATCTATGGGGACTACGACGTCGACGGAACCACCGCCACTGCGCTGCTGAAGACTGCTATCGAGCGGATTGCCGCGAAAGGCTCCCCGGCACTTGTCACCTATCACGTTCCCCACCGGCTGCGCGAAGGCTATGGCATGCAAACCAGCGTTCTTGGCGCCGCAGCGGCAAACGGAATCCGCCTCGTCATCAGTGTTGATACCGGGATTCGCGCTTTTGCCGCCGCCGAAGAAGCAAAGGCGCTTGGCCTCGATCTGATCGTCACCGACCACCACCTTCCGGATGAGGCACTTGGCATACCCGAAGCGATAGCCGTGCTCAATCCCGCCCAGGCCAACTGTCCTTATCCGTTCAAGTCCCTCTGTGGCGCGGCGGTCGCGTTCAAACTTGCGCATGCGCTGCTTCTGGAGGGCGCCAGGAACTCCGATGACCCTGACGCCCAGCGTCTGCGTCTCAAGCGCGGTCTTATTCCCTCCTTCCTCAAACTCGTCGCGATCGCTACCATCGCCGACTCCGTTCCCCTCGAAGGAGAGAACCGTGTCATCGCCGCACTCGGCCTTCGCGAACTCCGTAACCCAGTCCAGCCCGGTCTCCGCGCACTCATGCAGGTGGCGCAGATTCCTATCAACCGCGCCCCAACCGCCACGGAAGTCGGCTTTCGCCTCGCTCCCCGCATTAACGCCGCCGGCCGCATGGACATCGCGAGCGAAGTCGTCGAGCTCTTCCTCACGAAAGACCCCGTACGCGCGTCCGATCTTGCGGAAAAACTGAACCGCCTCAACGACGAGCGTCGCGCCACCGAGGCAAAGGCGCTCGAAAGCATTGAAGCCCAGCTCGAAGCTCTCACTGTAAATCCAGCGGACTGCCTCATCCTCGACGATCCGTCGTGGCATCGCGGCGTCCTTGGAATTCTCGCTTCCCGTGTCGTCGATCGCACCGGACGTCCCGCGCTTATCGTTACGCACGAAGAGGGGCAGGCGCACGGTTCGGGTCGCTCGATCGACGGCTTTCATCTGCTCGATGCTCTTACCGCAGTCCACGGAGTGGGCGACGCTCCGGACACGCTGTTCACGCGCTTCGGCGGGCACGCCCACGCTGTCGGGTTCTCCATCCCCTCGGATCGGATGAATCTGCTGCGTGATCGAATGCAGCTTTACAGCTCGACCCGCCTGGCTGGAACGCTTCTAACCCCATCACTGCAATGCGATGCAGAGGTCCTCCTCAGAGACCTCACGCAGGAGTTCTTCGACTGGCTCACACGGTGCGAACCCTTTGGAGCAGGTAATCGTGAACCACTCTTTGTCACTCGCGCCCTGACACTCGCAGCTCCGGTTCGTATCATCAAAGGAAAGCACATCTGTCTCGAACTCGAAAAAACTGGAGAGCCCCGCCGCATTAGCGCTCTCGGCTGGACACGTCACACCAACTGGCCGGCGCGCTGCACCGAAATGGCCCTGGAGAAAGGCTCGCTGCTTGACGTAGCCTACCGCTTGAAGGCAAAGATCAACCCTCAATATCCAGGACTCGAACTAGAACTCGTCGACATCCGAATGGCATAAGTTTGAGCCATTTCGAGGTAACTACTTTGCCCTCAAAACTATCTGCTTCGTTTCCGGTGCATAAGCGTCTTATATACTGAACCTCTTGACTGATGCCGACTACCGAGACAAGACGACTGAATCCCCTACTGGTTTGGGGCATCATCCTCGCCGTTATCATCCTTGCCTTCTTCATCTTCCGTACAAGTACCCGCGATGTGGTGGAGGTCAAGGTAGCCTCCGTCGACCGGCAGAATCTTGTCAGTTGGATCTCGACCAATGGCAAAGTAGAACCGATTGGCGAATTTCAGGCCTACGCTCCCGCATCGGGTGTTGTCGCCAGGGTCTACGTTGAGGTCCTGCAGAAGGTAAAAACCGGCGATCTCCTCATCAAAATGGAGGATGCCGATGCCAAGGCGAAGCTTGCCTCCGCTGTTGCAGCGCTGCGCACGGCCGAGGCCACTCTTCACGATCTGGAACAGGGCGGCTCGCAGGAAGAGCACATCACGTTGAATGGAGATCTCAGCCGTGCCCAGTTAGAGCAGCAGCAGGCCACAGCGAATCTGGCGGCGCTCAAGCAGCTTCAGCAGAAAGGCGCAGCCTCTCCCAGCGAGGTCGCCGCTGCGGAACAAAGGCTGCAGACGGCAAACAACTCAGTTCAAAGCTTTCAAATGAGGGGCACTCAGCGCTACAGCCCAGCCGATAAGGCTCGCGTCGAAGCACAGGTAGCCGACGCGCGGGCAGCGCTTGGAGCTGCCGAGAGCAGCTACGCCTCTTACAATATCCGGACCCCCCAGAGTGGAACCGTGTACTCCATCCCCGTCTCCGACTACGATTTCATCCAGGCCGGCGAGAACCTCATCGCCGTCGCCGATCTAAACAAGATTCAGATCCACGCCTACTTCGACGAGCCGGAGATCGGCAAGCTGGCCGTCGGGCAGGCAGTTAAGATTTCCTGGGACGCAAAGCCGAACCAGACCTGGCACGGACACATCACCATCGCGCCAACTACTGTCATCACCTACGGCACTCGCAACGTCGGCGAATGCATCATCACTGTCGACGATGCCCACGGCGATCTGCTTCCCAATACCAACGTCGTCGTCACCGTCACGACCGCCCAGCGTTTCAACGCACTCAGCATACCGCGGGAGGCTCTCCACACTGATGCGGGCAACTTCGTCTACCGCGTTATCAATAACAAACTTGTCCGCACTCCGGTTCAGATCGGCGTGGCCACAAACCTGATTCGCGCCGAGATTACCGGTGGCCTCACCGAAAAAGATACCGTTGCCCTGAGCGCTGTGAGCAACCGTGACCTGTCCAATGGGCTTACGGTCAAGATAGTCGACTAACCATGCCCTCGACGACCTATCCGGCTGGCATCCGCGTTGCGTTTGTCCTTCTCTGCGCTCTTCGCCCTCTTTGCGCAGATACCACGCAGGCCAACGTTCTTCTTCTGCAGGGACACGTTGATGAAGCAGCAGTCAGCCTCCAGCAGTTGCTCACCGCACGACCTGGCGATGCCATAGCCCACCAGCTTCTTTGCCGCGCCGACTACGCCCAGGAAATGGCCGACAAAGCCATCCACGAATGCGAACTGGCTGTCGCCAACGCGCCCTCCAGCAGCGACAACCAGATGTGGCTCGGCCGTGCCTACGGATTCAAAGCCTCCCACGCGAATCCGATTGCCGCTCTCAACCTCGCCATCAAGGTACGCGTTGCCTTCGAGCGCGCCGTCCAGCTCGATCCCGAGAATATCAACGCAATGAGCGATCTCGGTGAGTACTATGTCGCGGCACCTGCGCTCATCGGCGGCGGGCTCGACAAAGCACAAGCGCTCGCCGCCAGAATGCAGCCGCATTTTCCCGCACAGGCTCACCGTTTGCTTGCTCTCATCGCAGAGAAGAAGAAAGATAATGTCCTGGCCGAGACAGAGTTCACGAAAGCGGTCGACGCCGGCAAAACCCCGGATGCCTATATTGACCTAGGCCACTTCTATCAACGTCACAACCAGCCCGACAAGATGCTCGAAGCTCTGAAATCCGCGGTCAGCGCAGACCACCGCAAAGGTCCCGCCCTCGTCGATGCCGCCAGCATTCTCACCGATGCCCACCGTTCCCCTGATCTCGCCGAGAATCTCCTTCGTGCCTACCTCGCGTCCTCTGCAAAAACCGACGAAGCCCCTGCTTTCAAGGCACACGTTCAGTTAGGCAATCTCCTCGCGAAGCGCGGCGATACTGACGGAGCCCATCGCGAATATGCCACCGCTCTTGCCCTCGCATCGAACTATGCACCTGCGCAAAAAGCAATGCAAGGCTCGTAAAGAAAAGCGATACCATGGTTGGGAACCGGTCTTAAGGAATCTTTCAGGACGTATGATCCGCATCTTTCGCCTATGTCTCGCGTGTTCTGCGTTCCTCTCTGTGGCCGCCCCCGTCCACGCCCAGATATCGTTCACCACCGCGATCGACCTCGCTCTCAAGAGCAATCCCAAAGTACTCGCTGCCCAGGCAGACGTCGACAAAGCTCTGGCTGCGGTCCAACAGCTTCGCGACGCGTATATTCCCGCTGTGGTCGGGGGCTCCGGCCTCGGTCCACCATCGTATGGTTTCCCGCTCGGTCAGCCGTCGATCTTCAACATCAACGCGCAGTCTCTAGTCTTCAGCTATTCGCAGCGCGACTACAGCCGTGCCGCGCGCGCAGCGCTCGATGCAGCCAACCAGACCCTGAAGGACGCCCGCGAGGCCGTGGCCGAAGACACTGCGATCACCTACCTCTCCCTCGACCGCGACCAGCAACGCGAAGCCGCGCTCCGTGAGCAACAGGTCTTCGCCGACCGCCTGGTGGCCATCGTTCAGCAGCGTCTCGATGCCGGGCAGGACACTTCGATCGCTTTGACGACCTCGCAACTGACCGCGGCACAGATCAAGCTGGCCGGTCTTCGCGCCGAAGACGAGACCGCCGCCGACCAAGCCCATCTGGCACGTCTTATCGGCCTTCCCCCGCAGGGCGTCGGCACCACCGCCGGCAGTGTTCCAGCTTTTCCCACGAACTCACCGGATCTCACCACCACCACCCTCATCACGAGTCCCGCGGTCGAAGCAGCTTATGCCGCTGCCAGATCCAAGCGAGAGACAGCGTTCGGCGAGGCCCGTTACCTCTGGAGACCGCAGATCACCTTCAATGGGCAGTACAGCCGCTTTGCCTCCTTCAACAACATCCAGGATTACTACTTCCGTTTCCAGCACAATAACGCTGCTGTCGGTGTGCAGATCACTGTACCGATCTACGACATGGCTCATCGCGCCCTGGCACGCGAGGCTGCTGCCGACGCCGCCCATGCCGAACATGAGGCGGATTCGATCCGCGATCAGTTCTTCGACAACCGCCTTCGCGCCCGTCATAGCGCGGCCGAGCTGTCCGCTCGCACCGAGATCGCCACGCTTGACCAGCAACTTGCCCGGCAGCAGCTCGATATTCTTCTCGTCCAGTTGAAATCGGGCACTGGCGACCTCGCTGCCCCGCAGATGACCCCCAAAGACGAGCAGGCTGCCCGCATTACTGAGCGCGAAAAGTTTGTTGCCCTTCTCAACGCCAACTTCGAACTCCAGCAAGCGCGGATTGGCCTTCTCCGTGCCACCGGCGAGCTCGAAAACTGGATAGCTACTGCCGTCAGTGCCTTACCCGCAGCCCCGGCGAAACCTTGAGCTATGAGACTCAACTATCGTTTTTGAAATGAATCGATTGCCCTTTCCCCGGAACTTCGGGTCGCACCATGTGCGGAACCTCTGAAATCCCACCGAAGCACGTTACCGAATGGTAAAATGGAATGATTGATATGCCACTAAAAACACTGTTTCTGAATCCGCCCTCCTTTGAAAACTTTGACGGTGGCGCCAGCTCCCGTTGGCCTGCAACACGCGAGATCGAGTCTTACTGGTACCCTGTATGGCTCGCCTATCCTGCCGGCATGCTCGAAGGATCGAAGCTTCTCGACGCTCCGCCCCACCACGTCTCCGCGGATGAGACCATCGAGATCGCCAAGAGCTACGAATTTCTCGTTCTTTTTACTTCGACCGTAGGCTGGAGCGGCGACCACGGACTTGCCCGCGCAATCAAGAACGCGAATCCCACCATCAGGATCGCCTTCGTCGGCCCACCGGTCACTACCGACCCCGACCGCGCTCTCAACGAGTGCGAAGTCATCGACTTCGTCTGCCGCCGTGAGTTCGACTTCTCTGTCGTCGAATACGCCAACGGCAAACCCCTGAATGAAATCCTCGGCATCTCCTACAAAGATTCCAGCGGCGTCATCCAGCACAACCCCGATCGTCCGCAGGTTGAAGACCTCGACGCGATGCCTTGGGCGACCAAGATCTACAAGCGCGACATGGACGTCACCCGTTATAACGTCCCCTTCCTGCTCCACCCATACATCTCGCTCTACTCCACCCGCGGATGCCCCGCGCAGTGCACCTTCTGCCTCTGGCCCCAGACGCTCTCCGGCCACGCCTGGCGCAAGCGCAGCTCCGACGACGTAGCCGCCGAGATGAAGTGGGCGAAAGAAAACTTTCCTCACGTCAAAGAGTTCTTCTTCGACGACGACACCTTCAACATCCAGAAGGCTCGCACCATCGAACTCTGCGCCAAGCTCAAGCCACTCGGCATCACCTGGTCCTGCACCTCGCGCGTCACCACTGACCGCGACACCCTCAAGGCCATGAAGGAAGCCGGCTGCCGTCTCCTCATCGTCGGCTTTGAATCCGGCGATCCGCAGATTCTCAAGAACATCAAGAAGGGCGCAACAGTCGAGCGTGCCCGCGACTTCGTCAAAGACTGCCACGACCTCGGCCTCATCATCCATGCCGACTTCATCCTCGGCCTGCCCGGCGAGACCAAAGAGTCCATCCGCAACACCATCAACTTTGCGAAGACTCTCGACTGCGAGACCATCCAGGTCTCCGTTGCCCACGCCTATCCCGGCACCGAGTTCTACGACTTCGCCAAGCGCAACAGCTTCATCACCAACGAAAAGATGGAAGACGGCGGCGGCCACCAGATGGCTCACATCGAATACCCCGGCCTGCCCACCGAGTACGTCATGGAGATGGTCCACAAGTTCTACGACGAATACTACTTCCGCCCCAAGGCTGCCTTCCGGGTAGTCTGGAAGGCCGTCGTCAACCGCGACGTCCCCCGCCTCTACGTCGAAGCCAAGGCCTTCATGAAGCTTCGTTCCCAGCGCAACAAGGCCTCCCGCCTGAAGAAGGAAGAGAACGCCCTCAAGGCCCAGGAATCCGTCAGCATGAATGCGTAACCAGCGTTCCGCAATTTCGAATCAGCGGTCAGCTTCGGCTGGCCGCTTGCTTTGTACGCGATGGTAAACTTCACCTGTGCGCTTCCGTGCAAAGTTCCCGTGGTTTCAGGTGTTCACAGGCCTCATATGGCTGGTCTCCGCCTATCTTAATCTGCATAAGCGGCATGTAATCTCCGGAATGCATGCCGCGTATCTTGTGCTTGCAGTATGTTGGGTATTTATCTCCGCCTGGGCCGTAACAAGCTATTCTTTAATCTATTGGGATCTGGATTCCGACGCACTTCTGGAACGACGCTTCTGGAATGTCCGCCGCATTGAGTACGCAGCAATCACCAATGTAGGCCCTTGGGGCAAACAATCACCGTCTTCCGGCTATCTTGATATCGAATTTGGAAAACTCGGATCGTCAATTGATCCTCACACCAGCATGATTGCATATCCACTCGACCGAGAGACCTTCCTCAACGCCCTTCGCAAACACGCAAAACGAGCAGAGTTCACTGTTTAGATGAAGCATCGCCTCAAAGCTTCCCAGTACGCCATTCTTCTGACCGTTATGCTCACTGCCTCGGTGGGCGATACCCTTCTCTCTCGTGGCATGGCCCAGGTCGGCGCCGTCGATCTCCATCACCTCGGGCTTCTCTTTCGCGCCCTCGCAAATCCGTATATCCTTTCTGGCATCGTTCTGCTGATTGGCTTCTTCGCGAGCTATATGACGGCGCTCTCGTGGGCAGACCTCACCTTCGTCATGCCAGCCACTGCGTTCGGTTACGTCGTTGTCGCGCTCCTAAGTCGTTTCTGGCTGCACGAGCACCTCAGTGTCTACCGCTGGGCGGGGATTCTCCTCATCGTTTGCGCTGTGGGCTTTGTCGCCGGAGGCCCATCGCGCACTGAACATCCCACTGACGCCGATCTCGATGTCATGGACTGCGGAGCCGGCCGTTGATGCTCGGTTCCGAGACGTCGCTGCGTGCCTGGAGTTGCATCCTCGGTGTCGCCGCACTCGCGATCGCCGGCGAGTGTCTGATTGCTGCCGCCATGCGCGGGCTTGGGGACCTCGACCATCTCCGCACCGGTCCCGGAATCCGCGGTTACTTGGGCCCCGTCCGCGCTGTGCTGTCCAGCCCTATCTTCGTCGCCGGTGCGCTTTGCATGGCGCTCAACTTCTTCGCCCTGCTCTTCACGCTCTCGATTGTCGATCTCTCGCTCGCAGCCCCGGCCACCGCTTCGCTGACCTACATTGGCAACGCCGCCGCTGCCAAACTATTCCTTCGTGAAGACGTTGACCGGCGGCGCTGGCTCGCTGTCCTCTTTGTGGCAGTCGGCGTCGTTCTGCTGGCCCACTGAGCTGATTTTCGAGTGGCTCGCCGCGGCGCAAATTCTAAGCAGGCTTGCGTGGTATAGTCGAAAGAAAGCGAGATGATTTTTTCTAAAGATTACGTTGGATATCTGGCGCGCCAGACAGTGAAACACCTGGTCGCCGAGAAGATGATCCGTACCGAAAAACCCGAACTGGTGAATGAGCGGGTTGCGGCGGCCATGGTCGATGAGTTGGCGCTCGAAGACCGCATTAACGATGAGGTGCGGGTGATTCTTGAGGCGTTTCAGGATGATATGCGCAAGTCAGGCGCGAGTTATCCGGAGATGTTCAAGAAGGTGAAGAACGAACTGGCCCGCAAGTATAAGGCGGTGCTGTGAGAATTTCGCGCGATAAGCTGAATAAGCTGGCCCACACGGTAGCGGATACGCTGGCCGAGATCAATGAGGTGGACTTTCTGGAGGATCGGAATACGATCCGGCAGGAGGCGCGGAAGGCGCTGGAGAAGCTGCTGACCGAAGAGACGAGGATCGATGCGGCGGCGCGGCAGAAGATTGCTTCGCAGCGGAAGATCATTGTGGAAGGGTCTCAGGAGTGGGACATTCTCTACCGGAAGTATTACAACGACGAGGTCAAGAAGCTGGGGCTGTGATGGCTTTGCCGTAGTGCCTGGTTTGGTACCCCCCTCCTCGTCGAAAGTGTGCAAAGTCTTCGAACAATGTGACTTAGGGTTGGACTCCAAGTCCGATTAGGGCTGAATGCTGTGACCCCACAGCGTGTCGGAATGGATTCTATGCGTCTGGCTGGCTTGGGTTTGTCAAGTTTCCGGATTTTCCGGTAGCAGATCAATTTGCATTCGCTTGGTGAGTATCGACATGTCCGACGAGCTCGTTTTCGGACAAGTGGATCTCCAAATCACTGCCTACAAGACGACTTAGCGGTACTGATCTGCACTCGGTGAGTCAGTTGGTGATTTAGCGTCAAACGAGAGTCGTTCTTTCCTAGATGCGCGCTTCCTGGGACCAATCCGAATGACGTGTCGAATACCGGTTTCGCGAGCGCATCCCTTGTAGCCAACCGCGTTACACTTGGCCGACGTTTTCGATGAGCTGGCCTGCATGTCATAATGCATTGAGAATAAACATTTTAGCTTCGAGGGGTACTGGTGCAGCAAAATTGGGAGCGACGCCTGAAGTCGTTCCAACCAACCCGCAATTTAAAAAAGGCCAACTATGACTGACTTTAGCCGGGAGTTCCCAATCAATTGCCTAACCGATACTGTTCTCAAAAAGAATAGTTGGTTCACCGACTTGCTCTTTAGGTGGCACCCGGCGGGCGACGCAGTCAACAGCCGTCTGGGTGACGGAAAGGCGGTGCTCGCGCGAGACTGCGTGAATAAAGGCGAGTTGCAAAATCTCCGCGTGGCGTTTCGAGGGGGTTACATGAACTTCTACTGTGGCGGGCAGTCCATTGCCAAGGTGGAATTCGGCCGTGACGGACTCCAGGCGAAGATTCATGAGAAGTATGTTTACGGCTGTGAGAGCACCGGGAAGAAATACGTTAAATTAACTTCCAAGGGATTCCTGGAACCCGGTAAAGGACAGTTCGTTCCCTACGACGACCAGCACCTGAAGAAATGGATCGAGAATGCGAATAATAAGGTCGGTCCGGAGAAGCGTTTCGTCGACCTCGTTGTCGCTCACAATCCCGATGTGATTGATCTTGAGATGGGGCTCCCTGCCTATATCCCGGAAGAGCGGCGCGCCCCACGTATGGATCTAGTGGCGCTCGAACCACATGAGGGCGGGTGGCGGGTCGTCCTGTGGGAAGTTAAACGCGTCGGCGACGGGCGCGCACGCTGTGAGGGAGACAAGCAACCGGAAGTGCTGGAGCAACTGGAGGCCTACACTAAATGGCTCAGATATGGCGACCACGAAAGCCGCGTGGCAGAGGCATATCAAAACAATTGCGGGTTGCTGGTTGGGCTGCACGCGATTGCAAAGTGTGTCCGCCGGGATATTGAGGAACTCGGGCCAGGGATTCGAGCGGTTGCAAACAGTAATGCGACTCCGCCCTCGATCGACGTCAAACCGCGCCTGTTGATCATCTACGATAAGAAAAACGAGTCATTCAGAGAGAACGGACATTTTGACAAGCTGAAGGGCGCTGGCTTGCGCGTGGAGGCCGTGGTGAGCCTGAGTGAGCTGGCTCTGTGCGGACAATCATGAGCCTTGCCCTGACTGTCCACCGCGGCACGCGGCAGATCGGTGGGAATTGCATCGAAATCGCCACCGGCGACCATCGTATTCTCTTAGATGTCGGTCGGCCACTGGATGCACCGAACGATGCCACCGGCTTGTTGCCTGCAACGGTGGATCTCAAAGCTCCAGTGGGGGGCGTACTCATATCGCATCCACATCAGGATCATTATGGCCTGTTGGAGGAAACACCCCGCGACTGGCCGGTATTCTGCGGGGAGGCAACCAGGCGGTTGATTCAGTTGACCTCGGGAATTTTCGGCAAACCGATTGCTCGGGACTTCAGACTCTGGAAGAGCGGGTCGCCGTTCGAGGTGGGGCCGTTTCGTATTACGCCGCACCTGACCGATCACAGTGCCTTTGACGCCTATATGTTGTTGATCGAGGCGGAGGGAAAACGCATCCTCTACTCGGGTGACTTCCGGACGCACGGGCGTAAAGCCGCCTTGGTGGACCGCTTCATAGCTGCGCCGCCTCCAGACATCGATGTGCTTCTCATGGAGGGCACCAACCTGGGCAGCGATAAGTCGTGCGTCACAGAAAGCGATCTGGAAAGCGACTTCGAGGCTTTGTTTCGCCAAACCAAAGGCCGCGTGTTCGTGACATGGTCGGCCCAGAACATTGACCGCACCGTCACGCTCTACCGGGCTTGTCTCAAAACAGGCCGAACCCTCGTGGTCGATCTCTACACGGCAGAAGTAATGGAAATGCTGGGTGAGTTCGGCAAGCTGCCTCGGCCGGATTGGGCAGGCGTCAAGGTCGTCGTCACCAGCGCGATGGCGCGGATGTATCGTCGGAAGGGCAATGAAGTGTTCGTGGAGCGCATGGTTCCCTTCGGCATCTCGGCGAAGAAGCTGAGTGCAACCCACGAAAAATGGGTGGTGATGGTGCGACCATCGCTGATGCGAGACTATGTGAGGAGCGGTGTCGAACCGAATGCCGACGACGCGTGGAGCTGGTCAATGTGGCGCGGATATCTCACCAACAAAGATGGCGCAATGGTCAGCAAGTGGTTCGAAGACGGAGGAAGTCGCGCCAGCCACATTCACACGAGCGGCCATGCGTCTCCCGCTATTTTGCGATCGTTCGCCCACTCGATGAATGCCAAACAATTAGTGCCTATCCACGGGGCTGCATGGGACGGGGACACGACTGGGTTCCCATCCATAAGGCGCCTACCCGATGGTGAGACGATGACACTTTAACGGTATAAGGCAGCCAGAATGGTCAGGATCCGGAGGATTTTCACCGGATAAGCAGTTTTTTCTAAAAGAGCAACCTCGGGGTTGCTTTTTGTTTTGGGTTAATCTAATATGCAACCTGGAGGTTGCTTATATGGCGAGTGATCGAATTGAGAAGCAGATTGAACTGAAGGCTCCGGTTTCGAGGGTGTGGCGGGCGCTGACGGATTATCGGGAGTTTGGGGAGTGGTTTCGAGTGAAGCTGGAGGGGCCGTTTGTGGCGGGTCAGGTGGCTGGCGGCTTCATTACGTGGCCCGGCTATGAGCACCTTCGGATGGATGTGGTGGTGCAGAAGATTGAGCCGGAGCGGTACTTTTCTTATACCTGGCATCCTTATGCGCTCGATCCGAAGGTTGATTATTCGAAGGAGACTCCTACGCTGGTCGAGTTTGCGCTGGAGAAGAGTGCGACGGTGGCTAACGGGACTTTGCTTAAGGTTACGGAGTCTGGTTTCGACAAGATTCCGGCTGCGCGTCGTGCGGAGGCGTTCCGCATGAATGACAACGGATGGGCGCAGCAGATGAGGAATATCGAGATCCATGTTACAGCGAAGCCGTAGCAGGGCGTCCGGCGGCAGCGGCGCGGGCCATGCGATGGTCTTCGCCGCGCTGGGGGATGAGACGCGATTGGCGCTGGTGACGAAGCTGAGCGATGGCGGCAGCTACTCGATTGCGGAGCTGAGCGATTTTCAGCGGGGCCATTCGCAGGGGAGCGGGGGGGCGGTGCTGACGCGGCAGGCGATTACAAAGCATCTGCGCGTGCTGGAGCGGGCGCGGATTGTGCATGGGGTGCGGGCGGGGCGGGAGAACCTGTTTGTGCTGGACCCGAGGCCGATTGCGGAGATGAAGGCGTATCTGGAGCTGGTGTCGCGGGAGTGGGATGAGGCGCTTGCGAGGTTGAAGGCGTTTGAGGAGGAGAGAGCTTAGCGTGCAGGAACAGCGGCATGGATTAGGGAATCAAAGTGAGAGGGGGAAAGGCCGATGATCTTTGGTGCGCACGTGATCGTTTACAGCAAGGACGCGGTGGCCGACCGTGTGTTTCTGCGGGATGTCCTGGGCTTTGCATCCGTGGATGCCGGTCATGGGTGGTTGATCTTTGCGCTGCCACCGGCCGAGGCAGCGGTGCATCCTGCGGAGGGAGAGGATGGACGTCAGGAGCTTTATTTGATGTGCGACGATCTTGCGGTGGAGATGGCGGCGCTTCGAAAGAAGGGTGTTCGGTGTTCTGAGATACAGGAGGCGAGGTGGGGTTCGATTACTAAGATCGGGCTTCCTGGCGGGGGCGAAGTGGGTCTCTACCAGCCGAAACATGCACTTGGGTTCGAGCGCGTGGCGAAGTAAGCGGTGGGGCTGGTTGCACGTCCGAGTTTGTTGTCATTGACTGCGGAAGAAGCTATACTTTATTGAGTCGCCTGGAGAGAGTTTCCTCCTGTGTCGATAGTGATTTGGCGTTATGGTGTAACTGGTTAACACGTCGCCCTCTCAAGGCGAAGAGTCCGGGTTCGAGCCCCGGTAACGCTACCAACTTTCAATAACTCAGATTAATCATTCGTTAATTTCCTGTTTTTTGCTGAGGCTGCTTGTGATTTTTCGGGCAAACAGATTCGCGACAGCTTTGTGAGTGGTGCTCGCGAAAAACAGTTGCATGAAGTGAGTCTTCGGTTTAGCGAGAGCCGTCAGAATGAACACTCGAATGGCGCGCCAAGCACCCTCCTTGCGGCAATGATGACGATTGCGGCTAAAAAAGGAGCGAACGTAAAGGACGCTTAGGTTGCGCCAAGGCCCGCAAAGATTCATTGGAGATGCCCGGCGACGTGGATACGCTGATCGTCTGCTGGCGTTATTACTTCGTTGCAGCGCTTGATGAGTGTGCACCTGTCAGGACAAGGGCTCAGAACAAGGCTGGCAAGATCGTTGAGTTTGCAGGAATCAGGAAACGTCTTCAACGTGGTGGAGATACGCTCCGCTAACTGACAGCCTTCCAATCAAAGATCAGACCAAGGAGAGTTGCGATGACTATGATTAAGATGTCCGAAGAGATCGACCATAACCGCCGGCGTTTTTTTGGCACTGCTGCCATGACCGTTGCCGCCGCCCAGTTGGGGATGTTTGGGTTGGCGGAGGCGCAATCGGGAAAGGTGAACTCGGCAGATGTGCCCGCAATTAAGCCTGGAACGAACACGACGTTCGCTTCTTTGAAGCAGATTGAAGCGGGACTCCTCAACGTTGGGTACGCTGAAGCGGGCTCTGCGGCTGGTCCTGCCGTGATTCTTCTTCATGGTTGGCCCTACGACATTCACAGCTTTGTGGATGTTGCGCCTTTGCTGGCTGCGAAAGGCTATCACGTGATCGTCCCGTATCTGCGGGGCTATGGTACGACGACTTTTCTTTCGGCTGACACCATGCGCAACGGCCAGCAGTCTGTGGTAGCTCTCGACATCATCGCCTTGATGGATGCTCTCAAGATCCAAAAGGCAATCGTTGCCGGGTTTGACTGGGGCGCGCGTACTGCCGATATTATGGCTGTGCTCTGGCCGGAACGCTGCAAGGCCATCCTCTCCGTCAGCGGTTATCTGATTGGCAGTCCCGCGGCCAACAAGAATCCGTTGCCGCCGAAACCTACGCTCGCGTTTTGGTACCAGTATTATTTCGCGACCGAGATCGGGGAGGCCGGGTACGCGAAATACCTGCACGATTTTGCGAAGCTCATTTGGCAGACCGCTTCGCCGAAGTGGGACTTCGACGACGCCACGTTCGATCGCTCTGCGGCGGCGCTCACTAACAACGCGGATCATGTCGCCATTGCGATCCATAACTACCGCTGGCGCATCGGCGTGGCCGGTGGCGAGCGGAAGTACGACGATCTGGAAAAAAAGTTGGCCGCGCTTCCGCCAGTCGCTGTGCCTGCCATCACCATGGAAGGCGACTCCAACGGTGCGATTCACGCGGACAGCGCAGCGTATCGCAATAAGTTCTCGGGCAAGTACGAGTACCGCCTGATCACCGGCGGCGTCGGGCACAACCTGCCGCAGGAGGCTCCGCTGGCATTTGCTCAAGCAGTCGCTGATGTCGACGGTTTTTAGTTCAAAGGGTGTTGTCTCGGATAGGAAAGCCAGCTTCGTTTATGTTCGAGCGCTTCAGCCGCACAAAGCGTGAGGAGCGCTCGACACTTGAGCGAGGGCTTTTGCGCCATCGTCACAAACCCATGTAAACTATTCATGACCGCCCTCTCAAGGCGAAGAGTCGGGTTAGCCCCGTAACGAACGCTACCAAATCTCTTCTTTCCTGATTTAGCAGCTTGTGGGCTGCGGACGGCAATGCGGTTGTGGCGCCATGGTGTAACTGGTTAACACGCGGCCCTTTCAAGGCTGAGAGTACGGGTTCGATCCCCGTTGGCGCTACCAAACTTTCAATAACTTAGAAGCGGTGCAGATTGTGTGCGTCACTGGCGCGCGATTCGAGCGGCAGCCCTATTGCCAAATATGGTGTTTGAGGCCTACCTTACACTGTGCCATCCATAGTCACGAAACGGTTCGATGGCAAACGGCCCTCCTAGAAAGTGTGAACCGTTTCCTAGCCTTCATCCCTGCTTCGATTGCCATGGGAGGTAGCAGGCATGGTGTCGTGGCTGGGATGAGAACGACCCCTGCCCCGTCCAAGGCGTTTCGAAGGCTTGAGATCTGCGTGGAATATTCGAGTCAGGATCAGGAATCGCCCGATGGCAGGAAAAGGAGTACGCGATGAATCTGACACCAGAGATACGTGAGCAAGTGGCTAATGAAGTGAAGAGATTTGCAGCGGAGCTGCAACTCAACTCGGATCAGAAGGAAAAACTGCAAAATGCTTTCCAGAGTGCTCGAGGGAAGCTGGGCGATTACATGCAAGCACATCCAAACGTCACGAAGGCTGATATCGGCAAAGAATTAATGTCTCGTCGTGCTGAGATTCGCCAGGGTGTCGTGAACTTCCTGAACCCAGATCAACTTAAGAAGTGGGATACCGAAATCGGCAAGGCCAAGGAATTTCTTGGCCAGCATATGGCGTAAGCAACTTCTCTAATGACTCGGTGACGACGGTGAACACTGATCGTCACCGAGCTCCCAGTCTCCCCGTAAAAACGAGTCTTGTTTCGATCTCGAATTCACGATAGAGTTACCCGGCTGTCCGGGCCCTGACACTGTGCTGCAGGAAAGGAAACGGCGATGGCGGGGAAAAGGCGAGGCGAGACCGGAGTCCTGTTATTTGAAGGGGTAGTGATCCCGAGCCGGACACGTTCGGCGAAGATTGCAGCGCAGGGGATAGCGGACGAAGAGGATCTTGGCAGGTTTCTGACGGCTGTGTTTTCCGAGACGCTGAGCGGGAAGATCGTTTTGCCCGAACCTGGTTCTCGGGCTGGAGTGTTCTCAAAAAAGCTAAGCGGGAAGGAGCACAAGTTAAGGAGCGGGCTTCCCGTGGCAATTCAATCGAAGGAACTCAAGATCAAGAGACCTCGAAAAACCAAGCCAAACTGATGTGGGCAGAGGCTGGTTCCAGGACATGTGAGCTTTTGGAAAGGGAGTGTGGGGCAAGTAGCTACCAGTTTGCCATTTACTGTGCAAATCTGTGCACTTTTTACGCATTTTGCCACTTTAGTTGTTGATGGCACGTAAGTTACGTTTGGCTAATCAAGTGCAGTGCATGGTTGTGAACATTCTTTTGAAGACTCGGTAAACGGGTGAAAGTTTGCTCAATTTTTGTTAGCCGGATCATCCCAGTGGAGCTTTGTCTGGTCCGGATTTACGAGTTTTCATGTGTTTTTTCGCCAAATAAAGCAACGCAATGGAGAGAGCAATGAAGAAGTTTTATTCGAAGTTATC
>JBEKGF010000067.1:0-21021 GCA_050012935.1 Edaphobacter sp. | reverse complement strand
GGGATGACAGTCTGTTATTGGGATTACAGTCTGTTGTCGGGATGACAGTCTGTTTACTTGTTGCCTCTAGTTTTTGCCTGTGTGTTTTTTGGAGTTTTGCAGCTTGAGTTTTGTGGTTGAGAATGACGAATTTTGTTCGGGTTGATTCGAAGTTGTTTGGTTTGGTACTACGGTAGAAAGAGATTTCGGGGATATGGCTACGGCGAACGTGACAAAGGTCGATTACTACGAGGTATTGAGTGTTTCGCGTGATGCCAGCGATTCGGAGCTGAAGACTGCTTATAGGAAGCTGGCGATGCAGCATCATCCGGACCGGAATCCGGGGGATGCGGCTGCGGAGGAGAGGTTCAAGGAGTGCAGCGAGGCTTACTCGGTGCTGAGCGATCCGGAGAAGCGTGCGGCGTATGACCGGTTTGGCCATGCAGCGTTCCAGGGTGGTGGCGGCGGGGGAAATCCGTTTGCCGGCGGCGGGTTCAACGGGAATGTGGACCTGGGAGACATCTTCGGCGATCTGTTTGGCGAGATGTTCAACATGGGCGGCAATGGCGGACGGCGGGCCTCGCGGGTGCAGCGCGGACGCGACCTGCAGTACAACATGACGCTGGAGTTTGAAGAGGCGGTTTTCGGGGTCGAGCGCGAGATCAAGATTCGCCGGATGGAGACGTGCACGGACTGCAAGGGAACAGGCGCGGCGAAGGGTAAGGCTCCGGTGACTTGTACGCAGTGCGGCGGGCGCGGGCAGCAGAGATTTCAGCAAGGATTTTTCTCTGTGGCCCGGACGTGCTCGGTTTGCAATGGAACGGGGACGCTGATTGTCGATCCATGCACGACGTGCCGGGGTGAGACGCGGGTGCAGATGGAGCACAGCATTCTAGTGAAGGTTCCGGCGGGCGTGGAGCAGGAGACGCGGATTCGCTACTCGGGCGAAGGCGAGGGTGGAAGGTTTGCCGGGCCTGCGGGTGATCTGTATGTTGTGCTCGATGTGAAGGCGCATAAGTTCTTCGAGCGCGATGGGGATGACCTGCATTGCGTGATGCCGATCTCGTTTCCGCAGGCTGCGCTGGGGACGGAGCTGGAGATCGAGACGCTGGAAGGCACCGCTTCGATCAAGGTTCCTGAAGGGACGCAGAGCGGGAAGACGTTCAAGCTGCGGGGCAAAGGCGTGCCGCACCTGAACTCGCATGGGAAAGGCGATCTGGTTGTTGAGATTCGCGTACAGACACCTTCGAAGCTGAATAAACAGCAGAAGGAGTTGCTGCGGCAGTTGAGCGAGACGATGGTGGTGGAGAATACTCCGACTTCGCGGGGGTTGTTTGAGAAGGTGAAGGAGATGTTTAGTTAGGAGCTTTGAGTTCTGAGCTTTGAGATGAAATGCCCGGACGTGGTCCGGGCATTTTTGTTTTCTGGAAAGGACGATGGCGAGATGAGCGGTAGCGGATTGCTCTCTCGCCTCTCTGGAAGGCTCACTTCGATACTGCTTTGGCTGTTGCGTCGGCGCCGTCTTTTACGCCGACGGCTGTCTTTTCGCCAGCCTTTTCGGTGTACTTGACGGTGACCTGGGTTCCTACCCTGGCTCCCATATAGGTGTCTACGCTGCCTTTTTCTACAGCGTTGCCGGTGTCCTTGGCGCCCTTCACGACTGTTTTGTCGGTGTACTTAATCGTATGTTCGGTGCCGTCGGCGGCCTTGACGACTACCGTCTTCGTACCCTTGTCGATACTCTTCACAACACCGCTCACAGCGTGAACCACATCCTCGGCGCAGGCGCTCTGCCAGGCGATGGCAAAGGTTAGAACCAAGAACATGGATAGCATCCCTCGTAGCCGCTTCGAATGAATCAACATTGCAAATCTCCCTGGTCGATCTGTTGTACCTCGTAAATCTGTTTTCTTATGATCGGCTGCGGCGTTTGCTTTTGTCATCTTAAATTTTTCCTAACGCTAACGATTGATGCGGATTACGGCCAGGTCCGATTTGTGCGGATGGTAAGCAAAAGAAAATTTTATTTTTTTTGTCACGAATCACTGGCGCCTTCCGCTTTAAGAGGTGAAGGCAGTTATGAACACTGTTCTTCAAAAAGGAGATCGAGTCATGAAAAACACACGGTTTGCTTCCATTCTCGGTTCCAGTGTTGTTGCCTGCGCCCTGATGATCGGGTCGCTTGTGTCCACTCAATCCGCTTCTGCCCAGAGCTCTGAGACTATCGCCGAAGCGAACATTCCCTTCGATTTCCAGACGCCGACGCAGTTATTGCCAGCGGGCAAGTATCGCATCGTGCACGAATCGGGCAATTTGATTCTGTTGGAAGGCCGCCCCGGCAAAGGAGGGTTTGTGGTTACTCACGATGCAACCCGTCCCCAAGGCGTGACCCGCGGAATGATGGTATTCGATCGCTATGGTGACAATTATTACCTGCGTCAGGTTTGGACGGCAGGATCGACCAGCGGCCTTGAATGCGCGAAGAGCCGCGCCGAGAAGGCAAATGCCGAGAAGGCAAAGACGGTTGCGAAGAACGACCAGGCTCTGACCACGGTTGAGCTGGCATTGAACGAGGTTCCGAAACACTGAATCGAGTGATCAGTGAATCCGGGCAGCAGGCCGAGGTTAGACTCGGCCTGCTGCCTTGCTTTTTAAGGTGAGATGGGCGCCGGCGATTGCGATGGCTGCGATGGCTGCGGTTTCTGCGCGAAGGATGCGGGGGCCGAGGGTTACCGGTTGCCATCGATGTTGGGTAAAGAGAGATATCTCTTCCGGGGTCCAGCCGCCTTCCGGGCCGATGGCGATGGCGTGGGTGATTGGATGGTTTGTGGCAGATTCGGCGATGGAGGCTTCGAGAGCGGAAGTGAGGGGGGAGGTTTGTTCGGTTTCGCTTAAGAGGATGCGGGTGGGGGAATTTTCCTGCTCGATGGCGGCTTTGAGGGCGATGGGGTCTGCGATCTCGGGGATGGCGGTGCGGCGGGATTGCTTGCTGGCCTCGAGGGCGATGCGGCGCCAGCGTTCGGCTCGCTTGAGAGCGGCGTGGGCGAGATGTTTTTCGGTGCGGCGGGCGAGGATGGGCGTGATTTTGGCGATGCCCAACTCGGTGGACTTTTCGATGGCCCACTCCATGTGGTCGAACTTGAAGACGGCGAGGAGGAGATGGAGCGGGAGGGCGGCGTCGGATTGAAGCTCTTCGTGGAGGGTGAATTGAACGCGGGCTTCGCTGACGTCGATGATTTCGGCGCGGTGGAGGAAGCCGTTGGCTACGATGTCGTAGGTTTGGCCGGGAGTGGCGCGGAGGACTCGGGTGAGGTGCGCGGCCTGGTCGCCGGTGAGGGTGGCGGTGGTGGGAGTCCAGGTGTCGGCGATGAAGCGGCGACGGGTCATGAACCCAGTTTAGAGCCTTGGGGTGGGTTTATTTCTGGGTGGATGGGGCGTTGGCAGGAGTTGCGGCGGCTTCGCTGGCGCGGCCGATGAGGACTTCCTGCACACCCTGATGGTAGAGGTCGATGTTGAGGATAGCGGTGCGGCGATGGTCCCAGACGTCTTTGGTGACGGGGAAGTGGAGGAGGATCATGCCTTCGGCGGATTGGCCTGGGTCGATCATGGTGTCGCGGAGGAGCGGCTCGGTGGCGAGAGGCTTGAGGTCGGGGAAGGAGGCGTAGACGTTTTGGAGGTCCTGCTGTTCGACGGCGCTGGTGGTGATCTGTTCGCCCTCGGCGGTGGTGAGGGTGGCGGTGAAGTCCTTGAGGAAGAGCGGGAGGTGAAGACGGTCGTCGATGCGCAGAGTGACGAGGACGTAGAGGACGTCTTCGGCGTGCTGGCCGGCGACGACGATGGTCTCGGACGAGAAGACGGTGTGGGTGGGGACGACGATGGCCCGGGAAACGGTCAGGTCCGCCGTTCTGTGCGGAGTGAACCGGATAACCAGAGCGAGAACGATTCCGAGAAGGAGGAATGCCAGGAGAACAGGCACCAGCAGATTGTGTCGGGCGGGTTGAGCGAATTTGAGGTCGGACACTGGCAAGAGGATAGCAAGCCAGAAGGGGTTTCAGGAAGGTTAAAGCGAACAAAAGGGCAATTTAAATGCGACGGGTGGTTTGGGTAAACGTTGCTGGATGCGGCGATAGGGGTGATGGGGCGGATTATTCTTTGCGGACGGCGTATTCCTCGAGCAGGACGGTGATGAGGGCTGCGGTGGGGACGGAGACGAGCGCTCCGACAATGCCGGCGAGGGCGGTTCCGAGGAGGAGGGAGACGAGGACGGTGAGACCCATGAGATTGACGCTGGAACGCATGATGCGAGGGATGAGGATGGCGTTTTCGAGGTTGACGTAGATGAGATAGAAGATGAGGACGCCAGCCATCTTGGTCCAGGAGTCGAGGGCGGCGACGAGAGCGGCGAGGATGATGGTGATGACTCCGCCGGCGATGGGAATGATGTCGAAGAGACCCATGAGGAAGCCTAGAAGGACGAAGTAGCGGACGTGGAGGAGGCCGAAGACGATGGTGCTGGCGACTCCGAGGATGAGCATGAGGGCGCCCTGGCCGAGGAGCCATTTGCTGACTTTGCGTTCGGCGCGCCTGAGGGTGTTGTTGAGACGGTGGCGCTGGGCGGTGGGGAAGAGCGAGAGGAAGAAACGGTAGGCGTATTCGCCTTCGAGCATGAAGTAGATGCAGAGGAAGGCGGCGGTGACGATGTCGAAGAGGTGCGAGAGCCAGAGAGGAAGCGAGGTGAAGAGATAGCCGGCGGTGGCGGTGAAAGCGGTTTCGGCGCGCTGGACGATGGAGTCGAGGCCGAACCTGTCGGCGAAGGGGATTTTTTTGACCTTTGCGACTATCTCAGGGACTCGTTGGGGAAGTTCGGCGGAGAAGTTGCTGAGGTCGCGCAGGACAGGAGGCAGGCCGGTGGTGAAGAAGAAGGCGAGGATGAGAGCGACGGCGACGATGAGAATGAGGATGCCAACAGCGCGGGAGGGGTGATAGCCGCGGAGGTTGAGTTTGGTGATGAATTTGACGGCGGGCATGAGGACGACGGCGAAGAGAGCGCTGACGTAGAGGATCAGGAGCTCTTTCTGGAGGGTCCAGGCAAGGGCCAGGAGGAGGAGGATGGCGATGGTGAAGAGGATGTGGCTGCGGACTTCGGCGCGGGATTGCTGCTTGTAGGTGTCGAGGTCGCTGGTGGTGGGATTGGTCAGCGGGGGTCTCCTGGAACTGGGGTGGGATGCTGAATGTTGGATGCAGATTAGTGTGCTCTTGTGTGGCTTGGGGCGGGAGTGCGGAGTTTGAGTCTTTTGAGTCTTCGGGTTAGAAGGCGAGAACAAGGAGCAGATCCCCGTGTGGGGATGACAACTAGAAGGCAAAAAGCAACGGCAATGGCTGCATTGCTAGGGTTTGCTTTGTGCCAGCACCAGGAAGAGGGCGTCGACGGTTTGGTTGACGGTCTGGTCTGCGGTTTCGAGGGTGAGGTTGGCGAGGCGGCGGTAGAGGGGATGGCGCTTTTGGAATCGGAGCTGGGCTGCGGCGGGGTCTTCGAGGACCGGGCGGGCTATGTCCTGGAGCATGCAGCGATCGAAGAGGGTGGGGAATGGGGCGTCGAGGAAGATGGTGAAGGTGGCGGGGGTTTGCTCGAGGAGGAGACGGTTGGTGAGCTCTTCGGGGGTTCCACCGCCGAGGGCGAGGACGGTGCGGTCGCGACCGAGGGCGGAGGCGAGGGCAGAGGATTCGAGGCGGCGGAAGTGGGCCTCGCCGTGGCGCTCGAAGAGCTGGGGAATGGTGGCTCCGGTGCGGGCTTCGAGGTGCGCGTCGAGGTCGAGGAACTGCCAGTTGAGTCGGTCGGCGAGGAGACGGCCTACGGTGGACTTGCCTGCTCCCATGAAGCCGGTGAGGACGAGGCGGCGGAGGTGTGTGGGTGCTTGGCTGGGGCCGGGCTCGTGGTTAGGCATGGTCAGGGTTTGGTGTTCTGTCTGGGGTTCGGGCTGGGTGGACGTCATTGCCTCTCCTTGCTGATGGTACCGAAAATGAAAGAGCCGCAACCTTTTTGGGCTGCGGCTCGGGAAGATCGATGACTCTGAGGGTTCTAGGTGTTTTCAGAGATGCATGCGAGGACTCCGCTGGCCGCTGGGTTGCGCCAATAGCAGAGGGAAAAGGCCGTAAATCGGAACTGGCTCGACATGCTGAAGATAGGGTACAGCGGGTCGGTGGAGATTGCAAGGGTTAGGGTTGTGGAGGGTCCGGGGAGCGTTCGCGTGAGTGGTGTTGGCTTCGTCTAAAAGTTGGGGAGTTCTGAGGGTTCAAGGAGGGGCGAATGCGACTGCTTGTGAGGGGATGGGTTGCTTGTCTGGTATTGGTTGGGTTCCCGGTGCTGTCGCAGTCGGGGCCGGTTGGGGGCCAAGGGGCTGGCGGCTCGCGGGTTTCGCTGGAGAAGACGAACTGGACGTTGACGCGGTTGGGAGAGAAGCCGGTGACGGTGGACGATCCGCACCGAAGGCCGTATCTGATGCTTGATCCGGCGGCGCATCGGGCGAGTGGGTCGGGAGGGTGCAATCGGGTGACGGGGCCATATCAGTTGACTGGTGAGCGCGTGATGTTTGCGCATATGGCGTCGACCATGATGATGTGTCCGAGCGGGATGGATGTGGAGCGGAGGTTCCTGAATGCGTTGAATGAGACGAAGCGGTGGAAGATTGAAGGGCAGGAGTTGAAGTTGATGGATGGTGAGGGAAAGGTTGTTGCAGTGTTTGAGGCGGGTTCAGCCGGGTGATGGGTTGGGAGAGAGATCTGCGTGCAGACTTTTCAGTGCAGGTTTGTGTCAAATGTGAAGGCCAAAAGATGTCAACGGTCAGTCCCCCGAGTTGTTAATGACACGTTTTCTTTGCTGATAGGCTGCGACTTTCAGCTTATTGCCGCAGATGTTCATACTGCACCACCGACGTGACCCCTTCTTGCTTGTATCAAAGAAGTGGACGACGCATGACTCGCATTTGCGAAGACGAGATGATTCAGTTTCCGAGAGAAGATCGGCCGTGGCATCGATGATCGGCACCCAGAAATCGGATGGCCTGTGGGGTTCGAAGAGCGTTTCCCAGAGAATCTTTCCGCCTTGCCTACGGAGTGACGTATGTCGAGGATATTGAAGCAGCAGCGAGTTCACCTCGGCCAGGAATGGATCGGACGGTAGAGAGCCGCTCTCAATCCGCATAACGGCGTTCCTTAATCTCTCCCTGAATGCGATGAGCTCCACCAGAAACCTAGCTGCTTCGGGTGAGTTGCGCCAGCTTCGCAGCAACGACTTTGTTTTGGGCGAGGCCGCCATCCCTGATGCGATTAGCCATCTTTCAAGCGCGTAAGTATCCGGAAGGAGCTCTGTAGGTCTATCCGCCAGGACCGGCTTCGTATTCAGAAGATCGAGAATCGGCCTGTTCGCAACGAACAGAAACCCGTCAACCCATTCGTTTAGTTCTTTCGAAGCTGCGCGCATAGATCCCCAGTACAAATATTCTGAAAATAAATTGTAACACTATTATTGAATCTTTTAACGGTGTCATATAATCACTTCCATAGCCCACGCGGCTGAGGGCGAACGCTTCAGAATGACCCGAAAGGACACCGTCATGACGACGTTTCAACACGCTACTGTTCGCGGCCTCAAGCTCTTCTACCGTGAGGCAGGCTCGAAAACTTCTCCCACCATCGTGCTACTGCACGGTTTTCCCAGTTCGTCGCACATGTTCCGCGATCTCATCCCGCAACTGGCGGACAAGTTCCATGTGATTGCGCCTGATTATGTTGGCTTCGGCTATAGTGATGCGCCGGACGCAAGCAAATTCGAATACACCTTCGACAACCTCGCTGCCCATATCGAAGAGCTCCTCTTCGGCGTCCTTGGATTGAAATCTTTCATCCTCTATGTTCAGGACTATGGTGCACCCGTGGGCTATCGCATTGCTTCGCGGCATCCGGAGGCGATCGAAGGCATTGTGGCGCAGAACGGGAACGCCTATGTCGAAGGAATCGGGGCAGCCTTCGATCCGATGAAGCCTTTCTGGGCGAACCGCAACCCTGAGACGGAGAAGCCTGTACGAGGCCTTCTCACGAAAGAGACCACTATCTTCCAGTACACACACGGAGTGAAGGACGCTTCGCGCATCAGTCCGGATTCTTATACTTTCGATCAACTGTTTCTCGACAGGCCAGGCAACGATGCCATACAACTCAATCTGCTTTACAACTATCAATCGAATATCGCGCTCTACGACGAGTGGCATGAATTCTTTCGGAACAAGCTGCCAAAGACACTAATCGTGTGGGGGAAAAACGACCCCTTTTTCACCGTCGAGGGCGCACGGGCTTACCAGCGGGATATTCCGAAGGCAGAGCTTCACTTGCTCGATACCGGCCACTTCGCACTGGAGGACTCCTGCGATTTCATTGCTCAGAAGATCGTTGAGTTCCTCGGCTAAGGCCGTGGCGGCACCTTTCGCGTTTCTTCAAATTCGATTTGCAGAAAAGGGAAAATGCCATGAACTCTTTCCAAGACGTCACAGTAGTGGTGGTCCACGGAGCGTGGGCCGATGGTTCAAGTTGGGAAGCAGTCATTCGCCAGCTTCAAGAGCAAGGCCTCAAGGTAATTGCCGCGCCGATTCCGCTGACCTCTTTGAGTGATGATGCAGCGGCTTTAAAGCGAACGATTGCGCGGACCGAAGGCCCACTGATCGTCGCGGGGCACGCCTACGCCGGCGCCGTTGTTGCTACGGCCCACGACGAGAGAGTGAAAGCGCTGGTCTATGTTGCGGCTCTTGCTCCGGACGAAGGAGAGACCGTCGCTCAGGTCTTTTACAAGGACGAGGCACACCCAGCGGCTCCGCAACTTGCTCCCGATGCAGATGGCTTTATCTGGATGCCGGACTCAGGATTCGGTCATGCCTTCGCCCAGAACGCGACTGCTGCGCAGATTGCTCTATCGAAGGCCGTGCAACGACCGATCGCAGTGAAGAGTATTCAGGAACCGGCTCCTGCACCAGCATGGAAGTCAAAGCCAACGTGGTACCTGCTTGCGGAGGAAGACCGAATGATCAACCCCAAGACTCAACGGTTCATGGCCGAGCGTATGAAGGCGGCGATACGGTCTTATGCGGTCGATCACACGCCCTTGCTCACTGCGCCGGACAAGGTTGTGGACATCATCCTTGAGGCAGTCAAATCCACGGTTTCCGATTGAAAGTCGACTCAATGGGAGACCTCATCCTGGCGATTGATCGCTCATTTGTCAGGGTTGTGGGCCTACGGTTCCTTTAACCTACGGTTCCTTTAAGAGGAAGGATGCGGCCTGCGGCGCGAAGATAGCGGAAGAGGTGATCCAGGGGCGATTTAGGAAGGAGATCGTCAAGGGTCAGAAGATCGCCGTGGGCGGACTCCCGCAAAAGACCTTCCGGCAGGCCACCGAGCGCGGCCGCCAACGCTTCTTTGGGCATGGGCGCGACATAGATTGTCACGTCGGTGAAGAGCACTCGGCCGAAGTTTTCCAACACGGCGCCGGGCGAGGCCGAAAACACCCGTTCTTCCATAAGCTGAAGAAACACCGAGATCCAGGTAATCAACCGGAAGGGGGCAGTGGTGTAGCGGCGAAGGTAATCAAGGACCTGATAGCCTTCAGGGTAATTCGTGACTAAAACTGTGCCTTGAGAAGTGAGCGGCTCGATCATCGCCAGCAGTGCCTCGTTATCCGAGGCAGCCGCGCCTTCGAGAGTTGGAGTGTTGACTTCGAGCACATTTAAAGGTTCGTGGTCGAACGAGATCCCTTCCGCGAGGAACATCTGTCGCGCGGCCTGAAAGGTTTCGGCAACAGACGGGCCGGGATGGCCATGTATCGTACGTTGTACGATGAGGGGGCGTTTGTGCAGGGGGGTGGCGGGCTCGACCACCTGGGCGTTGGAATCGAAGACCAGGGCATGGCACATGCCGTTGCGGAGCAAGTCCAGGCACCAGAGGCGGGAATCTGCACCGGCGAAAATGGGGCCAGTGAGTTCGAGAATGTCGATTTCGATCCGTTCAATCGATAAGTCATCGAACAGGCCGGTCAAAAAGCCGGCTGGGGAAGACCGCTGGTGGTAGGCAGCATAGATAAGATTCACACCGAGTGTGCCAATAGCCTGCTGCTGAAGCTGTGCGGTGGGATCACCGAGATTGATATGGAGAAGAATCTGATTGGGTTGGCCATCAGGTTCGGCCTGGAAGCGGACACCGAGCCAGCCGTGCTGCTCGTTGGTTCCCTGGTAATTCCGGGTGGCGACTGTGTCGGCAAAGACGAAAAATCGGGTGTGGGCACCGCGATCTTTGGCGAGCCGAGTGAGGAGGAGCTGATATTCGTGGTCGAGCATGGCCAGTAGGCGCTCCCTGGAGACGTAGCGCGTGCCAGCGCCGTAGGTGTCGTCGCTGACGGTCTTGTCGTAGGCCGAGATGGCTTGCGCGACCGTTCCTGAAGCCGCGCCAGCGCTCAGAAACCAGCGTGCTACTTCCTGGCCGGCACCAATCTCGGCAAACGTGCCGTAGCAGGAAGCCTCGAGATTGATGGCCAGGGCTTTGGCATGAATATCAGTGAATTGCTGGGGCGCGGGCGAGGACATGGGCAGCTCCGTTTGCGGCATTCAAGATGAGCATAGCGTGGAATGGACGCAGGCGTACCCGGTTGATCTCAGTTGGCGAGAACAGGCGAATTGATCGAACTGGTCGACAACGCTAGAAGCGTCATGGGTTCCAGGAGGGGACGGTGTGGACCATGTTCCACATGAGTTGGTCGAGGGCGGTGTCGATCTGGTTGGAGGGTTGGGTGCGGGTGTTGCATAGGCCGGCCCAGCAGAAGCCGGTGGGGGTGCGGACCATGATGGTGGTGGTTCCGGGGAGGCTGCCGCTGTGCCACCAGGGTCCGGCTCCGTTGTTGCGGACCATCCAGCCGCGGGCGTAGCGGGCGTCACCTGCCGGGTACGCGGGGGCGGGGGTGGTCATGGTTTTGATGGTGGCGGGTTTGAGGATTGCGGGGATGCCGGGGGCTCCGGCTACGTGGTTGAGGAACTGGACGAGTTCGGTTGAGGAGGCGATCCATCCGCCGTGCGAGTCCATGCGGGTGACGTTGAGTTTGTAAGGGTCTTCGGAGTACTGGCCGTAGTAGACGACCTCGTTGGGGGCGCGCTGGCTTTCTTTGTTGGCGGCGATCTGCATGGTGGAGATGCCGCAGGGAGCGAGGATGTTGGCTTTGACGTAGGCGTCGTAGGGCTGGCCGGTGATCTGCTCGATGACGCGGCCGAGGATGCAGTAGCCGAAGTTGGAGTAGGCCCAGTGGGTGCCGGGCTGGTTGGTGAGGGGCTGGTTGGCGATGGTTTCGGTGATGAGCTTGGTGTGGTCCCAGCCGTCGTTGCGCATCATGGGGTCGTTGGCGTCGTTGGGCCAGCCGCCGCAGGTGTGGGTGAGGAGATGGTCGACGGTGATGTCGGCGACCCACTGCTTGTAGGGTGGCTTGCCGTACTTGATGCCGAAGATGGCGCCGGGGCCGAAGACTTTGTCGGTGAGGTTGAGCTTGCCCTGCTCGATGAGGGTGAAGATGGTAACCGAGGTGATGGGCTTGGTGACGGAGGCTATGCGGAAGAGGCTGTTTTGCTGGGCTTGCACGAGGTGCTGGCGGTCGGCCATGCCGACGGTTTGGTCGTAGGCGAACTGGCCGTTGCGGGAGATGGCGATGGAGGTGGCGGGGACGGAGAATTGCTGACGGAAGGCTCCGGCGATGCGGCCCATCTCGCCGCGTTGCTGGCCGTTGGAGCCGCCGAATTGGGGTTGCGCGAGGGCTTTGCGGACGGGCAGGGCTGCTGCGGCAGTGGTGATTGCGAGATTGCGGAGGAGGGTGCGGCGGGTGAGCGGATGGCCTGGAACTAATGGATTCGGTATGGAGTTTTTGGGCAGGTTCGGCATGGCCGCAGGTGTCCTTTCGATGAACCGTTCTATGTATATCTTTGGGTATGCAATCTTTGGATTCGAGGAGGATTTTATCGTGCGATTGTCTTTGCTGTCTTAACAGGTGAAAGAGTTGGGGGATTCCTGTAGATTTTTTGTACCGTCGTGTTACCTGGGAGGATGTCGTGAAGAGATATTGCTTCAGGATTTTTGCGGTTTGTTTTGCTTTGGCGATTTTCGTGGGCAGCCTTGCGTTCGCGCAGCAACCGCCAGAGCAACGAGTGCCGGCGAATGTTGCGGGCAAGTGGACTTTGTACTGCAAGGATCCGAATGGATCAACTTCGACGAAGTACCTGGAGCTACAGCAGAAGGGCAGCGTGATCTCGGGTCACTTCAAGGGACCGAACCAGTCGGGTGGCGTGGAGGGGACGATCGATGGGCAACGTCTTGTGGTGCATACCAAGACGCGTGATGTATTGACGTTTGGCGGACGGGTGGACGGGCCGCGTGTCGACGGCGTTGTTCAGGGGAACTCGTACAACGGCAATTTTCATGATCGCGGAGGGCAGGGATCGTTCCAGGGTGAGCGCTCGAATTGATGGGTACGCCGTAGATGTTTTGGCGGGGTGAGGCGGTTCGCGCGCAACGTGGATGACCCATCGTTCACGATGGGTCATCCAATGCACGCTCAGGCGTTGGCCTCGCGGTGTTCCTGGTTCAGTTTTTTTTCTTTTTCAGTTTTTTCTCAATTTCGCTCCAGACGGTGTCGCTTGGCTCGTAAGCGGGCTCGAGGAGGCTTTTTGCGGTTTCGGCGATGGTCTCGAGATCGCGGACGAGGGCGGCGCAGAGGGGGTTGTTTTTGAGGAAAGTCTGGAAGCGTGGGTCGGTGCTGACGCGGCCGTCGCCGCTGGCGAAGAACTCGGGCAGGTGTCGTTCGAAGTCTGCAGGGGTCATGGTATCGAAGTCGGGAAGCTTGGGGGTCATACCGCTACCTCTTTGATGCCGGCGGCTGGCTGAGCAGACTGATCCGGCTGGCGGAGAAGCTCGCGGAGCTTGAGACGGGCCTTGTGGAGCTGGGATTTGCTGTTGCCGGTGGAGCAGTCGAGCATGGTGGCGATCTCGTTGTGCTCGAAGCCTTCCACGTCGTGGAGGACGAAGACCATGCGGTAGCCGGGAGGGAGCGAGGCGACGGCGCGCTCGAGGGCTACACGGTCGACCGAGCCGGTGAGCTGGAGGTCGCGGCTGCCGAAGTCGCGTTTTGGCGCGTCTTCTTCGGAGGGGTTGATGGTCTCTTCGAGGGAGACGAGGTTTAGGCCCTTTTTGCGCAGATGCATCAGGACCAAATTTACCGTAAGTCTGTGAAGCCATGTGGAGAACGCGGATTCGCCACGGAAGCTGCCGATTTTGCGAAAGAGGTGAAGGAAGGCCTCCTGTGTCATGTCTTCGGCCTCGGAGACGTTGCCCAGCATGCGGAGGCAGAGGGTGTAGACGCGGCGTTTGTGGAGAGCGTAGAGCTTGGAGAACGCGTGGGCGTCACCGTTTTTGGCCGCTTCAATGGCTTCTGCTTCTCCGACGATGGGCGGATTGCGCTTGAACACTCCGGGAGGAGTTGTGTTTTGGGTCATATGTAGGCCTTGGGCGTCCATAGCTAGACTCCGGACAAGTGATCGTTCACTGTTAAGTTTTCGCCTGCTTTGAGCCTACCGCAAACGGGGGAGGAGATTCTGGAGCATTCAGGGGTTGGATGGAAAAGGGACGGGAAGGGTTGTGTGGAAGCCGTGCGTTTTTGAGCCTCGAGCTTTGATTTATCAGATACTTAGGAGCCGATGAAGCGGGCGTACAGGGAGCGGGCGAGGGTGATGTCGGTTGTGCCCTGGATGAGACAGCGGCCGTCTGGGAAGAGGGTGAGGGTGTGGGGCGGGTGGTCGAAGCGGAGGAGGAGATCGTTGAAGCGGACGGTTCCGTGGGGTTGAAGGCGGTCGCGCATGGCGGGAAAGTCGACGGGGCGGTGGTGCTCGTGGATCTGGACGGAGTTGCGTCCGCAAAGGGTGATGTGAGGGCGGCCTTCGCCGGCGAGATGGGTGAAGATGCGTTCGCCGCAGACTTTGCAAGCGGGGTTTGGTTTGGCGGTGCTTATTTCGCTACGGTCGTTGCTCCAGAGGTCGTGGCTTAGGAGGGTGCGGCGCATGAGGTGGGGTTGGTTGGTGAGGAGCTTGAGGGCTTCGGTGACCTGGATGGAGGCGGCGAGGTTGACTGCGGTGGCGAGGATGCCGGAGGTGTCGCAGGTTTCGACTGGGCCGGTGGGGGGCTTGGGGAAGATGCAGGCGAGGCAGGCGGTGGGAGCGGGTTCAGGGTTCAGGGGCCAGGGTTCAGAGTGCGGAGCGTTGGCTGAGCCCTGGGCTCTGGACCCTGAACCCTGTTTTGGGAGGATGTTCATGGTGGCGGCGTAGGCGCCGATGGCTGCGGCGTAGATCCAGGGTTTGGATTGCTGGACGGCGTAGTCGTTGATGAGGTAGCGGGTTTCGAAGTTGTCGGTGGCGTCGAGGATCAGGTGCGCTGGGCTGAGGAGCTCATGGATGTTGGCGGGGACGAGATCGGCGATGTGGGAGTGGACTGCGATGTTGGAGTTGAAGAGGGCGATCTTGCGGCGGGCGGCTTCGGCTTTGGGAAGGGAGTCGCGGGCGTCGGCCTCGTCGAAGAGGACCTGACGCTGGAGGTTGGAGGGTTCTACAAAGTCGCGGTCGATGAGGGTGAGGGTGCCTACACCGGCGCGGGCGAGGAGAGAGGCGGTGGCTGCGCCGGTGGCTCCTACGCCGATGACGGCGACGTGGGCGTGGGCGAGGAGCTGCTGGCCGGCGGGGCCGATGCCGGGGAAGAGGATTTGGCGGGAGTAACGGTCTCGATCCGAGATGGTGTGATCTGGGATGGTCTGGTCTGGGATGACCGGATTCGGGATGGCCTGACCGGTGGTGGGACGATCGGGGCGGGGGTGGCGGGGGGTGTTGCTCTGGATGCCTGTTGGCAGGCCCTCGATGGATGCGGTGAGATGTTTGGACATGATAGAAGCTGTTCTGCCAAAAGGCGGTGCTCTTTCGTAGTATAGGGAAGGGACAGGTGTAGGTGGAACCGGCTGGTTCCGGACAGTGTTCCGGCATTCCAGAGAGAAGACGATCTGCGTATGGAAGCAGATTTTGGATGTGCATTATTGGGCTGGGCATGATGCAGGACTTGCGGGGCTCTTCGATTGCGCCAGGAAGTATTGGGACCGGGAGCAACGGCTAGCAGGCCAGGAATCGACGGCTATTAAGCCAGGAATCAGCGCAGAACGGGAATGATGGGTGGTTTTTTTGGGTCAGGTGCAACGAGGTCGCGCGCGGAGATCACTGAAGTTGCGGTGGCAGGCAGTTGCGGCTGGAGTGTGGCTTGGATTCCTGATGGTGAGCGCGGGAGTTGAGGCGCAACAGGCGCCTGCGGCAACGTCACCGGCGACTCCTGTGCAGGCATTGGCGGAGGCTCCGGGGTTGGCGGCTTCGGTGTGGGAATGGAAGGGACTGCCGGTCGAGAAGATCGAGTTTGAGGGCGTGACGTTCGATCCGTCGGACAGGCTGCCGCAGGAACTGGCACAGAAGGCGGGGACGCCGCTCGATCCGGAGCAGGTGCGGGCGAGTCTGCGGAGGCTGTTTGCCAGCGGACGCTATCGGGATATTACGGTTCGGGGAGTGCGGCAGGGCGGCGAGGTGACGCTGATCTTTGCCGGTGTGGAGCGTTACTACGTTGGACGAGTGACGATCAATGGGGTAAAGAACGACAGGTTGAGTGCGTTGCTGGAGTTTTCGACGAAGCTTTCGCCGGGGACGGCGTTCAACGAATCGCAGATTGCCGCGGGAACGAAGGGGATCAAGGACATATTGGAGGAACAGGGTTACTACGAGTCGGCGGTGAAGGCGGACTCGCAGATCGATGTTGCCGGCGATCAGGTAAATGTAACGTACACGGTGGCAATTGGACCGCAGGCGAAGGTGGGTCAGATAACGCTGACGGGGCCCGATGCAGGGATGACGCTGGAGGAGTTTCGCAAGAAAGCAAAATTGAAGGAAGGCAACAGGGTGTCGCGGGACACGGCGAGCAATGCGATGGACCGACTGCGGAAGCTGTATCAGAAGCAAGACCATCTGGAGGCGACGGTAACGCTGCAGAAGCAGACTTATGCCGAGTCGCGGAAGCAGGTGGACTACGAGTTTCATGCGAACCAAGGTCCGGAGGTGAAGGTCGCCGTGGAGGGCGCAAAGATCTCGAAGAGCAGGTTGCATCTTCTGGTTCCGATCTTTCAGGAGGGGACGATCGACAACGACCTGCTGAACGAAGGCGTCTTCAATATTCGGGATTATGAGTTGCAGCAAGGGTATTTCGACTCGAAGGTCGAGGTACGGGTGATTGCGTCGGGTACGACTGCCGAGAGCGTGGTGTTCACCGTGGATCGCGGGATCAAACATAAGGTCGTGGCCGTGGAGTTGAAGGGGAATAAATACTTTTCGGACGATCTGCTGCGAGAGCGGATGCGTGTGCAGAAGGCGAACGCGTATCAGCGAAGCGGACGGTACAGCCCGGCGCTGGTGTCGGGGGATGTGTCGGCGATTCAGGCGCTGTATCGCGCGAATGGATTCGACGAGGCGACGGTGACGACGAATGTGGAGGATTTCTCCACATTGTCGAATGGAAAGCCGATGAAATCGGGTGAGATTACAGTGACCTTCACCATTGTCGAGGGGCCGCAGCAGACGTTTGGCACGGTGGCGTTGAACGGCGTGGATGGAAGCCGGATGAAGGATGTGAGGGATCTGATGAACTCGCAGCCGGGGCAGCCGTTTTCACTGGTGACGCTGGCGGGGGATCGAGATACGGTGCTGCAGTACTACCTGGCCCACGGGTTTGACCAGGTCAAGGTGGAGCTCCGGCAGGCGAAGGAGTCGACGGATGCGGAAAAGACGGACGTGTCGCTGAATGTGACGGAGGGGCAGCAGGTTTTCGTGGACAAGGTTCTGCTGTCGGGTGTGGAGAAGACGAAGCCGAAGGTGGTGGAGTCGCAGATCCTGGTGCATTCGGGGGATCCTCTGGACCAGACGGCGCTGCTGCAGACGCAACGGAACCTGTACAACATTGCGCTGTTCAATGAAGTGGTGGCGGCTGTACAGAATCCTGAGGGAGACGCTCCGGAGAAGAACGTGTTGCTGCAGTTGACGGAGGCTAAGCGGTGGAATGTAACGTATGGGTTCGGTATTGAGGCGCAGACGGGAACGCCGCAGTCGGGGATGATCTCGGAGGCTTCGTGCATCCAGTTGATGCTCAACCCCTGCAACCAGCTTACGCAGGAAGGGAGGACGGGGTTCAGCCCGCGGGTGTCGCTGGATGTTTCGCGGATCAACCTGAAGGGTACGGACAACTCGCTGACGCTGCACTCGTCGTATGGGTTGCTGGAGCAGGTGGCGATTCTGACGTTTCAGAATCCACATTTCTACGGGAACAAGAACCTGGCGGCTTCCGTTTCGGGCGGGTACTCGAACGTTCAAGACATTACGACGTTTGAGGCGTCGACGCTGCAGGGAGATTTTCGGATTACGCAGCGGTTGCGACGGCGGAACACGTTTATCTACGATTTTCTTTATCGGAGGGTGAGGGTCAATCCGAACAGCCTGCAGGTTTCGGCGGATTTGATTCCTCTGCTTTCGCAGCCAGTGCGCGTGGGCGGGCCGGGACTGACGTGGTTTCACGATACGCGGTCGCCGGGGCCGCTGGATGCGGTGAAGGGCCAGTACACGACGGTGCAGACTTTTCTGGCGTCGTCGAAGTTCGGGTCGCAGACTGACTTCTGGAAGATCGATGGGACGAACTCGACGTACTACCAGTTCGGGAAGGAGAAGTATGTTTTCGCGCGGAGCACGCGGATTGGATTTGAGCGGGCGACGGGGGTGAACCCGAATGCCGGGAGTGAAGCGTGCGTGGGCGATCTGCTGACGACGAATCCGAGTTGCAGCGCGGTGCCTTTGCCGGAGCGGTTGTATGCGGGTGGCGCGAGTTCGCTTCGCGGGTTTCCGATCAACGGAGCGGGGCCGCGAGATTTGCAGACAGGATTTCCCGTGGGCGGAACGGCGGCGTTTGTGAACTCGCTGGAGTTTCGCATGCCGGCACCGACGTTGCCACTGGTAGGCAGCAGCCTGAACTTTGTTTTGTTTCACGACATGGGTAATGTGTTCCAAAATGCTTCGGATATGTTTCCGAGTTTTTTACGGTTCAATCAGCCGAATCGAGCGACGTGCTCGAATGTATCGGGCAGCATCGGGACGTGCGACTTCAATTATTTTTCTCATGATGTTGGGGTTGGGGCGCGGTATAGGACGCCGGTCGGGCCGATTCGCGTGGACTTCAGCTATAACCTGAATCCGCCGGGGTATCCGATTATTTATGACTTCAACAATAACCCTCCGCATGAGGGGCACGCTGCGCATTTCAACTTCTTCTTCAGCATTGGAGAGAGTTTCTAGATGATTCCGATGGCACAGACGACGAGACGATGGCTGGCTGGCGCGGTTGCGCTTGCGGCCATGTCTGTGCTGGTGGCCGGCCGCGTGTGGGCGGGCCAGGCTGCGGCCGCTCAGGCAAGTGCTGCGCCTTCGAGTTCGGGCAGCGGAGTGGTGTTGGACCGGCTGGTTGCAGTGGTGAATGGGGATGTGATTCTCGAGAGCGACGTGGATGAAGAGCGAAGGTTTGAGGAGGTTCAGCCGTATCGCACGATTGAGGAGTCTACGCGTGCCAAGCTAATTGAGCGGCTGGTGGATCGAGCGTTGATTCTGCAGCAGTCGGCTCTGCAGCCTGAGGATGCGATTACGGATAAGGATCTGGACGCGCAACTGGTGGCGCTGCGGAAGGATATTCCGGGGTGTAAGACTTCTGTCTGTGAGAGCGATGCGGGCTGGAAGGAGTTTCTGGCGAGTCACGGATTCACGGTTGAAGAGTTCAATTCGCGATGGCGGCAGCGGATGCAACTGCTGAAGTTTATCGAGGTGCGGTTCCGGAACGGGATCAGCGTTAAGGATGAGGAGATCCAGGAATACTACGAGAAGACGATGCTGCCGGAGTATGCGAAGCGGCATGTAACGCCGCCGCCGGTCGATACGATCAAGCGACGCATTGAAGAGGTGCTGCTGCAACAACAGGTGACCGCTCTGCTGCAGGATTGGCTGAAGTCGCTGCGTGCGCAGGGAAGCGTTTGGATTCTGACTCCGGGGGAGGTGGCCCCTTGAGCGATCTGGAGAAAAAACTAGAGGAGAAAAAAGAGGTTCTGAAGGAGAAAGTAGGCGGGGAGATCGCCAAGGTAAAGCGCTCGCTGGCTACGCGAATGGGGCGCGCGGTGGCCTGGTGTGTGATCGGGGTTGTGATTCTGGTGATGGTGCTTGTGGGGACGTTCGCGTGGTACTCGACGACGGATGATTTTAGCCGCCGCGTGGGTGGTGAGGTGGTGAAGGTACTTGGGGATGCTACCGGTGGGCGGGTGGAGCTTGCGCGGATGAAGTTCGATCTGCTGCATCTGGCGATTGAGGCGACTGGGCTGGTAATTCATGGATTGGAGGGGCCTGGCGAGGCTCCGTATCTTTCGGTGGACAGGGTTGAGATTCGGGTGGAGCTGTTTAATCTCTTCTCGCATATCGCGGGCGCGGGAGTCGCGTCGCATGTGCGGCTGAACTATCTGGGGGTTGAGCATCCTCAGTTTCATTTGATTGTCGATAAGGACGGGAAGACAAATCAGCCGGAGCCGAAGCATCCGAAAACGAGCAAGACGCCGGTGACGGATACGCTGCTGGATCTGAAGGCTGGAGAGGTCGTGGTGACCAATGGAGTCGCGCTGTTTAATGATCGCGCGATTCCGTTTGATGTGGCGGCGCGCGAGCTTGGCGCGGAGGTGCACTATATCTCTTCGACGGACCGCTATGGTTTGACGGTGGATTTGAAGGATCTGCGGACCAAGATTGCGAAGCGACCGGAGGCACAGTCGACGTTGCATCTGGCTGGAGAATTGGGACGGGATGCGGCAGAGCTGAAGCAGTTTGAGTTTACGAGCGGGAAGAGTTTGAAGCTGGACGGGACGGCAGGGATCAAGAATTTTGCCAGTCCGCAGTGGCAGGTTGCGGTGAAGGGGCCGGTGGATCTGAAGCAACTCTCGATCCTTGCCAATGTGGATGGGTTTAATGCAGGGTCGGTCGATCTGGATTTGAATGGGCATAACTGCACGACGCCTCCAGCGGCGACGCAGAAGCATTCGCTGTTCTGGCAGCGAAGCCATCCGCAGGAGACTGCGAAGACGTTGCCTCATGACGCGGATTGCGTTGCCGGTTTTTTGGTGGTGGGTTCGGCGAAGGTTCACAAGGCTTCTTACAGGGATGAGAATGTTCGGCTGCATGATGTGGATGGGAGCTCGCAGTTGCATGCGACGCCGACGGAGCTTCTGTTGACATCGATGGTGGGCTATCTGCCCGGCGGGGGGAGCGCGGCGGGAGAGCTGCGGATTGCAAACTGGTTAGGCGAGGCGCCGCCGAAGGATGTGGCGGCGAACTCGGCGACGACGAAGGCTGCGGTGGAGACGACTAACAAGGCAGCGAAGACCGCCGGGGCGAAGGCGCCGATTGCGCCTCCGGCACAGGTGGCGCACGCATATTTGACCGCGACGATAACGAAGATTCCGCTGCGAACCATTATGGATGTCACGGCTCCGGAACACTATGGCGACCTGGGTTTCGATACGGCGGTGAGCGGTCCGGTGAAGGTGGAGTGGGGCGGTCCGGCAAAGAGTATTGACGAAACAGTGGAGGTGGATGGCGATTTGACATTTGCTCCGACGGGGGTGAAGCGGCCGGGTGCGTTGAACGATGTTCCGGTGACGGGGAAGACGCTGGCGCATTACACGGGAAAGAATGAGACGGTGCGGATTCAGACGGTAGCTCTGCAGATGCCGGAGACGAACCTGGAGGCGTCGGGGATTCTGGGTGTGAATTATGGCGATCCGCTGACGGATCTGCGGGTTGATCTGTCGGTGCGGGATCTCGGGGA
>JBEKGF010000066.1:0-22556 GCA_050012935.1 Edaphobacter sp. | reverse complement strand
GCCCTCGCGTATGTGCTCACATAGCAGGTCTTCTGTGCCACGATGCAGTCATACAATTCATGCCGGCTAGGGTCTCGGTACTGCAGCGCGCGAGTGCCGGTGGGCTCAGTATCCCCATTCGGACTGAAGAGTTTCCGTTCCTGGAAGATTCTTCCCGTACTGTCCCGAGCCACCGTGCGCCGGTTCTTGATGGTCGCGGTGCTGCCATCGGCCAGAACACGCGTCCACTGCGTATTCACCATCGCCGAGAATGGAGCGCCAGTCAGCGGCAAAATCGATATGCTCTGAATAAGCTCGACCGTGCCACCGTCAGGTGCGTGGCTGGTCGCAGACTGGGCCGAAATCTGGGCCCGAGTCATCAGGCCCAACGCAAGCAATGCAGCCAGCCGCAAAGCTCTCATCGCGATACCCTCGTTTGGGTTAGCGTCCCACACTAGATTCGCCACGTCAAGCGTCTGCCCCCGCGGGCTGCGCGCAAACTTGTATCGTAAAGTTGAATATGCTACAAGTAATTATTCCAGTCTGCCTTACCCGCAGATTTGAATTTCATGCAGAGTGGTTGAGGGACGAGCCCTGCGACGCCACGACAACCGGACAGAACAAAGTACCGGTGTCAACTCTCTCCTGGTTGGCTATGTGCCGCAGGGAACATGAGATTCGGAGCACGCAGTGCGCAATTCAGGCCTGCACCCGCATTTCTCCTTCCCCGCGCCGCTTGCGCAAATCAGCAGAGCTTGATCGCAGCAATCGAACCTCTCCAACTCGGAGAGAGTTAGATGGATTATTCCTGTACCGCGTACGAACTGATGTGCAATGAGTGCGGCAAGCGCTACGGCAATCGCCCACTTTCCGGATGCCCCGACTGCCTTGCCCCCCTCGAAGTTGTGTATGATCTGCTTTCAGCCCGTGGTGTCTTCACGCGCGACTCCATCGCCCGTGGTCCCGCCAGCATCTGGCGCTATGCCCGCATGCTCCCGGTGCCCGAAGGCTTTCAGCCCGATCTGCCGGTCGGCTTTACCCCGCTGATGCGCGCCAATCGCTTGGGCGCACGCATCGGCGCCTCCAATCTCTACGTCAAGAACGACGCTGTCTGCTTTCCCACGCTCAGCTTCAAGGACCGCGTCGTCTCCGTCGCGCTGGCTAACGCGCGCAAGTTCGGCTTTGACACCGTGGGCTGCTCATCGACCGGCAATCTGGCCAACTCAGTCGCCGCGCAGGCCGCGCGTCTCGGCCTTAGGGCGTGCATCCTGGTGCCCGCCGACCTCGAGCCGGCAAAGATACTCAACACCCTCGTCTACGGCGCGCGCCTCATCCGCATCGATGGCAACTATGATCACGTCAATCGCCTCTCCACCCTTATCGCAGACGAGTACAACTGGGGCTTCGTCAACGTAAACCTCCGCCCCTACTACGCGGAAGGCTCGAAGACCGTCGGCTACGAGATCGCCGAGCAGCTTGGCTGGCGTCTGCCCGACAACGTGGTCGTACCCATGGCCGGCGGGTCGCTGATCCGCAAGATCCGCAAGGCCTTCAACGAACTCGTCTTCCTTGGTCTAGTCAAAAAGCCCGCGCGTGCTGTCCGTTTCTTCGGAGCGCAGGCCACCGGATGCTCGCCCATCTCCGTAGCCGTAAAAGAGGGAACTGAAGACATCGTTCCGCAGCGGCCCAACACCATCGCCCGCTCGCTCGCCATCGGCAACCCAGCGGACGGCCCCGCCGCCGCAAAGATGATCCGCGAAGATGGCGGCTGGGCTGAAGATGTCTCCGACGTTGAGATCGTCTCGGCTATTCAGGAGCTCGCCGAGACCGAAGGCATCTTCACCGAAACCGCCGGCGGCGTCACCACCGCCGTCACCGCGCGCCTCTACGCGACGGGCCGCATCTCGACCGACGAACTCACCGTCACCTGCATCACCGGCAACGGTCTCAAGACCACCGACGCCCTCACCGCCCACTACCGGCAGGAGCGCGCCGTCCGTCCGCGCCTCGCTGACTTCGACACCTACCTCCGCGAACTCGACGGTCTCGCAGAACCCGAACTCGCCACCGCAGGAGCCAAATAATGTCGATCAAAGTCACTCTCCCCGCCGCCTTCACGCGCCACACCGATGGTCGCAAGCACTTCGACTCCGCAGCCGCAAATCTCCCTGGCCTCCTCACCGACATCGACCAGACCTTCCCCGCGCTCTCCACCCAGATCAAAGGCGAAGACGGCAAGCTCCGCCGCTTCATCAACATTTACGTCAACGACGAAGACATCCGCTTCCTCGGCGGCGAAGCCTATGCCTTCCAGGATGGTGACGAGATCATGCTCATCCCCTCCATCGCGGGCGGCTCTCGATAAAGATCTCAATCGCCTCAAAAAATCGTCCGCTAAAGGCTCGTAATCGAATATCCTGCTCACGGCAGATAAAATTCAAGGTCTTACCTGAACCCGAATCGCAACCGTGAGGTCGTCCGATGTCGAGTCTTCTGCGTAATCTCCGCTACAGCCTGCGCACGCTGTGGAAGAAACCTGGTCTCACCCTCACTGTCCTTCTGACCCTCGCGCTTGGCATCGGCGCAAATACCGCCATCTTCACAGTGGACTACGCCACGTTGCTGGCCCCGATGCCCTATCCGCAACCTGACCAGCTCGTCGTCGTCTGGTCGAAGATTCAAACCTTCCACAACGGCATCTCGGCGGGCGACTTCACCGACTGGAAACGCGAAAACTCCAGCTTCCAGGACATCAACGCCTTCACCGGCGGCTCCTTCAACATCGCCACGAAAGAGCAGCCTGAAAACCTCGACGGCCGGCAAGTCACCGTCGGCTTTTACAAGATGTTCGGCCGCCCCTTCTTACTCGGCCGCGACTTCCTTCCCGAAGAAGGTGTCGCGGGCAAGGACCATGTCGTCATCCTCACCCACAAACTCTGGGCACACCTCGGCGCCGATCCCAAAATTATCGGCCACTCCATGCGCATTGACGGAGAGCCCTACACGGTAGTCGGTGTCCTGTCTCCCGGCCTCGACGATCGCGGCGACTCTCAGCTAGCCGTACCTCTTATCTTCAAGCCCGAGCAGATCAACCACGACTTCCATTGGCTTCTCTCCATCGCCCGCCTTAAACCTGGTGTCACCGTGCAGCAGGCCCAGGCCGACATGGACTCCGTCGCCACCCACATCGCCCAGGACAACCCCAGGAGCAACAAGGGCTGGGGCGTCTTCGTCGAGCCGCTCAAAAACGACTTCCTCCCCGCCGAACGCAAACAGACTCTCTGGCTTCTTCTCGGCGCGGTTGCTTTTATCCTCCTTATCGCCTGCGTCAACGTGGCCAACCTGCTTCTCGCCCGCGGTCTCGCCCGCCAGAGGGAACTCGCCGTTCGCAGCGCGCTTGGCGCCAGCCGCAAAACGATCTTCGAGCAGCTCATCACGGAAAGTCTCTTGCTCGCAATCGCCGGAGGCTTACTCGGCATTGGCGTCGGCTACGCCATGCTCCAGGCACTCGTGGCCATCATGCCTCGCGGCACATTGCCGGATGAAGCCGATCTCCACCTCAACCTTCCCATTCTGCTCTTCACCCTCGCAGCCACTACCTTCGCCGGCCTTCTCTTCGGCAGCGCGCCAGCCTGGTATGCCTCCCGCATCGACCCCGGCGAAGCTCTCAAAGAAGGGAATCGCGCTGGCGTAGGCGCAGGCCGCCACCGACTCCGGCAGGGCCTCGTCATAGGCGAATTCGCTCTTGCTCTGTCACTTTTAGCCGGTGCCGGCCTCGCCATTCACAGCTTTCTCAATCTTCTTCGCGTCGATCTGGGCCTTCGCACCGACCACGTCCTCACCTTCTATCTTCCCGTGCCCGACTCGCGCCCAAAAGATCCGGAAAAGATCATTGCCTACTACAGGCAGATTCTCTCTAGCGTCAGCGCCGTTCCTGGCGTAACCTCCGTATCCGCGATGACTGGCCTGCCGCTCTTCGGAGCAGGCTTTGGCATGCCGTTTACCATCGTCGGAAAGCCCGCATTCAACGATCCTTCGATGCGCCCAAATACTGGCTTCGGCATGGTCACGCCCGATTACTTCAAGACCTTCGGAGTGCGAATCGTGAACGGCCGTAGCTTCACCGATCAGGACAACGCCTCGAGCGTCAAAGTCGCTGTCGTCAACGAGGACTTCGTGAAGAAGTACTTCAAAGGGGTCGATCCGCTCCAGCAGCGTGTCTCCGTCGAGCAACTCATCCCCGGCGTCACCAAGCTCGGCCCACCTCAGGAGTGGCAGATCGTCGGCGTCTACCACAACGTTCGCAACGATCTCCGTGAAGACCGTCCCGAGATGCAGATCCCCTTCTGGCAGATTCCTTGGTCTGGTGCCGGCATCGGCGTCCTCACCGCCAACGATCCGGCAACCATGGTCAAGACCATTGCCGCGGCCGTCCACTCTGTCGACCCCGAGATCGCCCTTGCCCAGCCTCGATCGATGGAAGAGGTGCGCGATCTGGTCCTCTCCAACGACCGCTTTACTCTCATTCTCTTCGTCAGCTTTGCCGTTGTCGCGCTTCTGCTAGCCGCACTGGGCGTCTACGGTGTCATGTCCTTCTCCGTAGCTCAGCGTTCCCACGAGATCGCCCTTCGCATGGCGCTCGGCGCAAATCGCAGTCGGGTCGTCACCCTCATCGTCCGCGAAGGCCTCGCTCTCGCGGGCATTGGCCTTACGCTTGGCCTCATCGGAGCCTACTTCGTCGGACGCGGCATGCAGACCACCCTCTATGGAATCGGAAAAATCGATCTATCCGTCTTCGCATCCGTAGCCCTTGTCTTGCTGGCCGCCGCGGTCCTTGCCTGTCTCATCCCAGCGCGACGAGCCGCCTCCGTCGAACCTATGCAAGCCCTTAGGGCCGAGTGATAGACCATTCCCAATGAAAGGCCCGCGTCGTCGACACTATGAGCCGGGTTCTCATTATCGGTTGTGATCCCCAGGTGAGTCGCGTGATCGGCGACTCACTCACCGCTGCCGATCTCCCCATGGAATATGCGGCCGGGCATGCCGACGCCCTCCAGCGATTGCGTACGCGATGCTTCGAGGTCGTCATCACCAGTCCCAATAGCAATGTCGCGGAAGACTTGGCGCTGCTCGAGGAGATGCGTAGCGTCAGACCCGGCGTAAAGTGCATCGTCCTGGCTCGTCAAAGCACTCCCTCCGAAGTCATCGCTGCCCTGCGGGCCAGGGTGTTCGCCTGCTTCACGCCTCCGTTTGATTCGCGCGAGGTTGCTACCCTGGCCTGTGAAGCAGCGTCTGACAGCGGGTGGGGAGAAGACATCCACGTTTTATCAGCTAGGCCCGGCTGGGTGTCACTACGCGTAAATTGCCGCCTCATCACAGCCAATCGCCTCATGACCTTTGAAAAAGAGCTCAACGCTCAATTGCCTCAGAACACCCGGCTGGATCTGATGCAGGCGTTGCGAGAGATATTGCTGAACGCAATCGAGCACGGAGCCGCATACAATCCCGAGCAAGTGGTTGAGATCACCGCAGTTCAAACTGGAAGAGCAGTTGTCTATTACCTTCGTGACCCCGGGTCCGGCTTCCGCCCCGAGTCGCTTAGCCACGCAGCCATTGCAAATCCGCCCGATAATCCTGTAGCCCACGTTATGCTGCGCGAAAAGGACGGAATCCGTCCAGGGGGCTACGGTATTCTCATGGCCGCCGGCAGCGTCGACGAGCTGATCTATAGCGAGATCGGCAACGAAGTGCTGCTTATCAAGTACATGGACTCATCGCAATGAGCCGTGAAATTGCGACCTGACTGCTCGGCCAAAAATCCGCAAGGCGCACTGGTTCAATGAGTTTCTCCGAGTGGAAGCACACTTTTTTGCCTTGGAATCCTCAGCGGTACACGCGAACAAATAAAAGTCCAGGCAACGAATCCTCCGCATCATGGTTCATATCACCTGGTATTGTTCGCGCCGTGAGTGCCAATCTGTTGAAGAAAAGAGGGTCGTCCATGTTTCTTATCTTGGCTGTAGTTCTGGTTCTACTTTGGCTCGGCGGATTCTTTGTACTGCACGTGAGCAGCTTCCTCATTCACCTGTTGCTCATCTTCGCCCTGATCTCGATCATCATGAACTTTGCAGGTGGCAGAAGAGCGGTTTAGCACGATCGAAGCCCAAAAGCGAAGAGGCCGAACCCAACCGGTTCGGCCTCTTCACTTTCAATGTATTTACTGATGCGATACAGGCTGAGGAAGATCAATCCCCGGAACCGGCAGCACCGGCGCCAATGCCTCCGGAGTCTCCTCATGCAGATCCGGCAGATTTCCTTCGAGCGCCAGCTTCAGCACCTGGTCCATCTCCTCGACAAAGTGCAGCTTCATGCTGTTTTTGATCAGCTCAGGCAGATCAGCCATGTCCTTACGATTCTCCTCAGGAACGATCGCCTCAAAGATGCCTGCCCGATGCGCCGCCAGCAGCTTCTCCTTCAGGCCGCCGATCGGAAGCACCTTACCGCGCAGCGTGATCTCGCCCGTCATTGCGACATCGCGTCTCACCTTGATCTTGGTCAGCGCACTCGCGAGACCGGTAGCCAGCGTTATCCCTGCCGACGGCCCATCCTTCGGAATCGCACCCTCAGGAACATGCACATGAATGTCGACGTTCTTATAAAAATCCTTCGCAAGCCCAAGATGATGCGAACGTGACCGGATGTAAGTCAACGCAGCCTGAGCAGACTCCTGCATTACATCGCCCAGTTGCCCGGTTGCCGTCATCTTGCCCTTGCCGTCGAGCACCTGCACCTCGGTCTGCAAGATCGTTCCGCCCATCTCCGTCCACGCCAGGCCGGTGACAAGACCGATCTCGCTCTTCTCATGCGCCTGCGAGTCACGGAACTTCGCCACACCAAGAATCTCACCGATGTTCTCGCCGGTGATAACTTCCTTGTGCTCCACCCCGTTCTTCACCACGCGACGTGCAACCTTGCGGCACACATTCCCGATCTCGCGCTCCAGGTTTCTGACGCCAGCCTCGCGCGTATAGCCGCGAATCATCTGCCGCAACGCATCGTCCTCGAAGACGATCTGGTCAGCTGTCAATCCCGTTCCTTCGCGCTGCTTCTTCACCAGGTACTGCTTGGCAATCTCTAGCTTCTCAAGCTCGGTATATCCATGTAGCCGCAGAATCTCCATGCGGTCCTGCAGCGGCCCGGGAATCGTATGCAGCACATTCGCCGTCGCGACAAACAGAACCTGCGACAGGTCATACTCCACATCGAGATAGTGGTCTTGGAACGAGCTGTTCTGCTCCGGATCAAGCACCTCAAGCAGAGCACTTGCCGGATCCCCGCGAAAATCCGAAGCCATTTTATCGATCTCGTCCAGCATGAACACCGGATTCTTCGTCCCAGCCTTCTTCATCGACTGGATAATCTGCCCTGGCAGCGCCCCAATGTAGGTCCTACGGTGCCCGCGAATCTCCGCCTCGTCGCGCACTCCACCGAGCGACATCCGCACAAACTTCCGCCCTGTAGCTTTCGCGATCGACATCCCCAACGAAGTCTTACCCACTCCCGGAGGTCCGACAAAACAAAGAATCGACCCCTTAGGATTCTTCACCAGCTGCCGAACCGCCAAAAACTCAAGAATGCGCTCCTTGATCTTCTCCAGCCCGTAGTGATCTTCATTCAAAATCTGTTCGGCGTGTTCAATCGAACGAATCTCCTTCGACCGCTTCTTCCACGGAACTGCCAGCAGCCAATCCAGATAGTTCCGCGACACCGTCGACTCAGCCGACATCGGAGGCATCGCCTCCAACTTCTTCAGTTCCTGCAGCGATTTCTCCAGCACATCCTTCGGCATTCCCGCCGCTTCAATCTTCTTCTTCAGCTCGTCGAACTCAGATTTTTCTCCGCGCCCAAGCTCCTTCTGGATCGCCTTAATCTTCTCGTTAAGGTAGTACTCCTTCTGCGCCTTCTCCATCTGCCGCTTCACCCGCGACTGAATGGTGCGATCCATATTCAGCTTTTCGATCGCTACATCCAGCACATCAGCAACCTTTGACAGTCGAAGCTCCGGATCAAAGACCTCCAGCAGTTGCTGCTTCTCCTCAATCGACAATTGAAGATTGGCGGCAATCGTGTCGGCCAACTTGGCCGGCTCATCCGGACGGACACTGGCCGCCACCGTCTCGTAGTTCAAAGACTGCTGCAGCTTCACATACTGCTCAAACAGCGAGTGGACCCGCTGCATCAATTGCTCGACCTGCGGAGTCAGATCCAGTTGCGTCTGGCCCGTGCGCACAGTAGCGACAAAAAATCCGTCGACATCATTGACTTCGGTAGCCCGAGCCCGCTCCACGCCCTCAACCAGCACCTTGATATTGCCGTCAGGCATCTTCACCGATTGAACAATGTTGCCGATCGTGCCTGTCTCGTAGATATCGTCGGCGTTTGGCTCGTCCACCGAGGCGTCATGCTGCGTCGCCAGAAAGATCCTCCTGTCGCCCGACAGAGCCTCTTCCAGGGCCCGAACACTCGACTCACGGCCCACAACAAACGGCGTCATCATATGAGGAAAAATGACCATGTCACGAATGGGCATCATCGGAAGCTTGCGAGCTTCGCCGCTCAGCGCTTTTTTGGGTTGATTTGTCATTGCTCTCCAATTAGACGTTAAAAACACCGATAATGATTCATGGGTGTCGCGGCTTCAGGGTGATTGTAATGCGTCGGAATGCGACGTGCACAACGCAAAGTGCAACGTCTGTGGAATTGGAGAGCCCAAACGGGGAATACCCTTGATCGGAACGCCCCCAGCCAGAGGCGCGAACAGCTGCGAACCCACCCTTGCGAATCCGCGCGCCAACCCGCGCATCGCCGCTTAGCCTGCCTTCTCCAGCAACGTGGGCAGCGTCAGGCTGTGTTTTTTCACCATCTCCGCCGTAATCGACAGGTCTTTGACCTTTTTATTGCCCGGAACAAAGTACATCAAATCCAGCATCAGCTCTTCAAGAATCATGCGCAGGCCACGCGCGCCAACCTTCCGCTGCAACGCCTCCCGCGCAATCTCCCGCGCTGCTTCGTCCGTGAACGTAACCTTCACGCCTTCAAACTCAAACAACTTCGCGTACTGCTTCAAAATCGCATTGCGCGGCTTGGTCAAAATCTCAATCAGAGCCGCCTCATCCAGCTCGTCCAGGATGCCCAACACCGGCAGCCGTCCCACAAACTCAGGAATCAGCCCATACTTCAATAGATCCTGGGGTTCTGCCTGCCGCAGTAGCTCCGCGTCACGCTGAGCTCGGATCGGCGTCACATCGCCGTCCTTGACATCGGCATCGGCAATCGCTTTGAACCCAAGCGCTTTCTTGCCTATGCGTCGCCCAATTACCTTCTCAAGCCCGACAAACGCTCCACCGCAAATGAAAAGAATGTTCGTCGTATCAACTGCCGTAAACTCCTGGTGCGGATGCTTGCGTCCACCCTGCGGCGGAACGTTGGCAACAGTACCCTCCAGCAGCTTCAACAGCGCCTGCTGCACGCCTTCACCCGAAACATCGCGCGTAATCGAAGGATTCTCGTCCTTCCGGCCAATCTTGTCGATCTCGTCGATATAAATAATCCCGCTCTGCGCGCGCTGCACATCGCCATCGGCAGCCTGCAGCAGCTTCAAAATAATATTTTCGACGTCTTCGCCGACATATCCGGCCTCAGTCAATGTCGTCGCATCGACAATCGCAAATGGCACGTCCAGCATCTTCGCCATCGTCTGCGCCAGCAATGTCTTGCCCGAACCCGTCGGTCCCACCAGCAGGATGTTCGACTTCGACAACTCCACATCGTTGCCGCGCGTCTTGTTCATCTGAATCCGCTTGTAATGGTTGTAAACCGCCACGGCAAGTTTCTTCTTCGTCTGGTCTTGCCCAATCACGTACTCATCCAGAAACGCCTTCACCTCCTGCGGCTTCGGCAGGTGAGCAGGTGCTGCGCCAGGTTGTGTCTCGGTTCGATCGTCTTCGAGGATCGAGTTGCAAACTGCCACACACTCATCGCAGATGTAAGCTCGCGGATAATCCGATGGCGACGAAATCAGTTTTGCAACTGCATCTTGTGATTTATGGCAGAAAGAACAACGAAGTGATTCGTCTGAGCCCCGCGACGTTTTCATAAGTACGACAACTCCTGTTGGTCCGTGTAACGATGGTCTGCGCAACTCCACTACGAGTTAAAGTTTACACCCGTTTCTTCCTGCAAAACATGTCGCAGGTATCCCCCGCTGTACCCCGAAGTGGTCATAGACGTGCTTAAAGCTTAAGAGCCCGAACCGCTGGCTCGGGCTCCCGAAGAGTTAGCACCACACGACTTACGTCCGTGGTCGGTCGATAATGTCATCAATAATGCCGTACTCCTTCGACTGCGCGGCTGTCATGATGAAGTCGCGTTCCACGTCGCGCTCGATCCGTTCCAGGGTCTGGCCGGTGCTCGCGCTCATCAGCTTGTTCGTGATCTCGCGAATTCGCAGAATCTCCCGCGCGTGAATGTCGATATCGGTAGCCTGTCCGCTCAACCCGCCCATCGATGGCTGATGAATCAGAATTCGCGAGTTCGGCAACGCGAACCGTTTGCCCTTCTTCCCAGCCATCAGCAGAAACGCGCCCATGCTCGCTGCCTGCCCGATGCAGAACGTCACCACATCATTCTTGATGTACTGCATCGTGTCGTAGATCGCCAGCCCGGCAGTAATCGATCCACCCGGCGAGTTGATGTAAAGCTGAATGTCCTTCTCAGGATCCTCGCCGCTCAAAAAAAGCATCTGCGCAATGATTACATTGGCGATGTTGTCATCGATCGGCGTGCCCAGAAAAATGATGTTATCGCGCAGCAGACGGCTGTAGATGTCGTAGGCGCGTTCGCCCCGGCTCGTCTGCTCGATCACCATCGGTACTAATCCCATAACACTCTCTTTCTCTTTTTCGTTATGCAGCCCGGCACATGCACTCTACGAAGCCAGCTTCTCGTAGAGCACGCTTCCTGTCTTCTCGCGCCGCATCTGCTCGCGAATCCTGTCCAGCCCGCCATCCTTGGACAGCCTCTCCCGCAGTGCCTCCAGAGGCTCCCGCGACTGGATCGAAAGCATCAGCAGCTCACGGTCAACATCCTCATCGTTCACCGTCACGCCCTCCGCCTCGGCAATCCGGTCGAGCAGCATGGAAGCCTTCACCTCATTGATCGCCTGCTCGCGCTGAGCCCCGCGCAGCCGGGCAAAATCCAGCTTCCGCATATCCTCAACCGACATGCCTTGCTGAGCCAGCGCACGCAACCCGCGATCCAGCCGGGCCTCAATCTGCTGCTGCACAAACGACTCTGGAACAGGGAACTGGAATCGCTGGATCAACTCCCCCAGCAACTGATCCTTCGCCGCATTGTCCAGCGAACTCTTCTTGCGATCCGAAGCATGTTCACGAAGCTTCGCCTCAAACTCATCCCAGCTCTCATAGTTTCCAAGCTGCTTGGCAAACTCCGCATCGCGCTCCGGGTAGCTCTTGTGCTTGATCCCCTTCACGGTCACGTCGTAGCCCACGCTCTGTCCCGCAAGCCGCCGCTCGCCGAAGTCCGCCGGATAATCGACCTCGAACTTCAGCTCCTGCCCGACCTTCGCGCCGCGCAGCGCCTCATTGAACGCCGGCAGCGTGTTCTTCCCGCCAATCTCGATCAGCACATCCTCGCCCGTAATCGGAGCCTGTGTGGAAGCGTTCTTCACCCCATCCTCGGTCACGGTTTGCGCCAGGTCCTTCACCTCACCGCGAAACTGGATCTCAGCCCAGTCGCCGTCCACCAGGGCACGGTCGTCTTCGACCGGCTCAACCGTCGCGTGGCTATCCAGCACCCGGTTTAACTCTGCATCAAACTCATCCCCGGTCAACGCAACGTCAGGCTTACTCACGTGAACTGTGTCATAACCGGCAATGTCGATCACCGGCGCCACTTCAAACGCAGCCTTGAACTTCAGCGGCTGCCCATCGAACAACTGCATATCCAGCAACTGCGGTTCAGACACCGGGCGCAGCTTCCGCTCGTCGATCGCCTTGCGGAACCGCTCCGAAACCAGGCTCTCCAGAACCTCCTGGCGAACCTCCTTCGCAAACTTCGAGCGGACCAGCGACTCCGGCACTTTCCCCGCGCGGAACCCAGGAATCCGGGCCAGCTTCTGATACCGCTTCACCACGCTCTTGAAGCTCTTTGAAACCTCATCCGCGCCAACCTCAACCTCAATCTCACGGGTCAACTCAGGATTCAGCGCAGGAGCGGGCTGGTGTATGTGCTCATGATCGTGATCATGGTCATGTGTGTGTTCGTGCGTATGTGTTGTTTCGGACTGCTCCGCAGTCTCATTCGTCTCTGTCATCTCAGTCGGGGTCAAGTCCATGCCTTCCAGAAAGCGCCTGTGTCTGCCGCGCCGTTCGCACTATGCGGGCGAGCGCGGTTAACGCCTCTCTACTACTGTACGAGGCTTCGATAGAGAGGGTCAAACCTCGCCGTTGTCGGAATCGTTCAGGCCGAGGCTACAGACGGCCCGTCTCACTCCCTCCAAGCGAAAATATCTCCAGCCGCACCTTCCATTGCGTCGTTTGTCCAGGCTGTAGCACGACCATCCCCGTGTCTTCATCCTTCGCCCACTCCCGTCCGAACGGGTCGTCAAAATTGAATTGCGGCTGAATCGAGATAAACGATCCATCCAGCGGAGCATACACGCGTATAGCTTTAATCGTAGACGTCATCGCAGTGATGCGCAGCCCATAATCGTTCTCCGGATCGCGCAACTCCGCTATCGGTCCGTTCTCCATCAATCCCTGTCGCAGATGAACGAAGCTGTCGTCAAGGTTCAGCCCCCCGAGTTGCGCGCCATTTCTACTGGTAAAGTCGTACTCGGTTCCGTCAACCGGTACCAGCCTCCCGCTCAACTGTCCCGTGCGCCGGTCCTTGACTTCCACTCTCTGTCCCTCCGGAAGCCGCAGCATCATCTGTCCACGATGGCTATTCAAAATCGCAAATCGCGGATGCCATCCTATTCCAATCGGTTCGGGAGTATTACCCGCATTGCGCGCGACAACCCTTATATCGATCGCCTTGCCGCTCAGCTGCACCGTCGTTGTAATCTCCGTGTTGGATAGCCAGTGACCCTTAAAGTCGCCCGCGCGAAAGGTCGCCCGCGACTCTCCGCCATCCGGCATCACACTCGTGTTGATCGAATCCGAGGGCTGCATCAGCAGCAGACCTCCCGAGGCTATCGCGCCGCCGGCTCCATAGCTGTCCCTCGCGTCGGACGGCAGCATCAAGCGCTCTCCACGCCACATTGCAATTATGTTTTTTTCATCTTGCGCCGGCGCTCCTGAGATGCGGCCGGCCCACGGCAACTCGATCGCCGCTCCCATCGAGAGACTCTTTGCTCCCGTCGCATCCGCGCCGCTCCCGCTCAACACCTTCGAAGCGTCTTCCAGCGTCGGAGACGCCAATAGGTTGACCTCGCCCTTCTGCGGAAGATAAGCCCGGATCTGCAGCAGATTCATCCCGCGCCCAGGCAGCAACGTCGCCCACAGAAACTTCGGCCCATCCCCCCCCAGCATCTGAGATCGTTGCAGTTGAACCACATCCTGCCCCCCTGGCCGCACCGTCACATCGCTCACGGGAGGTTTGTTCAGCTCTCTCTTCAACTGCGCGAACTGGCCCAGCCTGTGCTCTCGCCACAGAAACGCCAGTCCCCCTAGTGCAATTATCAGCACCACAAAGGTCAGCAACCCCGACCGCATCACTGCCGCACGCCATAGACTTCTGCGCCACCTGCCAACCCCCTGCTTCAGGAGCGCCCAGTACATTCTGCTAAGCCTTGGATCTTCCAACTTACCGCCCTTCCAACTCTCCGCTGGTCTTTAATTCTTCTTGTTGCAACATTCTACGCAAGCAAGCCTATGCGGAGGCCGCCTGGCCCTCGCTCCTACTATCATGGGATGCAGTGACATCCTCCAACACACTGATAACGCCTCAGCTTCTCCAGCAGATTCATCAGACCATCATCACCTGCGAACGCTGCACCCGCCTCCGCACCTACTGCCAGGGTATCGGCGAAACCAAACGCCGCGCCTACCAGGACCAGACCTACTGGGCTCGCCCCGTCCCCGGCTTCGGCGACCCCCGTGCCCGAATCCTCATCGTCGGCCTCGCTCCCGGAGCCCACGGAGCCAACCGCACCGGCCGCCCTTTCACCGGCGACGGCTCCGGCGACTTCATGTATCCCGTCCTCCACGAGCTTGGCCTCGCCACCAAACCCCGCGCCATCGCCCGCGACGACGGCCTCAAGCTACGCCACGCCTGGATCGCCTCCGTCGTTCGCTGCGCCCCGCCCGGCGACAAGCCACTCCCCCAGGAGATCCGCAACTGCGCCTCCCATCTTGCCGATGAGATCCAGGCTCTCCCGCGAATCCGCGTCGTAGTCTGCCTGGGAAAGATCGCCTTCGACGGCTATCTGGCCTTCCTGCTCGAAACCGGCGTCATCACTCGCAAATCCGACTACCGCTTCTCCCACGGCGCTCACTCTCTTCTCCCCAACGGCCTGCACCTGCTCGCCACATACCATCCGTCTCTGCGCAACACCAACACAGGCCGTCTCAACGGCACCATGTTCACGCGAATCTTTCTGCGGGCAAGGGAACTCGCCGGCCTCAAGGTCTGAAAAACATCAAGAATCCTCTTGGCCAGCCTTCTTTGCGAAGTATCCTCGACAGGCCTGAATCCAACCAATCGCAATCCGTCTGAATCTAAACGCATAGAAACCTGAGAAAGCACGAGGTATGTTCAAAATGAACGCAAAAGGTTACTGGTTCGCCTTCGGCATCGGAGTTGCAGCAGGAGCCTCGATCGCTCTTCTTTATGCGCCACAGACTGGAGTCAAGACGCGCAAACAACTCCGCAAGGGAGTCGAGGATGCAAGCGACTACCTCGAAGACGCAGCCAACTACCTCAAGGACCAGGCTGAGCGCCTCAGCAAGGAAACCGAAAAGGCCATCAAACGCACTCGCAGCCAGGTCGAAAACGCCGTCGACAAAGCAGGCGATGTCGTCCAAAGCGCAGTCAAGACTGCCCAATCGCTCGTCTAAGCTTTCTCGCGCAACAAAACCCCGGGATATCCGGGGTTTTTCCATTTAACTCGGTGACCGGGCGGCAATCGCCATGCTAACGTCAAACGCATGTCCGAAGTAGCCCTGGAGCAAGCCACAGGCCTGAATCTCCCCCAATCCAAAGAACGCCCGTGGCTCTTCGGCCTTCTCATCGCCCCAAACGGGGTCCTTGCCAATGGCCTTATCAGCGGCGTGCTCTCGTACTTGCTCCGCAAGCAGGGAGTCGGCATCGGACGAAGCTCCGAGATCATTGCGCTCCTCATTCTCCCCCAGAGCATCTACTTCCTCTGGAGTCCAATCACCGATTTCTGGATTCGCCGCCGCACCTGGCTCATCGTAGGAGCCATCGCCTCCGCTCTCACCATGGCCGCTGCCTTTCACGGTGGCAGGCTGGACACGCCCTCCGCCGTGTCGCTCATGTTCCTCAGCTCCTGCTTTGGCCAGTTAATCGTCTCCAGCTGTGGCGGAATGATGGGCACGCTGCGCAGCGAAGCCACCCGCCGCCGCGCCAGCAGCTTCTACCAGGCAGGATCGCTTGCCTTCGGAGCCCTCGGCATCTTCGGCCTTGCCTCGCTCGCTGAAAAATTCTCCATTGGTCCTCTGGGCTGGATCACCGCCGCCCTCATCGCTGTCCCGGCCCTTGCCGCGCTCGCCGCTCCAGAGCAGCCGCAACAAAGCAAAGAGGGAATCAAACAAACATTCGCCTGTATCTGGCAGGAGTTCAAAACCACCTTCCTCCGCTGGAGAGCAGTCCCATACACCCTGCTCATGCTCTTCCCCATGTGCAGCGGAGCCGCCATCGGCCTCCTGCCCGGCATCGCGCAGGACTACGGCTTCACCGGCCAGCAAATGGCCTGGATGAACGGTCTCGGAGGAGCGCTCCTCACCGCAGCCGGCGCGCTTGCAGCCACCCTGGTTCCCACTCGCATTCGCGCCTCGGTCGCCTATCTCTCCGTCGGCATCCTAAACGAGGCCACTATCGCCATTCTTTGGCTGGGTCCGCTCCATCCCTCCACTTACTTTGTTGGAGCCACCCTGTCCCTCTTCACCATCGGAGCATGCTACGCCCTGTTTACAGCCGTCGTGCTCGAATTCCTCGGCAACTCAGGCAAAAGCGGCTGCGCCCGCTACTCCATCATCAACTCCATGGGCAACGTCCCCGTGGCTTACATGACAGCAGTCGACGGTCACGGCGGCAAGCTCTGGGGAGCACGCGGTCTCGCAGGAACCGACGCAGTCGTAGGAACGATCGGAGCCGCAATCCTCCTCACCTACTTCCTTACCCGCAAACGCCCTCATCCGCCGTCATACTGAGCTCCGCTCCGCTCAGTATTTGCATTTTGATTGTTGCCGACCCGCGATGTCTCATGTCACCCTACTCCGGAGGCCCCACCGTCACCACAAAATAGGTCACCGGCTTATCGCTCGTATTCGCGATAAAGTGCTTGTCCCCCGCGCAACAGATCCCCACATCCCCCGCCACCATCGTCCTCGCCACGCCATTCGTCGTCAGCTCCGCCGTCCCCTCGCGCACCAGCCATATCTCGCTATGCAGATGCGTCCCCACCGGCTCATGCTCCGACCCAGGTTCAATCGTCGACTCATGCATCTCCAGCCGGATATTCCCTGCCTTCAGCATCCCAGCCACATAGCGGCTCGAAGAGTGCCCCGCCATCGAACCTGCTTTTGCCGCCGTAGGCTTGAACACCCCTGACTCAAGCACAGGCAAACTCACACTCTGCCCGTCAGCGCTCTCAGGAATCAAAGCCAATCCACCCATCAAAGCCGGCAGCAACACCCCAAACTCACGACGATCCATAACCCAAAAATCCTCCCACCAAAACAATACGCCCCGGCGATCAAGCCGGGGCGTACGTTATATCGAGGAAGGGAAGCGCTACACAGCAGTCAACGCCAACCCAGCCATCTTCTCCTCGCCATCCGCCGACACCGGCCGGTAGAACAGCTTGTTATTTTCCATGTAGACCTCAAGGAACGCCGGCCGTTCGACAATTCCGCCGCCGATCAGCGCCTCTGACAGAGGATCCTCAACAAACCGCTGCAGTGCTCTGCGAAGAGGCCGCGCACCGTACGTCCGGTCCGAAGCCGTCTTCTCGATGATCCATTTCTTCGCATCATCTGTCACCGAGATCGTAATCGCCTTATGCACCAGGTTCGTATTCAACTGTTGCACCAGCAACTCGAGAATCTGCATCAGGTCAGCATCCGACAGCGAAGTAAAGATAATGATCTCGTCGAGGCGATTCAGGAACTCCGGATTGAACGTCCGTTTCACCTCTCCGCGAACCAGCTCTTCCATCTTGTCCATCACCATGTCTTCCTTCTCGCTCTGGAACCCAAGCCCCTGCCGCTTCTGCAGATGCTTCGCCCCAATATTCGAAGTCATGATGATGATCGTGTTCTTGTAGTCGACCGTGTTGCCCAACCCATCCGTCAACTGCCCATCTTCAAACACCTGCAGCAGTAGATTGAACACATCCGGATGAGCCTTCTCGATCTCATCCAGCAACACCACGCAGTAAGGATTTCGCTTCACGCGCTCCGTAAGCTGTCCACCCTCTTCATAACCCACATATCCCGGAGGCGAACCGATTAGCTTGCTCACAGAATGCTTCTCCATGAACTCCGACATATCAAAACGAATCAGAGCCTTCTCCGATCCGAACAGGAACTGCGCCAGCGTTCGCGCCATCTCCGTCTTACCAACGCCAGTAGGGCCAAGGAATAGGAAGCTTCCAATCGGCCGCGCCGGATTCTTCAACCCTGCACGAGACCGCCGAATCGCCCGTGCCAGCGCATTGATCGCCTTATCCTGCGAGATAACGCGCTTGTGCAGCTCTTCCTCAACCCGCAGCAACCGCTGCGTCTCCTCTTCCTTCAACGAAGTAATCGGCACGCCAGTCCATCTGCTGACGACATCCTCGATATCTCCGCGTGTCACAATCCCCGCCGAAGAATCATCCAGGTGATACTTGTCCCGCAGAGCACGCAGATTCTCACGCTCCTTGCGCTCCTCATCCGAGTAGAACCGCGCCTTCTCGAACTCATGATTCGCAATCGCGTTCTCCATCCGGTGCACGATGAACTTGATCCGCTTCTGAACCTCGGTCAACTCCTCGGGCATCGAAGTCTGCCGCAGCTTCACCCGCGCACCAGCCTCATCGATCAAATCGATCGCCTTATCCGGCAAAAACCGATCAGGAATATACCGGCTAGAGTGCGACACCGAGAAAGTAATCGCATCGTCCGTATAGCTCACCGCGTGGAACTTCTCGTACTTCTCCTTGATTCCCATGATGATCTTGACCGCGTCTTCTTCGCTCGGCGGCGGAACCTTCACCGCCTGAAAACGCCGCTCCAAAGACCGGTCCTTCTCAATCGACTTCCGGTACTCCGCAGGAGTCGTCGCGCCGATGCATTGAATCTCGCCGCGGCTCAGCGCCGGCTTCAGAATATTCGCCGCATCCAGCGACCCCTCCGCCGACCCAGCGCCAACCAGCGTATGTAGCTCATCGATGAACACGATGGAGTTCTGATTCTCCATCAGCTCCTTCATAATCGTCTTCAGCCGCTCTTCAAACTGCCCGCGATACTTCGTGCCTGCAACGATCAGCGAAAGATCCAGAGCCAGCACTCGCTTGTCGGCAAGAAAACTCGGCACTTCTCCATCAGCAATCTTCTGAGCAAGCCCTTCAACAATTGCTGTCTTACCAACACCCGGCTCACCGATCAGCACAGGATTATTCTTCGTCCGCCGGCACAGAATCTGGATCACACGATCCACCTCCGCATCCCGCCCAACCAGAGGATCGAGCTGCTGGTCCGTAGCGCTCTGCGTCAGGTCGCGCGAAAACTCCGCAAGCATGCTCTGCTCGCCGCGCTGCCCCTTGCTCCCCTGCGACGTAGGCGCCTTCTCCTGCGTCGTCCGCTGCAGTTCCTCGCGAATCATCGGCAGCCGCAGCCCGCGCTCCTGCAGAATCTCTGCAGCAAAGCACTTCTCCTCGCGCAGCAGACCAAGCAGCAAGTGCTCCGTCCCAATATGTTTATGCGAAAGCCGCTCGGCCTCTTCTGCCGCATAGGCGAGCACCCGCTTGCACTCATTCGAAAGCGGCAGATCCACCGATGTCGACACCTTCTCCCGAATCGTCGTATGCCCTTCTATCTGCTTGCGTATCGACTCCACCGACGCGTGCGACCGCAAAAAGCGGTTCGTCAGTGCTTTGTCCTCACGCAACAGTCCGAGCAGCAGATGCTCGGTCTCGATATAAGGCGACCCAAACTGACTAGCTTCATACCGGGCAAAGAAGATAACCCGGCGCGCCTTCTCCGTATAGCGTTCGAACATGTTCTTCCCCTTCAAGCCGGCCACCACCCGGCCCGAAGGCCGCATAGCGCCATTGGTCCCAACAACCGTCCCCTTTACCGCTCCAGCTCAGGGACTAACCAGGCAACTTCAAGCTACAAAGCACCCATTCCACTCTTACAGTGTAGTCGTCCGCACCAAATACTAAAAATCCCTCAAAAGTTATGCCCTAACTTAGCACTTTTTTCGCTGCGCGCTGTGCAAATCCCGCACCAAATTAGGTGCATCGCCTTTAAAACCTCCTCAAGCCCAGGCGACAAACCTCTCTCACTAGTTAGAGGCGAAAAGAACACCAAGGTTGGTCCCTGAAATCGATCTCCCATAAAACCAATATTTTGTTAGACGTGAACAGCGCGAAATCGCAAACTCAGCCGGCCAAACTCTCCGCCGACTCCAATTGCCCCTTGCGCAACCGCAGAACCCTGTCGCACCGCCTCGCAAACTCCAGATTATGTGTCACCAGCACGCTGGTCAGCCCATGAGCCTCATGCAGCCGTTGAATCAACCCAAACACCGCCTCCGCCGTCCGGTCATCCAAATCCCCCGTAGGCTCATCCGCCAGCAGAATCTTCGGTTCAGTCACCAAAGCCCGTGCCAGGCTCACCCTCTGCTGCTCCCCTCCGCTCAACTCGCCCGATCGATGCACCGCCCGGTCCGCCAACCCTACCTCACCCAGCCAGAACCGAGCCTTTTCCAGTGCCGCCCCTCGCCTCTCACCGCGAGCCAGCAGCGGCATCGCAACATTCTCCAGCGCCGAAAACTCCGGCAGCAAATAATGAAACTGCCAAACATACCCCACATCCCGGTTGCGATACTCCGCCGCCTGCCTCGGCGTAAACTCGCTCAACCGATTCTCCCCACACCAAACCTCGCCAGCCGAAGGCTTATCCAGTGCAGCCAGCAAATGCAGCAGGGAACTCTTCCCCGCGCCGCTCTCCCCCACAATCGCGACCATCTCCCCCGCATGAACCCGCAGATCCAGCCCGCGAAACAGCTCCAAAGCCTCGCGCCCTGAACCGCCTCCCTGCGAAACCGCCGCATAAACCTTCGTCAACCCCACCGCCCGCATCACCACTGTCCGCTCCCGCACCACCGGCAGTGGCTCCAGCGTCCCCTCATTCTCAAACCGCACATCCCCTTCATTCGGATCGATCAAACCATACTCCCTAAAGCCCAACGTTTTTGAAACGCCCATCGTTCCAGATATTTGAAACGCCCATCGATCCAGATATTTGTCATCGTCCGTCGATCCAAACATTTTGAAAACGCCCGCAGTTCCAAATATCTTGAAAACGCCCGCAGTTCCAAATATCTTGTCATTCTGAGCGAAGCGAAGAACCCCCGCATTTTGTTCGCATCACCCGCCATCTATCTCTCCACCGAAACCTTCCCGCTCCCATGCTCCGAATGCCTCCCCAACGCAATCGAAATCCTGTTCCAAGCATTGATTGTCGAAATCACCAGCGTCAGATTCACCGTCTCCACATCGCTGAACTCCGCCCTCACCGCCTCAAACAACACATCCGGAGCATGCCCGTCCTGAATATCCGTCACCGCCTCCGCCCAGGCCAACGCAGCCCGCTCCCGCTTCGTATAAAGAGCAGACCCCCGCCAATCCGCAACCCCGCGAATCCTCTCCTCCGTCTCATTCACCTTCTTCAACTCCATCGTATGCAGCCCAATGCAATACTCACACCCATTCATCAGCGAAACCCGCAGCCGCACCAACTCCCGCAACGAAGCCTCCAGCCCCGCCCCATTATTCAGGTAATGCTCAAGCTCCCGCATGTGCGCCAAGCCCTCCGGCGCCAAATGCCCATACTTCAATCTCGGTTCCATAAAGCTCCCAGTGGTCAGTTGTACACTTTCGCAATGATGAAAGAACGTGTGCTGAACGGTCAAAAATTTCGCTTCGACCGAGAAGAAACTATCAATATGTACCGCATGCTCAAAGCTGGCGGTGCTGATGAGTGTGACTGTGGATACTGCGCTTATTTTGCAAAGCATCGGAGGCAGGCATATAACGATGAGCTTTTTGCGCTGATGTCAGAACTAGGAATCGATTACACCAAAGAGGATGAAGTTTGGACGGTTTCCAATGGAGACGAGAACGAAACGATGCAATTTTACAGTTGGTTTTATCTTGCAGGAGAGCTTGAAGAAGCGGATCGTCTCCCATCGCCTTCACAGCAAAGAGGCTTTCCGTCCCTAACAGTGGTTGCTGAATGCCCTCCACGACTGAAGCTTGATCTTGCATGCACGCCTCTGCCTCCGATGCCGGTGGGCTTTCTCGAAAATTATCCAAGTAAGTAGATTGGTTCATTCATACCTCAGCGCCTCCGCCGGTAAAACCTTCGCCGCACTTCCACTCGGATACAGCGTCGCCACAAGACTAACCCCAAACGTAACCGCCGCCACCAGCACCGCATGCCAAACCTTCGGCGCGAACGGCAGATAATCGATCGAATACACCGCCGCATCCAGATGAATAAACCTGTAGTGCCCCCCCAGCCAACTCAACCCATACCCCACCACCAGCCCCAAAACCGTCCCAATCAAACTAATCAGCAACCCCTGCAGCAAAAAGATTCTCCGCACCTGCTCGGCATTCACTCCAAAACTCATCAACACCGCAATATCCCGAGTCTTCTCCATCACCATCATCGTCAGCGCGATCAGAATATTCAGCGCCGCCACACAAACAATCAGCGCCAGAATAATGAACGTCACAATCTGCTCCAGCCGCAGCGCGCGAAACAGCTCGCGATTCTGTTCCATCCAGTTCGTCGCCTGAAAACCCTTACCCGCAGCCTCTTCAATCGCCCGCCCCACACGATCCGCGTGATAAAGATCATCCACCTTAAAACTGATCACCGAGATCCAATCCGGCTCGCTGAAGAGTTTCTGCGCATCCACCAATCGCGTAAACCCATACGTCGCGTCGTACTGATAAAACCCCGACTTGAAAATCCCCACCACCTCGAACCGCTGATACCGCGGCACCAGCCCCAACGGCGTCCACTCACCCTGCG
>JBEKGF010000065.1:0-22782 GCA_050012935.1 Edaphobacter sp. | reverse complement strand
CGTTAAGGAGATGCGTCATGGGCAGCGACCGCGACGAATTTTTGGCAGATCCGATGAAGTTCGAGTCGGTGTTGCAGGTGAACGTTCCGAAGGGTAGGGATGGGAAGCATAAGGAGATCGTTACTCAGTTGCTGAGTGATGTTGCGCGGCTGGCTCCAGGAAGTGCGTTGAAGATTCCGCTGGCGGAGCTTCCGGATACGAAGCAGAATATTCGGTCTGCGCTGAGCAGGGCCGCTGGCCAGAGGAAGATTAATCTGGCTACTTCGAGTAATGATGATTATTTGTATGTTTGGAAGACGGATGGGGAAGAGAAGATTTAGAAGCGATTGGGTTGGTTGCTTAGGATCTCTTTGCCTCCGCTTTGGGCAATGAAGTAGATGCGGACGGGCAGGGTGGGGATTGGGTCGTTGAGATCCTGCCAGAGAAAGATGCGGCGAGGGCCGGTCCATTTGCGGCTGAGGGAGGCTTCGACCTCGAAGATGCGGGGGGCGTCGGGGAAGAAGCTGCCGTACCAGAGGTTGGAGCTGCGGCCGTTGAGGATGTGGATGGGGTCGGAGTTGGTGTCGGGGCGGTGGAGATAGAAGCCGAGGGAGCTGGCGGATTCGTATTCGCCGTGGATGACGATGAGGTCGGTGGGTTTGAGTATCGGCTGGATGACGGTGGCGAGTTGGCGTGAGGTTAGGACTGGGGCGAAGATTTGCAGGCCGATGTGTGCTGCGAGGAGGAAGGTGAAGGTTGCGGCGAGGAGCCAGAGGTTCGCGGCGTGGGGCTTGTAGTTGCGGCGGCAGAGCCAGTTGGCCAGAGTGCCTACGAGGAGCGCGATGGCGGTGAGGATTAAGGGTTGACGGAAGGCGGAGAGAGCCTGGGAGTTGAGGTCGAGGAAGTGGCCGAAGGAGAGGGCGTAGTCGGCGGGGTTTTGTTTGAGGAGCTGGGCGAGATCGGTGTCGGGCGACGGCGGGTGGGTGTGGAAGGCGAGGAATGCTGCGATGAGTGCGGCGATGGTGCCGAGCGCGAAGAGGGCTACGGAGATGCGTTGGCCGGCGCGGACGAGTGGGTTGGGGACGGTGAAGGATTCGGCTTCGGTGGCTTCGTCGTTGAGCCAGGCGGCGATTAATAGGATGAGGGGTGGGAGTGAGGGAAGGACGTAGTACTCCTGGCGCGTGGAGAACGAGAAGAAAAGGAGCGGGATTGCTGCCCAGAGGCCGAGGAGCAGGCGTGTGCTTTCTTCTGGTGTGAGGGTTCGGATGGAGACGCGGGGGCGGATGGTTTTGCGCCAGGGGACTGTGCAGACGGCGCGGTAGAGGTAGGCGCTCCACGGCATGAGCCAGATGAGGAGAAGTCCCCAGAAGAGATAGAGGGGGACGGTGTCGTAGTCGCGGGGAACGCGGAGGTTGAGATAGCGGAGAAGATGCTCGTTGATGAAGTAGAACCAGAGCCAGCCGTGGACGTTGCCTTCGGTGGGGACGGGGACTTGCCAGTGGCTGTGCGTGAAGGTCAGGCTGCCGGGGTGGCCTTGGGTGGGGTTGGCGAGGGCGATGAGGATGTGCCACGGGGCGGCGATTGCAAAGAAGACCAGGGTGCTTGAGATGGGGTGGAGTTGCTTGATGCGTTTTAGGACTGCTCTTGCGCTGCGGCGGGTGAGTGCTAGATGTGTGAAGACGATGAGGATGGGGAAGACGATGCCGATTAGGCCCTTGGTGAGGACGCTGAGAGCGCAGGCGGCGGCGAAGGCCCAGCAGAGGAGCCGGTCGGTTTTGGAGTTTGGGTTGGATTGTGTGGAATCGGTTTCGGTGAGCCAGTAGCAGTAGAGGGCGAAGGTGAGGCAGAGGCAGACGATGATGTCGGGGATGATGATGCGGGTGAAGATGAAGATGCCGAAGCTGGAGAGGAAGATGAGGCCGGCGTAGAGGCCTGCTCGGGGGCCGGATTTCGGTTGCTCAGGGCTGTTGAAGGCATAGCGGGCGAAGGCTTCGAGGATGAGCGCGAGGGCGAGGACAGTGAAGGCTAGCGGGAGACGCGCGGTGGCGGTGTGGGGGCCGAAGAGTTTGAAGCTGGCGGCCATGGACCAGTAGAGGAGTGGAGCTTTTTCGAGGTAGCGGATGCCGTTGGCGTAGAGGGTGACCCAGTCGTGGCGGAGGAGCATCTCGCGGGAGACTTCGGCGTGGACGGAGTCGGCGTCATCGAGGAGTGGCGGGGTGAGGAGGGTGAAGCTGGCGTAGAAGAAAAACCAGATGGCGACGAGGATGAGGCGGTTGCGGCGCGTCTCTGGGTTCTGGATCACTTTGTCAGTGTATGAGAGTGATCGCGGATTAAGACGAATAAAGGCTTAACACGATGGGCACGGACTTCATGGATAAAGACGGACTAAGAACAAGACTGTGTGGCGTGTGATTGAGTTTGTGTGTGAGTAGCCTGGTTTGTCGTAGACTCAGGCTGACTGATGATGCGTGAACTTGTACAAGTGAGAGGGGCTTCGGGGCCTCCGGCGGAGCTGATCTTTGGGGATTGGTATCCGGCTATGCGGTCGGGTGAATTGCGTGCGGGGAAGACTGCGACGGCACTGTTGCTGGGTGTTCCGTTGCTGCTCGGCAGGAAGAATAATGGGAAGATTTTTGCGATGCGGGATTTGTGTCCGCATCGGGGGATTCCGCTGTCGGCGGGGTGGTTCGATGGGGAGACGGTGACTTGTAAGTATCATGGGTGGCGGTTTGAGCCTTGTTCGGGGCAGTGTAAGGAGATTCCTTCGCTGACCAGCCACGAGACGCTGGATGCTACGAAGATTTATGCAGGGGCGTTTCCTTGCGAGGAGCGGGATGGGTATGCGTGGGTTTATCTGCCGGAGGCTGGTGCGGGGCGGGTGGTGGAGGGATTGCCTCCGGTGCCGGAGGTGCCTAAGTTTTCGGCGCGGTTTCGGACGGCGCATCTGACGGCGGAGCTGCCCTGCAATGTGGACCACGGGATTATCGGGTTGATGGATCCGGCGCATGGGCCGTTTGTGCATCAGGCGTGGTGGTGGCGGAGCAAGGCTAGTATTCATGAGAAGACGAAGGAGTTTGAGCCGCTGAATGACGACGAACACCATGGGAGGAATGCGGGGTTTCGGATGTCGTCGCATGCTCCCAGCGCGAACTCGGCGCCCTATAAGTTGCTGGGGGTTTATGGGGAGAAGATTACGACGACGATTGACTTTGTGTTGCCGAATCGGCGGTATGAGACGATTCGCGCCGGGGAGAAGTGGTTTGCGAGCTTGACTACGGTGACTCCGGTGACGGCTTCGACCTGCAGGATCGATGTGTGTGCGGCGTGGAATGTTTTTTATTGGGTGCCGTTTGTGACTTCGGTTGCTACGTTTTTTGGGGCTCGGTTTGTGCGGCAGGATCAGCAGACGATGATTGAGCAGGCGGAGGGATTGCGGTTCAATCCGGGGCTGATGCTGATCGATGATGCGGATAAGCCGGCGAAGTGGTATTTTGCGTTGAAGCAGGCCCGGTTGAAGGGGACGGGGGAGCATCCTTTGAGTGGGCCGGTTACGCTGCACTGGCGGAGTTGAGGGTTATGTTCCTCCCGGCAATATTGCGCAAAGTCTTTTAGAAATTGGGCTGATAGGTGCGCATGCGCAGAAAAGCCGGCCACGGTGGGCCGGCTTTACTGTAACTTCTGTTTGTCGTTCGCTATGTGCCTGAATCGGCTTCAGGCGTGGTTGCGCGCTCCGATCGATAACGGGATGCAGGCGGCGAGGGCCCCGGTGAGCAGAAGAAGCACTGGGGCTGGCTCGGGTACGGGGGAGTTTGTGGTCACGCTGAAATCCTCCGTACCCAGGTTGTCCTGGGCGTTGCCGTCGGCACCGCCGAACAGGGTGTAGGCGCCCGAGAATGTTCCGGGCGCATCGACAAGGGGGTTACTCACGGAGACATCGAAGAGTTCGATGTCTCCGGAAGATTCGCCGGGAGCAAGCGACACGGGCACGGTGTTGAAGAACTGATCGTCGACGGTTAGGCTGAGGCCGTTGAGATCGGGATCGTCGCTGTTGAGGAAGATCGTGTCGGCGCTGTCGTTGGTGATGGTGCCGAAGAATTGGAGGGTTTCGCCTGGAGTGGCGGTTTGATTGGCCTGGTCGAAGGTAACGGTGATCGTGTCGGCCTTGGCTGCGGCAGTCGCCAGTGTGGCGAGGATCAAGGTGCAAAGTAGAGTCTTCATGGTTTCCCCTGGGTTTCGATTTTAAGTTTGGTTATGGCAGAGTGATTCGAGCGCTTGAGCTGAACGATGCTCCAGCGTAGGTGCCGGTAAGGGTCATCGAGCTGGCAGCGCCTGAGGCTCCGACTGAGCCGGGTACGGAGACAGTCGCGAATGCCGAGGATCCGCCGGCGATGGCGCCGATGGTCTGCGGCAAGGGCGTAGCCGAATCGGCGCCGACTTTGACGGAGGTGAGGACGACGTTGGCGGCTGCGGTTTGTCCCGTGTTGGAGATGGTGAGCTGGACGACGACGTTGCCGCCGCTGCGCGTGAGCACCCTGGTGACGACCAGATTAGCCGGGGTCGAGGCCGCGGGGTTGACCGTGATGGTGTTGGTTGCGGTGGCCGTGGTGTTGAGCGTGGTGTTGGCGGGGGTGAAGGTTACGGAGAGCGTCTGGTTGGCGCCGGCCTGGAGGACTGTGCCTGCGGGCGGGTTGTAGACGAAGGTTCCGGGAACGGAGGCGGTGGCGTCCAACTGAGAGGAAGAGAGAGCGCTGCCGAAGGTGATGGCGGCGAGTGACGGCCAGGTGATTGTGGGCGTGACGGGAGCTAGGACGGTTGGGGCGAACGAGACACCCTTGAAGTTGGAGTCCGGGGGAGCGGTATCGAGAAGGGTGAATGTCTCGTTCTCAGCCTCGGAGGCGGTGGTGAAGCTGAGGGTGTCGGTGATTCCGAAGAGATGAGTCGGATCGAGGTCGGCGAGGGTGGTGTCGGTGGCGTAGAGCAGAACCGAGCTTCCTGAGACGGTGCCTGCGAGGCCATAGAGGCCGCTGGTGCCGGAGCTGTTGGTGTTGAGCACGAGGTTCAACCCCTTGAAGAGGGTGTAGGCGAGGTTCCAGGTGCCTGAGCCATCGGCGCTGGTGTTGATCCATTTCTGCAGGCCGCCGTCGCCAACGGTGCTGTTTGCCGAGTTGTTTTTGGCGTTTCCTGTGTCAGTCACATAGAGAGTCGACGCGTTGGCGAAGAAGTAGTTCTGCGGGCTGATGTTGATTTGCAGGCCAGCGTTGAGGCCGTTGCCGGTGCTGTTTGCGCCGGTGGTGATGGTGACCTTGCCGGTGCCGCCGGTGTTGCCGAAGCCGGTGAGCATGACTGGGCCGCCGACGGCCGAGGTGGGCAGAGTCCCTGCTGTGCCGAGGGTGCCGATGTAGGAGCGGGCTGAGTTGGAACCGCCCTTGGTGTCGGCGGAGACGAAGAGGCGGCCATTGACGACCTGGACGTCGCGGGTGTCCTGGGAGATGGTGTTATTGGTGGTGTCGAGGCCGGTGATGGGGGTGGGGGCAGAGTTGGGTGCGCCTAGCGGAGTGAGAAAGACACCCGCGGTTGCGTCACTGCCGGTACCCTGGCCGGAGACATAGGCTGACATATCGTCGGCGGTAAAGATGCTGCGCGGATTGTTGGTGTTGAAGATGTTGAAGATTGCGGTGGAGGAGTTGACGTTGCCGTTGGAGTCGATCAAGGCCACAACGCGCGGGACGGCGGTGTAGGTTTGTCCGGTGAGGCTGCCGGACTGGCCGAGTGCGTTGGAGGGTGCGGCACCGAAGGCTGGGGGATTGGCGTTGAATGCAGCGGCGTTGACACCGTAGCCCATAAGGGTGAGGAACTTGCCGGAGGTGGAGAGCTGGAGGGTTCCCTCGGAGGAAGAACCGTACTCGCCTGAGACGGGAAAGTTGGCGCCGGAGAGGTTCTGGGGCAGGACGAGGGAGTTGACGAACGTGACGCTTCCAGTGCCCATAGGAGAGTATTGAAACAAGGTGAAGGGGCCGGCCTGATTGTCGCCGAATCCTCCCGAGGAGCTGTTGCCTGTACCGTTGCCTGTGCCGTTCGAGACGCCTGTGCAGGTGCCTCCGAAGACGCCGCATCCTTCGACGGCAACGACCAGATTGCCAGGAGTGAAGACCTGGCTCTGCTGAGCCAAGGCCGGTAGAGCCATCAATAAGGCAATCGATGGCGCGATCTTTCCAATGAGGCAGCGGGACAGGAGCTGCTTTGCGTTGTTAGTTTGCTTGTTCACGTTTTCTCCGGAGGTAAAGTGCACTCCGGAAGCTACCAAGGCAATGTTACGGGAACGTGACTTTAAGGGGTCTTTTCTTGCGGGGAGGATGGAGGGCCGGATCGCTCCGGGGATTGCGTGCTGCTTTCGGTGCAAAGCGCAATCGGGGTGTGGTGAGCATCCGGGGTGCGGATGCTCACCGAGGTTCAGCTTTGGGGTTCAGCTTCGGGGTTAGAGTATTTTCTTTCAGGGGTGGTCCCTTTTCTGGGCCATATATCGCGCTTACAGTGCTCAGTGGTTCTATTGGCCCTATACCTAGGCCTTCGGCCCAGGCTAGTTATAGAGCGGGCCTTTGGCCCTTGGACTATACCTATAGGGAAAATGCTCTAGAAGTTCAGCTTCAGCGCTCCCTGGAGAATGCGTGGCGGGGCTGCGCTGATTGCCTGGCCGAAGGTTGAGCTGCCAATATTGCCGTCGACTGAGGTGGGCCCGTTGAACTGGGTGTGGTTGAAGACGTTGAAGGCCTCGACGCGGAAGATCGCGGACTTCGATTCTGCAAACGGGACCTTCTTGGCGATCGCCATGTCGAAGTTGTCCGCGCCGGGGCCGTAGAAGAATCTTCTTTTGGCCGTGCCGGGAGTGCCGAGCGCGTTCATGGAGAAGGCGGTGTTGTCGAAGTAGTTGTTTCCGTTGTTGCGCGGGTTGTGGTTGAGATGGAGCGGCGCGCCGGAGTAGTCGGGTTCGTCGATGCTGCTGTTGTTGATGCCGTTGGGATTGGTTCCGATGAGCGAGTTGTCTCCGTTGTTGACGAGCGTGATGGGGAAGCCGCTGGCGAAGCGGGTGATGCCCGAGAGCGACCAGCCGCTGCTGAGGCGGTTGGGATGGAAGAGCTGGTCGAAGGGTAGCTGGTACTCGTAGCTGACGACGAAGTTTTGCCGCACGTCGAAGGAAGAGAGCGCGTAGCTGAGCGCGGGGTTGAAGGGGTTGACTTCCTCGCCGATATTGGAGGACTCATCGAGCGACTTGGCGTAGGTATAGGCGGCTGAGAACTCAAGGCGGCCGCTGGTGTGACGGGCGCTGAGTTCGAGCGCGTTGTAGTTGGCGTAGCCGATGTTCGACTGAAGCGCGTTGCTGCCGAAGTTGGAGCCGAGGGGGCCGCGCGTTCCATTGACCTGTCCGCCGGCGATTGGAAAATAGACGGTGTCCTCGCCGCCTGGGCCGCAGGTGAGGGTTCCGGATTGCACGTCGCTGGGCTGGCTGAGACTGAGACAGAGGGCGGGATTTCCGGCGTTGGGCTCGATCAGAATGCGCTGACGGCGGCTGGCATTGCCGATGTAGCCTGCGCTGAAGACGGTGTTTGGACCGATCTGCCGCTCGACGGAGAGCGACCACTCGTTGGTATACGGGGTGCGGTTGTGGATGTCGTAACCGGGGATGCCTTCGATGGGTGTGTAGGTGCTCCAGTCGATGTTGTTATCGGGGTTTTGAGCCGAGGAGTTCAACGGAGCGAAGGTATAGGGAAATGGCTGGCCGTTGTTGGTGCCGTCGGCCGCGGTGATGAACGGAGTCGCGAAGAGGGGCGAGGTTCCGGTGTAGGTGGTGCCGTAGGGAGCGTTGGCAGCCAGGACAGAGATGGAGAGTGCATCGATCGCGGTGTAGAAGGTGCCGAAGCTGGCGCGAATACTGGTGGTTCCGGGAGCGCCGAGAACCTTTTCGAGCCAATTCCAATTGGACTGCGGAGACCATGCGACACCGATGCGGGGCGCGAAGTTATGTTCGCCGATTGGAGCGAGTGTGTTGGGAATGCCTGGGTCGCCGGGGTAAAGGATTCCGGCTGGGGCGCCAGGAAAGACGATCGACTGCGCGCCGGGGACAAAGGTGGAGATCTGGTTGTATTTTTCCGACCAGGGTGCGACGCGGTCCCAGCGGAGGCCGTAGTTGAGGGTGAGGTTGGAACGGGCGCGCCAACTGTCCTGCGCGAAGAGGCCGGCATATTTGTTGCGGGCGTAGAAGGGATTGAGCTGGCTCTGGTTGTACTGGCTGGGAATGCCGATGAGATAGTCGGCGAAGTCGACGCCGGTTTCGGTGCCGGAGAAGACGAAGCTGCCGTTGAACTGGGCGATGGGGTTGGCGTTGACCTGATCGGCATGGAAGGCGCCGCCAAACTTTAGGGTGTGTTTGGCGATGACCTTCGAGAAGGTGTCGGCGACCTCGAAGGTGTTGTTGGTCTGGATGAGTTGATTGGCGGCAGCGCCGGTGGAGAAGCCGTTGAAGTTGAGGTTCTCGACGCTCTGGCCCTTGGGGTCGAGGGCGACGATGCTGGGAGTGCCGTCGGCGTTGACGAAGCCCTGCGAGGCGAGACTTACACCGCGGCCGCCGACGGGTTGACCGAGGTTGTTGACGTCGCGCATGTAGCTGAGGTGAAACTCGTTGACGGCGGTGGCGCTCAAGGTCTTGGTGTCGCCGAGCGCGAGGAGCTGGGCGCGGCCGGTGGAGAGCGCGTTGAAGCCGGGTACGCTGGCTCCGCTCTGGGCGACGGGATAGGGGTCGTCCAGGTTGAAGTCGTCGATAAAGTAGTAGGCGGAGAGCAGGCCGGCGCGGGTGTTGGCATCGACGCGGATGCCGGCCTTGTCGTCGCGGAGGAGCTGGTTGAAGGCGGAGGTGGCAAAGCCGTTGGGGGTGTTCGGCGCGGGGATGTACTGGAGCAAGCGCTGAGCGGGCGTGGACCATGCGCTCTGCGGGATGATGCCGTTGGGGAAGACGCACTGGCCTTGCTGCGCCTGCGCCACGGTGGCGCATCCGGAGTAGGGTTCGCCGCTGGTAACGGTGTATCCGAGTTTCTGGGAGAGCAGGCTGGCGAAGTACGGGCCGCCTACGGTGCCGGTGAGGTCGCTTGCCTGGGTGTTGGGATCGAAGAAGTTGCCGCTGCGCTGGGCGGTGGTGGGAACGGAGATGGTGCCGGTGTCGATGCCCTGCGTCTGCCGAGTTCCCTGATAGTCGGCGAAGAAGAAGACCTTGTCTTTGTGGATGGGACCGCCAATGGTGCCGCCGAACTGGTTCTGCCGGAAGACGCCACGTGTGGGAGAGAAGTAGTTGCGGGCATCGAGGGATGTGTTGCGTAGAAACTCGAATGCGCTGCCGTGGAATCGATTGGTTCCGGACTTCGTGATGACAGTGATCTGTCCTCCGCTGAACTCGCCGTATTCGGCGTCGAAGTTGCTGGTGAGGATGCGGAACTCGGCGATGGCGTCGAGATTTGGAACGATAGCCGTGCCCAGGTTGACGTCCTCTTCTGCGTCACTGCCGTTCACAATGAAGGCATTGGCAAACTCGCGCTGGCCGTTGACGGAGATGGTGCCGGGGTTGAGGTCGCCGGAGGGGTTGAGCACCGTTGCGCCTACGTCCTGCACGGTGGTCGAGGTGATCGTGGTCGCGGGGGCGACGCCGGCCTGGAGCGAGAGGAGGTCGGTGTAGCTGCGACCGTTGAGGGGGACGGCTGTCATCTGCCTTCCGCTAATCACCTGGCCGAGCTGCGTGCTGGTTGTCTCCACGTGCAGGGCATCGTCGTTGACGCTGACGGTCTCGTCGATGCCGCCGACCACGAGCGCGACATCGAGACGGAGAGCAGCGTTGGTGTCGAGGACAATGTCCTTGCGCTGATAGCCGCGGAATCCGGGCGCCTGCACGGCGAGTTCGTAGCGGCCTACCGGGAGGACGGGCAGGGTGTAATAGCCGTTGCTATCGGTGTGCGTTTTGTAGGAGAGACCGTTGCCGACTTCGCGGACCGACATGGTCGCATTGACTACGACCCTTCCGGAGGGGTCCTTGACGGTGCCGGAGATACTTCCGCCGACGATGGCCCAGGCGAGCGCGGCGGAGAAAAATAGTGCGAAGGCCAGTGTTTTTAGGCACTTAGACGTGAAACTGCTGACGCTCTCGAACATGGCTTGCATTCAACCTCTGCGGGTCAGCCATGATGGAAGCAGGCCTGACCCGGAATATAGGACTAAGAAGGTCGGAATCCGACTCATTCAGTCCGATATTATCAACGGTTGGAGTTGGTGACAAGAAGGCACTGCCGCCTTCTTTCGATGACGAGCCGGTCGACGGAGATGCTACTGCACTGCCGGGACTGTGGTTCCTGCGCTTCGTGCGGTTCGTGTTGATCCCACCGCTGTGATGCGGCTGAGTGAGCGTTGTGGTTAAGAGGTTAGATCGTGTCTGTAAAAGGCAGTTGTATGGCGGGTTTAAGAAGAGGGACCTGATAGTAGTTGATGGTTGCCGTTGCGTTATTGAGGGTCATGATGGCGAAGGCGTTGTTGTACTCGGTTCCGTTGGCAGCCAGGATGGCGTTGGGGTTCCATGTCGGCAACTGCGCACCTTGGTAAGGCTGTAGATTTGTATCGGCGGCGTATTGTTGCTGGTCAGTGAAGACCGGCACAGCGGAAGCGCCGACGCATCGCCCGCGCACGAGGCCCATGTAGGGATCGTAGAGGGCTAGAGTGTGCTCGTGTCCCCAGAACCAGATGTCGATTTTGGAAATGGCGCTCTGAAAGTTGGAGAAGAGGTTGGGATTGTAAGCGTATTGCTGGTTACCCACGTTGCCAACCGAGGAGAAGGGGGAGAACAACTGGTGGTGGGAGAAGACGGCGATGCGGCGAGTGCCTGCCTGCTGGATTTTGCCGAGGTGCCAGTTGGCCTCGGACCAGCCGGGAATATTGACGAGGCTGGTCATGTTTGTGGCTACGGTGAGTGGGTTGTTGTCGTTGTGACCCGTATCCATGGCCAGGATCTGCCAGTAGTCGTTTTGCAGAGAGAAATAGCTGGATTGCTGGCCGATCTGGTCGATGAGCCAGTAGTAGCCGTCTCCGCCTGAATACATATCGTGGTTGCCGCAGAGTGTGTACAAGGGAATGCTGCTGCCGAGAATCTGGCGGCAGACGGCGAGAAAGTTGTCGTTCGCTTCGTTATGGGTGCCGGAGTAGTAGACGTCGCCGAGATGAAGGAGGATGTCGGGTTTCAGGGCGGCGATCTGATTGAGGAGATTAATTGCGACGTCATCGCCTGTTCCCCAGTCACCGATGATTGCGATTTTGGCAGTTGGGGGTAGAGGCTTTACGACGTCCAGATTGGGGCGATAGGGTAGCGTGCCGCAGGAGAGCTTGGCTGCAAGATATGCGGTCAGGCATTCTGCCCAGCCGAGAGCATCGCATTGGGAGAACCTCAGCTCTGAGGCGTACAGATCGGACTGTTGTTGATTGCCGGTTATCTCAGCCCAGAGGAACTGGGCTGCTACTTTGGCGCAGTCGAGGACTACAGCGGCACCGGTGAGTGCTGCAGGTGCGGCGGCGGGGGAAACTTGAGGTGAGGAGAGAGCTGCGGGCGGAGAGGTTTGGCCTGTCGCGAGAGATGGGCCGAGCAGATGGACGGGGGCCATGAGGTCGTCGTCGACAAGAGGGCCCGGCACGGCAAACTTTGCTGTGGCGGCGGGTGACATTCTGGCTTGTACAGAGTTTCGGTTGCGCTGAACCTGGGCGACAGCGGATTGCCAGAGTGAGAGGGTGGGGTCTCGGTAGGTATATTGTTGCGTCATGGAACGGTCCTCAAGCTCAAGAGGGGATGGGGGGCCGGGTAGGAGGATCATCTTACTTCAATACTGTGAGAATGGTGTGCGCACAAAGACGGATCAGTCAGAAGGAGCTGACGCCTTCTTCGATGACGAGCTCGTCGACGGAGATGTTCATGGAGCGGCCTAGTTTTTTGAAGTCTTCCTTCCATTCGGCGGTCCAGTAGTTGGTGTCGCTGCGTCGGAGGAGATCGTTCCAGATGTTCTGGGCCTGCCAGAGGTTGACCTCGAAGGGCATCTTGTCGATGGTTTCGGCGATGACGAGCGCGGTGGCGAGCGCTCCGGCGGCTGCGGGGTCACCTGAGGCGGAGGCTTCGAGGCGGACCATGGCTCGCTTCATGCGCTGGCCGGTGGTGAAGCCGAGGATTGCGGTGTTGAGTGGAATCTGATCGCTCTCGGCGCGGGCGAGGAGGGATTCGATTTCGATGGGATCGAAGGCTTCGGCTTCGATGGCGCGGCGGAGGCTGGCGTTGATGGCGAATTGAGCGGCGGTGGCGAGGGCGTGCGGCGCGGCTACGCCGGTTTCGGTGAGGAAGTGAAGGAGCGAGGCGTGATCGTCGTAGATCTTGCGGAGGGAATCCTCCATCTCGGAGAGGGTTTGGGTGAGGATGGTGTTGAGGATGCGGTGCTGCTCGTCGGCGAAGAGCGAGGTGAGGGAGTAGGACATGTCGCCGAAGAAACGGTCGATGAGACGGATGACCTCGGGGAGGTTGGCGCGGCGGATGGCGGTGCCGATGTCGATAGTGAAGGTGTGGAAGGCCTCGATCTCGGCGGAGTCCTGCGAGTTGTAGGGCTTGACGGCGGCAGAGAGGTTTTGATCGCCGAGATGGAGGACGGCAAAACAGATGTCCTCGGCCTCTTCGGTGATGCGGGAGTAGATGAGCGCGCGTCCGACGGCGACACGGCCGCGGCCGGAGTTGAAGACCTCCTGGCTCTCGCGATGGACGTCGAAACAGAAGAGCTCGCCGTGTTCGGGATAGGCGCGGAAGATGGAGCTGATGGCGTAGTGGGCGCCGACTTGCTCGAGGCCGATCTGCATGCTGTTGATGTAGCGGCGGTAGACTTCGGCTCCGTCGCCGATCTCGGGGAGATTGCTTTTGCCTTTGGCGAGGATGTTGAGGAAGCCGGCTTCGAGTGCGGCTCCGGGTTCGCCGAAGAGTTTGCGCGCGAGCTGGAGGACGCGGCCTGCGTAAGCGATGACCTGGACGGTTTCGATGCCGGAGACCTCATCGAAGAACCAGCCGCAGGAGGTGTACATGAGCTGGGTGTGGCGTTCGAGCTCGAGAAGTTCGAGTGCGGCGATGCGTTCGATCTCGCTGAGGGGGCGGGTCGCGTGCTGCTCGAAGAACTTGATGATGGAGGCGGGGGAGCGGTTGAGGATGACCTGAATGTAGGCGTCGCGGGCGGCCCAGAGATCTTTGAGGAGGGGCTGGGCTAGTTGTTCGGCCAGGGGCGCGGTGCAGTCGCGTAGGTAGTCGAGGGCTTCGCGGAGTGGGGCGCGCCACTCCTGGTTCCAGTCGGGCTTGCTGCCGCTGTTACAGCCGCAGTTGGAGCGCCAGCGCTCGATGCCGTGGAAGCAGGACCAGGAGGTGTCTTCGACGATTTCGGCCTCCCATTTGGGTGGGAATTTTTCGAGGAATTCTCCGTAGTTGGTGAGGCGTGCCTGACCGCTGTCTTCGATCCAGTGCATGGCGTAGGAGAGGGCCATCTCGCCGTGCTTGTGATGGTGGCCGTAACTTTCGCCGTCGGTGGCGACGTGGGAGATCTGGGCGGCTTCGGGATCTCCGGGTGACGGGGGATGGAAGACGGTGAGGAGGCGTCGGGCGAAGTCTTCGCCACTGTTGAGGAGGCCTTCGAAGGCAATGGCGCGGGAGCCGGGGCCGTCGTAGAAGAAGACGGAGATGGAGCGGCCTTCGTCGAGAGGGATGAGATAGGGGTGGGTGGGGTCGACGGTGGCGTTGGGGGTTTCGGTCCAGGGGGTTTCGGGAGTTGCCTCGGTGCTGAGGATGCGGACGCGGGCGCACTGGACGGGGGCAAGGATGGTGAACTTGATTCCCTCCTGGGCGAGGAGGTCGAGGACGCTGCGGTTGGCGGCGGTTTCGGCGAGCCACATGCCTTCGGGTTTGCGGCCGTAGCGTGATGCGAAGTCGGCGATGCCCCAACGGATCTGGGTGAGGGCGTCACGGCGGCTGGCGAGCGGCATGATGATGTGGTTGTAGACCTGAGCCATGGCAGAGCCGTGTCCGCTGTAACGCTGTCTGCTGACTTTGTCGGCGTCGAGGATCATGCGGTAGGTGCGGGGAGCTTTTTCCTGGAGCCAACTGAGGAGGGTAGGGCCGAAGTTGTAACTCATCCGGGCGTAGTTGTTCATGATGCGGATGATTTCGTCTTCTTTATTGGTGATGCGGGAGGCTCCGTTGGGGGCGTAGCACTCGGCGGTGATGCGATCGTTCCAGTCGTGGTAGGGGGCGGCGGAGTCCTGTACTTCGACGGTTTCGAGCCAGGGATTTTCGCGTGGGGGCTGGTAGAAGTGACCGTGGACGCAGACGAAGCGCGGGGCTTCTGCGGTTGCTTGCGGCTTGGATTTTGCTGCGGCGCGGGTTTTGGCCATAACGTCTTCAGTTAGAGGGTATCGCGTGTGGATGGGTTGGGTGGCGTGGATTTTGTGAAATGGTATGCGCTGAAAAGATGATCCAATGTGGCCGCGAGTGGTATGGCGAGGATGTAGGCGGCGATGTTTTTGAGGGAGAAGAAGCGGCCCAGGAGGATTTGCCCGGGGAGGGTTTGGCGGAAGGCGTCGATGGAGGCGATGGGGATGAGACGGGTGAGTTCGAGGAGTGTGGCGATGAGGATGGCAAGTTTGGCTACAGTGAGAGGGCGGAGTTTTGGGAACAGTGCGGCGAGGAACCAGTAGAGTGCTACGGCCCAGAGGACAGAGCCGAGGTATTTGTAGAGGAACCATGGAAGGCCGAGCGGGAGATAACGTACGGCGAGACCAATGGGGATGGTGATGAGGAGAAGAATTGCGCTGAGGAGTCTACGGTGTCGGCGGCTGGTCATGAGTTTTGCCGTGAGAGCTCTTTCTGGCGAGGGAGTGTGACGGATGGCTCGTTCTCCATGGTTCGTTCATAGCGCGAGAGTGTCCAGAGAGAAAAGGACAGAGCGGAGAGGGATAGATAGGACAAGACGTAACGCAACTGCTCGGAGTGAAGGGCGAAGGTAATGGCGAAGGGTGCGAGCATCACGAAGCTGGAGATGCTGAAGAGGAGGAAGAGACGTGGGAGGTTCATGCGGATGATGAAGGCGGAGGAGGCGACGATGAGCGCGAGGATCGACAGTGTCCACGTGGGATGAAGCGCGGTGGGGATGTAGCGCAGTTTGGGGCCGTTCTGAAAAAGCTGTTGCAGAAGGCGCGAGAGGGGATGGGGATAGGGCGTGAAGACCGGGAGCGTGATTGCCGCGGCCGCGATGAGGATGGTGGTGAATAGCAGAGCAGTGCGCTGGCGAGAGCTGCGTTGGAGTGTGAGTGCGAGGAGAGGAATCAGAATTGGGATGTAGACGATGCGGGAGGAGAGCGTGATGCCGAGAAAGACCGCAGCGAGTATTGCAAGGTAGAGAGCACGGTTCAGAGACAGAAAAAAGAGGGTCACGGCGATTGCGATGTAGAAGAAGTTGGTGAGGTAGTCGCCGCCTGAGGTGATGTCGCTGAGGTTCGCCGGTGCGAGCAGGAGAAATATCGCGAGGAAGAAGAGAGCAGTGGCGCGGTAGCGGAAGAAGTGAAGGGTGAAGACAAAGAAGAGCGCGAGCCAGAGGAAGTTCTGCCAGGCGATATGTCCGAGTGCGAAGAAGGGCGCAGCCAGCAGCATGGCTCCGGGTAGAGGGGAGGGAGGATTTCCGAGGAAGGTGCGCGTGTCGTAGGATGAACTGCGTTGAGTTCGATGCGGAGAGCGTCTTCGCGGTCAGAGCCGCGGTTGAGGGTGTGTTGGAGTGAGATGGGATAGAGGACCGCGAAGGCTGCGATGAGGAGAAGAAAAAGAAGCAGGAACCAGGAGACGCCGATCTGAAGTCGTTTGCGGTTGAGGTGATCGAGCCAGAACATTCCGAGGACGATGGAGAAAAGCCCGAGTGTGATGGCGGCTGCTGCCTTGGGGGGAGAGAGATATTTGCAGATCGGGGCTACGGAGATAAGAGCCCAGGCGACACAAACGCCGAAGATAAGTAGAAGGCGGTGGATTCGGCTTTCTTTCTGAATGGGACCGGCGTGCAATGATGTCAACGTCAGGCCTCCGTTTTTTTGGCTGCGAGGTCGCAGGCGCGCCAGAGGTACCAGCTGGCTACGGAGCACCAGGGTTGCCATTTTTTTGCGCGGCGGTGCATGACGTCGGGTTTGGGTAGGTCCATGGGGGTGACCTTGTCGGTGGGTTTGAGTTTGCCGAAGGTGAGAGCGAAGCCTTTGCGGACGCCGTAGTCGTCGACGGGGAGGACGTTGGGGCGGCCGAGACGGAAGATGAGGAACATTTCGGTGGTCCAGCGGCCGATGCCACGGACCTGCGTGAGGTGCTCGATGATGGCTTCGTCGGACATGCGGCGGATGTGTTTTAGGTCAGGGACTGTGCCGTCGAGGGTTTTGGCGGCGAGGTCGCGAAGGGCGAGGGATTTGTTTTTTGAGAGGCCAGCGGCGCGAAGCTGGTCGTTGGGGGCGTCGAGGAGCTGCTGCGCGGCGAAGTGCTTGGCTTGCGTGGAGGTTCGGCCTTCGATGGTGAGGGGGTAGAAGCTTTCGAGCAGGCGGCGGTGGATGGTGGCGGCGGCTTTGCCATGGAGCTGCTGGTAGACAATGGATTCGACGAGGGCTTCGAAGGGGGATTGGGAGTCGGCGATGCGCATGGTGAAGGGGCCGGCGCGTTCGATGAGCTTACCGAGTTTGGGGTCGGCGGCGGCTAGTTCGCGGCAGGCGAGGGCGCCGTCGTAGCGAGGCGGCTTGGTTCGAGCTGGATGCGGCATGCCTTTGACGATATCGCAGGAGTGCGCGGCGTGGGGAGAGTTTAGTGCTGGACCTCGTAGGTGAGAGCGACGCGCCCTGAGCGATAGACCTTGTGGCTGGAGAGTGTCAGTTTGGTCTGTTGTGCGGGAGGCAGCAGCAACTTTACTCCTGCTCCCAGAAGCACCGGAATGATGGATACCTCGACGGTGTCTACTTCGTGCATTTCGAGAAGAAGGCGAAAGAGTTCGCCGCCGCCAAAGAGCCAGATGTCTTTGCCCTTTTGTGCGCGCAGGGATTGCAGCCAGTCTGGGGTCAGCTCGGAGAGGATGGTTGCTTTGGGGTGATCGGCCTGGCGGAGAGTGCGGGAGACGACGATTGTTTTGACTCTTTGCATGGACCGCTCGCCAAGTCGCGCCATCGCGGCTTCGTAGGTGCGGCGGCCCATGATTGAGGTGTCGAACTGCGCCCAGAGTTCTGCAAAGTTCATTTCGGGGTCGTTGACGATCCAGTCGGCTTCTCCGTTTGGCCCGGCGATATAGCCGTCGAGGCTCATTGCGACGCAATAGCGAATCTTTTTCATAGGGACAGTGCTCTTAGTAGTAAAAGATATGCCCGGGTAGGGCGAGAAGTTAAGGACTGCTCCGTCTTGCATGCCGGGAATTTTGAAATTGGTGTGACGCACAATTCCAAATCGGGAGGACTTGCGAGCGTGGGAGAATTCGGACCAGATTGGTTCGCATTTACAAGAGCGGTACCTGTGCGGCAGGGTAGATGTAGTAGTGATTTTGACTGAGTGAAGCAGTGTGCACGAGATGTTGTGCAGGTGAATTTCCGGACGAGTTCGATAATCGGATGTTGCAGGTAAAAAATCAGTTGCAAGGGAATGCGCGTTGGTTCGATGAGTGTTTTCCACTGCTATACTCGATCTTTATTAGGGACGAAATGATGGGCAGACCAATGCGGACCTCCCAACCGGCGGCCACGAAACGCCCGGCAGAGTAACTGGAAGAAACAACCATCGCAGGCAATTTCTCAACTTTTAGCCGAAGGTAAAGCAGAGGAAGCAGGAACGCACTCATGGCGCAAGTTTTTGACCGCAGTTCGAACGCGCTGGCACGATTCAGCCTGGTATTGACTGGCGTCATCGTCATCGCGCTCGGCGTAACACTGGACAATTTGCAGCGATCGCCGTGGGTGACGCGACAGGGACAGCGGCCGGACCAGCCGGTGCCGTTCAGCCATAAACACCATGTGGAGGGGCTTGGGTTGCAGTGCCAGTACTGCCATACTTCGGTGGAGAAGAGTTCGTACGCGGGGATTCCGCCGACCAAGACCTGTATTAATTGTCATGCGCAGATATGGACGAATGCGGATCTGCTGGAGCCGGTGCGGCAGAGCTGGGCGACGGGGGCGTCGATCCAGTGGATACGGGTGCATGACCTTCCGGACTACGTTTATTTCAATCATGAGATTCATGTGAACAAAGGTATTGGGTGCGCGAGCTGTCATGGGCGCGTGGATGAGATGCCGTTGATGTATCAGCAGAACACGCTGCAGATGGAGTGGTGCTTGAACTGCCACCGGAATCCTGCAGTGAATCTGCGGCCTACGGGCGAGATCTATAACATGGCGTGGGCCGGGCCTTCGACGGACAAGCCGGTTTGGTGCACGAGTACAGGTTCTGGAGAGGCGGGCTCTGGGCCGACGGCACAGAAGGTGAGCTGCACGACGACCGATCCGGCGGGCAAGGGACCTGAGGTGGCGATGATGCAGACCCCGGCTGAATCGCAGGGTTCGACGGCGAGCGATGTTCCGCCGCTAGGGGGGATCACGCTGCCGGCGAGCTATACGAAGTTTACGGATCAGATTGAGTTGGGCAAGTATCTAACGGCGCAGTACCACATCCGCAACCCGGAGCAGCTATCGAGCTGCGAGACGTGCCACCGATGAAGACGACGGGATTCGAGACGGGAATGGGAACAGACGAGACGATGGCTGAGACGAAGGCAGCAGCACAACCCGTAGTGGTGACCGAGATTGCGCCGGCGAAGATGACGCTGGCGGAGGTTCGCGCGAAGCTGGACGGCAAGACGGGGCGCCGCTTCTGGAAGAACCTGGATGAGCTGGCTGACACGCCTGCGTTCCATGAGCTGATGCGGGAGGAGTTTCCGCGGCAGTCTGGCGCGAATGAGTGGGTCGATTCGGTGAGCCGGCGCGGGTTTTTGAAGGTGATGGGCGCGTCGCTGACGCTGGCTGGGCTGGCGGGTTGTACGAAGCAGCCGGATGAGGCGATCTTTCCTTATGTGAAGCAGCCTGAGGATCTGGTGCTTGGTAAGGCGATGTACTTTGCGACGGCGCATCCGTTTCCGACGGGCGCGATTCCGGTGCTGATCAAATCGGATTCGTTCCGTCCGATCAAGGTGGAAGGGAATCCGGAGCATCCAGTGTCGAAGGGCAAGTCGGATGCGTTTACGCAGGCTACGCTGCTGGATTTGTATGATCCGGATCGGTCGCAGCATGTGCTGCATCGCGGGCAGACCTCGGCGTGGGGAGATTTTCAGCAGGAGTTTGCGGGTGCGGCGAAGAAGCTGAATGGCGGGCAGGGACTTTACTTCCTGAGTGAGACCATTACTTCGCCGACGCTGGCGGCGCAGTGGAAGCAGGTGCAGGCGGCGTATCCGAATGCGAAGCTCGTGCAGTGGGAGCCGGTGAATCAGGATTCTTCGCGTGCGGCTTCGAAGGCGGCGTTTGGAAGCTACACCGACGCGCAGTACAAGCTGGAAGATGCGGATGTGATTCTGTCGCTCGATGCGGATTTCCTGGGCGGGATTGCGCATCCGGGATTTTTGCCGCTGGCTGCTGGGTTTGCGGAACGGCGCCGGTACGAAGAAGGCAAGACGATGAACCGGATGTACGTCGTCGAGACGATGCCTACGGTGACCGGGTTCAAGGCGGATCATCGGCTGGCGTTGAAGCCTAGTGAGATTGCGGGTTTTGCGAATGCGCTGGTAAGCGGTGCGGCTCCGCAGGGTGCGGGTGGCGAGGCTCAGAAGTTCTTTGCGGCACTGAGTGCTGATTTGAAGGCGTCCGGCGGCAGGTGCGTGGTGATTCCGGGCGAGCAGGCTTCGCCGGCAGTTCATGCTGCAGCTTATGCGTTGAATTCGGCTCTGGGCGCAGTAGGCAAGACGGTCATCTATACGGAGACGGTGAATCCGATGCCGAGCGAGCAGGTTGCTGACCTGAAGTCGCTGGTTGCGGATATGAATGCCGGTAAGGTGCAGTGGCTGGTGATTCTGGGTGTGAATCCGATTTATTCGGCGCCGAGTGATCTGGGCTTTCCGACGGCATTCGCGAAGATTCCGGTGACGGTGCACCTGGGTTCGCATGTGGATGAGACAGGGTCGATTGCGAACTGGCATATCAATAAAGCGCACTACCTTGAGAGCTGGTCGGATGCCCGGGCGTATGACGGGACGATCTCGATCATCCAGCCGATGATCGATCCGATGTACGGCGGCAAGAGCGCGCACGATGTGTTGCAGACACTGCTCGAGAATACGCAGCTCTCGGCGTATGACGTTGTGGTTGCGAACGCGAAGACTTATATCAAGGGCGACTTTGCTGCCGGATGGCGCAAGGCGCTGCATGATGGATGGGTTGAGGGAACGGCGTTTCCAGCGAACGCTGGCGGCGCGGGCAAGAGTGCGGTGGGTTCGTTCCCGGTTGCTGCCTCGACGAGCTCGAATGGGCTTGAGGTTTCGTTTCGGCCTGATCCTTCGCTCTACGATGGCCGATTTGCGAATGTCGGCTGGCTGCAGGAGCTGCCTAAACAGGTGACGAACCTGAGCTGGGATAATGCGGCGATCATGAGCATTAACACGATGGCTGAGTTGAAGCTCGATGAGTCGGACCCGGTTAAGGTTTCGCTCAATGGCCGCGAGTTTATTGCTCCTGCGCTCATGGTTCCCGGACATCCGGATGGCGCGATTACGGTTCATCTTGGGTTTGGCCGTGGCGTGCAGGCGGGCCGCGTGGCGCAGGGTGTGGGCTTCGATGCTTACCAGATCCGGACTTCGGATGCTCCGCTGTTTGTTTCGGGTGTAACGGCGGTGAAGGTCCCAGGGACTTACGACCTTTGCATCACGAAGATACACAACATTGAGCATCGCGGAAGCTTTGCGCAGCATGATCTGGAGAGGCCGCTGTCGGATAAAGACGGCGTCTATTCGCTTGCGGGTCACGAGGCGATGGAGCGGTCGATCATTCGCTATGCGACGGTGGACGAGGCGAAGAAGAATCCTAACTTTGCACATGAGGATGGCGCGAGCGGGACGCTGATCGATAAGGTTGGGTACTCGCCGCAGGGTGAGAAGGTACCGAAGGACAACTCTTTCTTTCCGAATGCCTGGAACTATGAGAAGCAGGATCCTTCGACGCTGAAGATTCAGAATGCGTGGGGAATGGCGATCGACCTGAACAGCTGCATTGGTTGCAATGCTTGCATCGTGAGCTGCTACGCGGAGAATAATATTCCGGTGGTGGGGCGCGAGCAGGTGAAGGTCGGGCGCAACATGCAATGGCTCAGGATTGATACTTACTTTGAGGGCGACCTGCATGCTCCGAAGGCGCACTTCCAGCCGATGGCGTGCCAGCACTGCGAGAATGCGGGTTGCGAGCAGGTCTGCCCGGTGGGTGCGACGGTGCATACGCCTGAGGGCATCAACACGATGGTCTACAACCGGTGCGTGGGGACTCGTTATTGCTCGAACAACTGCCCGTACAAGGTTCGGCGGTTTAACTTCCTGCTGTATGCGGACTATGACACGGAGAGCCTGAAGTTCATGCGCAATCCGGATGTTTCGGTGCGTTCGCGCGGCGTGATGGAGAAGTGCAGCTACTGCGTGCAGCGTATCGAGGCAGTAAAGATCGAGGCTGACAAGGAGAACCGCGAGATCCGCGATGGCGAGATTGTGACGGCGTGCCAGCAGGCGTGCCCGACCAGCGCGATTACGTTTGGCAACATCAACGACAAGGCAAGCAAGGTGGCAAAGATCAAGGCTGAGGAACGCGACTACCAGGTACTCGCGGATCTTAACTTCCGTCCGCGCACGACCTATACGGCGGGGGTCATCAACCCGCATCCGGAGCTGGCATAAATGGCGACTAAAGGACCCATGCAGGACCCGAGCGTCGATCCCGTCATCGATCCCATGATCGACCCGCGTACAGGCGAGTATGCGGTGATCGCGCCGGGTCATACCTTCAAGTCCGTCACGCAGAAGATCGCCGGTATCGTGCTGACATCGAACACCCCTCTGGGATGGTTCTTCGGCTTGTTGGTCGCGGCTGGCGTTGCGACGGGCCTCGTAGTCGGAGTTACGTGGCTGTTCCTCAAGGGCGTCGGTATCTGGGGTGTGACCATCCCAGGCGCGTGGGGATTTGCGATCATCAACTTTGTGTGGTGGATCGGTATCGGCCACGCCGGGACGCTGATTTCTGCGATTCTGCTGCTGTTCAAGCAGACGTGGCGCAACTCGATCAATCGGTTTGCCGAGGCGATGACGATCTTTGCGGTCGTCTGCGCGGGCATGTTTCCCCTGATTCACGTGGGGCGCCCATGGCTGTCGTACTGGCTGTTCCCTTACCCGAACACGATGAACGTTTGGCCGCAGTTCCGAAGCCCGCTGGCGTGGGACGTGTTTGCGGTTTCGACGTATGCGTCGATCTCGGTGATCTTCTGGTATATGGGAATGATTCCCGACTTCGGGACGCTACGCGACCGGGCGACGATGCCGCTGGCGAAGTACTTTTACGGCATGCTTTCGCTGGGATGGCGTGGATCGACGCGGCACTGGATCCGGTATGAGTCGGCTTCGCCGCTGCTGGCGGGGTTGAGTACGCCGCTGGTGCTCTCGGTGCATACGACGATCAGCTTCGACTTCGCGGTCGCGG
>JBEKGF010000064.1:0-22840 GCA_050012935.1 Edaphobacter sp. | reverse complement strand
GCGGCGGTCGCTGCGATGCAGGAGTTCGTGAGCCGTTTCATGGACAAGCGTGGCGAAGGTTTCTGCCTTCGACTGTCCGGGCAGGATGGCGATGCGTCCGCCGTAGCTCATGCCAAGTGCGGGGGCGATCTTCTCGCTGTAGACAAGCTGAATGCCTTTGCTCTTGAGGAATGCTGCCAGTCGGTCGATGTTCTCTCCTGGGTCGCCGGTGACTTCGTTTAGCGATGGAAGGTCTACACCATCGGTCTGCGAAACATCGAAGACGTAAGCGTTACGGAAGCCAAGCAATACCCGCTCGTTCTGTTTGGTGATGTCTTTGTTGGCTTCCGCGTCTTTCTTGCGGCGAACACCAACAATCGGGGCAAGAATACGGATGCCCTTCTGTCCGGCCTTCACACTGCGGCCAAGGTTCTTCCACGTCCAGAACCCCGCTACTCTTTTCGCCGAGGGCATTTGTCGCGCGATCTCCAGCACGTTTCCGAAGCTGTAATTGTGAAAGCGGCTCATGGCGGTGAGGTAGTTGGTGAGCGCTTCGGAGTGTCCGGCTTCCAGTTGCTGAATCAGCAGCTTGATGTTGGTGGCAATGACTTCCTGTTTGGTGGTGGGCTTCTTGCTGTCGGTGATGGCAATGGTCTTCATGGTGTTGGCTCCTTGGGTTTGGCTTTTGCACGTCCGCGTTGAAACGCGGCATGTACATGCCGAACGCCACCTGGCGAAGGCGGGGGTAGCAAACGGAAAGGTCTTCGAGCGGAGCTTTTTGGGGGGACCGCGCGTAGCGTGGGGGAGCCAAAACCCGAAGGGCGAATGGCCTTGCAGAGCGCGGGGGGCAGAGCCCACTAGCAAGGTTTGGTTTCCGCATTCGTGCGCGGGAGCGCACAGGAGCTATAGGGAGGGCGTTGCGGGAAGGAAAGTCCCGCAGAGGTGGACGCGGAGAACGCGCAGCGGTCGCAGCGCGGAGGAAACTTCCTCCGCAAGAACACGCACTTCGATGTTCGATTCAACGATTCAGAACAGAGACGAGCTACCGACCGATGGAGAAGCCATAAGAAATATCCTGCTCCTGCACAGACTGCGGCTTCTTCTTTTCACCAAGCTCTAGTTGCGGCGTAACACCTTTTTCGACACCTACCTGCGGTGCATGAGCACTCTGCTGCGATACTTCGTGTCCCAACGCAACCGGCAATTTCTCTCGGTCGTTGGTAAATATCTGCGCATCCTGCGCACCACGCGAGACGGCTACATAAGCCATACGGTTATTGAGCAAGTCCTTGGCTCCCAACTCGGTATCCACATGAACAAGTACGCGTTCTGCGGTCTGTCCTTGGCTGGAATGGCTGGTCACGGCATAGCCATGATCGAGGTGCGGATTGCGTACCGGGTCGATCTCAACCGAGCGTCCACCATCCATCCTCACACTCATCCGCCCATCACTGATTCGTTCAACGGTTGCGAGTTCACGGTTAGCGATCTTCAGTTCATTATCGGGCGCGGTGAACTGGATGCGGTCGCCCACAGAAAACGCGCGCTGTTCCTCGCGGTAAACCGACACGCCCTGTTGTCGGCGTGGATCGTAGCTTTGCTGTCGTCCATTGAGCAATGCAACTGTAATTTGGTTATGTGCGGCATCGACGCCGATCACGCGGGCGTACTCGCCTTTCTGGATGCCGGTTTCTTTCGACCCTCGGCTATAACGCAGGACATCGCCCACTTCGTACTTTTCTGCCCAGGTGCGGGCTGCTCCGGTAAGCTCCTGGCGTTGCACCAACGTCTGCACCGGATGTTCTTCCTTGCCAACTATTCCACGTTGCTGCAATTCGGCATGGATACGGCTATTGATCTCCGTCCGAGAACGATTGTCCGGCGAGACGACAAGCGTGCTTTCAGGAGACTTCGCATATTCCTGGGCTATTGCGCCGATGCGTTCTTCGCGACCTTGGAACTGATGGACGCGGCCCTGCTCTTCCAACTGCTTCACGGCAGTTCCGACTTCGCCACGCGCTAGCTGCTCCACGACGTTGCGTAGCTCCGGGTCTTTCTGTCGCACAATCTGGTCAAGGGAAACGGTCTTCATGCCGGCCTGCTGCAACTGCGCAAAGGGTCTGCCAGCCTCGACCGCCTCATGCTGCCGCTTATCCCCCACCAGCAATACGCGGTCGTTCGGGTGCAGGCGTGTCAGGAACTCGTGCATCTGCTTGCTGGAAGCCAACGAAGACTCATCAAGTACATAGAGGCGCTTGTCGCCTGTATCCGGCTTCTCCCCACGGGCAAGGTGCATCTGGAGCGTAGACGTTTCTATCCCAGCTTCGCCCAACTTTTGCGCCGCTCGGGATGTGGGTGCAAAACCTTCTACCGCGTAGCCTTCGCGCTCCGCGCCTTCACGGATAAAAGCTAGCGTCGTCGTCTTGCCCGCACCGGCGACCCCATCCATGCCGACGACCTTCTCGCGTGCTGCGAAAACTTCCTCGACTGCCTGACGCTGCGAGACGTTCAACTCTGGATGGCGGTCTACCGTATCGAACCGCTCGCGTCCTTCCACCAGCATCGGACGATGCTGCCCGTTCCCCTGCTGAACGATGTCGATGATCTCCCGTTCTGTCCGCAACATCGCGGCGGTGGTGATCTGAGGGCCACGCACCGATGCAGACGCTTCGCGGAACTCACCTGACTCGAAACGCCGCTCAACCTCTTGCCGCATTTGGGTGTACGTCACTTCGCCCATGCCACGTTGCAGGGCGGTCTCATAAAGTGCTCGTCGATCTTGGACAGCAGACTTCTCGAACAGATGATCGCGGGCGTAGGTCACGGCCTGACGTGCAACGATCTCGGGGCTCCGTTCCTGCTGGAGTTCCCGTGTACGTTCTCGCGCCTCCGCCACAACGCGATCCGCTTGATGGCCGAACGTCGCCGCTAACTCACGATGCTGTCGCTGAACTTCCTCTGGGGACAACAGCTCTTTCCGGTCGCGCGTGTAACGCGCTGCAATTTGTGCGGCTCCGGCTCCATCCAATCCCTGCTCGCGGAGATGGTCTTTGATCTGCTCACGGCGCAGGCTGGACGCTTCCAGATACTCGCGGGAGTAGCCTTTGATCTCCGGCTGGCCATACTTGCCGCGCTCAATCTCATAGCCCAAACCCTGCAATCGCGTAGCTAGCTCCGCGCGGTAGATGGCCGTAGCGTAATGCTGCGAAGCATACAACTCACGCGGCTGTAAAGAACGGGTCTGGCCGTTCTCCCGTTCGGTGACATTAAAGATCACCGAATGCGTATGAAGCTGGGGAGCAGCATACCCTTCCACTGGCCGCGCCGTATCGTGCTCAAAGGTCGCTACGGCAAACTTGCCGGTGTTCTCTGGCGCATGAACATTTCCGATGCGGGCTTGCGTATAGTGCTCCAGCTCGGTCAGGGCAACGCGAACGCTCTCACGATGCGCCAGCCGCACCCGTTCATCACCTCCGACCAACGCTGTCAGCGAGACTGACTTCGGCGCGGAGAACGTAGCATCCCAACCGGCACGGTGCTCCATGCTCGTGACTTCTTTGCCGTCCTTGCCTTCATACGTGCGGGAGACTTGATGCTTCACCATCTGCTCTTCGGTGAAGGGATGCTGTCCTTCGGTCAGTCGTGCAAAGTGCTCGTCGCCCACAGCACCGGACAAGCCCCACTCTTTCGCAAGCTGTCCCTGCCACTCGCTATGCCCCTGTTGATCGCGACTCCAGTAGTTCTGCCGCTCCGACGCAAACTCCCGCTCATGGTACGAACGTACCTGGCCCGCTGACAACGGCTTGGACAGCGTCAGCATAATGGAAATGCTACGCCTGCATGTAAACACAAGCCAACTCATCGTTACCGATTCGGGAGGTAGACAGCCAAAGTGGAATAGGTTCGCGTTAGTAAACTTCCGAATGGCCGTCCCTGCTAGGTGAGACAGAACATCAATCCGCGCAGATTATGAGATGCTGGAGATAGCGGAGTGTCTCGACGAACCGACATCTTCGGCGCGTCACGACTGGGACTGCTCGACGCCAGCCCTCCCCGGTATACCGCAACTAATTTCTCAGTATGCCGTCAATACCTTAGCCACACAGGAGCATCTGCCGATGCAAGTCTCCGCTCGCAATGTCATGCGCTCGCTAGCCGTTGGCACCTGTGTGATAGGCTGGGTCGCCTCAGCGCAGATACGCGTTCCATCCCTGATAACAGAACTGCGATCCCCGGACCCGGTCGTGCGCGATCGCGCGGCCCAGATGCTCGGAAAGGCGCATAGCCGCAGCGCAGTCAAGCCGCTGATTGAGGCGCTCGACGACAGCAATGTCCATGTCGCGGAACATGCCGCCGAGGCGCTCGGCGAGCTGCGCGCGGGGGAGGCCATACAGCCGCTCATCGACTCCCTACACCACAGCTACTGTAGCGGCATCGTAGAGAGCAACCATAAGGCCGCGGCGGCGCTCGCAGCCATAGGCATGCCAGCGGTGCCTGCCATCATGCAGGCGCTCAGCCATTCCAGCTACGGTATCAGCGGCGATGCCTCCTTCGAACTTAAGTCAGCACTCGACACCATTCACTCGCCCGAGATTGTGCCTCCGCTCGCCGCGCTGCTTCAGAGTCCTAATTACGAGGCCCGAATCTATGCCGAAGAACGCCTAGCTGCGCATCCCGGTCGCGCCACCGTGGATGCCATACTGCCCACTCTCAATGACCCCAATGTGTACGTGCGCGACTCGGCGATCCGAACGCTCGGCACCAACATGGATGATCCTCGCGTTCTGCCCGCGCTGCGCGATGTTATCGAGCACCCGGCCAATAATGCGAAAGATCACAACGGCCCGCAAATCTCCGCGCTACACGTGCTTGGCAAGCAGCACGACCCCGCGCTGATTTCGGTGTTGATCGACGGCCTCCAATACTCTGACATTGGCCTCGACGAAGCGTCGACCGCCTTGATCGCGTTGGGGCCGGTCATCATCGATCCGGTGATCGCGGCGTTGGCGGACACGTCGCGGCCGGAGGAAGCGCGCTACTGGGCGGCCATAACGCTGGACCACTTCAGTGACGATCCTCGCGTACTTCCCGCACTGCTCGCTGCCTCCCATGTAGGCAAGAGGCGCGTTCGCGAAGGAGCCTTTGCTACACACACGGCGGCAAGCGATCTCGGATTCACCAACAGACTTCTCATCGCGTTGGTTGAGGATAAGTATTGGCGGGTTCGCCAACTCACCGGATATGACCTTGCCGGCCACGACGATCCGCGTGTGACCCCAGCGCTTATCACCGCACTCAAAGATCCTGATGAAAACGTTCGTGCAGCCGCTGCCGACTCACTCGCCAAGCGCCACGATGGCAGCGCAATTCAAGCCCTGCTAGATTATCTCCACGGCCCCACGACGCTCGACCATCAACAAGCGGCAGAGGCGCTGGGCAAGTTAGGCGACCCGCGCGCCATCACACCACTGATTCTTCTGCTCGGTAAGCCGAACTCCGGCGACTGCTACCCAATCAGCGCCGCGCTCAAACAGCTGCTCCAGCAGCATCCTGATCCGGACGCTCTAACGCTGCTGCGTAAGACTCTTGGTGGCGACTCCTCGAGCCGCTGCTGGCCCGCGCTGCAGCTTCTCGCCGATCAGCCCGGCTCGGCAAATTTCTTCTTGAAACGCCTTGGCGAAGATCACAGTCGCGACAGTAGCGGCAATGCCGCCCCCTACGAAGCGCTGGCCCAAAGCCACGACCCTGCCGTCCTTGACGGTCTTTTGGCCGCGTTGAAGTCCCCGAGTTTGGCCGTGCGCCGACACGTCACCAAGGCTCTGAGCGACATTGGCCAACAAGGCGTTCACCTTGATCCGCGCGCCGTCGAGCCGCTGCTTGCCGTGCTCCATGATCCCGACGAGGAGGTGCGCAGCCAAGCGGCGATTGCGCTGATCAACGTCAACGACCCGCGCAAGATCGGGCCCTTCAGCAGTATGCTGCGCTCGCCAGACTTCGCCATGCGCGAGTATGCAGCCGGCGTGCTCGGACAGGTACACGATCCACGGGCCGTCGCCGCTCTCATCGCCGTTCTCGACGATCCGGACTTCAACACACATCGCGGCCTGATGAATGCGCTGCAGCACAACACTTATCCGCCCATCCTTCCAGCGCTGCTGGCAGCGCTACGCTCGCCAAACTCCGTTGTGCGCGCGGGTGCGGTGGAAGCCCTGCGCTACCGCACCGAGCCTGCCGTGCGCAGAGCGCTCGTGCCGATGCAACGCGATTCCGATCCCAAGGTTCGCGAAGCGGCCAGGAATGCGCTCAGTGGGTGCCCACCTCCGCCGCTAATGGACTAGGCTCTGCCGGTCATGAACGCGCTTATCGTCATTCAATCTCTTTTGATTCATCCCAACTGAATCCCTCACGCTTCGCGACAGACTTCTTCTCCAGCGGCAAAACCGCCTGAACAGGCTTCTTTGTTTGAGGAGTTTTTGGAGGAGCCGAGGTCTTCACGGCATCCGCCTTGCGCGGTAGTGGCTTTTCTCTCGGGCGTTCCAGGAACTCCGGCTGCTTGTTGCGTTTCTTTGCCAGCCGGAACCTTGCGGGGACAACATGGTTCTCCAGCTTGATAAAGCCTTTGAGCGGAGCAAGCCCGGCGATCTCGGAAGCCATAATGAGCGGCTTGGTGGCTATCTCCAAAGCAAAACTTTTCTTTGACCGCAGCAGTCCCATGCTGCGGGATTCCTTCAACCGTTCCACTTCGATCTCACCGATGGCCTCGGATATCCATTTGGCTGCGCGCGGCTCGGAGGTTTTCAGGAATATCTTCGTGGCTGGCTGGGAGAGCATCGCTTCGGCATCCTGTCCGTAGCGTTTTTCCATCTGGCTGCGTCCCTGAATCCCCATGACGACGGGATTGCCATACTTGCGATTCTCGGTCACGGCGGTATGAAGTTGCGGCAGTTTGTTTAGGCTGGCCAGTTCATCCAACACGAACCACACGGGCTTTACCGCAGGGTCTTCGCAGTAGCCCATCATGCGCAGGATGAACAGGTCGAGCCACGCCGAATGCAGCGGCAGCACCTTCTCCCGGTAGGCGGCGGAGGATGTGAGGAAGACCCATCGCTTGCGCTCGGCGTACCACTCTGCGGTCGCAAAAGTCTTCCGCGTATGCTCCCATTCCGGTAGCAGTTCCAGGCTGTCGGCCACCATATTCAGGCTTGAGAGAACCCCGGCCCGCTGCGCAGGCGCACCGGGATCAAGCAGAGCCGCCAGGGGCGTTCCTTTTACAGCAGCTTCGATACAAATAGGATCAGCCATCATCCGCAAGATGTCCCGTGGCTGAGGCTTGTTTTTCAGCAGATGAGCCAGCACGCGGCGCGGCGCATCGGTAAAGAACGCCTTCTCGTATTCCTTTTCCGGCAACATCGCGGCGGCGATGGTGGTGGCTGTTTCCGGTCGGTCGATTTCGTCTCCCAAGCCCCAGTACGGGCAGCGGTCGTCGAGCGGATTCAGAATCAGGTCGCCTCTTTTCGGGTTATAGAACTCGCCGATAAAGTCCATCGCCGGGTCATAGACGATGGCTGTTTCGCCACGGTCTTCGACCTGTCGCAATAGCTGCCGAATGGCTGAACTCTTGCCGGAACCCGTGTCGCCCATGAGGAGCATGTGGCTGGCCTCCAGACGGCGCGGGACATGAAAGCTGCGGGCGGGAAGCCATCGTCCGAAGACACCTTCGCGTTCCATCTGGAAGCGAATGCCGCCATCGCCGGGGCCGCGCAGTGCGGCCAACAGTTCGGGGCCTTTGGTGCGGCGTCCGTGGCGCTCCTCCTGCTCCCGACTGGCTCGGCTTCCACGTCCGAACTGTAGCCAAAGGGCGTACAGGAAAACGCTTCCGGCCAGGCCGTAGCAGATGGGCCGGAGGAAGATCGCCCAAGCGCTATCACCGTCATAGACAGTGGACGCCAGATACTCTCGAAGTTCCTTCGCGCGGACCTTCTGCGGGGACGTAATGGTCACTCCACGCCAGCCCTCAGACAATGCCTTGGAACTTAGTGCGAGAGGCTGTTTCGGGTCCGAACCCTTCGCCGCATCGTCCGGATGCAGCGGCTCTGGCTTCCGTCCGGGAGCCGTCTTCTCGGCGTAGCGAACGGTAGTCACCGCGTCGGGGTAGCCGCTCAACGTGGAGCAAGCGGCGTAAGTTCCGAGGTAGAAGTTCTGGACTGGATTCATGGTCCAGCCGAGCCAAAGTGCAGTCGGAAAGATAACCAGAAACGGCCCCAGCACGAGGAGCCCAATCAGCCACAGGAGCCACCGGACCCGGCTGGGAAACCGCATGGCTCCGGCGCTCATTTCTGGCCTCCGGCTCCATCCCCAGCCAGAAAATCGGAGAGCAATTTCCGAGCGTCGGCCAGCTTCCTGGCCTCCGCTTTATCGCGGATTTTGACGACCGATTCCGGGAGCAAAAACTTGCCTTCGGTCTGCGCCGAGGCCGACGCATGGAAGAGGTTCAAGAGGGTATATCGAAGCGCGGAAAGCTCGGCCAAAACCAGTTCCGTCGGGTCGGCAGGTCTCTCATGCGCAGCTTTCAGGGCCAGCTCACGCAGCCACACCGCGAGCGTTTTGCCGCTCCTTTCGGCAGCGGCTTCGACCTCGCGAAGCTCCTCTGGAGTGATCCGTGTCGCAATGGTCTTGGTGCGGAAACCGGGCTTTTCCTGTGCGCTCTCCGGAGCGCTGGGCATCGCCGGGATAGGGCTGCGGGGAGTCTCCATAGAAGCCCGCCTCATCTTCCAACATGCGCCTGATGGGGATTTCAGGTCAAGAGGCCGTTTGACGCCACCAAACCATAAGCCTCGCTCCTGCAATGCGTTTACGTGAAACACCTACAAATCAACGAGCGAGCTTCAGCAAGGAATACGGCGTTTACATCTGTAAACGCCGTACAGCTAAATTACTCAATTTACACACGTTCACCCCCGCTAACGCCGGGTTACTTCGCAGTTCCCATTCGGGGGTGACGTGTCGTAGCGCCAACCCGATGCGCAAGCATCGTGCTCTTCAAACGCAGTAGCAACCAGACTGGAGGACATGATGTAGACCGCATCAAGCCGGCATGATGTAGCGGATGAAAGAGCCGTACGGTGAGGGCCTAGCCAGCCACACCGGCTCCGAGTCTTGCGGGCATGACCGCAAGGTCAGACACGAAGCGTAGACAGGAGGAACCACGGGCCAGGTTATCGAGCCGCGAAATACCCCGAACTTCAGGACGCCGACGCGTTGACACGACGCGGAAGGCAACATCCTGCGAAGCGCTTTCGCAAGCTTCAACGGAGTCCTGCGCGGTCTATGACCCTGGCACGTGAGGACACATCTTGCACGGAAGTTGGGAGACCCCGGGTTCCCCCGAGAGCGGCCAGTGCTCTTGGGGCGCATCGGAAAGTTCAAGAACTGGAGCCGATGATGAACGAACACGGGAAGTCGGACAGACCCATAGTACCGGGGAAGTCTCCGAACAAGGCCGGGGTCCCCGGCGACAGGTCTTCGTCGCTGGGGTGGAAAGCTGGGCAACCGGCGGCGGAGGAGATGGAGGGAAGGGGTCTGGCCAAGGGGAATCTGGGCCAGCAAAACGCGTTCCGGACTCAGGGCCGGGTAGACGCGCCAAGTGAACTGGCGCAGATACCACAGACAGCAAAATCGAACAAGGATGTGAAGTTCACTGCTCTGATGCACTACATCTACCGGATCGACACTCTCCGGTTCGCCTACTTCCAGTTGAAGAGGCAGGCTGCGGCGGGTGTGGACGGTGAGACGTGGCGGCACTACGGCGAGGCTCTTGAGGCAAATCTCCAGAACCTCTCCCATAGGCTGAAGCGCGGAGCATACCGGGCGAAACCGGTTCGTAGAGTGTACATCCCGAAGGCGGACGGGCGGCAGCGACCGCTCGGCGTCACGGCGCTTGAGGACAAGCTCGTTCAACGTGCGGCGGTGGAAGTACTCAATCACATCTACGAGACGGATTTCCTCGGCTTCTCTTACGGGTTCCGGCCCGGACGCAGCCAGCATCAAGCGCTGGATGCTCTGTGGTGTGGACTCGACGGGAGACGTGTGAACTGGGTGCTGGACTTGGACGTGCGCAGCTTTTTCGACCGGCTGTCGCACGCCTGGCTGGTCCAATTCCTCCAGCACCGGATAGCGGACCGACGCGTGGTGCGTCTCATCCAGAAATGGCTGAACGCGGGCGTGCTGGAAGAGGGCAAGCGAACGCAAGTGGAAGCAGGCTCGCCGCAGGGCGGAAGTGCATCGCCGTTGTTGGCGAATCTCTACCTCCACTACGTCTTCGATCTCTGGGTACAAGCATGGCGTAAGAAGCGAGCGCACGGCGATGTAATCGTGGTGCGATACGCCGATGACATCGTGGTTGGATTCGAGTTCAAAGATGAAGCCGAACGGTTCTGGGCGGAGCTGAAGCAACGAATGCAGAAGTTCCAACTGGAGCTGCACCCGGAGAAGACGCGGCTGATCGAGTTCGGACGCCATGCGGCCAAGAACCGAAACCGCGCTGGTCTGGGGAAACCGGAGACTTTCAACTTCCTCGGCTTCACGCACATCTGCGGGAAGACGAAGAAGGGACGGTTCATAGTGCTTCGGCAGACGGTTCGCAAGCGCATGCAGGCCAAGCTGCAAGAGGTGAAGACCGAGTTGCGGCGACGTATGCATGACCCTGTTCCGGAAGTCGGGGAGTGGTTGAAGTCCGTTGTGGGCGGGCATATCCGGTACTTCGGAGTGCCGGGAAATCGGTATGCTTTGGCCCACTTCCGCCTCACGGTCAGTCGCCTCTGGCACCACGTTCTTCGACGGCGGAGCCAAAAGGGACGCGTTCAGTGGGAACGAATGCAACGGCTCATCCAACGCTGGCTGCCTCCGGCCCATATCTACCACCCTTATCCTTCGCGCCGTCTGCGCGTCACCACCTGAGGCAAGAGCCGGATGCGGGAAATCCGCCCGTCCGGATCTGTGCGGGGGTACGGCGTAAGCCGTATCCCTACCGCGACGCTGAGTGAATCCCGTGCGCTAGCACGGAACCGGCAAGGAGTAGCAGTGGAAAGATCTGTATGATTGAGGACTGGCAAGCTCCAAGAACCGAAAGCGCGCCGGTCAAGTAAGCCAGAGACCTTCAACTTCCTCAGCTTCACGCATATCTACGGGAAGACAGAGAATGGATGGTTTCTGGTGCTTAGGCAGACGGTTCGCAAGCACATGTAGCCCAAGCTGCAAGAAGTAAAGATCAAGTTGTGGCGACGCATGCATGCCCCTGTTCCTGAGATCGGCGAGTAATTGAAGTCTGTTGTAGGTGAGCATATCCGCTAGTTCGGCGTGCGGAGAAATCACTATGCTCTGTCCCGCTTCCGCCTCACGGTCAGTCACCTTTGGCACCACGTTCTGCAACGGCGGAGCCCAAAGGGATAAGCCTAGTGGGAGCAGATGCAACGGCTACCCACATCGCGCATGACATGCACGAAGACATTCGCCACGTCTTCCGGCAGCTCACCCGTGACCTTGGCCCGTACGGCGCCAAATTGGGCGGAGAATCCGAATTTCTAGGTTACTGATAGTTTGTCCGGTTCGGAGACCGAAGGGCTGAGCCTCTTCGACTTCCAGGGCATTCGGATACCGGGACGCACAGCCCGACGGTAAGATATCTTGCGAATTCTCGAAGCGATGGGCATTCTGGCGCCGCTCACGCGTTACACACTGAAGGATATTGCGGGCGAACGCGAGCGCTTTCAGGAGTTGCTTGAGCTTCGTCGGCAATTTTCGGGCGAGGCGCTGCAGCAGATGCACGGTTATGTTCGCGAATTGGAGGTGCGGATTTCTGATCTGCCTGGAGGAGGCAGAGTCGGCCTTGATTCTCGGCAGATTGCGAAAACGCTCCGCGAAAGCACGCAGGCACCACGACACAGCAACGCCATAGCCTCGCAGGCACCAATTCCAGCACTGGTTCTGGAACGAGATCATTTGAATCGCAATTTCAAGAGGTCAATCGAAATTTGCAAGTGTTAGTATCGTTCAATATCGAAATAGCTACTTAGGCCATAGGTGTGGGTAGTTGGCGAGTCGAAAGACGAAAGTCGCATCGTTAATATGGCTGAAAGGAACACCGTTGTTGATAAAGTGCTCAATCATTCGCCAGTCCCAGGCTCTTTCGCTGAATGGAAGCGTTCCACCCAGATATTCGTCGAATAGTCTACGTCTAAATAGCGGCTGCCCGAGGTCGATATGCTTACGTGCCGGGATGGGTGCCGCCAATATGCGACGATTGTCGTAAAGACAAGATGAGTAAGAAAATCCAATTAGTGGATTGCTTTCAAGCTCATCCAATAGCCTATTGAAATGATGAGGGAGATATCCGTTGTCATCTGAAAGAAAACATACGTATTCACCTTGTGACAGCTTAAGCCCCAGAAAAGCCGGAGTAATTCCCCAATCGTTTTCACGACGCGCAAGCGAGGCTAGCATTACATTTGACTTTTCCTGAGAGGCCTCTACAAGTCTCTTAAGATTTGAAAGGATATTCCGGGGAGGGCAATCCGCAACTAGAATGTGCTCGTGGTTCCTAAAATCGAGCGACCGTACTGATTGAATACATCTTGCAAGACAGCTTACTCGATTATAGACAGTCGTTATTATGCTGATAACAGGAATACCATCCCCAACCCTACGTGCAAGATTCATTGGCACGAGAATGTGATGTTCCGGGATTTTGTTCGAATGCACCTGATGTGCCGCGCCCAAGGATATAGGGTATTCAAGGGATAAGTTACTTGTCTACAAGATGAGCCGTCTTGAGGTAACTAAAACCGCTCAGGCTAAGTACAGTTTGAATCCAAAGAAGCGTTCCCCTTTCAAGCAAGAATTGATAATCTGCGAGTATGGCGGAGGGCGCGGCATCAATCCGACATATCCTTCTCACGCGATTTAACGTGCAGACGTTCGCGAAGCTCCCTGCTCCTGACAAGGAATGGCTTCAGCATCGGATGGACATTTTTGAGGCGGTCTGTTTTCCTTCGGTGGCAAATCAGACGAACCAAGACTTTTCCTGGATAATCTTTGTGGATATCGAAACGCCATTATCAATCTTGCAGCGACTGGCGACGTTGCAAGGAAGGCGCCCATTCGAGATCAGATTTCTTTCTCATTTCGACGAAATAGAAGTTCAGAGGGAGATCCACAGAGTCAATGGTAGAACGCCGTATATTCTCACAACTCGCCTGGACAATGATGACGCAATTGCCACAAAATATCTTCAGGCTGTACGAGAGAGCATTCGATTAGGCGGACGCAAATGGTTGAATTTTGATCGAGGACTGCAACTGGATGATCATGGGCTGTACAAAACGTACCGCAGCAGCAATGCGTTTATAAGCCTGATAGAAGAGAACATTAACCCGATCACAGCTATGTGTATTAAGCATAGCCATGCATCTCGCATGGCAGAGGTCTCTCATATGAAAGGGGAAGGTTGGTGGCTCCAAGTGGTTCATGGAAGAAATTTAATGAATTACATCCACAGACCATCCAAGTGCCTTCCCTGGAAAAAAGCCGAGTTTCTTTCGCGAGGTTTTTGCGAAGAGGTAGTGACATACATCGGACTCCGCTACGCAGTTAAGAAAGAATGTTCCATTCGCTAACGCAGACTCAGGAGAACCACTGATGAATGACTCCGCGCCGACCACCTTTGGCCGAGTTGGAGGTAGGCCGCTATGGATTGATAAATAATTCGAGTTGATATTTATCTAAAAGCCTGTTTGGGGCCATTTCATTTTGGCAATGTTTGCTGGAGAAAGAAAAACGATGCCCACACCGCATCGGATTGTACATCAGTGCTTTAGCGGATTATACCGATGCGAACATAATAGCTTGTGCCGATGATTGCTGAGCGGCGATGCACTTGCAATTCAGTTGGGTATTATTAACTTCATGCAACTGGCAGGCATAAACTAGTTCTTGTAGGATATGTCCGTCGATAGACGGGAAAGTGGTCACAATCAATATCGTTGACTTAACCGGAATAGTTTACGGGGGAGGCAAACGATGAATCGACATCCTCTCAGCCTGCAACAATTTACTGCCAAATTCGCAATACTCTTAGTTTGTTCCTGTTCGGTTCTGCGAGGATTGAGCCAACAACAATACTACGTGGACGCGGTCACTGGAGACGACTCCAAGAGCGGTCGCAGTCCGAGCTTGGCTTGGCGCTCTTTGGCGAACATCAACGGACGTCGGTTCAACCCAGGCGATCAAATTCTTCTGCGGGCCGGGGAGATGTGGACAGGTAGCATCCGGCCGAAGGGAAGTGGGAGCTCCGAATCGCCGATTATTCTCAGCTCGTGGGGAAACGGAGCAAAACCCGTCGTGCAGGGAAACGGTGACGATAGCACCATCCTTCTTAGCGAAATTAGCTACTGGACAATTCGCAATATCGCGGTGACCAATCACGGTCCTCGTCCCGACCGTCGCAACGGAATTATGCTGCATGTCTCAACCTCGGGCTTGGTTTCAGGAATTCACATCGTGGACGTGGATGTAAGCGATGTAAATGGTGACGTCGAATCGAAAAGCTCTGGCGGGATCGGCGTTTACGGCTTTTCAAAAGAAGGCCGTCCCGCCCGCTTCGATGACATCCTCATCGACCACTGCACTGTTGAGCATGTCGATGGCCAAGGTATCTGGTTCGAACTCAAGGGTAGTGCTTCTCCTCGCGATCCGCGATGGAACGAATTTCACAACTCAAACATTCGTATCACCGGAAGCACCATTGTCGATACGGGTCGCAATGCAATCTTCTTGCGCTACACACAGGGACCTCAGATCGACCACAATGTCATTCGATATGCCTCTGCGCGGCACCACGGTAATGCTGTAGTTCTTGTAGCCACTAAGGATGCGGTGATCCACGATAACGAAGTATCCAATACTGGGGAGAATCAAGGAGAGGGAGAAAACGGCGCATTCGATGCCGACGACGGAGCGGTAGGAACAATTATTGAAGACAACTGGAGCCACAACAATGCGGGCGGCATGGCAAATGTGGTCAACGACCCAAGTAAAGGAGTTCCCAACGACGGCACGATCATCCGTTATAACTTGAGCGAAAATGACAGGGCACGGATTTTCGGTATCGGGGGCACAGTGACAAATACGCTCATTCACAACAACACTATTTTCATCGGAAAGGGATTGTCACCTCATATCGTCGAGGCTGGCCGGTATGTAGAGCACAAGCCAGGAGACCCCGACGGGCTGCTCTTCTTCAACAACATAGTTTTCAGTGAGGGGGGAGGAGGATATTCGCTTCAAGCGACACACGTTGCTTTCGACTCGAACTGCATTTTTGGGAAGCACGTCTCTGGGGAACGAGGGGACAAACATCAAGTGATTGCGGATCCAGGCTTTGATAGAAAGCTGATTCCCATTCAAAGCTGGCAGCAAATGTCGGCCTATAGGATCTCGTCAGATTCAGCCTGCGCTCAGCCTGGTGCGTCGAATGTGGACAGGTCGGGCCGCGACATCCTCGGAACAGCTCTATCCACTTCCGCCCCCCTACTATACCGCGGAGCTGTGGCTCCCACAGGAAAGCAATAGGCACAAAGTAACTTTTTTAGACAGTTACAATTGATTAATGAAGTTGAACGAGTAGTCATAGCCAGTACTAGGGGTGAAGGGATTTGTGACCTGCTTCGCTTTTGAAAAACTCTTCAAATTAGAGATGAAGTTTTTTGCGAAGCACTCAATCGAAATGGGCCACACTGCCGGGTGCAAATCTCGAGCCGTTCGGGGCCGGAGTTCCAACCATTTGGAATTGCAACCTGAAAGATCGCGCTACCGATAATTGCTTCAATGGGTCTCTTCGTTGCGTCTATTGCCTCCAATCCGCCTCCAAAGTCGTTAATCAATTTCAGGATTTGTACCTTTCTTTTACTCGGACTTTTATGGCTGTAGATTTGAGCCATCCAGCAACACGGAAACACGAAGCCCTCGGCGCTTATATAAATACTCCCGGAGTTCTGCACCGTGCACCTAATTGGAGCTTGCGACAATTCTTTTTCGTAATTCGTCGCGGTTTCCCCTTTGTCATATAAGGCTTCAGCCACCGGGTTTCTTAGGCTTTTGTGAGTTGGCAACTCAAGCTGACCAACAACTTGCCCAGCGCTGTTCATAATAGGAAGCGACTGATGAAGTTCACCGTGCAAATAGAACCTACCAGTCCGTTTAACATAAAACTTTTTGAATCCGACTTGTCTGGCGAACTCGGCAGCCTGCGAAATTTGATGTTCGTTGTGTCTAAAAGGGATAAAATTCCAGATTGCAATTCCTCCGGAACCAATGAAGGCTCTCACATTGCGCTCGATCGTGTCCCAATCGGTATTTCGACGATATAAATGGTTAGTATCCTTGAGGCCATCGATAGCAAATACACAACGGTTCACAGTTCTCGCAAGTTGTTCCCAAAACTTAACCGGACGCGCGCTTCCGTTCGTATGCAGTTCGATGTCTAACTGTGGATTTTGCGATCGTAGAAATTGAACGATGTTTAGCGTATCCCGCGCAAATATAGCATCCCCATAGTTTCCGCAGATTGTAATGTGAACTAATTGGCTCAGGAACTCTGGTTGGAAAATTTTCGCGATATGATCAAGCGACAACTCCACAATGGGCAAACTAGAGATAACGTCTCCCCCGCGAACGTTACGTGGACATTGAGGACAAGATGCATTGCATCGTGTAGTGAGTTCGATATGGGCTCTTCTTACATCTCGATACTCATACATTGCGCGCCTTCAATTACTGCCTATGAAATTATCGCTTTCTCAGTAAGACTTCTAGACTTAACCCAGATTTTCGGTGCCGTTAGGTGTGACACACACAATACGACTCTTCGATAGTAACCACCTTGCTCTGTTATTGACTCTTGCGACCTGGAGGCAATGAAATCGATTATCCTTTTGCTCTCTGTTTCTTGAATTTGCATTAATGTTCCCTTTAAAATTTAGCTCATGTTGTCTAATTTGGATCACGTTGGGCTCTCTACAACTCTCGTTAATCAACAGCCTCATGGATTTTCGTCATACGCTCTGTATTCAGCTTCAGCTTAGTTGCTTCGCGCAAGAGTTGCTTGCGAGCTTCTGAGTTGTTTCGGTATCGGGACCCGGCCCAAGCAAAGAAATCGCCAGTTGAATGTCTTTCAATGGTGCAAATTTCTTGGTATCTGTTCCAAGCTGCTAAGCGCTTGTCATTTTCTGCAATTGCAGCTTTATATCTCTTTTTGAGTTCGGGATCTTTTATGCTCTCAGGATCAACACCAGGCGCATAGCCGGATAGGTTGCCGTTGTTGTCGGATGGCGGCATAACATGGAGAAGCGGTGGCGTCACAGTAGTCTTAAGTTTGTCGATCACTTGATCTATAGCGAGGAAGAAACGCAACCACTCGCTAGTGAGGGAGGGAACAGACTCTATCGGTTTGTCCGACGGGGCAGAACTCGCTTCCTGTAATTCCGAGAGCGCCAACTGCAAATCAGCGGGGTCTTGAGTCTTTGAGAACCGGAGAATATTAATTTCCAGGTTTTTCACTTTGCTATTCATGGTGACCGCTTCCTCCTTCTGCAAGGTACAACTTAATGCTTGACCGTTAACTGCGAGTACCAGTACGAGAAGAAATGTTGCTGATCGCTGATACCAATCGGGAGATTGATGCCGATCATAAGTCAAGAGGTTTCTAGCGGTGAACATCGGATCCTCGAGAGACTCTAAGTCAAACAGGTGCCTGTACCCGAAGGACTGCTAATGGTAGTTGCCGGAGTAGATGCCCCACATTTGCTTGCACTTAAGTTCACACCGTTCAGCGTATGGACTTGGCTTTCGGTAAAGAACTGGACCCACGTACTGTTATCAAGGCTGTATTGCACCGGAATGGTAAAACTGACTGATCCTGGAGAAGTGTTTGAGCCGCAGTATCCGGAATAGATCGTGTCCACCCCGACAAGCGTGCCATATCCGCTAGTTACTGTTGAACTGGCGTGAACGGAATTGCAATAGGTCGAAGCACACGTCAAGCAGTGGCATTGCCCATTTATGCATGCCCAGCAACCACTGGCAGTAGCACCCTCGTTAACCTCTCGGATATAGACCGCCCCGAAGTTAACCGTATCAGGGCCGATGTAGACGCCAGCGCACATTCCAATATTTGCGTCTCCTTGAGTATGCAATAGACTTTGGTATTGGTCATTTACGGCAGATGGAGCAATGACTGTAAATACAGCGGCACTTGAGCATCCGTTGGGGGCTGTGGCCTGAATTACCACGCGACCGGTTGTTGCACTGGCAGTGTAAGTTGCGGTCTTTCCGTTCGGTGTTAGCGTTCCAGGTCCCTGTAAAAGCCATGTGGCTGTTGTTCCAGCAAACGTGAGATTCACCACTTCACCTATACCAATAGTAGTTCTCGTACGGTTCGTTGGCTGCGTAGCGACCGTCTGCGAAGTGATGATGTATTGCTGATTCACAGTGAACTCTGCGGTGTCAGAACAGCCATTGGCCATAGCGAGCGTAATGTCAACCTGACCGACTGGAGCAGAAGACGATATAGCCATCGTCGCAGTCAGGCTGGTGTTGCTGCTGTTGTTGATATTGCTGAAAGTGATGCCGCTGGGCCCGGATGGTGTAGCACCTGCGAGACCGTATCCCGAAATCCTCGCGGCAACCGACGTGCCCTCACAACCAGAATCGGGGTTTATGGCTGTCACACCAAGTACGGTGAAGTTGGCTGTATCGGAAGCACCATCGCCTCGATTGTTCTTAATCGTAATGTCGTTGACGCCGTTTGAGGCCGTGGATGAAAGGTCTAATGTCGCGGTCACCTGTGTTGGACTAACAGTTTCCACATTCGATACCGTGATGCCGCTTGGTGCCGTCACGGCAACATTGATGAAACAGGTTCCTCCAATGGTGACGTTCACGTTTTTGCCCAGACACCCGCTATCTGGATCGATGCTGGTTACCGTCATGCCGTTGATGGTGAAATCCCCCGAGTCGCTACCGTAATCGCTTTGCACGATGATTTCTATGGGGCCCGGGGTAGCCAGATCCTCGACTGAATAGTTAGCCGTGATGCTTGAATCGCCTTGAACAGTCACGTTACTAAGATCGAGGCCATCTCCTGAGGTTACGGTGGCGCCAGTAAAGCCGCTTCCCGTAATTGTCATATTTCCCGCTGTCCCCACGCAGGCGTTGTCTGGATCAACAGACTGAACATTGGGAGGCCCCGCATTGATTGTGAAGGTTACAGCGTTGCTCATCACACCGGATTCATTTGTAACAGTAACGGACACTCCACCAACCGCGGCATTGGATGCAATTGCAAAAGTCCCATCGATTGTTGTTTGATCCACAAAATCTTGGTCCTCTACACCAATGCCAGGGATTGAGTTGATCGTTCCGCCGCCTTTAAAAGAGCCCGAAAGTACTACATCGACAGTGTCGCCTTGGTTGCCGTTGTCCGGGTTAATGGAGTCAATATGCGGTGGAGCCGCTGTAGCCAAGACCTGAGCGAATTGAAGTTTTGAAGGGAGATTTGTTTTCTTCGGCGGGGCGAGCGAGATGCTGTTTGTGGTTGGCCAATTGCGTTCAAATCGAGTGGCATACCAGAATTCATCCTTCTCGCGGCGGCCCAGGAGATAGGCTCTTTCGTGTTCGGCGCTCTGTCTGTCCTGTTGAAAGACCTCCCAGGCACGTGCCCAGATTCCTTCCGGATGGCCCCAGAGCTTTTTTGTGTTCCGCTGCTGAGCCCGCTCCAGCCAATCCTCCCACATGCTCTGCGTAAAATGCTTTCGCGCACTGCGGATATGGTTGGCTAACGGATATTCCGCACTGACCGTATAGTTTTCGAAAAAGCTTTGGAAGCGATGCGCTACCACCGCGGACGGATCATGCAGAACCCTTCCGCCCAGAGTCCACACCTTCAGGGCAAGATCAAGGTCCTCATTGCCCCAACTCCGCATATGGGCATCGAAGCCCCACGCCCGGTCATAGAGCTTGCGGTCAATCGCCACCGCACAGCCGACAAAGGCAGGAGATTCGTAGAGGGTATGTTTACCCAGCTTTACTTCCTTCATCTTCTTGAGCGAAATCCACCACGAATCGAAGGTCTCCAGGTCCATGGCGTAGCCATTGCCTGTCTGATGTGGCAGAACCTGCCATGTTCCTTCATCCAGACCGACAATCTGCGGTGTGATCACGGCGTTGCCGCCGGAAGCTTCCACATCCTGTACCAGGCGCTCGAGAGACCCAGGCTCCGGTCGTGTATGTCCATCCAAAAAGATCAGAACATCTCCACGGGCGTGGCCTGCAGCAAGAACGCGGGTTGCGGCAACTCCTTCCCGCTTTTTATGCGACACGATGATAATCCGTGGAAATCGATGCTGCGCTTCGTTGATCGAGTCGTCGCTGGAAGCGTCGTTAGCCACGATCAGTTCGAAGTCGAGACGTGGACTGCTGTCGAAAATCGAATCCACTGTCTTCCAAAGGCGCTCGCCCTCATTATGGGCACCAACAATCACACTGGCTCGCATCCGTCCTCCTCAACGATGCTGGATTAGCCGGCCTTGCGTGGCTGTTTTCTTCGTGGGCCTTCACATTAGTAGAAGCCCTGCTTTCATGTCAACGCCGATGACTATCTTTTCGATTTTTTATCTATGCGCTCAGATTGTAGGAATTTTCCCGAGAATAAAATTTTGCTACTCCAAACTAGGATGAATCTCAATACGAGACGTTTTATCCAGACTGTCAGCTTTGGCTGAAACCATAACCCGCTGAGGGACTTTGACCATAATTTTTAGAACTCCTGTTAATGCGGAGGTGTCCGAAGGAGGGTCCGTGATTCGCAGGCAGTAATATGATCCTGCAGCGGATATGGCATTCGTGACGGCGTCATGCAAATCTACATCTTGCCATGAGGCATGGAATGGACCTGGTTCACTATTGAAATGCCTCTGCTTGACCGTCGACGAGTTGGGACTAATCGGATTTGGAGTACCCTCTGCTCCTTCAATCGCGACGTTTGGTGGCCGTATTGGAGCGTTCCCGTATGAACCTGAACCGACCTGTGTTGCACCGGACCAAACTCCACCATTAATCACGAAGAGCTCAGCAGGACAATCAATTACGGCCTGAGCGAAACTGCTAGAGGGTAATGCAAATGGCTTTTGTGACTTGGTTACGAAAAGAACCACCCGGCGTCCGACAAAATCCTTGAGTGAAGTTAATATCGTATTAGGATCTCTCGATTGCGCGTGTGAAGTGCGCCACATCCTCATAAGCTGCAACGGAGAGCTAGCAAAATCTGTAGCTTGTCCACCATTCTCTGCCATGGAAACCTCCCAGCCTAGTTGCCATACCGGTTTAAGCGCAGAGAGGATTTTCAAGGGCTTTTTGTTAGATTTCTTAACGCCTACTTCAAAGATAATTAACATTCTTGTTTTTAAGGAATTTTGTGACACTGAATTGTTTATCGATGCTGCTCGTAGTAAGCTGAACGCAAGTCTATTATTAGTGTTAGTTATTACAAAATCGTTTGGTGTCAAGGTAGACACCGACGTGCCATCTAGTCGTTGAGCCGTAACAATAATGTCAAGGAAATGGCTTATCGTCTTAGGCTGAGCCTGGATATAAAAAGTGCTCCACAATCCCACTAGAAGTGTGCATATAAAAAACCTACTCGGGAATAGACCTATAGTCATCCTCACACCTACATTTACTCAAACCCAGCAGTTCGAATTTGTTGCGTTTGCTGTTACTTCGCGGCCAGCACTCCCATTAAAAAGCTGCCAATAGCGTGTGCGAGTACTACCAGTTAACACTCTTCGTTTGAATAGCTTCGCAATTAAATTGTCAGAGATGCTAGGCTATCGTGAAGTCAACTGCATTACTAGTTTGGTTTCGAGGGTTTGTCACCGTGATGTTGTAAATCCCGGGGGTTGCGCTCGCGGAAATCACAAATTTTGCAGTCGTCTGTGTACTCGAAGAATTATTCAAACTCGAAAGAGTGATGCCGCTTGGCACGTTGACAGTCACTTCTGCCAGGTTGGACCCGACGATGGTTATAGAAACGGTTGTACCCGCCGCTCCCTCATTAGGATTTATAGAATCTATATCGGGCGCCGGACCAGCTGTGATCGAAAAGCCAACAGAATTGCTTGCGGGTCCTCCGAAACTCACCGTAACGGGATTGGTACCAAGTGCGGCAGTAGGAGAGATAGAAAACGTTGCATTGATAGACGTACTGGTCGTTGTAGGAGTTCCGGACACGGAAACCCCATCTCCCGGTTGGATCGTTGCACCGGGCGTACCCGTCCCAAAGCCGGTGCCCGTTAGGGTCACTGGAATCAGTGCCCCCTGTTCTCCGCCACTCGGGTCAATCGCGTCCAATTCAGGTATGCCAATTTCAACCTCGAAGGATCCATCCGCAGAGCCGAGAGTATTTTGTACTTCAACTGTTCGTTCGCCGGTTAGTGCATCTACTCCAACTACAAAATTGGCGGTGATTATATCTGTTGTAACTAATGGATCGCTAATTGTTATTCCTTGGATTGGTTGGATTGTACAACCATCCAGAAACTCCCCGCTTATCTGTACTGCGTAACTATATCCTTGTTGGCCGTTTGACGGGTTTACGCTTATAATTTGCGGCGGCTGCGGTGGCAGTGTAGCCAAGACCTGAGCGAATTGAAGTTTTGAAGGGAGATTTGTTTTCTTCGGCGGGGCGAGCGAGATGCTGTTTGTGGTTGGCCAATTGCGTTCAAATCGAGTGGCATACCAGAATTCATCCTTC
>JBEKGF010000063.1:0-24255 GCA_050012935.1 Edaphobacter sp. | reverse complement strand
GTCATTCTCAACCACAAAACTCAAGCTGCAAAACTCCAAAAAACACACAGGCAAAAACTAGAGGCAACAAGTAAACAGACTGTCATCCCGACAACAGACTGTAATCCCAATAACAGACTGTCATCCCAATAACAGACTGTCATTCTGAGCGGAGCGAAGAACCCCCGCATTTGTCTTTGTTCTTGCCTTTGCCTTTGTCGTTGCACTTGCCGTCGTCCGTTCTAAATCCGTCCTAATCCGTACCAACCCGTGTTAAGCCTTCCTTCAACAGAGCCGTTAATCCGAAACCTGCCCCGGATTCACAGCAATCCTCACCAGCGCCGGCCGCAACAACTTCTCGCGAATCCTGTACCCCCGGCGGATCTCCTCCAGCACCTGATGATCGGGAAACTCCTTCGTTTCGATGCTCCCCAAAGCCTCATGGATTCGAGGGTCAAACTGTGCCCCAACGGTCTCGACCGCCTGCACATTCAATCCCTTCAGCGCATCGTCCATCTGCTTCAGGATCAACTCAACCCCGGCACGAAGCTGTTCCTTCGTCCCATCTGCCTTCAACGCCAGTTGAAAGTTATCCATCACGCTCAGAAACGGCTCAACCGAATTCGAGACGGCATAGTCCCGCGTATCGGCCCGCTCTTTCGCCTCACGCTTCCGCGCATTATCAAACTCAGCCTGCAGCCGCGCCAGCCTGTCCAGCAACTGGTCCCGCTCGCCCTTCACCTGCTCCAGCTCCGCATGGGTTGGGCCTGCTTCAACAATCGCATCGCCTCGGCCCGGCTCAGTCTCCTGGCCGACCACCTCCGGATCGAGGATCTCCCGTCCGGTCATCTCGTCCTGCATAGTTCTCTTGCTCCTCATAGTGCTTCCTCTTCTATTGTCGACCATCCCGGCCCATCGCGCATGCAATGACCACAAATAACCATCCAAAAATCACTGTGGAAATTGCAAAATCCCCCGCAAAACGCCGTTTTTCATACCCAGAAAAAAACTACTCCCGCGACTCAAGCATCCTGTCAAACACCCGCGCAATATAGCTCACCGCATTCATCGTGTTCTCGTAGTGCATCCGTTTCGGCCCGATAACCCCAACCGTTCCACGGCTTTCCCCGCCCATCCGCGCCGGCGCCGCAATCAAAACCAACCCAGCCATCTCCGGAGCATGCTCCTCCAGATCGAACACCACCCGCACACTCTCCTGCCGCGAATCGATATAAGCATTCAGCAGCTCCACCAACCGCTGCTTCGCCTCAAGAGCCACTAACATCTCCCGCAACCGCTCTCTATCTTCCTGACTCCCAACCAGATTCGCCACCCCATCCACATACACCGTCTGCACCGGAGCATCCGGCACCGCACCAGCCCAAAGCTGCTCTACCGCATTCAAAACCCTCTGATACTCACTCTGCTCCCGCTCCACGCGCCGAGCAATCTCCACACGCACGCGCTCCACACTCCACCCGCGAAAGTTCTCATTCAGAAAATTCGCCGCAACCTCTAACTCGCTGACACTCAAATCCTTATCCAGCGCCAGCACGCGATCCCGCACCAGCCCGCTCCGCGTCACAACCACAGCCAAAACCCGTGCCGGAGCCAGCCGCGAAAAGTGCACATGCTCCAGCATGTCCCCATCCGACACCGCGGCAATCGCCACCCCCACACCACTCGACAACGTCGCCAGCACATGCGACGTCCGTTCCAGCACCGCCTGCGTCCCCGCAACCCCTTGAAAACTAAGATCAATCTGCGACCGCGACCAGACCGGCAACCGCGCCGCATCGATCCTCGGATTCGCCCCGCCGCTCAACTGCTCCACATACATCCGAAAAGCCCGAGCCGTAGGCACCCGTCCCGCCGAAGTATGCGGCTGCTCCAGCAACCCTTCCTCAGCCAACTCAGCCATCTCATTCCGCACCGTAGCCGAACTAAGCCCCACCCCTTCAGCCATTTGCAGACGCGCAATCGTCCCCGAACCCACCGGTTCGCCCGTCTCAATATAGCTCTCGATAATGGCCGTCAGAATAGCCCTCTGCCGCGCCGTTACTCGCTCCGCATCCGCCATTCGTCCCTCCAGTACCCTCGCAACCAGTCTATTCCCGCAGTCAAGCTTCAAGAAATCTCAAGCACATCCTCATCTTTTGACGAGATCTCCTTTGCCCTCAACACAACCCTCTTGGCAATCTCATAAAACCCCTTCGCCAGCTTCGAGTCCGGCCCCGCCAGCGCCACTGGCAAACCCTTATCTCCGCCCTCGCGAACCTGAGGATCAAGATCTACCGCCCCCAGAAAATCCAGCCCAAACTGCGCCGCCGTCCGCTCCGTCCCACCCGCCCCAAACACGTCGATCACCTGCCCATCCGGCAGCGTCATCTGAGACATATTCTCAACCATACCAATCACTTCCACCTTCACCTGGTGAAACATCTCGAGCGCCTTCCGCGCATCCTGCAAAGCCACACCGGAACCCGTCGAAACCACAACAGCCCCAGTCAGCGGCACTGTCTGCACCAGTGAAATCACCACATCGCCCGTCCCCGGCGGCAGATCGACAACCAGAAAATCCAACTCCCCCCACTCCACCTGCTGCAAAAACTGCCGGATAATCTGGTGCAGCATCGGCCCGCGCATCACCATCGGCTTATCGCCCGGCGAGATCAGCCCCACCGAAATAAACTTCACCCCATGCGCCAAAATCGGCTCAATCCGATTCTCGCCAACGATATTCGGCTGCCGCGAAACCCCCATCATCATCGGCACATTCGGCCCATAGATATCCGCATCGATCAATCCAACCCGATACCCAAGTCTCCCCAGCGAAACCGCCAGATTCACCGCAACCGTCGTCTTTCCAACTCCACCCTTACCGCTGCCAACCGCGATCACATGCGCGACTCCTGGCAAAGGCTGCGGCCCCTGTGGCGCTCCTGCTCCCATATGTCCCATCACATTCTCCTCATTATTCCCGAAACCAAATCCACAAAGCTCAAAAACTCAAAGCTCATCGCTCACTCACACATGCCAACCAGCTCCGAGCGACGCTCGCATCTCCTTCTTCCTCTGTGTCTCTCCCGCCCGCATCTCGCGCCTCCGCCCGGCATCTTCAAACCGCCGCTTCTGATGCTCGGTCTCTGGCACAACCTGCGGCACCACCAGCCGATTCCCCTCGCGATCCACCGCAACAAACGTCAGATAGGCCGAAGAAACATGCCGCAGCCGCTGCTCTCTTACATCCTCCACCATCACGCGAACCCCAACCTCCATCGATGTCCTGAAAGCCCGGTTCACACTAGCCTTCAAAATCAGCAACTCCCCAACCCGCACCGGAGCCACAAAATCCAAATGGTCCATACTCGCCGTAACCGTAAACGCTCTCGCATGCCGCGAAGCCGCCATCGCCCCAACCAGATCGATGTACTGCATCAACCTCCCGCCAAACAAACTCCCAATCGCATTCGAGTCCGCGGGCAACACAATCTCACTCCGCTCCGACTGCGACTCCGAAACCTTCCGTTCCGTAACTTGCTCGCTCATACATCAAGTCTAAATCCCAGCGCTTGCCCGCCTCCAGCAGCATGCTACGATTCAGCCTGAATCCAACTCATGCGTTCACCTCTACTTCACGTCGGCCTTGCTTTGTCTCTTATGCCCCTGGGTGCGCGACACTCGCCGCAGACCGGTACCGTCCGCGGCCACGTTCGATTCGCTGACACCGGCGCCCCTGCGACAGGAGCCAACATTAGCCTTATGGAGCCTATCGAGTTCTCTCCTCTTCCACCCATAGGCCGCGAATACGTTACGTATCCTCACGAACCGCCTCACCTCGATGCGACTGTCGACGACGCCGGTTCATTCGTCATTCCGAATGTTCCCCCAGGCGACTACACCGTCTTTACTCATTACGAGGGATACATCAACCAGGACGCCCGGATGGTCCTCGGTATGGTATCGCCGCCCATTAAGATCCAGGCGGTCCATGTCTCACCGGGACAGACAAACTCGGTCTCCCTTCAGCTCGAACGTGGCGGCTCTATTCGTGGCACTGTCATCTACGCCGCATCCGGCAACTCGCCGCAACGCCCCGCACAGGATGTTGGGGTGAGCCTGGAAATTGAGGCAAGGCAAGGAATCTATCAGCGCTATGGGCCCTCGGCTAGCACGGATCCTGAAGGTCACTTCGTTCTCAATAACCTCCCTCCAGGCCGATACAAAATCTTCGCTGCCTCAGGCGGAAACCTTCTCCTCTATGCACCATCCACTGTCCGCCTCTCTGCTGCCCAACCCGTTGATGTCACCCAGTACAAGACAACCACTGGCCCCACGATCGAAATCCCATCCAGGGTCTTCACAGTCACGGGCAAGGTTCAGGACACTGAAGGAAGTCCCATTACCACGGGAATTGTCCAGCTATATCCAATCGGAGAACCCGAATTGTTTCGTGGCGCGGGAGTCGATGAGCACGGAAATTTCACCCTCAAAGACATACCCGAGGAGCAATACACCGTCGCGATCAGTTTTCCACCGACACAAAAATTCCTCGGCATGACCGCCGACCACACCGGCTTCCGCGCTCTCCTCGAGCCGTCGCCGTTTCAACCCGTTAGCGCCGATGTCCTAGTCTCCGGCCACAATCCCGCACCTCTGACCCTCACAGTCAAATCCTCATCACCTGACTAGTCCAACTTGCCAACCACCCTCACCACACCGCACCATCGATTCATGGACAAGATAGCCGCCCTCACCGAAATCCTCGCCGCCGACCCCGCCAACGCCTTCGCCCGCTACGGCCTCGCCATGGAACACAACACCCAGGGCAACACCGACCTCGCCCTCACCGAGTTCACCACTCTCACCCAGCATAACCCCGACTACGTCCCCGCCTACCAGATGTCCGCCCAAACCCTCGCGAAACAAGGCCGCACCGACGAAGCCATCACCCGCCTGAAAGAAGGCATCACCGCCGCCCAGCGCACAAACAACACACACGCAGCCAGCGAAATGCAAGCCCTCCTCGAGGAGCTTAGCTAACTCTCTCGGTTATGATGCGTCATGCGAAATTTCTTTGTGGTCTTTGTACTAAGTATTTGTGCCTCCTTGTGTCACGCGCAAGCGACAAAAGATGAAGCGGCTCTCCTCACACAAATCCGCGCGAAATACGACGTTCCTTTCGAGCGGAATCTCAAGTCTTTTGATTGCGCCGTGGACTTCGATTGGAAGAAGCACTGGGCTGAAACATATCGCGTCGGGGACGAAGGTACGGACGGCGAAATCGAAAAGTTCATTCAGCCCATTCGCAACCGAGTCACCGTCACTCACGACGACGCTATTGTGTCCTCTGGCATGACCGACGAGCAGGAAAGCAAACTTCCTCACGGAGGAATGGCCGAGGGTCTCCTGAAGCACACGGTGCGATTCAGTCTACGTACCTGGCTAGTTGCAAGCAATAACGCATTGCTCCCTTCCTCGGGCACGCCCGTCCACTTTGAGCCCTCAGCCTCCGGTTATATCCTCAACCTCAAAATCCAGCATTTCGACGTTGCCATGGTTCTTGCACGCGACATGAGCCTTCAGAGCATGGGCGTTAAAGACTCCGACTCCGACCGCCAGGAATTCGAGTTCCACCCCGGACCGCAAGGTTTCCTTTTGGCCTCTTGGACAATGGGTGAGGACGGAAATTTCAAGGATGGAAATCGCCTCCTATTCAATTACACCTACCAGACTGTCGGCGGCTTCCAAATTCCAGCGCAGGTTGTTGTCAACCGAGAAAGCCACCATGAGATGTGGCATTACACACTCTCGGACTGCAAAGTAACCACTGACAAATAACCCCGAAGCGGCGGTTAGCATTGCCTCGAATCCTCCCAATCCACTAAACATCTATACTTAGACATGGCGACCTCTCTCCCGACCACCCTCGGCGCCCTCCGTGCCAGCGAATTCACCCCCACCCGCCTTGCCCGCAGCGTCAAAGACGAGCTCCGCGAAAACCTCATCGCCAAACTCCGCGACTCCGCCAAGACAGGCGCCCGCGGCAACCAAAATCCAGCCCCGCTCTTCCCCGGCGTCGTAGGATACGAAGATACCGTCGTCCCCCAGATCGTCAATGCCGTCCTCAGCAAACACAACTTCATCCTCCTCGGCCTCCGCGGCCAGGCGAAATCGCGCATCCTCCGCGCCCTCACCACACTCCTCGATCCCGCGTGTCCTTACGTCGCTGGCTCCGAGGTCCGCGACAACCCATACGCTCCCATCAGCAAATTCAGCCGCGACCTCATCGCAAAGATGGGCGACGAGACTCCCATCGCCTGGCTCACCCCCGACCAGCGTTACGTCGAAAAACTCGCCACCCCCGACGTCACTGTAGCCGACCTCGTCGGCGACATCGACCCCATCAAAGCCGCGCGCTCGAACCAGGATCTCGGCTCCGAACTCACCATGCACTACGGCCTTCTTCCACGAGCCAATCGCGGCATCTTCGCCATCAACGAGCTCCCTGACCTCGCCGGAAAAATCCAGGTCGCCCTCTTCAACATCATGCAGGAGGGCGACGTGCAGATTAAGGGCTACCCCGTCCGCCTCCCGCTCGACGTAGCCATCGTCTTCAGCGCCAACCCCGAGGACTACACCGCACGCGGCAAGATCGTCACTCCGCTCAAAGACCGCATCGGCAGCGAAATCCGCACTCACTATCCCGAGAACATCGAAGAGGGCATCGTGATCACGGCCCAGGAAGCATGGTCAGCGCGCCCTTCCTCAAAGATCGAGATCCCTCACTACATTCGTCAGATCGTCGAGCAGATCGCCTTCGCCGCGCGCGAAGATAAAAAAGTCGACAAGCGCAGCGGCGTCTCACAGCGCCTCCCCATCAGCACCATGGAGCTCGTCATCTCTAACGCCGAACGCCGTGCCCTCTTACACAACGAAGCTCTCGTAGTCCCAAGAGTCGGCGACATCTACACCGCTCTCCCAGGCATCAGCGGCAAAATCGAGCTCGAATACGAGGGCGAGATGCGCGGCGCAGACACCGTCATCCGCGAGATCATCCGCACCAGCGTCGCCCACATCTTCGACCAGTACTTCGCGAACACCAACACCCAGCAAATCGAGCAATGGTTCAACCTCGGCGGCACGGTACAACTTAATGACTCCCAGCCGTCCAGCGGTTCGCTCGAAGAGTTGAAACAGATCCAGGGCCTCATCGAAAAACTCGCGCCGCTCGAGATCAATGGAAAATCCAAGCCCGAGCTCGCCGTGAGCGCTGCAGAGTTTCTCCTCGAAGGCATGTACGCCCACAAGCGAATCAGCCGCTCCGAAGAGCGCAGCTTCACCGCCGCCGAAAGAAAATCCCACGCCGACGAAGCCAGCCGATACGCCGAAAAGATGCGCGAACGCGAGATCGAACGCGACGAAGCCGCCAGAAACCGCACCCGACGAGGCTTCAACTAAACCATGGCGAGTTCGATCCGCGGCAAGCTCCTTGGTGTGGGACTCTATGTAGTATGCGTTGCTCTGACCATGTCCTCACCGGCAGCGCAACCCGCAAATTTGCCGCCTCACATTCCAGCCACGCAACTTAACGACATCGCAACCATCCTCGCCCACGACGAAGGCTGGCCCATGGGCGATCCCGACTACACCCTCGACCCGATGACCTCAGACACCGACGACGGCTTCGACTCCATCGGCATCTACAAGAAAGCCCACCTCGTCCGCATGTATTCCATCAATCGGTCCACCGGCCAGATCGTCGATTTCATGCGTGGCTGCCAGGTCTTTCGCTTCAAGGACCTCGAAAACTTCGAGCACCGCATCCGCAGCCGCGCCCATGCCGCTCCACTCACCGATGTACAGCTCGCCGCCAAGGTCGGCTGCCCGAAGCTCACCGTCGTCAGCACCCGCTGGTTTCACTAAAGCCGTAAGAGTCGCATATCCCACCGGGAACGTCTAATCTGAAAGGGTCACGAGCAGGAGCATCCATGAAGCGCGTTCGCTACACCAAATTCACTGGCGACCTCTCCTCCTCCTTCGGCATCGAGGAACTCATGCAGGCCCTCTCCGATTTCCTGCTGGACTCCGGCTTCTACGACCCCTTCTCCCGCTTCCAGGAGTTCAACGGCGACCAGACCATGGAGAACCTGCGCGAGGCCATCCGCCAGGCTCTCGAGTCAGGAGAGATCTTCGACGAAGAAGCCCAGGAAAAATTCGAGACCCTCTCCGAAGACCAGGTCGAACAACTCATCGACCAGATCATCCAGAAGATGCAGGAGCAGAACTTCATCAACGCAGAGCAGCCCCAGGAGGGTCAAGGCCAGCAAGGCGACGGCAACGCAGACGCTCGCTTCGAGGTCACTGACAAGGGCATGGATTTCCTCGGCTATAAAGCCCTGCGCGAACTCCTCGGACCACTCGGAAAGTCAAACCTCGGCCGCCACGACACGCGCCACGAGGCCGCCGGAGTCGAGATCAACGGCTCCTCCAAGCTCTACGAGTTCGGCGACTCTCTCAACCTCGACATCACCGCCACGCTCTCCAGCGTCTTCGCCCGCGAAGGTATCGCCTCCGCAGTCGAAGGCGAAGAGCATCGCCCGATGAACATCGAGTACTCCGACCTCCACGTCCACCAATCCGACTACCAATCCTCCTGCGCCACAGTCGTCATGCTCGACTGCTCCCACTCCATGATCCTCTACGGCGAAGACCGCTTCACCCCCGCCAAGCGCGTCGCGATGGCTCTCTCGCATCTCATTCGCACCCAATTCCCCGGCGATACCCTCAACCTCGTCCTCTTCCACGACACCGCCGAAGAGATCCCCGTCTCCCAGCTCTCTCGCGTCAAAGTTGGTCCGCACTACACCAACACCCGCGAAGGCCTCCGCCTCGCGCAGCGCATCCTCGCCCGCCAGAACAAAGACATGAAGCAGATCGTCATGATCACCGACGGCAAACCCTCCGCGCTCACTCTCTCCGACGGCCGCATCTACAAGAACGCATTCGGCCTCGACCCGCTCGTCATCTCCGAGACCCTCGAAGAAGTCGCACGCTGCAAGCGTTCGAACATCATGATCAACACCTTCATGCTCGCGAGCGACTTCTCTCTCATGCAGTTCGTTCAAAAAGTCAGCGCCATGTGCCGAGGCAAAGCCTACTTCACCACCCCGCAAACCCTTGGCAACTATCTCCTCATGGATTTCATGTCACGCCGCATGAAGACTATTCACTAAGATCGAGCGAACCATTCAAGACATCGCTTCGCGTCAATGAAAACCATCCACTAAAATCGAGCGAACCATTCAAGACATCGCTTCGCGTCAATGAAAACCATCCATTAAATCGAAAAAAACTCAAGCCGCCGGCAGCGCACGTCGCTCTTCCGTTTCTTTCTCCCCCTCCGCCAGAAACCGCGCTCGCGGAAATGCCTCTGGATAATTCTCCTGAACAAACCTCATCATCTCCTCACGGATAATGCAGCAAAGATCGAAGTTGTCACCCGAATTCGTAGTGCTGATAAGGCACCGTATCTCCATCGTCCGTTCCTTCAGGTTCGTCACTTGCAGCGCACACACCTTGCGATCCCATTGTTTCGATGCCGCGGCAATCTCCTGAAGTCTCTTCCGCAAAGGCTCAATCGGAACCGTGTAATCCAGATAGAGAAACGCAGTCCCCATAAGGTCCGCTGAGTTTCTCGTCCAATTTTGAAAGCTGTTCTCGATAAAGTAGCTCAGCGGAACAATCAGCCGGCGCAGGTCCCAGATCTTCACCACAACATAGGCCGAAGTGATCTCCTCAATCCTTCCCCATTCGCCCTGCACTACCACCACATCGTCAATCCGTATCGGCTCCGTCAAAGCAATCTGCATTCCCGCCAGAAAATTGGAAGCCGTCGACTTCGCCGCCGTCGCCAGAACAAGCGTCGCCAAACCCGCCGAAGCCAAAAGTCCAGTCCCAGCACGCCACAGCCGTTCATCGTGAAATGTATAAAGCGCAACACCCGCCGTAATCAGGAAAATGAAAGCTAAAATCACGCGTCGAAACAGTTGGAACTGTGTGTGAATCCGCCTCGCCCGCACGTTGTCCGTAGCGGTCAGATCGAAACGCCGAAGAAAAACGTTCTGGATGACATAAACCATCCCCGCAGCAAACCATCCCAGCGAGATCACCATCGCAATCGCAAGCACTTCCCGAACATCATGGTGAAGTTCCTGCGATATCGGCAACGAAGGCTGCACAAGAAAGAGGCACGTGATCACGAAGATCGCGCGGGCCGGTTTACCAAGATGCGCCTGCAGACCCAGCCTTATTCTTCGTCGTTGATCCTCCTGTTTGCGCTTCAGAACATGGAACACGATCCAGTGAATCCCATTCGAAAACACCAGGGCCGCACAAAACAGGAAGAAGGGCAAAAACCAGCCATGCCAGATATGGAGTAGTCGCACAGTTTTGTCTCCTTCGTTTTCGGCCACGCGCACTTTATGGGATGAGTCTTAACACAGACAGCGTTGGCTCCCAATCACCACACAAAAGGTTCTCGCTGCTGCACCGGTTCGAAAACTCTAAGGCTTTTCTCCCGAAAGCCGCTTCTCCGCCTTGTGATGCAGATCCAGCCCAAATTTAGGCGCCGACCGAGTCCCGCTCACCTGCACCGGAATCTCCGCTCCAGCACCATTCTTCTTGAAGAACGGATCCACCGGCTTCAGCAAAAGTGACTTCCACTTCGAGGCCACCATCTGCGACACCTTCGCATTCGTCTTTATCTTGCCGCCAAATTCGAACGTTTCCCCGCTCAGCGTGTAATCGCCCGCCAGCAACACCTCCGCTCCCGGAAGTGTGTAATCCAGATTGCTGAAGCTCAACTTGCCATCCCCCATCACAAACTGCCCCACCATCTGCGAAGTCACATCCTCCGCACCCGGCTTCGCCTCCTTCGGATCTCCCTGCGCGCGCAAACTCAGCATATCCACCTTGTCCTGAACGTCAGGGTTCGTAAAGTGAATCTGCCGCAGCGTAAATCCGCCCTTCAATCCCATCTTCTTCGTTACGCTCTCTTTGCCCGGAGGAATATGCAGCTTCGCCTTCATCACCAGCATTCCCGTCATCACCACGGGAGTCGTCTTCACGCCCAACTGAAGAAAATCCTGTATCCGTCCATTCGGAATATTCGTATCCAGATCAATAATGTGGCCCTTGCCCTTCACGTTAATCACTGCGCCCCTGCACGTGAAATTGGAGTTGCCCAATCGCGCCTCCACAGGCTGCAGATAGGTATCGCCATTCGTTCCATCCACAATCGCGTGAAACTTCGTATATAGCGGCATCGCATGATTCGCAGTATCCAGCGAGAAATCGGGTGTCTCTGTCGTCCCATCCACAGTGATGTCGTTCAACTGTCCCGTAAAGTTGCCCACGGAAGACAGAATCCCGCCAATCCCTTGGATGGTATTCAAATCTGCATGATCGAACGTGTAATGCCCCGTCACCGCCGAGTCGCCCGGACTATCGTTGTTCCACGGCCCGAACGTTCCCTTCGCATGGATATCGCCCGTAGGGATCGCATTCACCAGCGTCGCGTCATAGTTCCACGGTCTCGTTGGTCCCACATCACGCATCACAATATGGCTCAGCTCAAAGTCCTGAGGTTCCTTGTCCGGCTTCGACGTTCCTATCACCAGCTTCGAATCGTCAAACACAATCTCATCCACCACAATTTTGATCTTGCCAAGATGCCGTTGTCCCTTCGGCGCCTGCGCGCGCATCTCCTTAGGCGGAATCTGGATCGCCATACCGCCTACATGCACGACACCCACATGCATCGGCTTCGCAAATAATCCAACCCAATCCGCATGAAAGGAAAAGCGCACCAACGCAATCAGCGGCTCCGTCGCCCCCGCAGCCACCACCTTGTCCTCAGGAAATATCCGCAGCCCACTCCCCGAAACCTCGAGCCCCTTCAGCAGCGAAACATTGAATCCATCGAGTTCCACACGGCTGTTAAAGCGCGTACTCAATGTCTCAATCACGCGCCCCTTCAAAATAGGCGCAGCCCAATGCACCATCACCTCACCGATCGCTGCAAGCACCGCCACCGCAATCAGCAAAGAAGCAACGATCCACGCCCACACTCTCCCGCGCTTCGAAACGCCCGGACGCCCCGCTCGTTCCTCTCCTGGCTCCGTTTGCTCGGCCAAAATCTTCACCCATATTTTGATGCGGAAACCAGAATCTCCGTTTCCCCTATCGCCTCGGCAACCCCTCTACGCTTCGCCCATCGTGATACACCGCGAAGATCTTCCGCGTATTGCGAATATCCATCAGCGGATCCGCATCCAGCACCACCAGATCGGCGCGCTTGCCCACAGCAACTGTCCCGCGATCGATCGAGTGCAGCAGCTTCGCATTCTCTCCCGTAGCCGCGGCGATCGCCTGCATCGGAGTCAACCCTGCCTGCACCATCAACTCCAACTCACGATGTTCCGCGAATCCAGGAATGCGCCCAGGCAACGCACCCGAATCCGTTCCGAATCCGACATTCACTCCGGCATCGAACAACCGCTTCAGGTTCTGCTGCCCAATGGCAAAGTCCTTCCTATGCTGCGCCGTCTGCGGATCCTGGTCGACTTTCTCGACATACCCAGGCGCGTTGAACTTCCCGATCAGCTTCGGCCCAGCCGCTTCTCGAAAGAATTGCGACTGCATAAACTCAGGCCTGTCCGCATAAATAAAAAACGATTCATCCACGGTAAACGTCGGCACATACCAGACCTTACGCAGCTTCATCGACTGGAGAAACGCATCATCCACAACCTGGTCTCTCACCGAGTGCGCGAGCACATCCACCCCATCCGCCACCAACTGCTTTGCATCTGCCAGCGCATATTCGTGCGCCGCCACACGCAAATCCTTCTCGTGCGCTTCATCGATCACAGCCTTGTACATCTCCGGCGTCATCTCGGGCATCGTGCCATGCCCCTTGTCCACCCATATCTTCACGATGTCCGCATGGTGCGCTGCCAGTTCATCGACATCCTTGCGCGCTTCATCGACAGATCCCGGCCTATAGATCTGATCCGCCGCGGCCGGCAACCCAGGAGCTCCTCCCGGCACGCCAATCCCGCGTCCTGCCGTAAAGATCGTCGCCCCACCAAGCCGTCCCGCTCGTTGTTCTTCTCTCAACTCATAAACCAGATCGCGATTCGCCCCGAGCGACATAATCGTCGTCACGCCATAACGCTCAAATTGTTTCAACTGCGCCGTGACATTCTCCCGCGTGTATCCAGTCGCCGACGACTCCGCATCATCCACGATCAACCCAAGGTGCGAGTGAGCGCTGATCAAGCCAGGCATCACCGTCTTGCCCGTCAGTTCCCTGACGGCTGCACCCTTGGGAACAACCATCTCCAATCCGCCGATTCCTGCAATCCGTCCATCGCGCAGCAGCAACGAAACATGCTCTCGCGGCGCCGCTCCTGTCCCATCGATAAGCCGCACATCCCTCAGCACCACCTGCTGCGCCCCGGCACCCACACCCCGAACACCCACCACCCAAATCAACGCAACCAACGCAGTCCGCAAGCTCATAGACACCTCACCGTCATAAAGGATGCAACCAGCAACTACCGCCGCTCCCGCCAAAGCCGATACAGCCCCCACGCCGCCACCGAGCAGTTATCGACAATCGTCCCATCCACGATCATCGCTTCAAACACCTCCACACTCACCCGCCGCACCACCAGATCGCTCTCCTCGGCATCGGGGTCCGCTTCACCCAGCGTCAACCCCTCCGCAAGAAACACATGATGCTTCTGATTCATCACCCCATACGCAATCTGCAGCGTCGAAAGAAGCGTCATCCGTTCCGCCGTCAGACCCGTCTCTTCCTTCAACTCCCCACGCGCCAACTCCTCCGGCACCACCTCCGCCGTCTCCCAACCACCCTGCGGAAACTCCCAGTACCGCCCGCCCACCGTATACCGGAACTGCTCAATCAGATAAACAAACTCCCCCTCCGTCGTCGCATCCAGAGGAATAATGATCGAAGCCGGATCTTTATCGACGACGCCATAAATTCCCCGCGTCCCGTTCGCGCGTTCAATCACATCCTCACGAACGCTAGTCCACGGATTCCGATAAACCTCCCGGCTACTAATCGTCTTGATCGTCATTCCCGTCGCAGTCTTACTTTACTGGTGTCCCAAACTCCACTTTGCTGCCCTCATAAATTTTCACCGTCTGTTTCTGATACGCGCTGGCGGGAGCCGTCATGATGTTCGGCACAAACGTCTGCGGATTCCTGTCGTACAACGGAAACCAGCTCGACTGCACCTGTACCATAATCTTGTGCCCCTTCAAAAACGTGTGGTCCGCGCCATGCAAACTCCACTTGAACTCTGTCACCTTCCCCGGCGTCAGCGCCTCCGGCTTCTCGAAGCTATTTACATAACGTCCGCGAAAGATCTCGTCCACAATCATCAACTGATATCCCGCCATCGGCGCAGGTGCGTCATCCGGATACACATCGATCAGCTTCACCACCCAGTCCGCATCGCTCCCCGTCGTCGCCGCAAAGATGTCCGCCATCACATCGCCCGTAATCGTTACATCGCGATCCAACACCAGCGTCTCGAAGTTCGCCAGGTCCTTCCGCGAGCTCACAAACCGCTGATCCTCCACTAGCCACGTTCGCCACTTCGATCCGTCGCCATACGTCGGCTGTATCGGACGATTGCGGTACGGCACAGGATTCGCCGGATCGGCCACATAGGAAGCGACCACCTTGCTGCGGTCTTCAATGTTGCATACGCCTATACAAACGCCTCTGAGAATTTTCGGGTCGATATAAGCCAGCGACCCCTCAGGATAAAGCATCAGAGCTGCCACTCCGAACCCTTCCTTCGGAGGCCACACATCATACCGTTCCCACTCATTCACGCCCGTCCGAAAGCTGGCCGTATCCTTCAACTCAAATCCCGCACGCCCCTTCAGATACTTCTCAAAGAACGGAGCCTCGATTGTCTTCCGATACTGCTCGCCCGCATCCACTCCAAAGTTCACCGCTCCCAGGCTCAAAGTCCGCCGGTTCCATCCGCCATGATTCCACGGCCCCAGCACCAGAAACACATCATGGTCGACATCATGCGGTTCCAGCGCCGCATACTCGGCCTGCGTCCCCCACATATCTTCCTGGTCCCACCATCCGCCCACCTCCAGCGTCGGCACCTCGACCTTCGTCAGATGCTTCTCGACGGCCATATCCTGCCAGAACTTCGTATAAGCAGGTTGCGTCAAAAACACCTTCGCCGTCGGCAGGTTCTCCATCTTCGCCGCCTTGGCCGCCCCTTCGAAGTTCACATTGCGCAGAAAGAAATCGAACGTATCCTCTTTACTCTGCACCCGCGCATCGGTCTTCTGCCCTTCCAATTGCTGCACGTAGTCGAAACCATACGTCTCGCGAAACGCACCGTTATGAAAAAAATCATCGCCTAGCCACACATTCGTCATCGGAGCCTGCGGCGAGATCGCCTTCACCGCCGAATGCGCCTCAATCCCCGCCGACATCGCCAGAAATCCCGGATACGACACCCCGAGCACTCCAACCCTCCCGTCGTTGTTCGGGACATTCTTCAGCAGCCAGTCGATCGTATCTCGCGTATCCGTCGTCTCGTCCACATCGTTCTTCGTGTTGTGCGCCACAATCGCGCGGTTCATCACAAACTGGCCTTCGGACTCATACCTCCCGCGAATATCGCCAAACACGAAGATGTATCCACTCGCCGCCAACTCCGGCTTCGAGATATTTACGCTCTTGGACGAATTGTTGTCCGTCCCATACGGCGTCCGCTCCATCAAAAACGGCAGCGGCTCCCCCGTGCTCTCCGAACCCATCGGCCGCAGAATCGCCACATGCAGCTTCACCCCATCGCGCATGGGAATCATCGCCTCACTGCGCGTGTACTCCTTCCCCTCAGCCTTCTGCGGAGCCTCCTGAGCCTTCAGCCCTACCACCGAAACCAGGAAACATACAGAAAGAATCACCCTGCAGTAGCTGCGAATCATCATGCCGCTCTATCCTCAAATTGAATTTCAAACCCTGAACCCTTCCAGCCCGCGCCAACAGGGGAAACACCATCTCATTCGCGCGAACCGGAAGGGCTTGTCCAGAATGCAATCCAAACCAGCTATCCCAGCGCAACCGGCTCCGTCGGTATAGGACTGGCATCGCACTTCCAGTTTTCTCGCCCATGCGTCCCATCGCAGAATGGCCGCTTCGACGACATCCCGCATCGGCAAAGCGAGATCGCCGGTTTCCCCGTCAGGTCCCACTCATTCCCATTCACATCGACCAGCGCGATCGGGCCCTCCACGCGAAACGGCCCATTCGGACGGACCGTAATCTTTACTGTCGGCGTCGCAGCCTGCTCAACCGGCACAACATTCAATACTTCGTCAGACATAAAACTCCCTCACTCTTCGCATAATGGAAGACATTTCAGATAGAGCCAGCATAGCAAAACGCACAGCCTCTCCTAATACAGAAGCGTTAATGCGGCCACGGACCATCCACCTCGATCTCATCGACGTAGCACCAACCCCAATCCTCACCCGGCTCAAACGAGCGCATGATCGGATGCTTCGTCGCATGAAAATGCTTCGTCGCATGCTTATTCTGTGAAGAGTCGCAGCACCCCACATGCCCGCACTCCATGCACATCCGCAGATGCACCCACGTGCTCCCCATCTTCAAACACTCCTCACAGCCCTTCGCCGACGGCTTCACCTTATGGATATGGTCCAGATGCGTGCACTGCATGGCAATCACCTTCCTCGCACCTGATTCTATTCCGTCCGCCGCAAACCCTCGGCCGAATCGGGCAAGGCTGGAGCTGTTATCCGCCAGCCAACGATAGGGGAAACAGCTCTAATCCCCCAACCCCTCCGTGATCCCGTACTCCTTCAGCTTCCGGTACAGCGTAGTCTTCCCAATCCCCAGCAGCCTCGCCGCCATCAGCTTGTCGCCCTTCAATTGACGAATCGTGCCAAGAATCGCATGCTTCTCCATCTCCGCAATCGATACAATCTCCCCTCCGTCAGCGCTCACGCTCTCCCTTCGATCCTGCGCATCCTCTTCGATGCGGATCGTCGGCCCCTGCTGCAATCGGAAGTTCTGCAACTGCGTCGGCAGGTCTCCCATGTGCAGCACGGGTCCCGACGACAGCGCGCAAGCCCGCTCAATTGCATTTTCCAGCTCCCGCACATTCCCCGGCCAGTCAAACTCCGTCATCACGCGCAGCGTCGAGTCGGAAAAACTCCTCACCACCCCAGTCTCCTTCTCCATCCGCGCCAGAAAATGCATCGCCAGCGGAGCAATATCCTCACGCCTGTTGCGCAGCGGCGGAATCCGCAGGTTCACCACATTCAACCTGAAGTAAAGGTCCTTGCGAAACCTTCCCTGCTCCACCATCCCCGACAGATCGCGATTGGTCGCCGCCAACACCCGCGCCGAGATCGGCTTCGTCACCGTCGATCCCACCGGACGCACCTCCTTCTCCTGCAGCGCGCGCAGCAGCTTCGCCTGCAGATCCAGAGGCAATTCGCCAATCTCATCCAGAAACACCGTCCCACCCTCAGCCGAAGCCAGCAAACCCTCCTTCGCTCGATCCGCCCCGGTAAACGCCCCCTTCACATGCCCGAACAGCTCACTCTCAATCAGCGTCGGCACCAGCGATCCGCAGTCCACCGTCACAAACGGCTTCGCTGTATTCGGCCCATTGAAGTGGATCGACCGCGCCACCAACTCCTTGCCCGTCCCACTCTCGCCCAGAATCAAAACCTGGTGCGTCGAATACGCCACCTTCGACAGTATCCGATACAGCTTTTCCATCTCAGGCGAGCGCCCAATCAGCCCACCCATTCCCTGCTGCGTTCTCAACCTCTCCCGCAACTGACGGCTCTGCACATCCAGCTCAAGCTGCTTCGCCGTGCGCTCCATCACCGTCGTCAGCTCCTCCAGCGCAAAAGGCTTCGTCAGATAGTCCTCGGCGCCAATCCGCATCGCCTCCACAGCCGACGCCACGGTCGCAAACGCCGTCATCACGATCACCGCAGTATCCGGATGCAGCGCCTTCACCTGTTCCAGCAGCGGCAGCCCGCCTCCCCCCGGCAGCTTTAGATCCAGCAGCAGCACATCGATCCGCTGATGCTTCAAAATACCCCGCGCAGCCGTCGCGCTGTCTGCGCCAAGCACCACGGCAAAGCCCATCCCTATCGCAATCTGGCAGCAGGCCTTCCGCACAGCGTCATCATCATCGACGACCAGCACATGCAGCAGTCCCAAATGCGCCGCGTTATCCTTCCGCGGGCCCCGATCCGCCGCTGCCGCATTGACCGGAGACACGCCAACCAGCACTCCCGACGGAACATCCAGCAAAGCCACAGAATCACGATTCACCGCCACTCCCTCAACTCGCTCTTCCAGCATCCCGGCCCCTTCCTCCTTCGTCACAAACGACTCAACAGTCCTCAGCATGCGATCCACCCAGCCTCTCCCTTCAACACATTCCTTACCTCCAACTCCATCCTCCTTGCCTCGTCTCGCCGCAACTCCGCCTCCGATCTCTTCACCGCATGCCACTCCGCCGAGATGCTCGTCCCTACATCCGGCTGACTCTCAACCCTCAGACATCCACCCGAGATCGCCACCAGCTCCCGCACCACGCGAAAGCCCAGCCCACGCCCATTCCCGCTCGAGATCCCACCCGCCTGCATCAATCGTTTCACCGCCGCCTGGTCCATTCCGCACCCGCGATCGCGCACCGTCATCACCACCCGCCGACGAGTCTCCTCGCTCTCCGTCTCCACCGCCTCCGTCACGCCTTCAACATGAATCGAGATCGCTCCCACCCACGGAGTAGCCTCCGCCGCATTCTTCACCAGGTTCGTAAGGATCCGTTCTACCGCCTCCACCGGCACCCGCACCGGCTGAAACGCTCCCACCCCATACGAAACCTCCACCGTCCGTCCAGCCACTCGGCTCAGCAGTCCGCGACACCGATCCACCACATCAGGAAGAACCGAAATCTCCTCCGTGGCCATGTTCTGGGTCATGCCCGGCAGCCCCGCCCGCGAGTGATTCACCAGCCGGTTGATCATCTCCCAGCTACGGTCGCTCAACATCCGCAGTTCTGTCGCATACTCGCGATGCTCTTCGTGCAGCACACCCGGCATCGCCAGCAGATCGGAGTAAAGACTCAAAGCCCCCAGCAGGTTACCAGCGTCATGCGCCAGCCCCGCGCCCTCAGCAACACCCACAAGAGGAGCAGGAACCTCGCTCGCAACCGCTTCTGCTCGTCGCACCCCCGGCATAGCAACCCGGTTGAGACTCATCTCCCGCGTCACATGCCGAAGCGCCGCAAACTTCCCTGAATAAATCCCTGGCCCTGAGGCAGTACTGCTCTGCGTTGCCTGCATTCCGCTCTTTCCGCCAATCCCTGCTCAACGTTTCCTGACAGCAGTTGCACTTACGTAATCACGTCAAGTGCCAAACTGGAACTCATTTGCTAAGTACCTACTCATCGAAGCAAAGACGCAATGGTAACCTGTCTCGCTCACAAATCTGTAATTCCCAATATAGAACTACGCTCCCACCCAAACCCCACAAAATCTTCGCCCAAACCCCTTTCCGGTTACCTTTTCCCATTCTGGAACAATCCCATTTTGGAACTCATACCACCCACATTGCCTTTGAGTACAAGCACCTTCGCTCAGCAGTAAGCCTCTCCTGAATAAGTCGATGGAATGGTTCTGATCTTGCCGTTGCCTGTTCCTGATCCGTGTCCTCCGTGCAAATCCGTGCTAAGCCTTTGGTCTTTGCACAAATCATGAGAGAAATCTCACAACTATAATCTCTGAATGTCCGTAACCACCCCGAGCCCGCAGCTCTTCCGTCCCGGCCACCGCGCAGCCGACGCCCTCCGTCCCATCCGCCTCACCCCACATTACGTCGCCATGGCCGAAGGCTCCGTCCTCATCGAGTCAGGCAACACCCGCGTCCTCTGCAACGCCACCATCGAGCAGGGCGTCCCCGGCTGGCTCCGCAACTCCGGCCGCGGCTGGGTCACCGCCGAGTACGGAATGCTTCCCCGCGCCACTCTCACCCGCACCGCCCGCGAGGCCGAGCGCGGCAAGATCGGCGGCCGCACCCACGAGATCCAGCGCCTCATCGGACGCAGCCTCCGCAGCGTCGTCGACATGAAGGCTCTCGGCGAGCGCACCATCATCCTCGACTGCGACGTCCTCCAGGCCGACGGTGGCACCCGCACCGCAGCTATCACTGGAGCCTGCGTCGCCCTCGCCCTTGCTCTTCGTAAACTGGTTGAGGCAGGAACCCTCAAAGCCTCACCCCTCAAACAAATGCTCGCAGCCACCAGCGTCGGCATCGTCGACGGCAACGTCCTCCTCGATCTCTGCTACGAAGAGGACTCCCGTGCCGCAGTCGACATGAACGTCGTCATGCTCGCCTCAGGAGGACTCGTCGAAACCCAGGCCACCGCCGAGCACAACTCCTACACTCGCGCCCAGCTCAACCACATGCTCGACTACGCCGAAAAAGGCATCCACGAGCTCCTCGCAGCCCAGCGCGCCGTGCTCGGCCAGGACCGCCCATAACATAATCGAACGACGGCACTTGTCCCCGCGCGAAGTCCGGGAGCGGGCCACTTGATCCATCAAAGTAGTCAACTGCTTGAAGCCCGCTCTTGTCTACAAGCCCCGCGCTTCCTGTTACACTTCGGCCAGAACGCCACGCGAATTACTGATTCAGGAGGCTCTTTCTGGTCCCGCTTTCCATGCGCAAAGTTCCATTTCTCTCTGGCGTATTTCTCCTCACCTTTTCGCTGCTTACCTTCCAGATCATTCAAACGCGCATCCTGTCGGTCATCGCCTGGTACTACATGGCCTTCTTTGCGATCAGCGTCGCCATGCTGGGCATGACCGTCGGCGCGGTCTGGGTCTATCTTCACCGGGATCGCCTCGAGCGGAAACCACTCGCCACAACCCTTGCCAACTTCTCCCTGGCAGCCGCCGTCGCCATGCCGGCTTCGATCATGGTGCAGTTTTCCCTCATCACCCTCACCGCACTTTCCTTGACCACCGTGGTTGCATGGAGCCTCCTGCTCATCTCCATGGCCATCCCTTACGTCTTCTCCGGCATCGCAGTCAGTCTTGCCCTCACCCGCAGCCCCTTCCCCCGCGGACAGGTCTACGGCGTCGACCTGATGGGCGCTGCGCTCGGATGCATCGGAGTCATCCTCGTGCTCAATCTGCTCGACGGCCCAACCGCTGTCATTATGTCGGGCGTCGTTTGCGGACTCTCCGCAGTGGCGTTTGCCGCCAGCGCATCACTCGAAGATCGACAAAAAATCGACTCCCTGCCCTGGTGGCGCCGTCCCCTCCCACTCACCCTTGCTTTATTGATCTTCGGAATCCTCAATTCACTCACGCCCGCCGGTGTTCGCCCCATCCTCGTCAAGAACACTCTCGAAACGAACGGCTTCGGCATCTACGAGAAGTGGAACTCCTACTCTCGCATCATCGCGAGCCAGCCTGTCACCTTCTTCCCCGAACTGTGGGGCCCATCTCCCACTCTGTCCCCGCAATCGCGCGCCTCGCAAGCACAACTCAACATCGACGGCGCGGCCGGCACAACCATGTTCCACTACGACGGAACCCGCGACTCCATTGCCTTCCTGCAGGATGACCTTGTCAGCCTCGCCTACCGCCTTCCCGGCATCCACAAGTCGGCAGTAGTCGGCGTCGGTGGCGGGCGCGACCTCATGACGGCCTATTACTTCGGCGTCCCCGACATCACAGGCGTAGAGCTGAACCCTATCTTCATCAATCTCCTCACCCGCGACTCCTTCTACAAAAACTTCTCCAACGTAACCGCTATTCCCAATCTCAAACTTCACGTCGACGACGCCCGCAGTTGGTTTGCCAGCACCCACGAGAAATTCGATCTCGTCCAGATGAGCATGATCGATACATGGGCCGCAACCGGAGCCGGAGCCTTCAGCCTCAGTGAAAACGGCCTCTACACGCTGGAAGGTTGGCACGCCTTCCTCAATACCATCAACGACGATGGAATCTTTACCGTCAGCCGCTGGTACAGTCCCGGCAATGTCAACGAAACCGGCCGAATGATCGGCCTCGCAACCGCCGTCCTCCTCGATTCAGGCGTCAAAGATGCCCGCCCGCAGCTCTTTGTCGCCAGTAGCGGCAAGATCGCCACGCTCGTCCTCTCCAGGAAGCCCTTCACACCCAGCCAGCTCCGTATCCTGCACGACACAGTAAAAACCCTCGGCTTCAACGTGTTGCTCGCGCCCGATCAACCTCCGCAATCCCCCTTGCTCCGCGCCATTACCGAAAGTCCCGACCGCGATTCCCTCAATCGCGCCGTGGACGGCAACTTCCTCGACCTTACGGTCTCCACCGACAACCGGCCATTCTTCTTCAATCAACTCCGCTTCCTCGATATCCCTCAGACAACCCTTCGCATGGCCCATAAAACCCTCGATGTCGGTGTCGTCCGTGGCAATCTCGTCGCCTCGCTCGTCCTGATGCTCATCCTCTTCATCTCCATCATCGCTGTCATCGGTACTATCCTCATGCCCCTGCGAAGCGCAGCCCGCGACTGCCCCTTCCCCCTCGCGGTCTCCGGAAGCCTTTACTTTTCCCTCATCGGCATGGGCTTCATGCTCGCCGAGATCGCTCTCCTCCAGCACTTCAGCGTCTTCCTCGGCCACCCAATCTACTCGTTGAGCGTCAGCCTCTTCAGCCTCATTCTCGCTTCGGGCCTCGGCAGCCTGACATCCGATCGGCTGAAACTGGATGTGCCGGGCAGACTCCCGGTCTGGGCAGGTCTTGTCGTTGCCTATCTTGTCGTGCTTGTGAATCTACTGCCCGTCATCTTCCAGCACACGGCCAATCAGGAACTCCTCGTTCGCATCGGCGTATCGATTGCAGTCATCATGCCCCTCGGCTTTTTGCTTGGCTTCGCATTCCCCACTGGAATGCGTCTGGTCGAGGCGATCGACCCCCAACCCGCTCCCTGGTTCTGGGGAATCAACGGCGCTACCGGTGTCTTGGCCTCCGTTCTCGGAGTCATGTTCAGCATGGCCTTCGGGATTAATGTCACCATGCTCCTGGCCGCGCTCTGTTATCTCCTCCTTATCCCGGTAGGTTTGACCCTCTTGAAGATGAAGCAGGCAACCGCCGCACTCTCCTCACTTCGCCAGACCGTCTGACGAAGATTCCACTCAACCTCTAATACAGCTCTAAAATTTTTTCTCGAAAAACCACAGCAATTTCGCATGTCAAGCGGCCAAATAACCTAACCTTATGAAAATAAGCGAGATCGAGTTGGCATTTTAGTTTGCTCCAATTGGCTATACTGGATATAGAGTCGAAAAAGCGTGATCTTCAAGTCAGGCGTTTCTCGGCGCAAAGGCCCTAACTCTTTTCGCTGGACGAATTTAGCTATAAGCCCTTTGCAATGACGAATTTGCCGCCGGTAGATTTTCGTAACCTACTGGAAATAAATAAATTAGCCCCGACAATGGGGAGGGGGTCCCCCCCCGCAAAACCAGCGCATCGCAGGAGAGACACATCAATGGAAAAGCTGACTCCAGGAAAACTCGCAGGACTTAAAGCGGTCTCCGACCACCGCGGTGTCATCGCCGCGGCCGCCATGGACCAACGTGGCTCCCTCCAGAAGTCCCTCGCCAAAGAGCGCGGAGCCGCCGCCGACGCCCACGACCTCGAAGTCTTCAAGACTCTCGTCACCAGCGTCCTTACCAAACACGCCTCGGCCATCCTCCTCGACCCCGAATTCGGCCTGCCAGCCTCCAAACACCGCAACGGCAAGGGACTCCTCCTCGCCTACGAGAAGACCGGCTACGACGCCACCACCCCCGGCCGCCTGCCCGACCTCCTCGACGTCTGGAGCGTTCGCCGCCTCAAGGAAGCAGGCGCCGACTGCATCAAGATCCTCCTCTACTACACCCCCTTCGAAAAATCTCCCGTCAACGATCTCAAGCAGGCTTGGATCGAGCGCATCGGCGACGAGTGCGTCGCTCACGACATCCCCTTCTTCCTCGAGTTCGTCGGCTACGCCACCGACGGCGGCGATGAAAAATCCCTCGCCTACGCCAAAATCAAGCCCGAGGTCGTCTCCGGCTCCATGGCCGAGTTCGGCAAGGCCCGTTACAACGTCGA
>JBEKGF010000062.1:0-25227 GCA_050012935.1 Edaphobacter sp. | reverse complement strand
CGAGCAGTGCAGGGGATGCTGCCAATTGCGGTGGCGGCTCGGGCGAAGGGTGTGAAGAACCTGATTATTCCGGCTGGCAATGCTCGCGAGGCTGCGGTGGTGGATGGGGTGAATGTTTATCCGGTGCAGTCGCTGCTGGAGGTGCGCGAGTTGTTGAACTCGGCGGCGTTGGGTGGGATTAAAGCGCAGCCGCTGAAGGTGGCGACGAGCGATCTGCTGAATGAGATGCAGCAGTTTCCGCATGACTTCAAGGATGTGCGCGGGCAGCAGGTGTCGAAGCGGGCGCTGGAGGTGGCGGCTGCGGGCGGGCATAACATTTTGATGATTGGGCCGCCGGGATCGGGTAAGACGATGCTGGCGAAGAGGCTGCCTTCGATTTTGGCTCCGCTGCGGTTTGAAGAGGCGCTGGAGACGACGAAGATTCATTCGGTGGCGGGGGTGCTGGATGCGGAGCAGGGGCTGGTGGCGCATCGGCCGTTTCGGTCGCCACACCATACGGTTTCGGATGCCGGGTTGATTGGCGGGGGGATGGTGCCGCGGCCGGGCGAGGTTTCGCTGGCGCATAACGGGCTGCTGTTTCTGGATGAGCTGCCGGAGTTTCCGCGGAATGTGCTGGAGGTATTGCGGCAGCCGCTGGAGGATGGTCAGGTGACGATTGCGCGGGCTGCGATGAGTTTGAGCTTTCCCGCGCGGTTTATGCTGGCGGCGGCGATGAATCCTTGTCCTTGCGGGTACTTTAATGACAAGAGCCGGGAGTGCATGTGTACGCCTCCGATGATTCAACGGTATGTGTCGAAGGTTTCGGGGCCTCTGCTGGATCGGATCGATATTCATATTGAGGTTCCGGCGGTGCAATATAAGGAGTTGCGGGGGGGCGCGGCGGCGGAGGGGTCGGAGCAGATACGGGAGCGGGTGCTGGCGGCGAGGGAGCGGCAGCATGCGCGGTTTGGAGCGGCGGCTGATCGGACGGGGCGGAATGGAGGGGGATCGGCGAAGGCGGCCTCGCGGCAGATCTTTGCTAATTCGCAGATGAACACGCAGCAGATTCGGGCTTATTGCGAGTTGTCGTCGGATGCGGAGCGGCTGCTGGAGCGGGCGATGCAGCAGCAGGGGTTGAGCGCACGGGCGCATGACCGTATCTTGAAGGTAGCAAGGACGATAGCGGATCTGGGGGGGGAACAGAATATTGCGGTGAAGCACATCGCGGAGGCGATTCAGTACCGCACGCTGGATCGTAGTTACTGGTCGTGATCGGCGGCGGTGGAGGGCGGTTTTTTCTTGAGATAATCCTTTTTCTGGAATATTGTTATTAACAGGCTCCCAAAAAAAGTATTGACCTTGGGCGTCGGACAGTTTACTTTCCCATGAGTGCCGTTGTTCCTCTGATCGCGAGTGTGACTGGAGGACGGCCCAGCAAGTAAATTGCGAACTCAAAATTTTGCCCGCCAGAGTTTCTGGCAGGCGTTCTGTTTCAGGCCTGGGCGCGGTGAGCGCTGAATCTTGCGGAAGAGACAGTTCGTAGAATGTGTTGGTCAGTTTGCCTTGGCCAGCTACGGTCTTGTTTGTCTGCAGAGGCGATTGAGTACAAGACCGAATAAAAATTGTAGACAGATTGCAGGAGTCCACACTGGGTTGTTCTGCGTCTAATCTATGTAACCTCGGAGACGGCAGCGGGTCATATCTTCGGTTGCCCATTAAGCAATTTCAGGCGAGTTAGCGCTGGCAAGACGCTTACGCCCGTGAAAGATAAAAGGAGAAACTATGCGCTCAGATCTTATTTTTGGAGCACTCACGCACGTGAACAACCGTTACGAACTCTGTCAACTGGCGTCGAAGGCGACACGTAAGCTGCACAAGCCGAACACGCGGCTGCAGGATACGACGAACGAGGTTCTGGACCGCTTCCGCGACACAGTTCCGATGGATGAGTCCGAAGCTGTTGTTGAGAAGGTACAATTGCAAGAACGCCGCGCGGCTTAGCGCGCGGCTGTTTCACCACCTGATTTTTATTTAGTTTCCAGCCCAATCCAGCTGTTCCCCGCTAATCCGCAATTCAACCCATCCGCAACAACTGATTTCTTACGATTCAGGCCTTCCGCACGACCCCCTCGTCAAGCAGATCCCGCCTCAGTTCCAAACATCCCTCCTAAAAATTCAAATCCCAGGTAAGAACATGACAATTTCTGAATTGAAAGAACACAATATCGCGGAGCTGAGCAAGCTTGCCCGCGGACTCGACATTGCCGGCACCAGCGGTCTGCGGAAGCAGGACCTGATCTTCAAGATTCTGCAGGCGCAGAGCGAGAAGGAAGGACACATCTTCGCTGAAGGCGTGCTGGAGATTCTGCCGGATGGCTACGGCTTCCTGCGTTCGCCTGATTACAACTACCTGCCAGGGCCGGACGACATTTATGTTTCGCCATCGCAGATCCGGAAGTTCGACCTGAAGACGGGCGATACGATCTCGGGCAACGTGCGGCCGCCGCATGAAGGCGAGAAATACTTTGCTCTGGTGAAGATCGAGGCGATCAACTTTGAGTCGCCGGAAGAGACGCGGAACAAGATTCTGTTCGATAACCTGACACCGCTGTATGCGCAGGAGCGGGTGAAGATGGAGACGGTGCGGGAGCATATCTCGGGCCGCGTGATGGATCTGCTGACTCCGGTGGGCAAGGGGCAGCGCGGGTTGATTGTGGCTCCGCCGCGAACCGGAAAGACGATGCTGCTGCAGTCGATTGCGAACAGCATAACGACGAACCATCCTGAGGTGGTGCTGATTGTGCTGCTGATCGATGAGCGGCCGGAAGAAGTTACGGATATGCAGCGGTCGGTGAAGGGCGAGGTTATTTCTTCGACGTTCGATGAGCCGGCAGCGCGCCACGTGCAGGTTGCCGAGATGGTGATCGAGAAGGCGAAGCGGCTGGTGGAACATAAGCGAGATGTGGTGATTTTGCTGGACTCGATTACTCGTCTGGCGCGGGCCTACAACACGATTGTGCCGCCTTCGGGCAAGGTGCTCTCGGGCGGTGTGGATTCGAATGCGTTGCAGAGGCCGAAGCGGTTTTTTGGCGCGGCACGCAATATCGAAGAGGGTGGGTCGCTGACGATTATTGCTACGGCGCTAGTTGATACAGGTTCGAGGATGGATGAAGTGATCTTCGAAGAGTTCAAGGGCACGGGCAATATGGAAGTGATTCTGGATCGCAAGCTGGTGGACAAGCGAGTGTTTCCGGCGATCGATATTCAGCGGTCCGGTACGCGTAAGGAAGAGCTGCTGATTCCGAAGGAAGATCTGCAACGGACCTGGATTCTGCGTAAGGTGCTGAATCCGTTGTCTCCGGTGGAAGCGATGGAGCTGCTGACGGATAAGCTGGCGAAGACGAGGAATAACCAGGAGTTCCTGCACAATATGAGTTCGATCTAGTTCGATTTCGTCGAGGTAGTGGACGTGGCGGCGCGATGCTTATTGCATTGCGCCGTTTTTTCTTTTTTCGTAACTACTGTTTGAGCAGGTTTCCAGGCTGCCAGTGACGGCGGCCTCAACTTTTTTTGGGGCGTGGGTTCATTTTTTGCATTCCGGACGGGCACGGTTTGCGTATAGGCAGGTAAGCGGGGTAGATGCGAGCCGACGAGATGGAGTTTCGCGGGTTGGTCGAAGAACACCAGTCGATGGTGTTTTCGATTGCGCTGCGAGTTCTTGGAGATAGTGGGGCCGCTGAGGAGGTTGCGCAGGATGTGTTTGTTGAGATGCATGGTTCGCTCGAGCGGCTGGAGTCGCCGGAGCATGTGAAGTTTTGGCTGAGACGCGTTGTTTCACACCGGTCGGTGGACTATCTGCGAAGAGGAAGGTTACGACCTGAGTTTGCGGCGGAAGAGTGGACCGAGGAGCACGGACGGGGATGGGATGAGAGCGTGGTTCGCAATGAAGCTGTCGGCATGCGCTTGGAACAGATGGTTTCGTCGTTGCCGAGAGGGCTGAGAGCGGCGGTGGTGTTGCGGTACCAGGAGGATCTGACTCCTGATGAGATTGCGAAGATTCTGGAGCAACCGTTGGCTACGGTGAAGAGCAACTTGCAGCGCGGGCTAGAGATGTTGCGGCAGAAGGCAGGAACGGTGTTGAAGGAGTATGTGCGTGAGCGATGAGTTAGAGCAGGAACCGATGGACGAATTCGAGAGGGATTTAGCGCGGGCACTGCGGCGCGTCGAGGTGCGCTCGGAGACGACGGCAAAGTTTCTGGCGATCGCGGCCGAGGCTCGGGCCGAGCACCAACGTACGGGGAAGATGTGGGTGAGGCCCGCTAGCGGTGGGCGGCTGCTGTTTTTGCCGAAGCCGCAGATATTGCTGGGCGGGACGATTGCTGCTGTGCTGGTGCTGGGATTGTTTGCAGGTGAGAAGGTGCAGGAGCGGCGGAAAGCTGAGATTGTGGCGCGGCAGTTCGAGGTCGCAATGCGAATTACCGGGAGGACTCTGGATGGAGTGGAAGAGCGAGTCAGCCGGGCAGGAACACGACAGGAGAAGGAATGATACGACGAACGATAACAGAGCGGGTGAGGATGGCGGCGATTGTTGCGATGTTCTTTGCAGCAACGGTGTCTATGCAAGCGATGGGCGAGCTGCAGCAGAAGGACGATCTGTTTGCAGGCACCGACAAGTTTGCGGCGGGCGCGAAGTCGACGACTGAGGTGAATCTGGATAAGAACATGCTGGGGATGGTGGGCAAGTTTGCCGACGATGGCTTGGACAAGAGTGGGACGGAGCTGGCCCGGAAGATGGACTTCGTGATCGTGCATGAGTACGAGTATGAGTCGGCGGGACAGTACAAGATGTCGGATGTGGAGGAGTTTAGAAAGCGTCTGGAAGATGGCGGATGGTCGCATATCGTGAAGGAGCGAAGCGCCACCGAGAGTACGGATGTGTGCGTGAAGGTCGACAAAGACGGGCAGTTCAGCGAACTGGTGGTGATTTCGGCTGAGCCGACGGAGTTGACGTTTGTCCATCTGAAGGGGCATATGTCGCTGGATGACCTGACGAAGGTGGGCGCTCATTATGGCGTCCCACAAGGCGGTTCGGATGTGAAGAAGAAGGATAAAGATAAGGAGAAAGGTAAATGATGCGACGCCTGGGAGGGTTTCTGCTGATCTCTATCGGTGTGGCTGTAATGATCGCCCAGAGTGTGCATGCTTCGGAGCGAGGTGCTGACAGCTTCGATGGGCTGGTGAAGGCGCTGAGTGCGCGGTATGAGGTGCAGCCGAAGTCTGTTCCTTTGATGTGGATGGTGAGTCTCTGTGCGCGAGGGTATACGGATGGAGGCGTGCGTGGGTTGAAGGTGGTGCAGTTTGATGATGCGGAGAGCATCGAAGACCATACCGGATTCGAGACTATGGTGGATGCGAAGCTGGGGGAGGATTGGTCGCGCGCAGTGCGTGAGTGGCAGGAGAAGGGCGAGGAGTCTTTGATTTATGTGCGGACGGGAGATGGGTGGGTGGAGATGATCGTCGTGAATCTGGAGCACGGGGAGCTGAACCTGGTGAAGATGACGATGAATCCTGGTCGGTTCGCGAGGTGGATCAAGGAAAAAGAGGCGGGCGAGAGCGGCAAGGACGCGATGTTTCAGTAGCCGTTGGCGATGAGGTACTCCTCGGTGAGGATGAATTTTTCCGCGGGTCTCTGCTGACGTTCGGCGTATTTGCCGAGGACGTCGACTTCGATGTTGAGCAGGCTGCCAGGGGTGAGCGTGCGGAGACTGGTGGCAGAGTAGGTGTGGGGGATGATGGCTACTTCGACCTCATTGCCAAGGATGGAGGCGACGGTGAGGCTGATGCCTTCGATGGTGATGGAGCCCTGGGGGACGACGTAGCGAGTGAGGGCTTCGGGGAGTTGAATGCGGAGGCGCCAGTCGGTCTCGGGTGTGTTGGGAGTGATGGGGTCGAGTGCGAGCAGGGTGGCGGCACCATCGACGTGGCCCTGGACGACGTGGCCTCCGAGGGGTGAGCCGGCGGGTGTGGGCAGCTCGAGGTTGACGACGGAGTCCGGACGCAGGCGGGAGAGCGTGGTGCGGGCGATGGTCTCGGCGGCGAGATCGGCGGAGAAGCGCGGAGGAAAGGCATTGGGCTCGATGCTGAGGGCGGTGAGGCAGACGCCGTTGACTGCGATGCTGTCTCCTGTGTTGAGGCGTGACGTGAGCGTGGGCGCTGCAATAGTGATACGGGTTGCGCCTTCGGTTGGCGTGACGGCGAGGAGGGTACCGGTGGTTTCGATGAGGCCAGTGAACATAAGTACAGGGTACAGTTGTTGGTTGTTCGTTGTCAGTTGTCAGTTGGCCAAGGGTTGTGGAGGTAGCCGGTGATCGATGTGTCTTGGCCGTGGGTGGCGCGGGTGATGTGGTGGAGTCGCTGTTCGATGGCCTGGGGTGATGGAATGCCTTCTGCGAATGGGATTGCCTCATCCCCTAGATTTGCTTCTGTGTAGAAGAGAACGGCTTTGTCGACGAGGCTCTGGCGGAGGAACGCGCCGTTGAGATGAGAGCCGCATTCGAGGAGGAGGCTGAGGATGTCGCGGCCGGCGATGGCAGAGAGAACTGCGGGAAGGCTTAGACGTCCGTCGTGGTCTGAGACGCGATCAACTTCGACTCCGAGGCGGCCTAGTTCGGAGGCCTTTGACGATGAGGCGTGCGATCCGCAGAGGACGAGCAGGTCGTTCTGGGCGCTGCGGACGAGTTGTGAGTTGAGTGGGATGCGGAGGTGGGTGTCGAGGATGACGCGAAGGAGTGGGCGGCGGCGGGGTTGACCGCTGCGATCGGTGAGGAGTGGGTCGTCGGCGAGGACTGTGCCGGTGCCGGTGAGGACGGCGTCGCTGGCGTGGCGGAGACGCTGAACTTCTGCTCGCGCTTCGGGACCGGTGAGCCAGTGCGGCTGATTGGGGAGGCGTGAGGAGGGTGAGGGAGCGAGTTTTCCGTCGGCCGAGAGCGCGGCTTTGAGGGTAACGAAGGGAGTTTGGCTTTGGATGAAGTGGGCGAAGGCATCGTTGAGGTTGCGGGCCTGTTGTTCGAGAACGCCGAGGGTGACTTCGATGTTGGCAGTGCGGAGTTTTTGGATGCCCTGGCCGCTGACACGGGGGTTGGGGTCCTGGGTGGCGATGACGCAGCGCGCGATTCCGGCGGCGATGAGGGCGTCGGCGCATGGGCCAGTGCGGCCGTGGTGGCTGCAGGGCTCGAGTGTGACGTAGGCAGTTGCGCCGTGGGTGGCGAGGCTGCGCGCTGCGGCTTGTTTGAGGGCTACGATCTCGGCGTGGTCGCGATTCTCGTAGATGTGTGCGCCTTCGCCGATGATCTTTGGTATACCACCACCGTGGGGAGTTTTGGTGAGGACGCAGCCCACCTGCGGGTTTGGTGAGGCGAGGCCGACCGTCTCAGCGGCGAGCTTGAGGGCTTGGCGCATGAAGATCTCGTCCTGTGCGCGTTGCGACGTGGTGTCGAGCATCATCTCGAGCATAGCGGGTTTGAGTTTGTGCTGCTTGGCGCTGGGAGCAAGAAGGTGCTAAAACTGTATGCCATGCGCACTGCGAATCCTATGCTGACACCACGCGAAGCGGCACGGTTGCTGGGGGTGAGCTATGCGACCGTCAAGCAGTGGATCCTGAGCGGGAAGTTGAAGACGGTGCAGACTCCTGGGGGGCATCATCGTTTGTCAGAGGCTGCGCTGAGGCCATTTTTATTGAAAGACAAGATGAAGCCGGAGAGTGAATCGCGTGAGCGCTTTCGGCGTGTCAGCGGCAGGAACCAGCTTGCGGGGAAGGTGGTAAGTCTTCGAGTTGAAGGACTGCTGGCTGAGGTTGTGCTTGCGGTGGGAGACACGCATGTGACGTCGATCATTACGGCGAATGCGGCTCGTGAGCTTCAGTTGAAGAAGGGCGATAGCGTGGCCGCTCTCATCAAGTCTACCGACGTGATGATTGAGCGGCTTGATGATCCTGTGTAGTGGATGTGGGATGAGAGGCGACTGCACCGGCGGAAGAAGCCCAGGGCTAAAGCCCCAAATACTAAGCGGGAGTTTTGTCGCAGGGCTAAAGCCCTACGCTGATCCCAAGGAACAACGGCAAGAACGACTCAACTCGCCGCCGAAGCGATCAGAAGACGAAACGACCGCCGACTGTCGGAGCAAAGTTGTTGTTGTGGAGATAGGGGACGCCGGGGCCATGAGGAATGGCGATGGCCAGGCCGCCGGTCACGAAGGAATACGCAAGTCCGGCAAAGCCGTCGAAACGCTTGGTGAAGTGATGATCCGTATAGAGCGACCCCTCTTCGAGAGCGCCCGCGCAGGAACTGCGGAAACCGGCTTCGATCGAGCAGGTCTTTGGAACACGGAAGTCGTTCTGCTGCTGCCCATACCAAGCGAAAGTGATGTCGGTTTTGCTGTCGTAAGCGTATTTCACGCCCGTCCACCAGACCTGCAGGATCCTTTCAGAATCAAGGTTGTTGTCTTCGACTCCGCTCAAGATATAACCTCCCTGGTCTGAGGCGCCAACGCCCAACGGATCGTGCGGGTTATTAAGCCAGATGTATTCGTAGCCTCCAAATAACTTGAACCGGTCCCACGTATACTTGGCAGCGACTATTACGCCATTGTTGTCGGTCACGATGCCATATACGGTATTGGTTGTTGGGATCAGATTGACGCCGGTGATGGGGTTTGTATTGATGCTGTTCGTGGCCGACTGATAGGACTGCGTCACACTCTGAGGCCCCAGCAAGGGGTTCAATACGCTGATCGCCTGGTTGTAATGTTGGTAGACGAGGTCGGCGGAGAACTTGCCGTGGTCTCCGCCGAGGTCGAATCCATAGGCGTTGTTATGCGCCGATTCTGGCGTACAGTTGGCGGCAGTCCAGGTTGCGGAGGCCGAGAAGCAGCCGCCATTGCCATCGGCGAATTTATACATCGCGCCGAAATGGACCGGGCCATAGGTGAGGCGATACTTCACGGCGCTGTCCCAACGGCTGTTCTCGGTGTCGCCGCCGCCGGCCATCGTGCCGTTATAGCCGATGTACGAAAAGGCATAGCCGCCGGCGACCGGATCGTAAAGGAGCATCGCATCGGTACCGAGCGAGCGCTGGCGACCGCCGGTCAGCGTGCCGAAGTTCGTGGACGATATACCGCCATAGAATTCGTCATTAAAGGGTTGGCCCGCGCGCGCGCCGTCGATGGTGTACGAATAGCTGCTTCTGGGAAGGCCGTTGTTGATGGTCTGGGTGGCTGACGCGTTGGCGAGCAGGCCGGACTGCGGATTGATGCCAGTTGAAGCGTTGAATATAACGGACCAGCCAGGCAGAAACTCTTCCTTACCCCTGATGCCCAGACCCGTCTGCTGCAGGTTGTTCGGCGCGACGAGGAATCGATGTTGATACCCGTTTCGGTTTACCAGAGATGCGCCTTCATAGTTATAGCCGTTTTCCGGTAAGCCGTGGCTGACCCAGCCGAGGCCGATGTCATACGCACCGTACAGCGTGATGCCGTGCCAGGTCAGCGTGCAATCGGTGGTGGCGAACTCGTGGCCGCTCGTGCAGGGGTCGGGGGTGCTCCGCTGCATCTGAATGTCGATGGTGGCGTCCTGGCCCGCAATCAGCAGGATGCCAGTGAGTTGTCTCTGGCCTAAGCCATCCTTCCTGGCGCTGACTACGTAGTGTCCAATTGGGAGCTTAAGTAGCTCATATCGTCCTGATTGATTTGTGAGAGCAGTTCGCGCGATTCCAGTGTCGAGGTTGTTTGCCGTCACCGTCGCAGACGGGACAGAGGCGCTCGTTGGATCAGTGACTGTTCCAGACAAGTTCGCAGCTACTTGCGCTCCCGCTGGGAAGGAGCAAAGAAACAACAGTGACGCCACCGCTAGGAAAGAACGGTTAAACATTTCGCCCTCGTCGAAATTTATGAATTTTGAAAGGACTAGCGACCTAACCGCATCCAGCCAGTCAATTTAACCTATCTGTAATCGAATGTTGCTGTCAAACGAATCTAGACGAATCGAATCGACTACCTTGACGATCGTTGCTTCGGTAGACACGAGGAATATTACGGGTGTGGTCACGATGATCGCTTCGTCTGCACTGCGGAATGCAGTGCTTCTGTGATCTTTCTGAAGGCGTGACTGGATTGTCTGTAGATTTAGTCGAGGAGGGAATCGATGAAGGCGCCGCTGTCGAAGGGGATGATGTCTTCGAGCTTTTCTCCTGTGCCGGCGTAGACGACGGGGAGTTTCAGCTCGGTTGCGATAGCGAGGACGATGCCGCCCTTGGCTGTTCCGTCGAGTTTGGTGAGGACGATGCCTGTGACGCGGGCGGCTTCAGTGAAGAGGCGAGCTTGCGCCAAGCCGTTCTGGCCTGTCGTGGCGTCCATGACGAGCAGGGTCTGATGAGGTGCGCCGGGGATGAGTTTTTCGGCGGTTCGGCGCATCTTGTCGAGTTCTTTCATGAGGTCGGTCTTGGTGTGGAGACGGCCGGCGGTGTCGACGATGAGGATTTGCGTACCTCGGGATTTGGCGGCGGCGCAGGCGTCGTAGAGAGCGGCAGAGGGGTCGCCACCTTGTTTGGTTTTGATGATGTCGACGTTGGAGCGACGGGCCCAGACTTCGAGTTGCTCGATGGCGGCAGCGCGGAAGGTGTCGGCGGCGCAGAGCAGGACGGTACGGCCCTGGGTGGTGAAGTATGCGGAGAGCTTGCCGGTGGTGGTGGTTTTGCCTGTGCCGTTGACGCCGACCATCATGATGACCTCAGGCGGCGCCGCTGGATGGTGAATGGGGCGTGCTACGCCGTCGAGAATCTGTTTTAGCTCGGCTTTGAGGAGTTGCTTGAGTTCGTCACCGCCCTGGATGCCGGTGCGGAGGGCGCGCTGGCGGAGGTTTTCCATGACGAGGGCAGTGGTGGGTGCGCCGAGGTCGGCAGCGAGGAGGAGAGGCTCGAGATTGACGAGCGTGGTCTCGTCGACCTCGCGGGTGAGGGCGATGATGGAGCCGATGGATTCGGTGAAGGACTCGCGGGTGCGGGTGACCGCCTGCTTCATGCGGTCGAAGAGGCCGCGCTTCGGCTCCTGCGGTTCCGGGGCGTTGGGTTGGTCCGGTTCTGTGGGGCGTTTGCCGAAGATAGAGAAAGCCATGCTCTTTCTAGTTTAGCAATGGAGCGTGGCCGTGGCCGCAGGCGGTTTATGCGAGTTGTGTGCTGACGGCCGGCTTGTAGTTCGAGGTTGGAGCGTTCTTCTGGGGAGCAGGAGAGTAGATGCCAGGGCGCACGAGGAGAAGAAGGTAGATAAGAAGGATTGCGATGAGGACGAGGCCGCCGATGAAGATGTGGGGGCGAAATCCCATGATCGTTTTGTGTTTAGGGAGATCGGGCGGTGGGATGTGGTCTTGTTGGTGGTTGCGTTCGTGATGGTGTTCGGACATGCAGACAAGCTTACTTGGGCGAGGCTGGGGCTGGCGCGGGGTGGAAATATTTTTTGTCGCTACGCCTTTGGTTTATTCGTCGCGTCCGGGGCGGGACATGAGGTCGCGGATGGCCTCTTTGGGGCTCTTGTTGCGGTGGAGGATGGCGTCCATCTGTTCGGTGATGGGCATCTCGACGGCGTAGCGGGCTGCGAGACCGAGGGCTGCGGCGGTGCTGCGGATGCCTTCGGCTACTTTGCCGTGAAGGCTATCCATGATGTCGGGTAGCTGGCGGCCGCGGCCTAGTTCGACGCCAACGGCGCGGTTGCGCGAGAGGGAGCCGGTGCAGGTGAGGACGAGGTCGCCTACACCGGAGAGGCCGGCGAGGGTCTGGCGGCGGCCTCCGCAGGCTACGGCGAGGCGTGTCATCTCGGCGATGCCTCGGGTGATGAGTGCGGCGGAGGAGTTGTGGCCGAGGTTGAGGCCGTTGGCGACGCCGGCGGCGAGGGCGATGACGTTTTTGAGTGCGCCACCCAGTTCTACGCCGGGAACGTCGTCGTTGGTGTAGACGCGGAGGGTTGAGGATGTGAGATCGCGCTGGATGGTCTGGGAGACCGGAGGGAATTGAGAGGCCACGACGACAGCGGTGGGCATGCCGGCTGCAACTTCCTGTGCGAAGGATGGACCGCTGAGTACGGCGAATGGATTGCCAGTGACTGAGGCGACGACCTGCGACATGCGGAGGTAGGTGGTTTCCTCGAGACCTTTGCTTGCGCCGACTATGATTTGATTGCGCGTGAGCATGGGAGCGATATGAGTGATGACACCGCGCAGGTGCTGCGAGGGCGTGACGCAGAGAAGGATGTCGGCTTCGAAGATGGCGCGGGGAAGGTCGGAGGTAACGTCGACGTCGGCGGGAAGAGTGAAGCCGGGAAGGTAGGGGAGGTTTTCGCCTGTGTCGGCGAGTTGTTCGGCAAGTGCGGCGGAGTGCGACCAGAGGCAGAGCTGATGACCACCGCGGCGCGCAAGGGATAAGGCGAGCGCGGTGCCCCAGGCTCCTGCGCCAAGGATGGTGATGCGGCTCATGCGCCTCCCTTTTTCGTGCCGAAGCGGTTTTCGGTTCCGCCAAGGAGACGGCGGATGTTTTCGTGGTGCTTGACGATGATGAGGAGTGGGATGAAGAGGAAGCCTGCGATGACGATCGGTGAGCGAACCGGTGCGAAATGAAAGCCGAAGAAGGGAAAGCAGGCCGAGCCGATGATGGAGGCTAGCGAAACGTAGCGGGTGATGAGGAAGACGATGAGGAAGATGGCAAAGGTGCATCCGGCGGCGGCAGGAGAGAGAGCGAGAAAGACGCCGAGTGCGCTGGCGACTCCTTTGCCGCCGCGAAAGCCGAGCCAGATGGGGAAGACGTGTCCGAGGATGGCTGCTACTGCTGCTACGACTGCCAGATCGTAGTTGCCGGGGGCGACGAGTTGCGCGATTTTGACGGCGAGGAAGGCTTTGCCGCAATCGAGTAAAAGCGTGGCGATGCCGAGGCCTTTGGCTCCAGAGCGCGCGACGTTGGTAGCGCCGATATTGCCGCTGCCGGTGGTGCGAATGTCCTGTTTGAGGCAGATTTTAACGAGAAGGTAGCCGAAGGGGATAGATCCCAGAAGGTACGCGAGCGGGATGGCGAGGAACCAAGGATTCATGGTCGTCTGATGAGTTTAGCAAGACCGCTAGTTAGCGGGTTAGCGAGTCAGCAAATCCTCAGAAGAACACTTCTCTTTTGTTGCTGAGTTGCTAAAGCAGGTGACGACGGATGAGTTCGAGCGCGTGCTGGCTGGCCCACCAGCGAATTCGCTCTCGGTCGCCGGGGAGATTCAATTCTTTGATCTCTGTGCGCCGCTCGTTTGCCAATGCGATATAGACCAGACCGATGGGTTTGGCAGCATCAGGTCCGGGTGAGCCGGGGCCGGGGCCAGCGATGCCGGTGATCGAGATGCCGAGCGAGGCGCCCGTGCGAGTGCGGATCCCTTCGGCGAGTGAACGCGCCACTTCGGGTGAGACGGGGCCCTTGTCTTCGACGAGTGTTGCAGGGACGCTGGCGAAGGTCGTCTTGAGCGCGTCGCTGTAGACGACTGCGCCGCCGAGAAAGTAACGCGAGCTTCCTGGTATCGCGGTGAGACGTTGGGCGAGCAGGCCGCCGGTGCAGCTTTCCGCCGTCGCGAGAGTCAGGCTGCGGAGGCCGAGGTTGAGGAGCACGACCTCTTCGAGGGATTCGCCGTGGGAGGAGAAGATGGTGTCTTCCATCTCGGCTTCGATCTTGCCGGCGAGTTCGTCGACGCGGCGCTGTGCCTCGATCTGCTTGGGTTTGGCGCAGAGGAAGTGGAGTTGAATCTCAGCCGGGCCTGCGAGGATGGTGGTTTCGATGTCGGCGTACTGTTTGTAGATGGGCGCGGTGCGGGCGTCGACGTGTGACTCAGGGATGAGAGCCATGCGCAGAATCCGCGTTGCAAGATACCGCGACGGAAGCGAGGCGGCGAGGCGCGGTTTGACTTGATTGTTGAAGAGCGGCTTGAGCTCTTTGGGTGGACCGGGCAGAAGGATGACGATCTTGCGGATGGCTTCGCCGTTGGGGCCGGGGACGGTGGTGTCGAGGTATTGGCCGGGTGCGCTGCCGTTCATGTTTTCGAGGATGGTAGCGCCGTCGAGGATATGCGCCTGCTTTGCGTTGTTGGGCGGCATGACCATCTGTCGGGCGGCGAATCGTTTGTAGAGGGCGGTGAGGGCGGCATTGTCATTGTGGATGCCGATGTTGAGCGCGGCGGCGGCGGCCTCGCGGGTGAGGTCGTCTTCAGTGGGCCCCAGTCCGCCGGAGAAGATGATGATGTCGGCGCGGGAGATCGCTGTACGGGCTGCGCTGGTGAGGTGAGAGAGGTTGTCGCCGACGATGGTTTTGAAGGCGACCTGGACGCCGAGGTCGTTCAGGCCCTGTGTGAGGTAGAGAGAGTTGGTGTCCTGGCGAAAAGGCGTGAGCATTTCGGAGCCGGCTGCGATGATTTCAGCGATCATGTGGTGGCGGTTCTCTCGGCGGGCGAAGTGCCTCATCCCGATGATAGCGGTTTGGCGCGCGAATCGCTTTATTCTGAGGAAGCGCGTAAGTCGAGCGGAAAAAGAGTTAGTTGCTACGAAGATCTTTCCGGGGCTGGGGTTCGATGCTTCCCGTCGAGGGGTGGCCATTCGTGAGCGAACGTCCCTCCTGCGGCAGAAAGATTGAGAACACAGTGCCGCAGAAGGGATCGGAGGTGCGGGAGCGAACACGCATGGTGCCACCATGTTTTACGGCGAGTTCACGGGAGACCCAGAGGCCGAGACCGGTGCCCGTATCTTTTTTCGTGGTGAAGAATGGCTCGAAGATGGATTCCAAGTTTTCGGGGGGTATTCCCATGCCTGAGTCGGCGATGGTGATGCGAACACCGGGGCGCGAGAGATTGCGAGGATCAACGGCGGGGTTTGCTTCGATACGGATTTTGGCGTCGCGGGTGCAGGCGTCGAGGCTGTTCGCAAGCAGGTTGGAGAGAATCTGACGAACCTCACCCGGAGAGCCCAGCACCTCTCGTTCGGTTGTCGCGTTGACGATGAGCGAGACTCCGAGACGAACTGCGCGCGGAGTGTAAAAGTCGGTGACTTCGCGAACGATAAGGGCTGGCTTGAAGCGGGTAGGAGTTGAGGTCTCGCGATAAAAGCCAAGGGACTGACGGGTGATGTGGGCGACGCGGTTCAACTCTTCGTCCGCCTGCGAGAGGAGTTGACGGATTTCGTTGAAGTCGTTGGAACGCCGGGCGATGTAGACGAGATTGGTGAGGCCCTCGAGCGGATTGTTAACTTCATGGGCGACCGATGCGGCGAGGCGTCCTGCTGCTGCGAGCTTTTCAGCGCGCATTAGTACGCCTTCCGACATGCGGCGCTCGGTAATGTCGCGGAAGACGAGAACGATTCCGATCATTTGGCCTGTACTGTTCAGGATGGGCGCGCCGCTGTCATCGATGCAGATCTCTTTGCCTTTTTTGGAGACGAGAAAGGTGTGATTGGCGAGGCCGACGACGGTGCCCAAGCGGCGTACTTTGTCGACGGGGTTTTCGACAGCCGCTCTTGTCTCTTCGTTGAAGATGGGGAAGACTTTGTGAAGAATGACTCCACGGGCTTCGTCTTCGCTCCAGCCGGTAAGCTGCTCTGCGATACGGTTCATGAAGACGACATTGCCATCGATATTGCAAGCAATGACCGCGTCGCCAATACTGCGAATGGTCGTACTTAGCCACTGCTCGCGGGCGTAGGACTCCTCGCTCTTCAGTCTAAGCTCCTGGATCTGGCGATTGTAGGCAGCGGTGAGTTTGCGAAAGATTCTGCGCGTCTCCCATACCAGCAGGGCTGCGACGAAAGCGACAAGAGCCACGAGTGCGGGTCTGGCGATGCGATTGAGTCGACTGTCCTCCGCGAGATGGTCGGCGCGGCGTTCAGTGACGATGCCGACAAACTCGTCCATCTGGGCGCGCATGATGTCCATCGCCTGCTTACGCTGGAGCATGTGTTGCTCCAGCAACGATGGGTCCTGTGGAGGAGACTGAATCTCCTGATATGTTCCTTTCTCCCATTGTTGTTGGGCGTTCTGAAGGCGACGCAGGCGATCAACCTGGTCGGGCCGATGGACTAAGGTGAATAGAGTGGCGAATTCGGAATCAATTTGATGATCGGCTTCGCGCAGTGGCTGAAGGAAGGCCGGGTTACGGACGAGCAGGTAGCCCCGTAAGCCAGTTTCTTCATCGATGATCAGTTTGATGAGACGATTTGCGTGAAGGATGACCACGTCGGCGCGGTCGATTGCATTGGCACTGTCCTGAACCCGGCGCAGGCCGTATCCAAGGATGAGAGCTAGGCCAGCGAGCGCTGCGACCGGGAGAACCAGAAGACGAAACAAGAGCCTGCTATAGAGCCGCGGTTCCAAAGAGTGCCTCACGCGAGGTGGAGCTGAGTTTGGTGTCGTGTCCAGACTATTGCGGTAGCCGGCGAAGATGATTTTACGCAAATAGCGCTTACCAAGCTATGGAAGTTTTTTTGTGTCTTGCCGTTGTGGACTCGGCATCCGCGATTTCAGACGAGTTTCCGGCCTTCGATGCCGAGTGCCACGTGGTAAAGCGTGTCGCGCGTGGCGAGGGTCGCGTTGCCATCTTCGAGGAAGGCGAGGCCGACGACGTTGTTGCCGGAGATCGTTAGAGTAGCGTTGTGTTGCGGATCGATGCGGACGATGCCGCGCTGGCCTCGGAGACTGGCGGCGACGTAGAGATTGCCGTTGACGTCGAAGGCGATGCCCTGGGCCCGGCCGAGGCCCTGATAATAGACGGTGGTGTTTCCGTCGCGATCGATAGCGTGGACGGCCTGGTTTGAGGATGTCGTGGGGCCGGTGACGAAGAGGGTGCCTGCGTCGTTGAAGGCAAGATGGTAGGCGGCGATGCTCGGTTCGAGGGTGGCGTAGACGAAGATTTCGCCGCTGGCACCGCCTGTGCTGGCGCGACTGATTTTGAAGATGGTGCCGGAGCGGTCGCCGACGAAGAGGTTTCCGTCGCGATCGAAGGCGATGCCTGTGGCGATGCCCATGCCCTCGGCGTAGGTGGAGATGGCGCCCTCGGGGGAGATGCGGTAGACGGTGCCTTCGGCGCGCGAGCTGGCATAGAGGAAACCGTCGGGACCAAAGGCGAGGCCCGTGGCGTTGAGCAAGTCGCGGACGAAGGGGCGAACCTGGAAGTCGCGCTGGATTTGAAGGATGGAGACAGGGACGGCCTGGCCGCGTTCTCCCGAGATGGTGGTGTAGACGTTTCCGTCGGTGTCGACTGCGGGATTGGCGACGGGATGAAGATTTTCTGCCATGGGGACAGCGACATTAAGATTTAGAGGATTGCTCTCGGTCGCGTTGCGGTGCAGGACGAGATTACCCGAGATGGCGCCTTCGGGGATGCGGACGGTGGCGTGGGTGGGGCGGCTGAGGACGACGGGGGCAGGGATGTCGCCGATGGAGGCGCGGGGGATGTGGGCGCCGTGGGGTTCGAGATGATGGCCGTGGACTTCGACCTGGCCGCCGGGCATGGCTGCGATAGGGCTCAGGTGGTCGAGTCGCGGGGCTTCGGGGTCTGCTTTGTCGGATGTCAGGAGGGAGCGGAGGGTCGTCATACTGATGGCTAGCGTAGCCCGAGTGTGAAGGGAGTGCAAATGCCACTTCGGCTAGCGGAGGTGGATGGTGACTTGAGCGATGGCGAGGGCGAGGAGGCCGGCGGCGACGTCATCGAGCATGATGCCCGTGCCTTCGGGCAGCTTTTCGAGGCGGCGGATGGGCCAAGGTTTTGCAATGTCGAAGAAACGGAAGAGGAAGAGGGCGAGTAGGGCGAATCCTGGTGTTGCCGGCAGCGCGATGAGGGTGATGAGCTGGCCGGCTACCTCGTCGATGACGACGTGGCCGGGGTCTTTGCGGCCGGATTCGCGGGCTACGATTGTGGCGGCGGGGATGCCGATGAGCGTGGCGATTGTTGCGGCTGCGGCTGTGCCGATCGCGAGTACCGATATCGATGGGTGGAAGAGATGCGCGGCTCCGTACCATAGGAGGAGGGCGGCGATGCTGCCGTAGGTTCCGGGACCGGGTTTGAGGAGGCCAGCTCCGAAGAAGGTGGCGGTGAGCCATGCCCAGCGGGTTTTCTTGTCTGCGGGTTCGTGGAGTTGGGTGGTGGAGTTGGGCATCGGATCGGCTTTTAGTGTAAACGGGTGGCCCCACTCCCCCTAAAGTGTGGCAAAGTCTTCGATCCAAATGGGTTAAGCCAGGACTTCGGGTTGGGAAGAGCGTTGTTGCCGGGCAAAGTCTTCGATTCAGGTGGGTTAGCTTTGCAGTGACAGCCACTTAAATTTGGAGCGATTCGTCTTCCAATCTAGTCTTCGTCGTTGTTGCGGCGTGGGGAACGAGCGAGTTCTTCGAGGAGATCGGGGTCCTGAATGGGGGTGGAGACCTTGTAGTCGCCGGAGGCCCATTTGCCGAGATCGAGGCGGCGGCAACGGTCGGAACAGAAGGGAAAGTCTTCGCTTCCAACGAGTACGATGTTGCGGCAGGTGGGGCAGCGGAGGGTTTTGACTTTCGAGTTGGAAGCTCTCGGCATGACAACTCTATTTTAATCCATTCGCGTGTGTAACCGCGCTGCGCCGAGCTGCTATAGCGGACATTGGATATCTTGCGTCTAAATAAAATGGAAGGCTTTCTTATGCGGGCGTTAGGGCGAGCGATCAGTTTCCGGTTGAGAGCCAGTCTGATGCTGGTTTCTCTTTCCATTTTGGCGGAGGCATCCGACGCTGGTCAGCGAAGCCACGCTGTATCGGAGCTGCAGGCTTTACCTGCCGGCATTACGTTGCCTGTGCAGATGGGTCGAACGCTTCGTGCTGGGAGGTCGAAGCCGGGAACTGTCTTTATGGTCACGACGACTCAGCGGGTTCCTGTTACTCAGGACTCGTACCTCAATCGCGGGGCAAAGGTTCGCGGCGAGATTGTGGCGTCAAGCGCGGGGGACGGAACAGCAGCACATCCTTCTGTGCTGACGATACGGTTTACCCAGTTGAGCTATCGGGGGCAGACGGTTCCATTGGTGACGAGAGCCGTGGCGGCCGCCAATCTGATGTACGTCGACGATACGTTTATGCCAACGATGGGTGTGGCTGACCGCGGCAATAACTCGGCGAGCTGGACGACGAGGCAGGTGGGCGGAGATGTGGTGGCGCGGACGGGGTGGGTGGCAGACGTGGTGGGCAGTGGATTGCGCACGGTGGGCAATGCAGACTACTACGGGGTCTATAGTCTGCCGGTGAAGCTGTCCGATGGTGGTGTGGTTCCGCAGGCGATGGGTGTGTTCTCGACGACGGCGAATGGGCTGTACGGGTACGATACCGGGGCGCGGCTTGAGTCGCCGGACGGATTAATCACGATCACAAACCCGGAGAAGCGTGCAGTAATTCGGAATGGGGATAATTTGCTGCTTGAGGTCATGCCTGCGCGATGACGCGTTGGATGGGAAACCAGATCTCTAGCGGGCCGCGGGTGATGGGATCGAAGCGGTGGTCGTAGCGTTCGAAGTCCGGGGTGTGTGCGGGTTTTACGCCGGAGGAGGGTAGCCAGGTCTGGAAGACTGAGTGCCATAAGGGGCGGATATCTTTAACGGTCTCGAGAGGGAAGACGGCGTACTCGGCAGCAGGGACGATCATGCGGCCGATGTCGGCAGGGAGGTTGTCGAAGCTGGGGACCTCGTAGCCGGAGAGGTATTCGAAGCGCTGATTGGGCATGTCCATCTGGCAGGTGGCTCCGTAGGTGACCTTCGCTTCTGCGCGGCCGGGGAGGGAGAGGGCGTTGAACTCGTTCCATTGTGGTGGGATGGTTTCGGGGGCAGTGGCGAAGGTGTGCCAGCGGCGGATGCCGGCTAGGTGGAAGGAGGGAAGGGATTGGTAGGTGGGTGTGAGCATCGCGTTATTCCATTTTTAGGTGATATTGCTCGAATACTCGCGCCGAAATTCCTCGTAGATGATGCGCAGTACTTTTTGCCGATCCTCCGGCTCATCGAAGTTAGCAGCCATTCGAAAAACTTCATCCTTACTTATGGACTGAACTCGCATATTTATCAAATACTGTTTAACTTCTTTTGAAATATCATCGATGACAAGAATCACACTTCCATCCTGTAGTCGCTCGTTATCGAAATTCACTTTAAGCTCTGCGTATACTAAGGCCGCTTCCGCTTGAGTGTGAATCCGCAGCTTTTTGATCTGGTAAACGACGCCGAAGTTGGTCGAGATATCGACTCCCTTATCGTGTGATGCCGTTCGGGTGTCACGATAGATTTTGCAGGCAAATCTCTCCAAATGAACCTTTATGACAGCGAAGGTGAAGATTTCGAAGTTTGCTGGATTCTTGTCGATCTGGTCTTTTATGAGGCGAGAGAACTCCTCAGGCGAATCCGCTAACGCGGCTCGTGTGGCCGAATCATGGAGTAGAGGCACCACACCAAGGCGCTTGTCGATGTGCAATTTGATCTGCTGAGGGATCCACCTGATGAGTTCCCGGGCTTCTTCGGTGTAGGGAGACAATAGCCGGTATTCAAGGTGAGCGATCTGCTCTAAAACTGCGTAACGAGACATTCTGGACCCGTATGCGTCGTAATATTTTGCGCCGATATGTACGTCGTGTCCCAAGAATGTCTTCATCTCCTTTACTGCAGCTTCGTAAGCCCTCCGAATTTGGGCATCTGTAAACCTCGGGTCATTTGAAACTAAGTATTGTTCAAGAAGTCCGAGCAGGATTATTGGAACAATGACCTTGGTTTGGGAGTTCTTGAGCATTCTCCCAATTTCCATCTTGCACGTTTGTCCCGTTCTCATCTTATCCCTTGTTGTGTTTTGCGCTGTGAATGTGACCGATTCGGCCAATGCATTTTTCGTGTTAGATGGCTTCTCGCATTTGAGCCTGAAGTAAATTGCAGGTTACGCCGCTTGGAGCAATCCGGCTTCGATAGACGCACGGATTATTGACTTTTTTTCATCGTCCCCACTGGCATCAATTGCAAGGATAGGATTGAGTTTCACGAGTTCCTCGGCTAGCTCGCGGACATCGAAGCCGTAATCGTCTCTGCTTGCCTCTTGGGTGTCGAACCAATATTCTCGAATCCCTTGATCAGGATCATCGGCCTTATATACGTGGTAAATAATGACGCCATTGTGCTCCATATATATTTCTGCGGGGTAATAGGACATTCAGTTCTCCTGTGGCAGTAGAAGGACTAAGTATCTACCGTCAGAGCGCGAAAGAGGAAGAACTTTATTCGAGGATGCGGGCTACTACGTCGTAGTCGTGGGATTCGGTGATTTCGGCGCGGTAGAAGGCGCCGGGTACGAGGGCTTCGTGGGGGCCGAAGTCGTTGATGAGGACTTTGCCGTCGATCTCGGGGGCGTGGAGCGGAGTGCGGCCCTGCCAGAGCAGTTCGGTCTCTTCGGATTCGCCTTCGACTAATAAATCGATTTTGCGGCCTACCCATTCGGCTTTGGATTTGGTGCTGATCTTTTGCTGCAGCTTCATCAGCTTGCGGCGGCGGGACTGGATGGTGCGCGTGGGAACTTTGAGTTCGTCGGCTAGTTCGAAGGCCTTGGCACCCTCTTCGTCGGAGTAGGTGAAGACTCCCAGCCAGTCGATTTTTGCTGCGGCGATGAAGGCTTCGAGTTCTTTGTAGTCGGCTTCGGTTTCGCCGGGGAAGCCGACGATGAAGCTGGTGCGGATGACGATGCCCGGGACGAGGCGGCGAGCCTTCGCGATGAGGTCGAGGAAGATCTGCGCGTTGCCGCCGCGCTTCATACGCTTGAGGACGCTGGGACTGGCGTGCTGGAGGGGGACGTCGAGATACTTTGCGATGGTGTCGTGCTTCGCCATTGTTTCGAGCAGGCGCGTGGTGACCTTGTTGGGGTAGGTGTAGAGGAAGCGCAGCCAGCGGAGGCCGGGAAGGACCGCGAGCGCATCGAGGAGTTGGGACAGACCCTCGGTGAATCCTAAGTCTTCGCCGTAGCAGGTGGTGTCCTGGCCGATGAGGGTGATCTCGCGGACGCCTTGCGCGATGAGGTTTTCGGCTTCGGCGATGATCGATGACATGCGGCGGGAGCGGAATTTGCCGCGGAGCTGCGGGATGATGCAGAAGCTGCAGGGGTGGTCGCAGCCTTCGGCGATTTTGATGTAGGCGGAGGCGCGTGGCGTCGTGAGGATGCGCGGGGTTGCGTCGTTGTAGAGGTAGTCAGGGAGCGCGGCGGTGGCTCCGTCCCATGATTCGCGGGAGAAGCGGCCTTGTTGTTCTCTCAGGTCACCCTCGGCGCGTGATTTTGTACCAGCGTTGGGAATATGTGCGATGTGATCGCCGGTGTGCGCGAGTGGCTCGTCGCCGTGGGTGGTTCCGGTCTCGGCGAGGGACTGGACGATCTTGAGTTGCGGGGCGATCTCGCGGTCGTGTTCGGGGTCGGCTAGTGGGCGCGAGTGTTGCGAGACGGCGCTGGGGGCTCGGTCGATGAGTTGTTGTGTGCTGAGCGATTCGAGTCGCGCGACTTCGGCGTCAGTCTGGGCCATGCCGATGGCTTGAGTGTGGATGGTGGCTTCGGGCGCGCCCTGCGGGAGAATGTTGAAGGGGGAGTTGTTGTTCGCGTGGCCGCTTGGTGTCAGGCCTGCTGCGGCGAGAATAGCTTCGAGTTCGCCTGTGCCTACGACCGCGTCTACTTCGGGGATGTTCTTCCGGATTTCGTCGCGGTAGCGCTCGACGAGGCAGCCGGCTACGACGATGCGCTTTGCTTTGCCGCCATTTTGCTGCTTGTTCTGGACCATCTCGAGGATGGTGTTGACGGACTCCTGCTTGGCAGAGTCGATGAAGCTGCAGGTGTTGATGACGATGATCTCGGCGTCTTCGGCGCGGGGTGTCAACTCAGCACCATTATGGTGAAGTAGCCCCATCATGACCTCGGAGTCGACGAGGTTTTTGGGGCAGCCGAGCGAGACGAAGCCTACCTTGGGACGAGATTGGGCAGGGATTTCCTGCACCACGTCTTCGATTGTTGCGGGGGGAGTCACAGCCTTCTATTTTAGCAATTTTCCCCGAAGATTACTGGGAGTTGCGCTTTATGCGAGGCCGTTGCTGGCGATGACCTCGCGGTAGAAGTTGGCGCTCATTTTTGGAGTGCGTTTCTGTGTGGCGAAGTCGACGTAGTGGATGCCGAAGCGGTAGGCGTAGCCGTCGGCCCACTCGTAGTTGTCGAGGAGGCTCCAGAGGAAGTAGCCGCGAACAGGCACGCCTTCGGCGACGGCGCGGTGGAGCTGGGTGAGGTAGTTGCGGAGGTACATGACGCGGTCGGAGTCGTAGATGTGGCCCTCGGGCGTGACAACGTCGGCGGAGGAGGCTCCGTTTTCGGTGATGTAGATCTCCTTGATGTTCCAGAGCTGGGCGGCGAGTTTTGGAGACCAGTAGAGCGCTTCGGGGCCGACGTGAAGCCAGTTGCTCATCATGTGCGGGTAAGACTTTGGCGCGGGGACGTGGGCGAACCCGGCGGGTGAGTCGTCGGCGCGGACGTAGGAGGGGGTGTAGACGTTGAGGCCAACGAAGTCGACTGGGCTGCCGATGGCTTTCATGTCGGCGGGAGTGAATTTTGGCGCGTCGGCTCCGTGATGCGCGAGGTAGGCGTCGGTGTAGCGGCCCTCCATGATAGCGGTGAGATAGCCGGCGTTGGCTTCGCGATAGGCTTTGGCGGCGGCGGCGATGTGTTCCGGCGTTTCGATGACGGGGACGGCGGCGGAGGCGTTTTCCGCTAAACCGATTTTGGTGCCTGGTTTGGCGTGCGCGCGGATGGCCTGGACGCCGAGTCCGTGGGCGAGGATGGCGTGATGGCGGACCTGGTTGACGCCGGCGGGCGGGAGCGTGAGGCCAGGGGCGTGGCGGCCGTCGCGGTAGCCGATGTCGACGAAGGAGCTCATCTCGTTGAGGGTCATGAAGTGCTTGACGCGGTCGGAGAGATGTTCAGCGACGTAGCCAGCGTAGTTGGCGAAGGCCTCGGAGGTATCGCGGGATTGCCAACCGCCTTTGTCTTCGAGGGTCTGCGGGAGATCCCAATGGAAGAGCGTGCAGTAGGGTTGAATGTTGGCTGCGAGGAGTTCGTCGACGAGGCGGTTGTAGAAGTCGAGGCCTTTGGGGTTTGGCGTGCCGGTGCCCTGCGGAAAGACGCGCGGCCACGCTACGGAGAAGCGGTAGGTTTTGAGGCCGAGGGACTTCATGAGCTGCACGTCTTCTTTGTAGCGATGGTAGTGATCGTCGGCGGTGTCTCCGGTGTCTCCGTTGTTGGTCTTACCGGAAGTGTGGGAGAAGGTGTCCCAGATGGAGGGTCCGCGACCATCTTCGTTGACGGCGCCTTCGACCTGATACGAGGCTGTGGCAGAGCCCCAGAGGAAGCCTTGCGGGAAGCGGCGCAGCGTGGGAGACGATGGCGCGGGTTCTGCAGACGCAGGCGTGGTGAGAGTGGAGAGCGCTGCGGGGGCAAGAGTCGCGGCTCCGAACAGGCGGGCGAAGGTGCGGCGGGAAAATCGATTTAGCACTGGGTTTTTCCTCGATTTCAGCAGTCAAGGAAGTTTAGCTGCTTCTGACTCCGGCGTCCAATGGCCGGGGCTTGCGAGGAAGATTGCGGGGTAGAACTGCTGTGCTTCGGCTGGGGTGAGTTGATGGGACCACGGCACGCGCGTCGAGGGAATGGCGCCGGGACCTTTGCTATTGGACTCGGCGTAATATGCGGTTCTTTCGTTGCCGGGGTTGTTCCAGTTGTTCCAGCCGGCGGGGTTGAGGTCTGCGGGCAGCTCGGTGTTGATGTAGATGACACGCGAGTAAGGACGCCAGGGGCGGCCGAGTCCAGTAGTGTTGCGCGCAGAGGCAGAGCTGGCTGCACCGGGAGTGGAGGGGTTCATGGGCGGGGCGGTGTGGTCGATGCTGCTGGTGACGCGGCTGTTGAGGATGACGTAGCCGGTGGGTTGATCTGCGGCTGTGCGGGATTGCGCGGTGAGGTAGCCGGGGCCGTTGGCGTGAAGCTCGGAGTGGTCGAAGACGGCGGCGGCGTTGCCGAAGATGAAGTCAACGCCGCCCTCGATGTAGGAGTCGACGTAGTACTGGCGGCCGTAGTCTGCGAAGAGGGTGTCCTGGTGGCCTAGGAAGCGGCAGTGCTTGAAGATGCTGCGGTCGGAGCGGTTGGCTACG
>JBEKGF010000061.1:0-25282 GCA_050012935.1 Edaphobacter sp. | reverse complement strand
TTCCATCGCAGCGCAATCCGACGGTGGGTCCAAGGCGCAGCAGGTTCAGCAGCATGAACAAAGGGCACATGAGCTTCTAAGCCAGAAGAAGCCGGAGCTTGCGGCGAAGGAATTTGCTGCTGTTCTTGCCGTCGATCCAAAAAATCTGGACGCTCAGGCCAATCTCGGAGTTCTTCTCTACTTTCAAAAAGACTACGCAGGGGCTGAGCCACATCTCCGCTACGCTGTGGATCAGCAGCCCGATCTGACAAAGATTCGCACTCTGCTTGCTATGTGCGAAAGGCACCTTGGAAAGACAGATGCCGCTCGAGCGGAGTTCGAAACTGTAGTCTCGCAACTGAAAGAGCCGGCGTTGCAGGCGGAAGCAGGCCTGCAGCTGATCGAACTTTATACAGCAACAGGCGACCTGGCTAAGGCTGCAGGAGTCGTGGCGATCTTGCGCGAAAGCTCGCCGACCGATCCTCGCATTCTGTATGCAGCTTATCGGATCTATACCGATCTGGCTGGGGAGGCGTTGTTGGATATGTCGGTTGCAGCGCCAAACTCCGGGCAGATGCACCAGGCCATGGCACATGAGCTCGGACGTATAGGAGATATTCCAGGTGCGGTGGCGGATTATCGAGCCGCGCTGGCGGCCGATCCCCAACTCCCGGGGATTCACTTCGAACTCGCTGAAGCCCTGCATAGTTCCCCGGAGACAAAGCTCAAGGAAGAGGCAGAGCAGGAATACAGGGCTGCTGTAGCCGACAATGCGCTGGACGAAAAGGCTTTGACTCGACTTGGGGATATCGTTGCCGAAAAAGGCAATCTGGATGAAGCGGAAAAGTATTACAAGCAGGCGCTGGCGATTGTCCCAGGCGATGCCGATGCCAAGGTGGGTCTGGCCTTTGTCTATGACCAAAGAAACAATCCGGCAGCCGCGCTTCCACTGCTGGAAGCTGCTATCGCCGCAGATCCTGGCAATATCATGGCTCACTATCGGCTAAGCACGGTCTATCGGGCGCTGCATCGGCCTGACGATGCAAAACGTGAACTTGCCGAGTATAAGAAGTACAAGGATTTGAAGGAAAAACTGCGAACAGTCTATAAAGACATGAAGATTGATAATCCACCAGCCGGATCGGACAAGTAAAGGAATCGTGCATTGCGGGGATCACAGACTAAGGCTGCACCCAAGGTGAACCGTAGGTGGCTTCGGAGTTTATTTTTTTGTGCAGCCATTGTGCCGTGGGTTGCAATGCTGCTCAAAGGCGCACCCGTCTCTGCGAATTCTTCCGCTGTTCCAGCGAGCGGCCAGCAGGCAAAAAGTCCTGCGAAGGATGCCACGGAGAAGCGCGCCGCGGTGGCGCAGGTTCCCCAGTTGGTTGATTTGACTCCTTCCACTCGCATCAGCTTTCAGCACCTATCGAGTCCGGAGCAGAAGTACATTGTGGAATCGATGAGCGGCGGTGTTGCTCTCATTGACTACGACGGCGACGGCTGGCTCGATATTTACTTCACGAACGCGCCAAGCGTTTCCATGACGCTGGAGGGAAAGAAGGCGAAGAGCGCGCTGTACCACAACAACCACGATGGCACCTTCACGGATGTGACGGACAAAGCGGGCGTTGGTTATCCGTGCTGGGCGATGGGCGCCGCTGTCGGAGACTACAACAACGATGGACGACCGGACCTGATCGTAAGTTGTTTCGGAGGCGTCGTTCTGTACCGCAATAACGGGGATGGAACTTTCACCGATGTAACGAAAGCTGCAGGCCTTGGCAAAGACACCGGATGGGCAACTGGTGTAGCGTTCGGCGACTATGACGGCGATGGCAACTCCGATCTGTTTGTAGCCCACTATGTCGATCTTGATTTGAACGATCTGCCTACGTTCGGTTCTCGAAAGACCTGCCAGTATCACGAGATTGCCGTTCAGTGCGGCCCTCGCGGGCTCAAGGGCTTCCCAGACACTCTGTATCACAACAATGGAGATGGCACTTTTAGCGAAGTTGCCAAGCAGGCCGGCGTTGACGATTCGAATCGCTTCTTTGGCCTGGGCGCCGTCTGGTCTGACTTTGATAACGATGGCAAGCTCGACCTGTTTGTCGCGAATGATGGTGAGCCCAACTATCTCTATCGCAATCTTGGCAACGGCCGATTCCAGGATGTCGCTTTAGACGCGGGGGTCGCCGTAAGCGAAGAAGGCGTGGAACAGGCAAACATGGGACTCGCGCTCGGAGACTATCTGCACACCGGTTGGATGAGCATCCTAATCACGCACTTCAGCGAAGAGTACGCGACACTGTATCGCAACGATGGAGGGCTGAACTTTACCGATGTTTCACACACTGCCGGAATAGCGCGAGCGACCGCGCCTTTCGTCGGCTGGGGTGATGCCTTTCTCGACCTGGACAACTCAGGCTGGCTGGACATCATCATGGTGAACGGCCACGTCTACCCACAGGTCGACGATGCGAAGACAGGAACGGCCTACAGAGAACCTAAACTCATCTTCCAGAACCAGCGGGATGGAACATTCACGAATGTCAGCACGCAAACCGGATCGGCAGTTACAGTGCCCCAGGTAAGCCGCGGGCTTGCTGTAGGAGACCTCTTCAACAAGGGCCGGCTCGACATTGTCGTTGAGAATCTGACCGGCGCCCCGATGATTCTCGAAGCGAAGAGTAATCCTGCGCATCACTGGGTAAGTTTTGAACTTGAAGGAAATCCGGCAAATAGGCTCGCGCTTAATGCGCGTATTCGTGTCACGACCGGGAAGTTGCAGCAACTGGAAGAAGTCAGAAGTGGAGGCAGTTATCTCTCGCAGAGCGACTTGCGTCTGCACTTCGGACTAGATGACGTTGCTCGAATCGATAAGGTCGAGGTCCTTTGGCCGAATGGCAATGCGCAGGTCTTCCAGGATGTTGCCGCAGATCGTTTCTACCATCTGAGGCAAGGTGGTGTTCTGGTCCAGAGCAATAGATATCCCTGAGTAATCCATTATCGAGGCAGCCAAGCTCTTCCCGAAACGGCCTGACTGCGTAGGCTTCCTTGGCGATACCATACGGTATGCATCTTCCGATCAATCCACCGATCCTGCCTATGCTCGCCAAGCGCATCGACCAGATACCGGAAGGAGACACGTGGATTTTTGAGCCGAAGTGGGATGGGTTTCGAGCTTTGGTCTTCCGCGATCAAGACGAGATATTCCTTCAGAGCCGCGATCAAAAGCCGCTGAATCGCTATTTCCCGGAACTGGTCGAGGCTCTCTTGTCGAAGTTGCCGTCACGATGTGTGTTGGATGGCGAGATCGTCATCGCTGGCGAAGACGGGCTTGACTTCGAAAGGCTCCAGCTCCGCCTACATCCTGCCGCTTCGAGGGTAAAGCTGCTGTCAAAAGAAACTCCCGCTTCCATCGTATTTTTCGATCTTCTTTGCGAAGGTAATCGAGACCTACGTAGCGAACCATTTCAAACCCGACGCGGGATGCTGGAACAATTACTGCCTTCTACCGCATCACCGATTCATCTGACACCCGCAACCGGGCAAAGGGATGTCGCCGCCGATTGGTTCCGTCGCTTCGAAGGAGCCGGTCTCGACGGAGTAATGGCTAAGGATGTCTCAGGCGCCTATGAATCCGACAAACGAGTGATGTTGAAGGTCAAGCACGAGCGCGACTGCGACTGCGTGGTTGCAGGTTTTCGATGGCACAAGAGCGGAGAGGGGACCGCCGTCGGCTCCCTGCTGCTTGGGCTTTATAATCAGTCCGGAGCTCTGCAGCATGTGGGAGTGTGCTCAAGTTTCACGCAGCCGAAGCGGCATGAGTTGGTTGAGTTTCTTTCACAATATCGCAAGGATGCGTCGATCGATCACCCATGGGGTTCTTTCGGCGGAGACGGGCACCGCATACCGGGAGGCCAAAGTCGTTGGAGTCAAGGCAAGGATCTCTCATGGGAGCCTCTGCGTCCAGAGCTGGTAGTTGAGGTTGCATACGAACACATGCAGGGGACCCGCTTCCGCCACATGGCTCAGTTCCGCAGATGGCGTACCGATAAGAGGCCGGGAGACTGCACCTTCGCTCAACTTGAGGTCGTGCCGCCGCAGGAGTTATTGGCAATCTTCGCAACCGGACGTTGATGTTCTTACTTCTTACTTCTTTGAATTGCGTTTCGCACGCCACTCCCGCATTGGATCGTAGTCTGGGTCGGGAGTCTCTTGTGAAGGCCTCTTATCTTCAGGAACATTGCGAAGGTTAACTCGGATTCGCGTCCAGGTTGAGGAGCGGCCGCGCATGGAATCGACCAGCACATCGTCTATGGCTAAAAGGGCTGCAGCCTCAGGATGAGTCCGTTTCCATCGCTCTAAACCGTCAAGCGCGGCCTCCTTACTGGTAGAATTCGCAACCACGATCAACGGCATCTTGATCCGAGGCTTTTTCGTTGCGGCCGACTTTGCGCGGGACGGGGCGACACGCGGGGCCTCTCCCTCTGCCTTGCGAAAGTGTGGAGGCCAGGGTGCGTCGCCGAGACCTTCCGCTTCATCTTTCGCAGCAAGTTCAAGCAGGCTTTCGAGCGAGCCAGGCGTCGAGTCGATCTCTGCATAAGGATCGCCGGCTTCGGCAAAACGGCCCGGAACTGTGAGAACCGTGAAGTCGGCAGGATCACAGTCCGGAACCTCGTCCCAGCGGAGGGGTGTGGAGACGCGAGCGTCGGGAAGCGGGCGAACAGAATAGGCGGAGCAGGTTGTGCGGTCCTTAGCATTCTGGTTGTAGTCCAGAAATACTCCGTGCCGTTCTTCCTTCCACCATTTCGAGCTTGCCACCGCGGGCATTCTTCGCTCGACAGCGCGAGAGAGAGCAAGCGCCGCACGCCGTACCTCGGTAAATGTCCAGTTGGGTTGGATTCGAACGTTAACATGCATTCCGCGCGAGCCGCTTGTCTTGGGCCAGCCGCGAAGCCCGTTCTCTTCAAGGAGAGACTTGACCCCAAGGGCAACCGTGCGCACGTCTTCCCAGGGAACACCTGGGCCAGGATCGAGATCCACTCGTAGTTCGTCGGGATGTTCAAGATCGGAAGAGCGTACCGGATGCGGGTGAAGCTCAATACAACCAAGATTGACGATCCACGCGAGCCCGCTTGCGTCCTCAACTACTACCTCTTCTGCAGTGCGCCCTGAGGGAAAGGCGAGAGTTACCGTCCGCAGCCAGGCAGGTCGCTCGGAGGGTGCACGTTTCTGATAAAAGGCCTCTGCTTCGGCGCCGTTCACGAAACGCTTCAGCACGATCGGCCGATTAACGATTCCTCTTAGTGCGCCGGGCGCAACCGACAGATAGTAACGGACAAGATCAAGTTTGGTCAGCTTCACCTGCTTCGAAAAATAGAGCTTGTCCGGGTGGGTTACCCGCACCAGGCGGCCATCTACGTCGAGCACCTCAAAGTCATCCTCTGCGGCTTTTGGCATCTATGATCAGGACCTCATCTTTCTTTCAATACTGAGCTACGAACACTCACGCGGAAGCTGTCTTCTGGCGCGTTAGATATCGCAATGCCGCCTGAGCCGCGTGAAATCCCGCCATTCCGTGGACGCCTCCGCCCGGCGGGGTCGATGCGCCGCAGAGAAACAGCCCGGGCAGAGGAGTGCGGTACAGCGAAGCAGTGGGACGAAAGAGAAGCTGCCCAGGAGTCATGGCTCCGCCAGAGATATCGCCGCCCACGAGATTCGGATTCCAACGTTCGAGCTCGGCAGGCGGAGAGATCGAACGTGCGAGAATACAGTCGCGAAATCCCGGAGCGAACCGCTCAATCTGACGTTCAATAGCTTCGAGACAATCGACAGAACTCCCGTTCGGGACATGGCAGTACGCCCAGGCCGTGTGTTGTCCTGCGGGAGCGCGGGTCGGATCGAAAAGCGAGGGTTGCACGAGCAGGACGAAGGGAGTCGCAGAGGTAAAGTGGCGCTCCGAAGCAACGATCTCTTCAAGCGTGCCACCGAGGTGAACCGTTGCAGCACGCATGCACTCACTGGCAGCCCAGGGAATTGGCGAGCTGAGGGCATAGTCGATCTTGAAGGCTCCCGCACCATAGCGAAATCGCTCGAGCTTGCGACGATAACCAGGTGGAAGAGCAGCTCCCGCGATTCGCAGGAGTTGACGCGGAGTCACGTCGGCAAGAACAACATCAGCTTCCGGCATTTGAGTTATCTCGCGACCGGTCTCGATACGGCCCCCGAGCGACTCGAGGTGACGAGCAAGAGCTTCGGCGAGTGTCTGAGCGCCGCCTCGCACGATCGGCCACCCGCTTGCGTGCCCAGCGGCCATGAGGACAAGACCGACTGCAGCGGACGTCGCGTCTTCGAGCGGCATCACGGAATGAGCGGCCATGCCTGCGAAGAGCGCACGTGCGCGAGCACCGGAGAACCGTGAACGGGCAAGCGAGGCAGCAGGTAGCAGCGCTGGAAGACCGAAGCGGGCGAGAAGAATCGGATGCCGTGGAACGTGCTGCACGGGGCCAAGAAGCTCTGCCGCCAGCTCAACAAAACGATCGGCAAGCGGCTCAAACAGCGAACGGTATTTGCGCCGGTCGGAGGGATCCAGATTGGCTATCGTGTCGTCGATAGAGTGTTCGAGCAACACAGCAGTGCCATCATCGAGTGGATGCGCGCACGGAGCATCAGGTTCGATCCACGGAATCTCAATCGGAAGGGCGCGAAAGAAAGGACTGGCGACGCCCATCGGATAAACGGATGAGCCCAGGTCATGACGAAAACCCGGCAACGTCGTCTCCGCTGTGGAACAACCCCCGCCGATCTGCGCGTTGCGCTCCGAAACGGCAACGTCGACGCTGGAAGAAGCGAGGGTGATGGCTGCCGAAAGGCCGTTAGGGCCGGAGCCGATAAGGGAGGCGGTTGGCATAGCTAGAAAGCGTCACCACGACGAAGCGATCCACTTAACTCTACGTCTATTGCAATAAGATGCGTTATTGCCGGCAGACGAATCCCGAATCCGGCAACGAACGTCCTGCGAGTAAGGACCCGCGGATACCGGAATCAAGGCTGGCAGCATCCAACTCACGCATACGAAGGCTGCCGATGAATGACGCCAAGCGCATCTTCAACTACCTCTTCGCTTCACACGAACGCGCCCATCATCTCATTGCGCGTTGGGTGTTCCTTCGATCCCTGGGACTCATTTACTTCTCGGCGTTTTTCGCGCTTCTCTTTCAGGTACGCGGCCTGATCGGACCTCGAGGCATCCTTCCTGCCGGCGAATATCTGGACGCCGTCGCCAGACTTGGCGCACTTCGTTTCTGGTACGCCCCGAGCCTTCTCTGGTTAAGCAGCAGTGACGGCATGGTCATGGCGCTCTGCTGGGCAGGCCTTATCGGCTCTGTGATACTCGTCTTCAACATTTGGCCGCGCGCCATGCTGGTCGTGTGCTTCGTATGCTTTCTCTCTTTCGTAGCCGCGGCCCAGGACTTCTCGGGATATCAATCCGACGGCATGCTGTTGGAAGCGGGTTTTCTTTCGATCTTCCTTGCACCTTCCGGCGTGCTGCCCGGCTGGGGATCCAAAAATCCGCCTGTGCGGGCCGCGATGTTTCTTCTGTTGTGGGAGTGGTTTCGAATCTACTTTCAGTCCGGAGTTGTCAAACTCGCGAGCGGGGATCCAACATGGCGAAACCTGACAGCGATGTACGAGTACTACCAGAACGGACCTCTGCCTACATGGATCGGTTGGTACGTGCAGCATCTGCCTCATTGGTTTCATATTGCTACGGCGGCTATGACTCTTGGAATGGAACTGGGCCTTGTCTGGATGGCCTTTCTTTCACGCCGATGGAAGATAGTCTGCTTTTTCATCGTCACCGCGTGGCAGATTGGTGTCATCGCCACGGCAAACTATACCTTTCTTAACTATCTCGTCCTAGTGCTGGCGTTCCTGCTGCTCGACGATGTGTTTCTGCAACGCTTCGTTCCGCCTCGATGGCGAAGCGCTTTGAGTAACATCGCTATTCCGAACAAGGACGCAGAACCCGGAGAGCGGCAGCCGTCTGGAATGGAATCAGACGTTCCAACGAAATCACGTTTACTCGCGCAACTTCGTTCTGCCGTAACGGCTATCGTGCTCACATGGGTCTTCTATGCAACAATTGTTCCCCAGGTAAGGATGTTCTGGCACAGCGCTCCCCTTCTCGCTGAGCCTGTCGTGGCACTCGAGCCATTTCGAATCGCCAATGAATACGGCCTATTCGCCGTCATGACACCACACCGGTATGAGATTGAATTTCAGGGATCCAACGACGGCGAGCATTGGGTTGCCTATCCCTTTCGCTACAAGCCGCAGCAATTGAACGAGCGTCCCCGAATCTACGCACCCTATCAGCCGCGCTTCGATTGGAACCTCTGGTTCGCATCGCTCGGCTCGTGGCAGGAGTACCCGATCGTTCCTCGAACCGAAGAGCTGCTACTCGTAAACGACGACGCCGTGCTGGCGCTCCTCGCCGGCAATCCCTTCCACGGTGCGCCGCCACGTTTTGTCAGGGCTGTGCTTTGGCAATACTGGTTCAGTACACTGCAGCAAAAGCGCGCTGAGGGCGTTTGGTGGCAGCGTCAACTTCTGGGCAACTACGGTCCGGTCCTGACTCAGCTACCTAACGGCCGTTTTGGAATTGTTGATGAACCTGGGATCGAAGGCCCGTTACAACGGTGACTCCAACCTAATTTCCGGAGCTGCCTGCCAACATGGTGTCGCAACCTGATGGAGAATTGACTGGATTGCAACGTGCGACAGCCTTTCCGGGCAGCGTAACAACGAAATTACCAGCCCAACGAGCGGGCTCGTTGATGGGATAGTCCGTGCTGAGGAGCTGCGCGCCGCTGGCGATCATAGCGTCGCGAACCGAAGTATCGTTGGTACGCGCTTCCTTAGTGTCCGAGTCGGTGCGGGCTCGGATGAGATAGCCTTTGCGCACGAGCGAGGCAATATCCGCAGCCGGCCCATCGTTGCGCTCGATAAAGGCGGCGTCGGGCTCGCCAGGTTCGGAGTTTGTGAAGAGGACTCGGCCGCGCAACGACGGATGGCCCGCGAGATAAACAGGGCCAACCGGGCGTTGATCCAACAGAAAGACGACCTTGCCTCGCGAACTGGCTAGTGTGGGCCAGTTACCGGCGAGAACGGCCTCGTTCAATGTGTTGTACTGGCCACGCACGTCGTCGGGAGTGATGATTTCATTAGGCGCAAAGACGGAACGAATCTCGGCGTCAAGCGCATCGAAGGTGCTTGAGGTGAATGGCTCGGGTTCGGTGAGGTGGAGTTCGCCGCGAGGTTTGCCCTGCTTCGTCTCGACGAGGATGAAGATTGGCACATGATCGGGATGGGCATGCGACCACTGACGTACCTGCGCGAGACAGGCGATGAAGGGCTGGCAGGTGCTGCGGTAGTCGACGTCCTGGACGTGCATGACTTTGAAGCCAGGCTTGTTCATCACGCCGTTTGGATCGAAGTCAGGGTCGGGTGGAAGCTTCGCCGCGGCGGCCATGGCGGGACCGGAGGGATGCGCATAAAGACCGCCCTTGGCGTCAGCGTAGATATCAAGTTCTATCTGACGTACGCCGCTGTCGAACTGTTGCGGAAGCGGCTGATGCTGGTAATCCAGCCCCTTGTATGCATCCGCGTACTTTGCCTGCCAGAGCTTGCTTTCATTGGGCGCTATCCCGGCGTGATAGCTGTTGTGCGTACCAATCACCTGAATCTGGTTGAGTTTCAGAGCACTGCCGCTTGCCTGGGCATAAAGGTTGCTACCGAGAGCAGCGAAAAAACCGACGACAAAGAAGATACGGCGAAAAGTGGTGTGCAATCTATATGTCCTTAAGTTGGAAAACTTCGCGTTTCTTTCGAGGCGTTAGAACTAACTTGCCGCCAGCGAGGAAGTGTAAGGCTTGCTGTAATGAGTGGACCATTCCACAAGGCTCGCATTCATGAAACGCCAGGTCGCGCGTTTGGTATCAACTTCCATCAGCATGTAAGCATTGGGATCGTAGCGCGTGGCGGCCATGATGTAATGTTGCGGACCGTAATCATGGTGGTAGTCGACCCACTTGTGCTGGTGACCGGAGACGACAAGCTGAATGGTGTCCTGGTATTTGCGCAGGAGCGGATGCAGGCCGTAATCGGCAAACTCGGTTGGCTTGTCCTGGATGAGCGGGTAATGGATGAAGACAAAGGTTGGTTTGCCCTGCTGCAGTTGGGCTTCAAACCAGTGAAGCTGCTCTTCGCCAAGGGAGCCGATGCCGGGGTTGAAGTCGGGCGAGGTGTGGTCCTGCGTGGACCCGAGGAAGTTATTGAGATGGATGAATTTGTAACCTTTATAGTCCAAGACCGAGTATGGCTTCGTTTTGAACTTTGCCTCGAAGAGCCGATGACTCATCTCACGCGAAACCCTTCGGACATCGTAGTCGTGATTGCCGAAGCCAAGATGAACGGGCATCTTGAAACCGTCGGTGATCGCCTTCGCATTGTCGAGGCGCGTCGTGTTCTTAAAGTAGAAATCGTAGTCGGTGGAGGGATAGTTGTGGAAGTAGTCGCCGATCAGAAAGACCTGCTCGATGGCCGGATTCAGGCTATTGATCAGATCGCGAGCAGAGGTATAGCGCGGCGTCGTCAGCAGAATGCTTTCGTTGTCCTCCACGCCGTTCTCGCTGCCTTTGACGTAGAAGTCATCGATGATGTGCGTGTCGGCGACAAGAGCGAAATAGAACTTGTCCGGCGAGGCCGTCGCCCGCGCCTGCTCCGCCCAGAGCTTCCGGGTAAGCAGGCTGCCGAGCGATGCACCGGCAAATGCGGCGAATTGTCTGCGATCCATCATGCAACAGCCTCCTTATGACTGACTAGAAGATGATCTTTCCGGCGAACTGCAGCACGCGAGCGGGGAAGGTTGAGGCTGCGGCGACAACACCGAAGCTGGTCGAGGAGGGACTGTAACTGCTCTGCGGGAAGGCGTAGTTGGTCTGGTTGAGAATATTGAAAGCTTCTACCCGGAAGTCGAACGAGGTGCCCTCAGGATAGAGAGGGAATTGCTTGTGAAGGCCCATATCGAGCTGATAGAAGGGGTCGAAGCGAACCGAGTTGCGACCGGCATTGCCGTAGGGCTGGTTGTTGGTCGGAAGGCTGAAGATGGGATTGGTCGGCGCCGCACCCTGCAGGACAGGGTTTTGCAGCGTGACGATATCCTGATTGCCGTTGAACTTGATGCGCTGCTTCTTCGGGATGACCGGGTTGCCGGGCGCCTCGTTGGGACGCTGGACCAGAATCGTGCTGACCGACTGGGCGCTAGTAGGGGAGTAGGTGATGTTGATCGGCTGGCCGCTGCTGGCGCTGTTGATCGCGGTGATCTGCCATCCACCAAGAGCCTCCTGCATAAAGCGTGGAGCGTTGGCGCCGAACATGCGTCCCTTGCCGAAGGGCAGATCGTAGACGATGGAGAGAACGTCATTCAGGGGCTGGTTGTAGCCGGAGGGGCCGCGGTTGCTGAGCGGATTGGCCAGGTTGATGCGTCCGCTGTCTCCATTCACTTCTTCGAGATGGCCTTCGGCATTGTCGATCGCCTGCGACCAGGTGAAGGAGTTCAGCAGGTAGAGGCCGTGACCTGAACGATGCTCCACTTTGGCCTGAAGACCGTTGTAGATGAGGAAGCCGTCGGGGAGAGTCTCTTCGATGGTGGTGAAGGTTGGAATGGGACGGCGTGCCGCAACGCTGAGGCAGCCCGATGAGTCGATTGCAGCCGTCCCGCTATTGCAGGTGGGCGTGACGGGGTTGGCCTCGGACTGATTCAGGTCGGCGAGCACCTGGATCTTGACGCCGTGTTCGCCGACGTAGGAGACCTCAAGGGTGGTGCTGTTGGCGAACTGGCGCTGAACGGTGAGGTGATAGCTCTGGATGTATCCGGTGGGCAGGTTCTTGGGGATGTAACGCGCTTCGGTGCTGAGGTTGCTCGCCGCAGTGACGTTGGCGGGACTGGTGAAGCCTGTCGGGTAGCCCTGTAACGTGGTGCGGAAGCAGGGGCTGGGGTTGGCGGAGTTGAAGGAAGCTCCGGCCTGCGCGGTGGTACAGATCGCCTGCGGTGCCTGTGTAATCACACCGGCATTCGCAAATTGCGGGGCCTGGACGATGTTGGTGTTGACGATCGCGGGAAGGTTATAGGAGAGCATGTTTTCTCCGCCTTCGCGATTGAACTGGGCATAGCCAAGGCCATAACCCGCGCGGATCACAGTCTTCGAATCAAGCGAATACGCGGCTCCCAGGCGCGGCGCGAAATCGAGCTTCGGTATGTTGACCAGCGCGCGATTGTAGAGGGAGCCGGGGCTGGCTGTAATCAGGGATTGCGTAGCCGGATCGTAGTTGGCGAGCAGATTGTTCGACTCCCACAACGGCGTTACGAGCTCATAGCGCAGACCCGCGTTGACGGTGAGCCGGGAGTTCACCCGGATATCGTCCTGGAAGTAGAAGTTGTGCATCCGCTGGTTGAGATGGACGTTGACAAAGTTGTTGAGCTGGTAGGTATCGCGCGCGCCGAAGAGGAAGTCCGCGAGCGCGACGGCCTCTTTGGTGCCGGTATTGGCTGAACTGAGACCGGCCGAGGTGGCAGGAATCGCAGCAGTGGTGCCGGCGGCGGGAACTCCGTTGAAGCTGAAGCCGCCGTTGTAGGTGTCTTGACCGTAGACGGGATTGAAATCGTCGACGGTGGTAAAGATGGCCTGATACTCGTAGCCCACCTTGTAGGTGCTGCGTCCGCGGATGTACGTATAGTTGATCTTCGGGTTATAGACGTAGGGGTTCTGATACTGAGGATTGCTGCCCTGGTTGCCAAACTGGCTAAACCCGTTAACGCTCTGGACGTTGAGGCTGCGAACCACCTGCGGGTCTGTCGGGAGGCCGGGGATGCCGGCCATCAGGCTGGGAAGGTTCTGGCCGAAGGGAAACTTTCCGCCGTCCGTGCGCGTGAAAGCGAAGCGGGCATCGAGGATGGAGTTCTGGTTGAAGGTGTGAGTGACGCCGCCGGCGATCTGTTGGTTGAAGATATTGACGGTACCGTTGCTGCTGCCACCGGCAGGCCCCTGAATATTTGGAGGCGAGAGAATTGTGCCCTGGTGCTGGCTATAGCGGACGAAGGCCGTGGTGCGCTGGTTGAAGGTCTGATCGACACGGACGTCGAATTTATTGTCGGTAAGAATGTCCGGGGGGAGAGAGGCGTAGTTATTGGCGAAAGGGGCGCCAGGGACGTTCGCCGCCGGAAGAGCCGCGAGAACGCCTTTGGCGAAGGAAGAGACGGACGGATCGCTGAAAGGAATCACGCCATTGGAATAGACATGTCCAGTGAGGGGATTAATCAGGGGAAGAGGAGCGCCATTCTCAGTGCTCTTTCCTGTGATAAAGGTGTAGCCGCCGTTGGCGATGGCAAGGGGGCTGGTTCCGTTCTGATTGGCGGTGGGGATAGTTGCCGAGGTAGGCGAGTGCTGAACCTGACGGGTGCCCTCGTAGTCGCCAAAGAAGAACGTGTGATCTTTCCGGATCGGGCCGCCGAAGGTGCCGCCGAACTGGTTGCGGATGAGGATGGGCTTCTGCGGCTGGCCGGTAAGCGGGTTGGTTGGCGGGGTGAAGGGGCCGATGGCGTTCAGAACGGTGTTGCGGAGGTAGTCGTAGGCCTTGCCATGAAACTTGTTCGTACCGCTGCGAATACTGACGTTGACGACGGCTCCAGCGGAGCGGCCGTACTCCGCGCTGTAGTTGTCCGTTTCGACGCGGAACTCATCGATGGCGTCAGGCGACGGCGGGATGGCCTGGTTGGAGAAGCCCTGGTTGGAGGTGCCGTAGGCGTTATTGTCGAGACCGTCGAGGAGGAAGTTGTTGAACTCGCTGCGCTGGCCGTTGACGTCAAAGGAGGCATCACGGCTACTGTCGGTCGTATTCTCCAGAATATTGCGGCGAACGCCGGGGACCAGCGCGGCGAGATCGGCATAGGCGCGGCCATTCAGCGGCAGGTTTTCGACCTCGCGCGTGCCGATAACCTGGCCGCGTTCGCTGCTGTCAGTCTCCAGCAAGGCGGCGGCCGCGTCGACAGTGACCGTCTCTGTGTTAGAACCAATCTTCAAGGCAACATCCACACGCTGACGGGCGTTGACCGTCACGGTAAAAGGCGCCGTAGTGCTGTTGTCAAAGCCATTGGCCTGAGCCGTCACCTGATACTGCCCGATCTTTACATCGGTGAACTCATAGGCTCCCTGCGCATTGGTCTGCGCCGTCACCTGAGCCTTGGTCTCCTGATTAATAAGCGATACGGTTGCTCCGGAGACGACGGCGCCCGAGGAGTCGCGCACATAGCCGAGAACAGAGGCGGTTTCAAACTGCGCATGCAGGGAAACAGAAAACCCCGCAAGAAGACACATCGCCAGAAGAGCTAGAAAAAAACGTTTCACATGGTCTCCAAAATTGATGACAGATAGGGGGCGCAGTCCCAACTCCCCTGGGGAAGAACGGCAGAATTCGTCTGTGTCGACCATAGAAGCGATATGTGTATATCTGATATATGAAATGTTACGGCAAGGCAAAAACTGTCTCTTCGTTCTCTTTTCCCCTGGCAACTGCGTCAGCGTCGTGACGCACGGCTCCCTCCCCATTAAAGAGCGGGAACCCAATGTGCCCACAATTTACGATTTCCTAAAAAGAGCTAAAAGGAGTGGGACGATACTGGCATGGCCATGAACCTGCCCTACAGCGGAATATTTCCATGCTTCTTGGCAGGATTCTTGTCCCGCTTCGCCGCCAGCATATCCAGCGCCGTATTCAGCCTCCGCCGCGTCTCGCTTGGCCGAATGACTGCATCAATATATCCACGCTCCGCCGCGACATAAGGGTTCGCAAACCGCTCGCGAAACTCCTCGACCTTTTCCTTGCGCGCCTCCGCAAGCACTGCCAGCTTCTCTTCCTCGGTAAACGGCTTCCCCTGCGGCCACATCGCCTCCGCCTGCCGGATCATCACATCCAACTCGCGCTTGTAGACAATGTTCACCGCACCCTCCGGCCCCATCACAGCGATCTCCGCAGTCGGCCATGCCAGGTTCACATCCGTCCGCAGATGCTTTGAGCTCATCACGCAGTACGCCCCGCCATAGGCCTTGCGCGTAATTACCGTAAGCTTCGGCACTGTCGCCTCCGCAAACGCATACAACAGCTTCGCGCCATGACGAATAATCCCGCCATGCTCCTGCTGAATCCCCGGCATAAACCCCGGAACGTCTTCAAACGTAATCAGCGGAATATTGAACGCATCGCAGAACCGCACGAACCGCGCCCCCTTCACACTTGCATTGATATCCAGCACTCCGGCAAGAAACGCAGGCTGATTCGCGACAACGCCGACGGTACGCCCAGCCATGCGCGCAAACCCGACCACGATATTCCGCGCAAAATGCTCCTGCACCTGGAAAAAATATCCATCGTCAACCACGCGCGCGATCACGTCGACCATGTCATAGGGCTGATTGCTCTCCGTTGGAATAATCGTATCCAATGCAACATCCGCCCGCGCCGGATCATCCTGCGTCGCCTTCCTCGGCGCATTATCCAGATTGTTCGACGGCAGAAAACTCAGCAGCTCGCGCACCATCGCGAGACACTCCTGGTCGTCATGCGCCATAAAGTGAGCCACACCAGAAATCTCATTGTGCGTCACAGCCCCGCCCAGCGCGTCCTTCGTCACATCCTCATGCGTAACCGTCTTGATCACATCCGGCCCAGTGACAAACATGTAGCTCGTTCGCTCCGTCATCAGCGTGAAGTCGGTAATCGCCGGCGAATACACCGCCCCACCCGCGCAAGGCCCAAGAATCGCCGAGATCTGCGGCACCACGCCGCTCGCCAGCGTATTGCGCAAAAAGATATCCGTATAACCTGCCAGCGAGACCACGCCTTCCTGAATTCTTGCTCCACCCGAATCATTCAAACCGACAACAGGCGCGCCTACCCGCATCGCCATATCCATGATCTTCACGATCTTCGCCGCATTCGCCTCCGAGAGTGACCCGCCAAACACGGTAAAGTCCTGCGCGAACACAAACACCACCCGCCCATGCACACGCCCATACCCTGTGATGAAGCCATCCCCCGGAACCCGCTGCTCCGCCATGCCAAAGTCCGTCGCGCGATGCGTGACAAACTTGTCCGTCTCCTCGAAGGTTCCTTCGTCCAGCAGAAAATCGATCCGCTCCCTGGCCGAGAGCTTCCCTGCCTTTCTCTCCCGCTCCCGGCGCTCCGCCCCACCGCCTTCTTCAGCGATGGCATGGCGCGCAGCAAGCTCGGCCAGGTTTCGCTCGTGACTGTGGGACTTCGCGGTAGAAACGGTTTGTGGAAGGGGACGCTCGGCTGTAGCCATAGAACGTGATTCTAGCAGCGTATCTACAGTCCAGTCGCGCCATTGCCGTCTCACGCATCCAAAGCCCAAGCATGCCGAAGCCGCTACAATCTACATCGACCATGGCAGAAGCGTGCCTCGAGGTTTAAGTCGAACAACTGCGTAGCCATCCATCTTGAAGACCCCGCAGCGGAGAACTTCTACACCAACGTGATGAATTTCAGGCTCTTGACCAGGTCGGATGCGAAAACAGGAATTCTCTCTATTTTCGCGACCCATTTTGCATCGCTTACGACGTCATTGAAGGCAAATAAAAAGCGAATATAATAACTGCACAATCGCTCGTGTCTACCGTCGTCCATCCCGACCGCTTCAGCTTCCTGCACATCGACCTGAACAGTTTCTTCGCGTCCGTCGAGCAGCAGCTCCACGAGGAGTACCGCGGCAAACCTCTCGCCGTCGTCCCCACCATGGCCGACACCACCTGTTGCATCGCCGCCAGCTACGAAGCAAAGGCCTTCGGCGTCAAAACCGGCACACAAGTCGGCGAAGCCAAAAAACTCTGCCCCGGCATCATCCTCATCGAAGGCAGCCACACCGAATACGCCAAGTACTCCCATGCTATCTCCGAGGCGGTCGACCTCGTATGCCCCGTTTCCCATAACCCCTCCATCGACGAGATGGTCTGCCAGCTCATGGGCCGTGAGCAGGAGCCGCCTCGCGCGCGCCAGATTGCTCTCGACATCAAGCAGGCCATCTACAAAAACGTCGGCGTCGCCCTGCGCTGCTCCATCGGCATGGCCCCCAACCGCTACCTGGCCAAGATCGCCAGCGACATGCAGAAACCCGACGGGCTGATTGGCCTTTTACCTTCGCAACTTCCAAGAGCCATCGCTCATCTCGAACTCCGCGACCTCCCCGGCGTAGGAGCGCGCACCGAAGCCCGCCTCAACGGCAAGGGCATCACCACCATGGAGCAGCTCCTCGCGCTCGATCACCAGCAGATGGGCAAACTCTTCGACTCCGTCTGGGGCAACCGCATGTATCACTGGCTGCGCGGAGCCCAGACCGAAGACGCCTCAGGCAACAATGTCTCGCAGCCTGAGGTGCAGAAATCCCTCGGCCACTCGCACGTCCTCGCACCCGAGCACCGCTCCCCCGAGGGCTCCTGGGCCATCGCGCACAAGCTCCTCCACAAGGCCGCCATGCGCCTCCGCATGGAGCACTTCTACACCGGCTCCCTCGCCGTCACCGTCCGCTACCAGCTCACACGCGAACAAGCCGAAGCTCGCGCCGCGCACAGCAAGGTCAAGCGGCACTACTCCGGCATCAAAAACTCCGGCTGGGGCATGGAGGCCCGCTTCCGCGACTGCCAGGACACCCTGACCCTCCTCGAAGTCCTGCGGTCGCTCTGGTCGCAGCGCCCGCAAGGCCCCGAGTTCAATTGCCCTTTCTTCGTCGGCATCACCATGCGCAACCTGGTCCAGGAAGGCGAACATCAGGAAGAACTCTTCGCCGATCCCAGCAACCGCGCCCAGCTCTCCAACACCATGGACAAGCTCAACCTCAAGTACGGCCACACCACGCTCCACTTTGCCGGCATGCTCCCCGCCCGCGAATCCGCCCCCACCCGCATAGCCTTCACCCAAATTCCCGTCAAATACGGCGTCGACTACATGTAAGCTGTCCTCGCAGCGATCACAGTTGTCTCATACTCAAAAGGTATCCATATGCCCACAGTAAAACTCTGGACCGATGCAGAAGTCTCCGCCAACCCACGCATTCAGGCCGTCTTCGACGACATCCGCGCCACCAGAAAATCCGACTTCGTCAACAACTTCTGGCGAGCCCTCGCCAACCAGCCCGACCTCCTCGAACGCACCTGGCAGAGCATCAAGCAGGTCATGATCGAACCCGGCACGCTCGACCCGCTCACCAAAGAGCTCATCTACATCGCCGTCTCCGCCACCAACAACTGCAGTTACTGCATCCACTCCCACACCGCCGCCGCACGCGCCAAAGGCATGACAGACCAGCAACACGCCGAGCTCCTCGCTGTCATCGGCATGGCCTCGGAGACCAACGCCCTCGCCACCACTCTCCAGATTCCCGTCGACCCGGAGTTCTCCATCAGCTAAAGACCTACTCCACCCTCGTCCGGTCTTTTGGCTTCCGTTCATCCACAACGATCGTCTCGGCAAGTCGGTCCTGCGCGCACATACGGTTGCGATCCCAAAAAAACTGCACAAATCCCAACCCGCCCTCAAGCACCGCAGCACCATAGCCTAGCGCACGCTCCACAGATTGCCACGGTCCCATCGACTCGCCCGTCAGCGACACTGCCCTGATTCGCGCGACCCACTTGCCGGGAGTCTTTCCGTTGCCGAGGTAATTCGCAATCCCCAGGTACAGCAGAATCACCACAATGTTGCCCGCTTCGTGAAAGTCCCACTTCAGGTCAATACGCTGTTCATGCAGCACATAGTATCTCCAGGCAAACTCCAGCGGTGCCCAGATCACCGTCGCAATCAACAGATCGACAACATAACCAAGCGCGCGCTGCCCAAACGTGGCTAACAATACTCCATCCAGCACCGCTGCCCGCACAGTTGCATGAGCATGATACCGGCGCCTCTGTCGACCCGCACTCTCGTTCATGACAACACTATAGCGTTGCCACGTTGCGATGCCTCACAATTCCTGCATGGCTCCTGTCTACATCGGCCGACTCGCCCCAAGTCTCACCGGCCTCCTCCATCTGGGCCACGCCGCTACTTTCTGGCAAGCCTTCACCCGTGCTCGCGAACACAACGGCACTCTGCTCTTTCGCAACGAAGACCTCGACCCCACGCGCTCAAAGCCTGAATATGCCGAAGCCATGATCGAAGACCTCGCCTGGCTCGGCGTCGAATGGCAGCCATCCATGCTCTCGCAGTCCCAACGCCTCTCGCTCTACCGCGCAGCCCTCGACGAGCTCCTCATCACAGGACATATCTACCCCTGCCATTGCAGCCGCAAAGACCTCGTAGCAATGATGCACGCGCCACACGAAGAAATAGACGACGAACCCATCTATCCGGGTACTTGTCGCCCCGCTCTTGATGTTCAGCAGCACGAAAAGCCCTTCCAACCCAACGTCAACTACCGTTTTCGCGTTCCCGACGAAGCAATAATCCGCTTTGAAGACCGCAACCTCGGCCCACAATCCTTCACCGCAGGCAGAGACTTCGGCGACTTCCTCGTCTGGCGGAAGGACGGCTTCCCTAGCTACCAGCTAGCCTGCGTCGTCGACGACGCCGACACCAATATCACCGAAGTAGTCCGAGGCCGCGACCTCCTCAAATCCACCGCCCGCCAAATCCTCCTCCAACGCGCGCTGATGCTTCCCACGCCGGCCTACTTCCACACCCAACTCCTAACCGACGAGCAAGGCACTCGGCTCGCGAAGCGCCACGACGCTCTCGCCATCCGTACCCTCCGGCAGCAGGGCCTTTCGCGCGACCAGGTGCTTGACATGGCCGCCGGGTGGAGATGACAACTGTCACCCCCGATTCGTGACGCCCAACACTACGAATACTCCTCAATACAACCCATGATGATCCTGGAATCAAACAGGAGAAGATCATGCCGCTAAGCGTAGTCGCCTTCGAGACCGAGCCATCCGCCGCAACCCCGGCAATCGAGCCAACGCAGCCAGTAGCTACCCTGACCAACATCACCAAGCGCTTCGGCGCCACCGTCGCCCTCGACGGCCTGAGCCTCGCCCTGCGCCCCGGCGAGATCGTCGCGCTCCTTGGCCCCAACGGCGCCGGTAAATCCACTGCCATCAAAATCCTCCTCGGTCTCAGCGCCCCAACCTCCGGCATCGGGCAAGTCTTCGGCGCCAACCCACGCTCCGCCACCACCCGCACCCGCGTTGGCGCAATGTTGCAGACCACGCGCATCAGCGAAATGCTCCGCGTCCGCGAGCATCTGGACCTCTTCCGCAGCTACTACCCCTGCCCGCTAACGGTCGCCGAAATCCACCGCATCGCCCAGCTTCACGGCATCGAAGACCGTCTCTTCGGCCAGCTTAGCGGCGGCCAGAAGCAGCGAACCCTCTTCGCTCTCGCGTTCTGCGGCAATCCCGACCTCATCTTCCTCGACGAGCCCACCGTCGGTCTCGACATCGAATCCCGTCGCGCACTCTGGCAGCAGATTCGCTTCCTCTCCGCCCAGGGAAAGACCATCCTCCTCACCACCCACTATCTCGAAGAAGCAGATTCCCTCGCGCACCGCATCATCGTCATCAACAAAGGCCGCGTCATCAGCGAAGGAACTCCCGCCGAGATCAAACGAAGCAGCGGTGGGCGCACCATCCGCTGCCAAACCCGCCTCTCCCGCGAGTTCCTCTCCACGCTCCCAAGCGTCACCAGCGTCGTTCCCACCGAAACCTGTGTCACCGTCGTAGCCTCCGACGCAGAAACCGTAGTCCGCGAGATGCTCCTCCGCGACGAAACCCTCAGCGACCTCGAAGTCACAAGCCCAGCCCTCGAAGACGCCTTCCTCGCACTGACGCAAAGATCGTAGAGCTTCTACTCGAGGCCAGCACTAAGGAGAAGACATGGCAACCTCGGCAATCACTCACTCTCTACCGGCCTCAAGCGGCCCCGCCCACACTCTTCGCATCTTCTGCAAGGAGACCAAATACGAGTTCCTCAAACTGATGCGCACTCGTTCGTTCTCGCTCGCCATCATCGGCTTTCCCATCATGTTCTACGTGCTCTTCGGCATCGCCAACCGCAACTCCTACACGGGCGGTGTCCATATCGCCAAATACATGCTCGGCGGCTACGCCTGCTTCGGCCTCATCGGTGCAGCGCTCTTCGGCATCGGAGTCGGCCTCGCTGGAGAACTCGCTGCCGGATGGCTGGAGCTCAAACGCGCCAGCCCGATGCCCGCCTCCGCCTACCTCTTCGCGAAATGCGCCTCCGCGGTCGCCTTCGGCCTCATCATCGTCAGCGTCCTCGCAACAATCGCCGTATCGTTCGGCGGCGTCTCGCTCACCGCCGTCGAGCTGATCAAAATGCTCGGCATAACGATGGCCGGTTCCGTCGCCTTCGCCAGCATGGGCCTTCTCCTGGCACTGATCGTCCCCGCCAACGCCGCCACCGGCATCGTTAATCTCATCTATCTACCTATGTCTTTTCTCAGTGGCCTGTGGGTACCAATCCGATTCATGCCACACTGGCTGCAAAACTTCGCTCCGGCCCTGCCCACCTACCATCTCTCCCAACTCATGCTCCACATCTTCGGCTACGGCGACTCCATGTCCCTTTCCGCCCACTGGAACACGCTCATCGGTTTCACCTTACTCATGCTCGGTCTAAGCTGGCTCATCTTCCATCGCAAAGAGCAGAAGGCATGACGCGGTACACTTTCGGCATCAGTAGAGAAGCGGCATCTATGAGCGACAAACCATACAGATCGCTGGAAAGCCCGGACGTCGGTAACCAAAAAAACTCCGGCTATATCTGGCTCGCCTACTCGGCCTTCTTCTTCATCGATCCGATCTTGGGCCACAACCGGCGCCTCTGGATCGAATCCGGCATCATCTACGCCATTTTCCTGACCTTCTATGTCAGCTACATGAGGGCAGGAACCATCAGGCAGCGACATCTGCTCATCGCCGGCTTCTATCTTCTTGGACTCATCAGCTTTCCCATCAACGGAGGTGCAACCACCTTCTTCGTCTACACGGCTGCGTTCCTTCCGTTCGTCGTCTCGTCAACCGCAGTCTTTGTCGCTATTCTCAGCCTGCTGGTTCTCGGCCTCTTCCTCGAAGGCTATCTGCTCCACATCAACCTCTTCGCGATGCTGCTGACTGCCTGCCTCATGACCGTCGTAGCGATAACCAACGCCATCATCGCCAGGCAGAAGCGCGCCGACTTCAAACTCCGTATGGCGCAGGAGGAGATCGAGCAGCTCGCCGCCGTAGCGGAACGCGAACGCATCGCCCGCGATCTGCACGACGTACTCGGCCACACCCTCTCCGTCATCGTTCTCAAGGCGGAGCTAGCCGGACGCCTTATCGAACGCGACCCACAGCGCGCAGCCCAGGAGATCGCCGATGTAGAAAAGACCGCGCGAACCGCGCTTAGCGAAGTGCGCGAAGCCATCGGCGGTTACCGTTCCCAGGGCCTATCCGCCGAGATGGAACTCGCCCGCAACACGCTGCAGTCCGCCGGCGTAACGCTGGCCTGCGAATCGCCGCTGCCACATCTTCATGCAGCAGAAGAGACTGTTCTCTGCCTCGCAGTTCGCGAAGCCGTCACCAACATCGTGCGCCATGCCAAGGCCACGCAATGCCGCATGAGCTTCTCCACTTCAAGCGAAGGCCACCACTCCCTGATAATCACCGATAACGGCAACCCTTCCAACCTGCAGGAGGGCAACGGCCTCCGCGGCATGCGCGAACGCATCGAGTCCCTCGGCGGCCGCTTCTCAATCACGACCGGCCCCGGCGTTACCCTCCTGATCGAGCTTCCGAAAACATCCTCGCCTCAACTCACAGATTCGTGCGTGACCCAATGAGCCAATCCATCCGCGTCGTTCTCGCCGAAGACCAGACCATGGTCCTGGGCGCTCTGTCCGCGCTTCTCGAACTCGAACCCGACATCTCCGTCGTAGCCCAGAGCCCCAACGGCCGCGACGCACTCAGCGCCGTCATCCGCCTCTCTCCCGACGTGCTCGTCACTGACATCGAGATGCCTCAAATGACCGGCCTCGAACTCGCCGCCAGCCTCCGCACCACTCACCCTGCGGTGCGCACCATCATCCTCACCACCTTCGCTCGTCCTGGCTATCTTCGCCGCGCACTCGACGCCGGCGCGCGAGGTTATCTCCTGAAAGACCGCCCGGCATCCGAGCTAGCCGACGCCGTCCGCCGCGTCCATCGTGGCCTTCGCGTCGTCGATCCCGCACTCGCCACCGAAGCCTGGAGCTCCGAACTCGATCCTCTCACCGACCGCGAACGCCAGATTCTGCAACGTGCCGGCGACGGCAGAAGCAGCACCGAAATCGCCAACGAACTCCGCCTCTCCGAAGGAACAGTCCGCAACTACCTCTCCGAAGCAATCGCCAAGCTAGGCGCATCCAACCGCGTCGACGCTGCCCGCATCGCCCGCGCCAAAGGCTGGCTTTAGCAGCAACGCGACACGTTCATCGAAAATAAAAAGGCCGGCAAAGAGCATCGTTGCGCTCTGCCGGCCTTTTGTCTCACCTGCAGTTATTGAACGTCGTACGGATCATCATCGTCAGGTCCCATACGCATTGCTGCCATCGCCGCTCCGTAAGACTTCATCTCGTACTCATGCGGCGGCACATTGCCCGCAAGATTCTTCACGAAATAGTCCCAGCGCCGACGCGTCATATACTGCGACGTTTCGCCGTACCCATGCGCAACATTCGGAATGATCAGAAGATCAAAATCCTTATTCGCCTTGATCAAAGCCTCAACCACCAGCAGCGTATTGTTCAACGGCACATTGTTGTCCATCGAGCCATGCGCCAGCAGCAGCTTCCCTTTCAGGTTCTTCACAAAGTTCTGATTCGCCTGGCTGTCATAGTTCGATGTCCCGTCAGCATTCTTGACCTCCAACCCGGCCCACTTCTCTGCCCAGTCATCTTCATAGTCGCGCTGGTCGTGGTTGCCACTCTCCGCAATCCCGACCTTGAAGAGGTCCGGATAATGAAACATCGCCGCAGCCGTCGCATTGCCACCGCCCGAGTGCCCATACATCCCCGCCAGGTCGAGATCGATCCACGGATACTTCGCCGCCAGGTCCTTCATACCCGAGACCTGATCCGGAATCGTATTGTCGCCAAGGTTCCCGTAGTACGCCTCATGAAACTCCTTCGACCGCCACGGTGTCCCCATTCCATCGATGCACACCACAATGAACCCAAGCTCCGCCAGCGACTGCATATCGCCATGAGCCGCAGCGAAACCGCGCCCTCCGCATGAGCCAGTCTGCGGCCCCGGATACACATGATTCACAATCGGATACTTCTTCGTCGCATCGAAGTCCGTCGGCTTGAACATATAGCCGTACAAATCCGTCTTGCCATCACGCGCCTTCACCGTAATCGGCACTGGCGCAACCCATCCAGCGGCCACCAGCTTCGTAATGTCCTGCTTCGCCACATCGACCACAACCTTGCCGTTGCTGTCGCGAACCACTGCCGCCTCCGGCTGCGTCACCGTCGAATAGACATCGACAAAGTAGCGCCCGTCCGGCGAAGGCGTGATCGCATGGTCCGCATTCTCCGGAGTCAGCAGCTTCATATCCGATCCATCGAACTTAATGCTGTAGTAGTGCTGAAAATAAGGATCGCGCCCCGGTTCCTTGCCAACTCCGAGAAAATAAATAGTCCGCGTCTTCTCATCCACCTGCAGAACCTGCGTCACGTTCCCTTCGCCATGCGTGATCTGCGTCTTTAATTTGCCCGAGACCAGGTCATACATATAAAGCTGGCCCCAGTTATCCCTCTCGCTGAACCACAGCAGCTCATTCGTCTTCGGCAGATACTTCCAGTTCACCTTGTCGTTTCCGCTCTCATAAAACTTCGGTGTCGTCTCGCCCATCACATCGCGAATCTGCCCGGTAGCCGCATCCGCAATGCGCATCGTCTCCACCTTGTGGTCGCGCGAGGTCGACGCAAACACAAGATGCTTGCCATCGTCGCTCCACTGCACATCATCCCATCCGCTGCCGCCGCGGCAACTGACGTCGTCGCACAAAGTCGATCGGTGCTGGTCCGGCGGCATCTTCAAACGAATCACCTTCGCCGTGTCGACATCGATAATCACCCGCTCGATCATCGTCACATCCTTGTCGCCCACCAGCGGATACTTCC
>JBEKGF010000060.1:0-25472 GCA_050012935.1 Edaphobacter sp. | reverse complement strand
CACCAAGAGCGGCACTAACGCGTACCATGGTGAAGTCTATGAACGCTATACCGGCTCCGGTTTGAATGCGCTCGGCGGGCTTGAGCGCGGCACGGGGATCGGGAAGGCACGGTCCGATCAGCATATCTATGGATTTACCGCTGGCGGCCCCATCATTAAGGACAAGTTATTTGCCTTCGGCGGCCTCGCAGTCTCGCGTTTCTATGGCAAATTGGTACCTTCGGTTCTTGAGTTCCCGGATGCCAACGGGTACGCAATGCTCCAATCCATTGCTGCTGCAGCTCCGTCGTCCTCGACACCAGTTGTTGCGCAGCAGGTAGCTTCGCTTGATGCTTATCTCAATAGCGGCATCACCTCGGGCACCTACCTGAATGCCTACAACCCGGTTGCAGGCCATGCCACGGTCAACACCAACGTAGGAGCTCAGCCAGGATGCCCGGCGGCCGGGTGCGTCATCACGGAGAACTTCTTCCAGCGTGTTGCACCAGACGCAAGTAAGCCCAGTACCCAGTGGGAGTACAAGATCGACTACACGCCATGGTCAAAAGACTCTTTCTCGGCGCGTTATCTCCACGCTCGCAGTTCGTCGAACCCTGATTTTCTCAACAGCCCCGGCGCCTTGATCGGATTTGATACATTGCAAGGCGGTCCGGCGGAGTTGGGCGAAGGCACCTGGACACACATCTTCACAGCGAATCTTCTGAACGAGTTCCGCGTCTCGGAGACCCGCATCAACTTTTCCTTTGCGCCAACCCCCCAGACACTTGCCAACCCGCTCTATTCGCTTCCTTCAATCACCGTTGGCACCGCCACGCCTGCACTTGGTCTGAATCAGAACTTCCCGCAGGGACGCGGTGAAGACCTCTATCAGTTCCAGGACACGGTCGGCTGGCAGAAGGGCCGTCACTCCATGCGTATTGGCTTCGATATTGGCCGCCAGTTGGAGCACGACCTGGTCTCGCAAAATGCGATCGGCACTCTCGGCTTCGCTGCAGGTGGAACTTACAACACCGCTCTAGGCAACTTCCTGCAAAATCAGCTGGGGCCATCGGGTACCGCGACCAAGACCTTCGGCAGTACGCGTATCGATCCACATAATTGGCGCTCAGGCTTCTTCGGTCAGGACGATATCAAGATCAATGCGTCTCTGACCATCAACGCCGGTCTGCGCTGGGACTATCTGACCAACGCTGAGAATTCGCTCAAGTATCCCGGCGTTGACATTACTAACCCGCTCGCGGTCATTACCTTGCAAAACGGCGCGGCTACCGCGAATGCCATCAAGGTGAATAACCCCAAGGGCAACTTCTCGCCACGACTAGGTTTTGCCTACTCGCCTCACTTTGGTGGGTATTTCGGCGATGGCAAATCTGTTATTCGTGGAGGTGTAGGTATCTTCTACGACAGCTCCTTTAGCAACATTGTCACTAACTCTGCTCAGAGCTCGCCCAATGCGGTTGCAAGTACGCTAATTCAGACTACGGGCAACGGTCTTCCCAACGCTAGCACTCTCATTCCTACCATCACGCCCGTACTCTCTCTGCAATCTACCGTGGAAAGTGTTGCGTCCAATTCGGTCAATCCAATCACATACCAGTACAACCTGGGTGTAGAGCGGCAGTTCCCTTGGAATATGTTCTTCGCCGTTCGTTACGTCGGGAATATTGGATCGGGGCTCTTTGCTAACCAGCAGTTCAACTACTTCAACGGCTTAACCGGACAGAGATTGAATCCGGCCTACGGCGAGGATGTCATCCGGGGCAACTTCGGGCGCTCCGAGTACAACAGCCTGCAGGTCGAAGGTTCTCATCTGTTCTCGCATGGCTTCCAGGTACGAGGAAACTATACGTGGAGCAAATCCCTGGACGATGCTTCCGAAGTCTTTACTGGCTCGTCGAGCCCTACCTCCTTCGGATCTAACCTGGCCTTTGGTGGACTTCGTAAAAACAACTGGGGCCCGTCCGATTATGATCATCGCCAATACTTTGTTATGACCTATGTTTGGTCCCCGGCAGGTCTGCATGGTTCCAGTGGGTTTGCGGATACCGCTCTCAATGTCCTGACACGGCATTGGACACTCTCCGGTTCCACCAGATTGCAGTCCGGAACATACAGCACCTTCGCTGAAAACGTCGACTCCAATGGCGACTCGAGCACTGCCAATGATCGTCCAATCATCGGTAATCCCAAGGCGCCTCTCGCTACGGGGGCGATCGACGGATTCTTCGTCAAGGGGGGAACACCAGGAGTCTACTATGACCTTGCTGCTTTCAATGCGAAGACCTCCACGCTCGTCGTCGATCAGCCGAGCAGTGTACATTTCCTGGTTCCTTACGATCCGAACAACTCTCAACTAAATAATGAGATCGGACGCAACAGCTTCTCAAATCCAGGCAGAATCTTGACTGACATTGCTTTGGAGAAAGGCTTCCAGGTTCCCAAATTTGAACGTGGCAGAATCATTTTGAGAGCCGAAGCCCAGGACATCGCAAACCACAATAACCTCAATATTCTCAATACAACCGTGAACAACATCGGAAATGGACTATTCCTGAACAGGAACAACGCCCAATTGGATGCTGGCCGCAGCCTGATTCTCTGGGGTAAGTTCACCTTCTAATTCCTTTTTCTTCTGCAACGCCGGAGCTCCCACGGGCTCCGGCGCTTTTTTTGTTAACGCGACACTCTTTTGCCGAATTCCAGAGTGCAGCTGACTTAACGGCATCCTGCTCCGCAATCTTTCGCTGGCGCAGGTAAACGTGCGTCGAATCCGGGAAACGAGTCGCCCCTCCTCCCACAGTTCGCAAGTTGTCGACGTCGGGACTCCGGTCGAAGGACCATGTATCATTGATTTCCCAGCATTTACCGCAGCATTTACCGTATCTTCTTCTGTTCCGGTGCACTTCGGAAGCCAGCGCGCAGCCAATTAGGCTAAACTAGAAGAGACGCGCACTTTCCCCGAAAAGCCACATCTAAGCGCACAGACAGGACATCCAAAGCAGTGAGCAACTCAACCGCAATTGCCGTTAAGCCCATCTTTAATATCGCCATCATCGCCCACGTCGATCACGGCAAGACCACCCTCGTCGACGCCATGCTGCGTCAGAGCGGCACCTTCCGCTCCAACGAGGCCGTCGCCGAACGCGTGATGGACTCGAACGACCTCGAGCGCGAGCGCGGCATCACCATTCTCGCCAAGAACACCGCCCTCTACTACCACGACAACAAGATCAACATCGTCGACACTCCCGGCCACGCCGACTTCGGTGGAGAGGTCGAGCGTGCCCTCAAGATGGTCGACGGCGTCGTCCTCCTGGTCGACGCCTCCGAAGGCCCTCTGCCCCAGACTCGCTACGTCCTCTCAAAGGCCCTCGAAGCCGGCCTCACCCCCATGGTCGTCATCAACAAGATCGACCGCCCCGACGCTCGCCCGCAGGAGGTTCTGAACGAGGTCTACGATCTCTTCATCGATCTCGATGCCGACGAGAGCGTCCTCGACTTTCCCGTCCTCTACACCAACGGCAAGCTTGGCACCGCGACCACCGATCCCGCCGTTCCCGGCACCGATCTGCAGCCGCTGTTCGAGCAGATCATCACGACGATTCCCGTTGCCAAGGGAGAACCCGAAGGCACCGTCCAGATCCTCGTCACCAACCTCGACTACTCCGACTACCTAGGCCGTCTCGCCATCGGACGCGTCTTCAACGGCACCATGCGCACCGGGCAGGAGTACAACGTTGCCAAACTCGACGGCACCTTCACCAAGCACAAGATCACCAAGCTCTTCAGCTTCTCCGGCCTCAAGCGCACCGACATCGAAGAGACCCAGGTCGGCGACATCGTTGCCATCGCAGGCATTCCCGGCATCACCATCGGCGAGAGCTTCTGCGATGTAGAAAACCCGCAGCCGCTTCCGCCGATTACCATCGACGAGCCGACGATTGCGATTCAGTTCAACGTCAACAACTCGCCGTTCGCGGGCCGTGAGGGCAAATTCGTCACCTCGCGCAACCTCCGCGACCGTCTCGACAAGGAACTCCTCACCAACGTCTCGCTCAAGATGGAAGAGACCGGCTCGCCTGACGCATTCAAGGTGCTTGGCCGCGGCGAACTGCAGCTCGGCATCCTCATCGAGATGATGCGCCGCGAAGGCTTCGAACTCATGGTTAGCCGCCCGGAGATCGTCACCAAGCGCGTCGACGGCGAGCTGATGGAGCCAGTCGAACATCTCTACATCGACGTGCCGGAAAACTTCGTCGGTACTGTCATCGAACGCCTCGGACCAAGAAAAGGCGAGATGACCAAGATGACCAACCACGGCTCCGGCCGCGTCCGCATGGAGTTCCGCGTACCCAGTCGCGGTCTCATCGGCCTGCGCTCCGAGATGCTGACCGAAACTCGCGGCACCATCATCATGAACTCGATCGTTGATGGCTACGTCGCCTACCAGGGCGAGATTCCGCAGCGCGCCTCCGGTGCCTTGATCTCCGACCGCCAGGGCACCACCACCGCCTACGCGCTCGAAGGCCTGCAGGACCGTGGCATCCTCTTCATACCAGACGGCATTGAAGTCTACGAAGGCATGGTGATCGGCGAACACTCGCGCGACAACGACCTTGACGTCAACTGCGTCCGCGAGAAGAAGCTCTCGAACATGCGAGCCTCCGGTTCGGACGATGCCGTCCGCCTCGTCCCCTACAAGCAGCTCACGCTCGAGCAGTGCATCGAGTTCATCGCAGACGACGAACTCGTCGAGGTCACGCCCAAGTCGTTGCGCATGCGCAAGAAGGTGCTGCAAGCCAACCGCCGTCCGCGCAAAGGTTCGAACGAATAGTCGGGGTGCCCCCTCCCTATTGCCTGCGCGTAAGTCTTCTGGAGTTATAACCTTACGCGCCGTACCGGCCTGCAAAATTGTCGTAATAAAGGGGTTGCATCCAAATTCGCCAATATCAACAAGTTAGCCCCGGAGGGTTGTCCGGGGCTTTTCTTTTTCTTATCTATAGAACTAAAATGTCACTCGGATGTCGTTGATTCGGTTTTAGTTAAGTAGTTTCAGGGCTTGACAAGCGTTTTTGCTGTTTTTGAAGAAAAAATATGTAAGTGCCTGCTGTCTTTATGTTTGTAGCGCGGCGAATGCATGACCTGGGATCTGTAGAGAATACTGCGAAGAGCCTGCCAACGTGCGGATGGGACACGGCGACTTTTGGGTTAGTTGCAGCTTCTGGCGGTGGCGAAGCACTTGATCTCTGCCGGATTGCGGGTGGGTGAGCTTGTCGATCGAACTCATTCTTCTAATCGAGGTCGGAGCTTTGGGATCGGAATCGGCGCCGACGGGTTGCGAAGAGGTTGGCAATCACCACAAGGTGGTAGTGCAGTTACCGACGAGATACCGCATAGTTGGCTTGGCTTTCCTTCGCGCTGCGGACCGAGTCATGCGGTCGCCCCTGTATTGAAGAACGCCTTGGCATAGCCAAGCAAACGTTGAGCAGAGCGTACCCGGAAGAGGTAAACGATGTCTCAAAGCAATCGAACTATGCGCAGAGCAATTTTCGGTTTGGTCGTGTTGTGCGCGACTCCTGCCCTGGCAAATCATGTCGATTCGGCAAACGTCACGCTGACCTGCAACTCCTTCACCCTTTCGGTCAGGGCATCGGAACTCGTTCCGGGAACGAAATATAAGATCAATTACACGATCAATAGCAATTCACCCTCGGGCGGTTCTCCAATCACTGGCTCTCTTCCTTTCACGGCAGTTTCCAGCACTTATGAAACGGCTGTGTGGGGCTCGTTTCCGATTTTGAACGGAAGTTTCAGTTTCACCGGGACTGCCTCCCTGGTGGGGTGGAACACAATCGCCATCGAGATTTCGCCAGCCAGCCTGACTTGCGGATCAGCGCCGCCGCCGGTCTGTGCGACGATGTCCGCCAACGCATCGAACTTCAACGGAACCTCGCTCAACCCAGGACAATGGATCTGGTTCAATGCGAATTTCACGGCCACTGGTATACCCAGCACCGGCGCGGTGATTACCTTCACCAGTTCCAAAATTCTCAACGCAGCGAGTGGGACCGCTCTCATGGTTTCGGTTCCAAGCGCCAGAATCACGTTTTCTCCGTCCGTAGTCTGCAGTTCCACGACCTTCGACACGATGACGAACACCTGGTTCACGATTGTTCCGATGAGAGCGGACGACGAGATCTTTCTCACCGGCGTGGCCGTCCCTGTCCCTGCCGGTGGTCTGCCAGGAGGAATCAAAGTGAACTGGACCGGTACCTTCGACACGGGCGGCGTTCCTGGTATCTCAATCGATTGGAAGTGGGGAGCCGCCGTCTATTCGAGCCTGGACACTGACTTCAACAACCTTACTATCAAGCCGGGACACCAAACTGCTTGCGGATTTAATGGCGCTGACCATGCGGGCACTCCTGAGGGATTCAACAATCTGAATCAGCCCTGGAAGCAGTTTGTCGTCGGCGGGGGGACAGGCGGTGGCGGATCAAACTGGACGGGGTCGTGGAGCGGTACCCAGAGTGTCCTCCCACAATGCGGCCAACCGTCGGCTCCAGTGGGGCCGAAGGGATAACATTCCGGTGCAACGCAAAAGACGCTGCACCGGAGATCCTGACTTATAAGAGTGACACCCGAAGAGTTGCTATCGCTTATCGTTCGGGAGCTGCTTGAGGATTACTTGTAGCTCTTGGCAGTGGCGAAGCGTTTGTTGATCTCATCCCAGTTGACGGTGTTCCACCAGGCGGCAAGGTAGTCGGGGCGCTTGTTCTGATACTTCAGATAATAAGCGTGCTCCCAGACGTCGTTGCCGAGGATCGGATAATGCCCCTGCGACAGCGGATTGTCCTGGTTAGCCGTGGTCACAATCTTCAGCTTGCCGCCTTCGAACGTCAGCCAGCCCCAGCCGGATCCGAACTGCTTCGCCGTCGTTTCGTTGAAGAGCTTCTTGAAGGATTCGAAGTCGCCGAAGTCGGCCTTGATCTGGGCCGCGATGTCGCCCGACGGTTCGCCTCCGCCCTTTGGCTTCATGATCTGCCAGAACATCGTGTGGTTGACGTGGCCGCCACCGTTATTCTGCACAACCTTGCGCACATCCTCAGGGATGCTCGCGAGATTCTTGATCAAATCTTCAGGCGATTTGCTGCCGAGATCAGGGTGCTTCTCAACCGCACCGTTGAGATTGGTCACATAGGTCTGGTGGTGCTTGTCGTGGTGCAGCTTCATCGTCGCTTCGTCGATGTGGGGCTCGAGCGCAGCGTAATCATAGGGCAGAGGGGGTAGTTCGTAGGCCACGGTAGTTCTCCTGTCGTTTGTCGGTTATTGTCAGCCAGAGCCATGTCAGCCAAGCGCGCCTGACCGGCTTATTCTCATTCACTTCGATGCTCTCCCGGCTATGCACGATGCTCTCGTGGCGGGAATCTCAACCTTCAAGATCATAGCGCAAAGATATTATTCCTCATTCTTTCTAGCCGCACTGCATCACAAATTGACTTTTGCGCTCTAATGGAAGAGATGACCGACCTTAGCGCTTCTTACCGGTGGCTGGATGATGAAGGGCCCGCCTTTGGCGCCCCTGGAGTGGAACCACGCTGGACCTCGAGCGAGAAAGATGCAGTATCGACGGCGTATGCCGCATCGAGCCGCGTCTGGTTCACCGTCTCGCACGGCACGTTGAACGAGATCTATTACCCGACAATCGACCGTCCCCAGACCCGCGACATGGAGCTGATGTTCAGCGACGGCGAGACCTTCTTCCATGAAGAGAAGCGCGATCTGAACTACGACTTCCACTACATCGACAGCACCGCGCCCGCGGTCCGGGTCATCGCCAGCGATCTCAAGGGCCGCTACACCGTCACCAAGGAGTTCATCAGCGACCCGCACCATCCTGTCGTCCTGATGAACGTAAAGATCAGCGGCGACGAAGACGTCCTCTCGCGGCTGAAGTGCTACGCGCTCCTGGCGCCGCACCTCAACGGCGGCGGTGCAGGGAACTCGGCGCGATCGGTCGATGTCGCCGGCAAGCGCTGCATCCTTGCATGGAAGGGCAATACGATGCTCGCCATCGGAGCCGACTGCGGTTTCAGCCGCTCCTCCTGCGGTTACGTGGGAACCAGCGACGGATATCAGGATCTGTGCACCGACATGAAGATGTCCTGGCAGTTTGGCCAGGCGCTCGACGGCAACATCGCCGTGATGGGTGAGATTGACGTTGCGGCGAACCGTGAGTTCACGATCGCGATCTCGTTTGGCGATGGGAGCCATGCGGCGATCGCGCAGTTAATGGAAACGCTGGCAACGCCTTATGACGAGCACCAGGCCCGCTTTCTACTGCAGTGGACGCGGTCGATCTCGCCGCAGAGAGCAGCAATCATCGACAGGGTGTCTGCTCATTCCATGGATGCCGGCAGGCTTATGCACATCAGCCACAACGTGCTGCTGACGCACGAGGACAAGACGTACTCCGGCGCGTTCATTGCGTCGGCGTCGATTCCGTGGGGAGCCTCGAAGGGAGACGTGGACCTGGGCGGCTACCACCTCGTGTGGACGCGCGACATGGTGCAGACCGCAACTGCTCTGCTCGCGACCGGGCGGACGGACACAGCGATGCGCGCCCTGGTCTACCTGGCCTGCACCCAGAGAACCGACGGCAGCTTCGCGCAGAACTTCTGGATCGACGGAACTCCCTACTGGTCGGGCATCCAGCTTGACGAGGTTGCCTTTCCCATCATTCTGGCGTGGCGGCTGTGGAAGGCCGATGGACTCGGCAACTTCGACATCTTTCCCTTCGTCGAGCGCGCCGCGGCGTTTCTCGTTCGATACGCGCCGGTCACGCAGCAGGAGCGCTGGGAAGAAACAGCAGGCTACTCTCCGTCCACTCTCGCTGCTGTCATCGCGGCCCTTGTCTGCGCCGCCGATATCGCCCGCGATCGGCAATCGTCGGAGTTGGGGAGCTACCTCGAGTCATACGCCGACTGGATCGAATCGCACCTCGACGAGTGGACCACCACAAGCGAAGGCGTGCTGCTTCCCGGCGTCAAATATCACTACGTTCGCATTCAACCGCCGGCCCCGGGCGAGCCGTTCTACAACGATCAACTCGCGGCCGGCTGTATTCGCATCAACAACCGCGAGCCCGGAGAGCGGACCGAGTTCGAGGCGCGCGAGGTCGTCGATGCGGGCTTCCTTGAACTGGTGCGCTATGGAATTCGCCGGCCTGACGATCCACTCATCGTCGACTCGCTCAAAGTGGTCGATCACGTCCTCAAGATCGAGACACCCTTCGGCGACTGCTGGCGGCGCTACAACCACGACGGCTATGGCCAGAAGAAGGATGGCTGCCCCTATGATGGCTCAGGCCAGGGACGCGCATGGCCCATCCTCACCGGCGAGCGCGCCCATTACGAGCTGTGCGCCGGACATCCGTATACCGATCACATCAGGGCCATCGAAGCGTTCAGCTCCGAGGGTGGCATGCTGCCCGAGCAGATATGGGACTACGACGATATCCCCTCCAGAAAGATGTTTCGGGGTCGTCCCGCTGGCTCCGCACAACCATTGGTGTGGGCCCACGCGGAGTATCTCAAGCTGCTGCGGTCGGCCTCCGATGGCCGCGTCTTCGACCGCATCTCCGTAGTCGAGGCGCGGTACGCCCCTGCCGATGGCAAGCGGACCTTCACCAATCACATCGAGATATTTGAGCTCACCCGGCCCCTCGCAACCATCGTCGCCGGCCATACGCTGCGCATCGTAGACCGTCAGCACTTTAGCGTCGTCTACACCTTCGACAACTGGGCGACGACCCTCTCGAAAGAGGCGCGTTCAGTCGGATATCCCGGCTCGTTCGTCGATATCACCACAACTCCCGATCAGGGCGGCAGCATCGTATTCACGCTGGTCTGGACCGGGCCAACCGGACAGGAACGCTGGCTTGGTAAAAACATCGATGTATCGGTTATTCCGCCGCCTGCATCGAAATGAACATAGAGATGCAGCCTGTTTGGTGCAGAGATGCAGCAGTTGCGCCAGGCTAGTACACTGTCCTAGATAGATCAAAGTTAGTTCAAAGCCAGAATCAAAGCCGGATCGGAAAGTTCGATCCAAGTTTCCACCAACAGTTCGGCCCAACGTTCAACCAATCACCAAAGATCGACTAAATCAGTGAGATTCACCGTCGCCGGCGCGCGTCAGAGTCTCCTCATCGAGCAAAGGAAAAGAATGAGCGACCAGCAGAAGTCCAGCCAACACGAACTCGACCAGCTTTCCATCAACGCTCTCCGCTTTCTCGCTGTGGATGCCGTTCAGAAAGCCAACTCCGGTCACCCCGGCGCGCCGCTCGGCGACGCTCCCATCGCTTATCTGCTCTATCACAAGCTCATGAAGCACGATCCCGCCGACCCGCACTGGATCGATCGCGACCGTTTCATCCTCTCGAACGGCCACGCGTCCGCTCTCTTATATGGCGCACTCCATCTCTCCGGGTACGGTCTGCCGATCTCGCAGCTTGAGCAGTTCCGCCAGTATGGCTCGCACACCCCCGGACATCCCGAGCGTGGCGAAGCTCCAGGCGTCGAAGTCACCACCGGCCCGCTCGGCCAGGGATTCGGCATGGCCGTCGGCATCGCAACGGCGGAGAAGCATCTGGCAGCGGTCTACAACCGCGACGAGTTCAAGATCGTCGACCATCACACCTACGTGCTCTGCGGCGACGGCGACCTGATGGAAGGAATCTCGCACGAGACAGCGTCGCTGGCCGGTACGCTTGGCCTCGGCAAGCTGATCGTGCTCTACGACGACAACCTGATCTCCCTCGACGGTCCCACCGAACTCTCCTACACCGAAGATGTGACCAAGCGGTTCGAGGCCTATCACTGGCACGTCCAGTATGTCGCCGACGGCAACGATCTCGTGGCCATCGAAAAAGCAATTCTCAACGCAAAGGCGGAGACAACGCGCCCGTCGCTGATCCGCGTCCGCACCGTCATCGGCTACGGCAGCCCGAAGGCCGGCACGAACAAGGTGCATGGCGAGGCCATGGGTGTCGACAACGTCAAAGCCACGAAGAAGAACCTCGGCTGGCCCGAGGACAAGACCTTCTACGTTCCCGAAGAAGCGCAAGCCAACTGGGACACCATCAAGCCTCGCGGCAAGAAGGCTCACGACGAGTGGACGAAGAAGTTTGCAGAGTACAGCAAGGCATATCCCGCACCCGCTGCCGAATTCGACCGCATCGTCTCCGGCAAGCTCGCCGACGGATGGGAGAAGAAGATTCCAACCTTCCCGGCCGAAAAGCCAATTGCCACCCGCAACGCCGGACAGGCCGTCATGCAGGCGATCGAGAACGTCGTCCCTGAACTGTTCGGCGGCGCTGCCGACCTCACCTCTTCCACCAAGACCATCTTCAAGGACTCCCCAAGCTTCCACGTCGACCCCACCGGCCGCAACGTCTTCTTCGGTGTTCGCGAGTTCGGCATGTGCGCGATGGTGAACGGAATGGCCGCTCATGGCGGAATAATCCCCTTCGGCTCGACCTTCTTCGTCTTCTCCGACTACTGCCGCCCGGCGCTGCGCCTCGCATCATTGATGGGCGTTCACTCCCTTTTCGTATTTACGCACGACTCAGTTGGTCTCGGCGAAGACGGTCCCACGCACCAGCCCATCGAGCAGCTCATGAGTCTCAGGATGATCCCGCACTTCACGGATTTTCGCCCCGCCGATGCCAATGAGACCGCAGCCTGCTGGCAGTTGGCCCTCGAGCGCAAGAGCCCAAGCTTCATGGCGCTCTCGCGGCAGGATCTCCCGGTGCTCGACGCGGCAAAGGCCCAGGCCGGAGCAAGAAAAGGAGCCTACGAGCTGGTCTCCAACGGCAAGGACATCATCCTCATCGCAACCGGATCTGAGGTCTCCCTCGCAATCAAGGCTGCGGACGAGCTGAAGTGCGCAGGCATTAACGCCACTGTCATCTCGATGCCCAGCTTCAAGCTTTACGATGAGCAGGATGAGAGTTACAAAGCCGGCCTGATGCCGGAGAACACTCCCAAGATCGCAATCGAGGCAGGCGCAACGCTCGGTTGGTACAAGTACATCGGTCACAACGGCGGCGTCATCGGACTGGACCGCTTCGGCGCTTCCGCTCCGGGTTCTATCGCTCTCGACAAGCTCGGCATCAACGTCGCGAACGTCGTTGCGATGGCAAAGAAGCTGGTAAAGAAATAGAAGCGGATCGAATCTGTTTCGAGCTGCAGCGGCATACGAGGACTAGCGTGATCCCGAAAGCGAAAGGGATCACGCGAAGTCCTGATGGGGCGATGCTCAGGTATTTCAGGGGACGCGGATGACGCAGGACGAAGCGAAACTGCTGGTCGCGAAACGCGCGGTCGAGTTCGTTCAGGACGGAATGGCTGTCGGGCTGGGCACAGGCACGACGGCGACGATGTTCATCCGCGAACTCGGCGCTCGCGTGAAGCAGGGACTGAAGATTCGTTGCGTGGCCTCAAGCGATGCCAGCCACGATCTCGGCCTGTCGCTGGGCATGGATGTGACGACCCTCAACGAACTCCCGGAACTCGATCTCTATGTCGACGGCGCGGACGAGGTAGGCCCCGAACTCGCCCTCATCAAAGGCGGCGGCGGCGCTCTCCTGCGCGAGAAGATTGTCACCAGCGCCTCGAAGCAGTTTCTCGTAGTCGTGGACTCGACCAAGTTAGTCGAGCATCTCGGCAGATTTCCTCTTCCGGTAGAAGTCATCAAGATGGCGCTCCCAATCGTCGAACCGAAGCTAGCTGCATTGGTCCTCCACCCAAAGCTGAGGCAAGCAAAGACCGGCGATGGTCCCTTCTTAACCGACGAAGGCAACTACATTCTCGACTGCGCCTGCGGCATCATCGAGGAACCCGAAGCTCTCGCAGCCGAAATCCGCAGCATTGTAGGTGTTGTAGAGCATGGGCTTTTCCTCGGAATGGCGACAATGGCCCTCGTGGCCAGAGAGGATGGCGTAACCGAACATCGCGCCTAGCCGCGGCATTCCCTGCATCGCGGTCCCGCGGCACAGCGTCTTATACGAATATGGCTAACTCCACACAAACACCGCAAAGAGTCTGGTTCATCACAGGAGCATCCACCGGCTTAGGCCGCCTGCTCGCCGAGGAGACGCTGCGCGCAGGACACAAAGTCATTGCTACCGCGCGTAAGCCGGAACAGATCGCCAACCTCGGAGATCGCTACGCTGACCGCTGCCTCGTCCTGCCCTTGGACGTTACCAATCAAGCACAAGTAGATTCAGCCGCAGCCCAGGCAATCGCAAAGTTCGGCAAAATCGACGTCCTCGTCAACAACGCCGGATACGGCGTCGCCGGCGCAATCGAAGAGGCCTCCGAATCAGAGTTCATGCCGATGTATGAGACCAACGTCTTCGGCCTCCTCCGCGTAACCCGCGCCTTTCTGCCGCAGCTTCGCAAGCAGCGCAGCGGACACATCCTCAATCTCTCATCGATCGGCGGCCTGATAGCCAGCCCTGGCCTCGGCTACTACAACTCAACCAAGTTCGCCGTCGAAGCTCTCTCCGAATCGCTGGCCGCGGAACTCGCACCTCTCGGCATTCACGTGACCATCATCGAGCCCGGCCCCTTCCGCACCGACTTCCTCGGCCGCTCCGGCGTTCTCGCTGAAACCCGCATCCCCGACTACGACAACACCGCCGGCAACATGCGCAAGTACTTCGCCGAAAACGATGGCAAGCAGCCGGGCGATCCACTTCGCGCAGTCCACGCAATGATGCAGGTAGTCGAATCGCCCAATCCGCCGTTACGTCTCCTACTCGGCAAAAGCGCATTGCAGCGGCTTCGCGCCAAACTCGAAAACTGGCAGAAAGAGATCGCCGCATGGGAGCCGGTAACAGCCGGCGCAGATTTTCCGGAGGGCAAGTAATTTTTTTCGAAGTAACGCGACTGTTTTTTTGATCGCCGCAGTTCAAACGTAAATCGCAATAACCCGGCCTGAATGCCGCATTGGAGAGAAAACATAATGGAACTAGGAATCATCGGACTCGGCAAGATGGGCTTCAACATGGCAGAGCGTCTGCGTCTCGCCGGTCACAAGGTCGTCGGTTTCGACTTCAACAAAGACGCAACCGCGAAGCTGACCAAGGCCGGCTCGCTCGGTGTCGATTCTCTCGAAGACCTGGTGAAGAACCTCGCCGCCCCCCGCGCCATCTGGATCATGGTTCCCTCCGGCGACCCCGTCGACGAGACGATCGCAAAGCTGCGGCCCCTGATGAAAAAGGGCGACACCTTCATCGACGGCGGCAACTCCAACTACAAAGACACGCAGCGCCGCCATGCCGAACAGACCGCCAAGGGCTTTCACTTCGTCGACTGCGGAACCTCCGGCGGAGTCTGGGGACTCAAAGAGGGATACAGCCTGATGATCGGCGGCGATCAAGAACCGGTCGAGCGACTCCGCCCCATCTTCGAAACCCTCGCCCCCGCGAAGGATCAGGGCTGGGGACACGTCGGCCCCTCCGGCGCAGGACACTTCGTCAAGATGGTGCACAACGGAATCGAATACGGCATGATGCAGGCATACGCAGAGGGCTTTTCGATCATGCACGCGAAGACCCCGCTCAATCTCGACCTGCCGCAGATCTCGCGCATCTGGCAAAAGGGTTCCGTCGTCCGTTCCTGGCTTCTCGATCTCACAGCAGACGCGCTCTCCAAAAACCCAAAGCTCAGCGGTCTCAAAGCATTCGTCCCAGACTCCGGCGAAGGCCGATGGACGGTCACTGAAGCGATCGACCTCAACATCTCCGCGCCGGTCATCACCGAATCGCTCATCCGCAGGCTGCGTTCGCGCGAGGAAAACAACTTCACCGATCGCATGATCTCCATCATGCGCGGCGCATTCGGCGGTCACGACGTCAAGAAGGCGTAGTCGCAGACGGACTGCACCGACAACGAAATCGCAATGCTAACCAAGCAGGAGAGATCGATGGAAACCCTGATCAGCGAAACAAGCCCAGCAGCCGCAACGCAGCAGCCGGAGCGCACTCCGGACCCATGCATCGTCGTCATCTTCGGCGCATCCGGCGACCTCACCAAGCGCAAGCTGCTGCCCGCGCTCTATCACCTGGAGCAGTCCGGGCTTCTGCCCAAGGACTTCGCAGTCGTCGGCGTAGCCCGGCGGCCGCTCGAGCAGACCTTTGCCGCCGACATGAAGGACGGAATCCTCAGCGGCGGCGGCGTCGACAAGGACGACGCCAAGCTCGACCCATTTGTCAGCCGCGTCTACTACCACGCAATGAACTTCGACGATGCCGCCGGTTACGACGCGTTGAAGACCATGCTCGCCGATCTCGACACAAAGTACGGCACCAAGGGAAATCGTCTCTTCTATCTCGCAACCGCGCCGGAGTACTTCTCCGACATCATCAAATACCTCGGCGATCACTGTATGGCGAGGCCCGCGGACTGCGGCGACGGCAAAAACTGGGTGCGCATCATCATCGAGAAGCCCTTCGGCCACGACCTCGAATCTGCCCGCACGCTCAACGATGAGGTCAACAAGGTCTTCGACGAAAATCAGATCTTCCGCATCGATCACTACCTCGGCAAAGAGACGGTACAAAACATCCTCGTCTTCCGCTTTGCCAACGGCATCTTCGAAAACGTGTGGAACCGCAACTACATCGATCACGTCGAGATCACCGCCGCCGAGAGCATCGGCATCGAAGGCCGCGGCCCGTTCTACGAGACCGCAGGCGCGCTCCGCGACGTCGTGCAGAACCACGTGATGGAGCTGCTCAGCTTCGTAGCGATGGAGCCGCCCGTCTCCTTCGCCGCAGATTCCGTGCGTGCCGAGAAGGTCAAGGTATGGAAGGCCGTTCAGCCCATCCACACAGCCGACACCGTGCGCGGCCAATACGGCCCGGGCATCGTCGACGGCAAGCAGGTTGTCGGATATCGCCAGGAGGACCGCGTCCATCCTCGTTCGCAGACGGAAACCTACGCAGCGCTTCGCCTTGAAATCGACAACTGGCGCTGGGCTGGCGTGCCCTTCTACATTCGCGCAGGCAAGCGGCTCGCAAGGCGCGTCACCGAGATCAGCATTCAGTTCAAGCTCCCGCCGCAGTTGCTCTTCAAGGACGCGCAGGCCAAAGGAGCCGAAGGCATTCGTCCGAACGTCCTCTCCATGCGCATTCAACCCGACGAGGGCATTACCCTGCAGTTCGGCGCAAAGGTTCCCGGCCCGACCATGAACATCAGCAAGGTGAACATGGACTTCAGCTACGCCGAGGCCTTCGGCAAGTCTTCGGCCAACGGATACGAGCGTCTTCTCCTCGACGCCATGTTCGGCGATGCCACTCTCTTTGCACATCGCGACGGCGTCGAAGCAACCTGGTCACTCATGACGCCAATCCTCAAAGCCTGGGCCAACGACCCCATCCGCGATCTCCCCAACTACGCTGCAGGAACCTGGGGACCCGCGACCTCCGACGCTATGATGAAGAGCGACGGCCGCAGATGGCGCAAACTCTAATCCGCTGAAGGGACAGCACCTCAATGCCACGTCCACTAACTGTTACTTATCGCATCCTGCCAACTCCGGCGGCCACAGCTCGTGCCGCCGCGGAGCTCTTCACCAAAGCCGCCATCAATGCAGCTGCAGCTCGCGGCGTCGCCCGCGTCGCCATCTCAGGCGGCACAACACCAAAGGCGATGTTTGCTCTGCTGGCGAACCCTGCGGAGCCGTTCCTCAAGCAAGTGCCGTGGGATCGCCTCGAGCTCTACTGGGTCGATGAGCGCTGCGTGCCGCCGGACAACGCCGAGTCGAACTATCGCATGACTAACGAAGCCTTGCTCTCGAAGGTGCCGCTCACGGCCGGGCGAATCCATCGCATGGAAGGCGAGCTCGATCCAGAGGTTGCAGCGGCGCGTTACGAATCCACTATCCGCAACACCTTCAAACTCGAGGGAGCCCAGACTCCAACCTTCGATCTTGTGCTGCTCGGCATGGGCGACGATGGCCACACCGCCTCGCTCTTTCCCCACACCGAGGCGCTCAACGAGATGAGCCACATCGTCGTGCCCAACCACGTCCCGCAGAAGGACACCTGGCGCATCACGCTCACCTGGCCCGTCATCAATCAGGGCAGGGAAGTCGCGTTCCTCATCGAGGGCGCAGGCAAGACGCAGGTGCTGCACGATGTCTTTCTTGGCCCCTACCAGCCCGAGACCTATCCGTCGCAGCTCATCCGTCCAGCAAGCGGCCAGCTCGCCCTCTTGCTCGACGTCGCCGCAGCAGCTAAGCTGCCAGCACCGAAGAACTCCGATTCCGCCGGTACGCTGGAGCTGAAATAAAATGATTCTCGCTGGAGATGTTGGTGGAACCAAGGTCCATCTTGCACTGTACAGCTTTGCAAACGGCCGCCTGCAGGCCATCCGCGATCAGAAGTTTCCCGCCCACAACTTTGGAAGTCTCGACGCTGTAGTCGACGCGTTCCTCTCTGCCGGTACCGAGAAGAAGGAAGAGATCGTCGGAGCATGCTTCGGCTGTCCCGGCCCGGTTCGCGATGGCCGCCTGAAGCTGACCAACCTCCCGTGGACGCTCGACACGCGCGATCTCGAAAAATCCCTCACAATCCCGAACATCTCTCTGATTAACGACCTCGAAGCGAACGGATACGGCATCCCCGAACTCGCGCCGGAGAGCATCTACTCCCTGCATGATGGTGATCCTGAGGCAACCGGCCACGCGGGCCTGATCGCCGCCGGCACCGGCCTCGGCGAAGCGCTGCTCATCTGGAATGGCAAGAAGCACAGGCCCATCCCCTCCGAGGGCGGCCACAGCGACTTTGCCGCCCGCAGTAATCGCGAGATCGCATTACTCGAATATCTGCGCAGCACTCTCAAAGGCCGCGTAAGCTGGGAGCGCGTCGTCTCCGGCCTCGGCATCAAAAACGTCTACGCCTTCCTGCGCGACGTCGAAAAAATCAACGAGCCCGGCTGGCTGCACGACCGCATGCTCACCGAAGATCCCAACGCAGTCATCGCTCAGTGCGCCGAAGATGGCTCAAGCTCAATCTGTTTCGAGACGATGAAAATTTTTACTGGAGCCTACGGAGCCGAAGCCGGCAACATCGCGTTAAGGGTACTGGCAACCGGTGGTATCTACCTCGGCGGCGGAATCGCTCCGAAGATTCTGCAGACGCTCCGCAACGGAACCTTCCTTCAGGCATTCCTCGACAAGGGACGCATGTCCCCGCTCCTGCAGTCGATTCCTGTCCGCGTCATCCTCGACGACACCTGCGCGCTCCTCGGGGCCGCTGCCTACGCCGAGGCCAAAGCCGCGGAGAACACCGGCCACTCCGAGCGCGCCGACTCCATGCAGCACTAACTCACAACATTCCCGTCCCGTCAGGGTTCAGTTCGCCTCAGGAGCCATGTGCCATCAGCCAGTCTGGATTTTTCGCAGCGTGCCGACCTGGTCGAGATGATGGACCGCCCTTGCACCTACGAGGAACTGCGCGACTGCCTCCACGACATCGCCCGCGTAAACCGCCTCACCTTCGCCTACCGCCCGACCATCGCCTGGATGGAAAAACTCATCGCTACTCATCCGCCGTCAGCCCCTCTCCGCGTGGTTGACGTAGGCTGCGGCTACGGCGACACCCTGCGTAAGATCGACTCCTGGGCAACGAGCCGCGGAATCCCCGTCACCCTCACCGGAATCGACCTGAACCCCGATGCAATCCGTGCCGCAAAAGAAGCAACTCCATCCACGCAGCGCATCGTGTGGATAGTTGGCGACGCACTCTCCGACGCAGCGACGGGCGAAGTAGACGTAGTCATCAACTCTCTCCTCACCCATCACCTCACCGACACACAAATCGTCCACTTCCTCCGCTGGATGGAGCAACGCACGCGCCTGGGATGGTTCATCAACGATCTCCATCGCCAGCCCGTCCCTTACCATCTCTTTCGCCTGCTCACGCGTTTCACCAACTGGCATCCCTTCGTCAAATACGACGGCCCCGTCTCCATCCGCCGCAGCTTCCTCGCGCAGGATTGGCGGCAACTAGCCACAGCCGCGGAGCTCTCCCCCGGCGCCATCTCGATTCAGGAGCACCGTCCCGCCCGCCTCTGCGTCAGCCGAATCAAATAGCATCGCCCATCGTCTTCCCGCCTCACGCTCGCCAAAAAAATCATTAATATGGAGGCAGAGGCCCATTCATGTCGTTTCGCACCACCCTTCCAGCTCTCTCTGCCATCCTTCTCGCCACAAATTTCGCAGCCACTTCCGCAGCGAACGCGCAACGCCTCCCCACCAACGTCCATCCCGAGCACTATTCCCTCGCCCTCACCCCCGATCTGCTCGCCGCCACCTTCCGCGGCGAAGAGACCATCGACGTCTCCCTCGACGCGCCCAGCAAGACCATCACGCTCAACGCAGCCGAAATCACCTTTGGCGAAGTCAAAGCCTACGCTCTCCCGGTCACTGCCTACTCCTACGGCAAGCTTGGCTCCCAGCCCGTACCCCTGACGGCGCTTGAAGCCGACAAGCATCCGCAGACCGCGCAAGTCACCCTCGACGAAGCCAAACAGCAAGCCACCTTCACCTTCGCCAACGAACTTCCCGCCGGCAAAGTCACCCTCGCGATTCACTACACCGGCATCCTCAACAACAAACTCCGCGGCTTCTACCTCTCCAAAACCAAACTCCGCAACTATGCCGTCACGCAGTTTGAAGCCACTGACGCCCGCCGCGCCTTCCCCTCCTTCGACGAGCCGGCCCTCAAAGCCACCTTCGACATCGCCCTCACCGTCGATGCCGCCGACACCGTCATCTCCAACACCAACCAGATCTCCGACAAGCCCGGCCCCATCGCGGGCAAGCACACCCTGCGCTTCGCCACAACGCCGAAGATGTCCACCTACCTCGTTGCCTTCCTCGTCGGCGACTTCAAGTGTACCGATGGCAAATCCGAAGGAGTCCCCATCCGCGCCTGCGCCACGCCCGACAAAGTCGAGCTGACAAAATTCGCGCTCGAATCCGCCAAATACATCCTCCACTACTACGACACCTACTTCGGTATCAAATACCCCATGCCGAAGCTCGACATGGTCGCCCTCCCTGACTTTGAAGCCGGCGCAATGGAAAACTTCGGCTGCATCACCTATCGCGAGACCGATCTCCTCACCGACCTCAAGACCGGCGACATCCCTTCGAAAAAGCGCGTCGCCCAGGTAGTCGCGCACGAGATGGCCCACCAGTGGTTCGGCGACATGGTCACCATGCAGTGGTGGGACAACCTCTGGCTCAACGAGGGATTCGCCACCTGGATGGAGACCAAGCCCGTCGCCATCTGGCATCCCGAGTGGAACTTCAACCAGGACGACGCCCAGTCTCTCGACGAAACCCTCAACCTCGACGCGCAGAAGACCACCCGTACCATCCGCGCCACCGCCAACACGCCCGACGAGATCGACGAGATGTTCGACGGCATCGCCCACGGCAAAGCCGGCGCAGTCATCGGCATGGTCGAAAATTATCTCGGCAAAGAAGTCTTCCGCCAGGGCGTACACAACTATCTCCAGGCGCATCTCTACGCCAACGCCACAGCCGAAGACTTCTGGAACGCCCAGACCGCCAACTCCCATCTCCCCGTAGACAAAATCATGTCGAGCTTCGTCACCCAGCCAGGCGTCCCTCTGCTCACCTTCGGCGACCGCCAGGCCGGCGGATTCCCCGTAGATCAAAGTCGTTTCTTTTTGTCGGCGGAGGAGACTCGGCGCCCGCAGGCCAACCAGGCACAGCAGTGGACCATCCCTGTCTGCGTCAAAACGAACAAGCAGCCGATCTGCCAGGTGATAACACCGGATCTCCACTCGTCGTTGCCCATTCCGACGGATGCCGGGATGCCGGTCTTTTATGCCAACGCCGACGGCAAGGGCTATTACCGCACTCTCTACACGCCCACGCAGTACAAGGCGATCGTCGACAAGGCTGAGAGCACCCTCACTCCATCCGAGAAGATCAGTCTCCTCAGCGATCGCTGGGCTCTCGTGCACTCCGGACAAGGCAAAGTCGGCGACTATCTCGACCTGGTCCTAGCCCTCAGGCGGGACCCCAACGCCGCCGTCCTCGACACCGCGCATCAGCAGATGCAGAAGATCGAAGAGGACATCGCCACTGGCGACGACCGCGCGAAACTCGACGCCGTGGTCCGCAACCAGCTCGGGCCTGTCTACACCGCGCTCGGCAACCCCGCGAAGGGCGAAAGCTTCGACCGCCAGCAGCTTCGCGGCACTCTCTTCGAGATGCTCGGCGAGGCGCACGACCCCGCCGTGCTCAACCAGGCGCGGCAGTTGTCCGCCAGGGTCTTCGCCGCAGAAAACAAAAAGGATAAATCGCTCGACGCCACTCTCTCCGACGCAGCCGTTCTGGTCAGCGCCACCAACGGCGACGCAGCCTTATATGACAAGCTGCTTCTCGTCAGCAGGAACTCTCTCGACCCAGGCGAAAAATCCGACGCGCTCCGCACCCTCGCCCGCTTCAACAATCCAGCCCTCGTCCAGCGCACCCTCGACTACACCGTCTCCGGCGAGGTTCGCAACCAGGATAGCGGCGCTGTTCTCGATGTCCTTTTGCGTCACAGCCAAACCCGCGATCAGGCATGGCAATACATCCGGAAAAACTGGGATAAGGTGCATGCGCAGTTAACAGTTTCCTCAGGCGTTCAACTCGTCGCCGCGACCGGCAGCTTCTGCACCGTCCAGCGACGCGAGGAGGTGACCGATTTCTTCGCCACCCACAAGGTCGAAGCCAGCGAACGCACACTTGCTAAAGCGGTTGACAGCATCAACGGCTGCATTCAACTCCGCTCCGCGCAGGAAGTAGATCTTCGCAAATGGCTCGACGAACAGGGGAGACCTTGACCTGTTCGCGCAAACCGTTTCCGCGTTTTTTCGTTGAGTTTCCGCATTTTCTTAGTGAAGCGAAGCACTCTGCGTGGTATTTAGAAAGACACTCTCACGCTCTTTGTAGACAAGATATTAAAAGTTAACTGATACACAGAAAGTGTTATGTAACAATAGTCATTCCGCGTTGACTTTCAACTTTCGTGACGGTACCTTCCCAATTGAGGACACAAATGAAGAAAACCTCCCTAACACTTGCCGCCATCGCCCTCCTCTTCGTCGCCCTCCCCGTGTACGCGCAGGATGACGGTCCCGGCGGATGCGACAACTCCCCAGAAAACCCAACAGCGATTCTTGCCGTGGTGGGCTCGGCCGGTGCACTTCTAGCATCGCTGCGGGCACGCGTCAAGATTCGTAAAGATTCCTCCAAATAAATAAAATAGGCAAGCCTGGGAGACCACCTGGGAATCACCACTTGGGAAACCTCCAGGTGCATCTCGTGAAGTGAATCTGTATGTCGACTTTTCCGGTTGCCGCTGATGACAGCCCGCTCCTCTCTGATCGAGCGGCTGGAATCAGCGTGCCCCGTTATGCAGCCCTCGCGGCCCTCCTCGCCGTCCTCGGTCTTTCCACCATCGGATCAACAATTAACGCGCTCTGGTTTCTCTGGACCACCGATGCGCTGAAGTCCATCGGCATGTTCATCCCTCTGGTCAGCTTTGTGCTCGTCCTCAGGGCATGGAGATCGATCGGGTGGGAGATGGAGGGCAACTGGTGGGGTCTCGTCATCCTTGTCGCGACCGCCGCCATCGTTCACATCCGCGACCAATCCATCATTGTCTTTGTCCTCTCGCCCCAGTGGTCCATCTATATTCCTCCGCACTCGCTGGTGGTATTTGCCTACGGCGCCGGCGTGGTTCTCCTCTTCGGCGGCACTCGACTCTTCCGCGCCTCTCTGTTTCCCCTGGTTCTTCTGTGGTTCGTCAACCCCATCCCCCACATCTTCAATGTATTCGTCGACCTGCCCCTGCAGCGAGCCTCTGCTCACGTCGCCCGATCCTTTGCTATCGCGCTCGGCCAGCCTCTTAGTCCTGATCAGTTGCGCCTCATGTTCACGCCGAGCTTTGGCATGTTCATCGCTCCCGGCTGCAACGGCATTCGCGGGGCCGTCACCATGGGCTTCATCGCCCTCATCACCGGATACGTCTATCGCTTCCGCTGGCACGCGCACGCCGCTGTAGTCGCTGGCGCTGTTCTGCTCGGCTATCTCTTCAACTTCGCCCGCCTCTGTCTCCTCGTCCTCTACTATCTGGTCGCGCTCCACTTTCCCTGGCTGCAGAGCCGCGCGAAGATGGGCGACTACATCATCGGAGGCTGCCTCTTCCTTGTCGGCACCTTCCTTCTCTTTGAGGTCGTGCGCCGCCTCAGAGAATCCCCCGGCCAGATCAAGTCGCCGGCCTTGAATTCGAAGCTGTTTGTCCCTGTAACAGGTTCCTCCTTCAACCTGCGCTTTGCTGCGATGATCGCTCTCGTGCTCTTCGGCGGCTACGGAGTGGCACGCGCCTACGCGTTCAACCAAAGCTTCGCCGCACAGACTAAGGCCGACCAAAACACTCTCGGACAATTTCCAAAGCGCATTGGCGCCTACACCCTCGCGCGCTCCTGGAATGAAAACTTCATCACCGGCCCGCTCATCTTTCACTGGGCGCAGTATGTGCCGGATGATGGAGGCACCAACATCTCCTTCGGTATCTCTCCGGTCCTCGGCTCCCACGACACTTTGATCTGCCACTCCGCACGCGGCGAAGATCCGCTCTGGCGCGACCAGATCACGGTCGCCACCGCAGGCAACGTCCCCATCAACTTCTCCGGGGCATTCTTCGCAGATGGTGCAACCCAGTATCTCGAAGCCACCACCATATGCAACGGCGCAACCTGCGGCGAATTTTCGAGCGACCGCTCCAGCTTTGGCCTCGTCTACAGCAAGCCCACCGCCCACGCTCTCATCTCGCAGGATCCCCAGCGCCCTATCCCGATTCTGATCAAAGCGGAGACCCTCGACACCACGCTTCCCCCTGCAGTGGCCCGTGAACAGATGATCGCGGCTATCCGCTCCTTCCTGGCCTCGGTCGATCTCGCCGCTCTCACGCAACCGTACCGCCACCAGTAGCTACGCCTGCTATCGTTAATCCCGTGAGATCATCTCTTCCCCTCCCCCTCGCGTTGGTATTGGCTGTCGTTGTGTTTTCCTTGGTTGGATGTAGCGGCTCCGACACTCCCGCCACTCACCCGACACTAACCGTCACCGCTGCCAACACAAGCCGAGTCTACGGAACCGCCAACCCAACCTTCACCGCTACGGCCACTGGAGCGCAGAACGGTGACACCTTCACCTTTACCGCGTCCACTACTGCGACGTCCGCTTCGCCCACCGGCACCTACTCGATAGTTCCTGTCGCCACTGGCACGAATCTTGCCAACTACAGCGTCGTCTACGTCAACGGAACTCTCACCGTCACCTCGGCCTCCCTTACCGTGACGCCCAACAACCAGAGCATCGTCGCAGGATCTGCACTGCCAACTCTCACCGCGACGATCACAGGCTTCGTCAATGGAGATACGTCCGGTGTCGTCACCGGTACTCCCGCTCTGACCACGACCGCAACCACCTCCTCTCCGGCCGGCTCCTACCCGATCACCGCAGCAGTCGGAACTCTCGCCGCCGCCAACTACACCTTTACCTTCGGCGCCGGCGCCCTCACCATCACTCCGTCCATCTTCGCTGGAAAAGCGATGGCTGGCACGGAACCCGTCGCCGGGGCTTCGGTTCAGCTCTACGCTGCAGGCACAAGTGGAAACGGCTCGGCGGGAACGCCGCTGTTAACATCTGCCATCACTACGGATTCCACCGGGGCATTCGAAATTCCGGCTGGATACGCCTGTCCCGCTCCCGCGTCGCAGCTCTACCTCATCGTTCGAGGCGGCCAGGTTGGAAGCGCCGCCGAAAATCAAGCCATTACCCTGGCAACCGTCGTCGGGCCATGCAATCAGATTGCGGCGTCATCTTTCACCGTCAACGAAGTCACCACAGCCGCTACCTCCTGGGGACTAGCCCAATTTCTCACCATGGGCGGCAACATCGGAACCACTTCCACTAACGCGCAGGGACTCTCGAACGCAGTCGCCACTGTCGCAAACTTGGCCAACCTGACCACCGGAACCTCGCCCGGAGCTTCCTTCCCGGCGAACGGCGCATCGCCAGCCGCAAAGATCACGTGGTGGCGTTGAGCATCAAGCCCGGCGTCTACACAATCTTCCAGCAGTCCGGCGTTCAACTGCACGCCGAGATCGCTGTGCCCAAAGGCCAGTACTGGCTGCGCACCGGCGTGTATGACCAGGGATCAGGCAAAGTCGGGACGATGGAGGTTGCGCTGAGCTCCGTGGTCGCGTTGGACGTTGCGACGATAACAAAACCGACGATGGAAAATGAGAATGCGAAAACGTCTGTTCTTGTTTCTCCTGCCGCTACGGTCCTTCCCGTGCGCGCTG
>JBEKGF010000059.1:0-25831 GCA_050012935.1 Edaphobacter sp. | reverse complement strand
ACAGATTGCTGATGTGCGGATAGTAGTTCGATTGAGCGATGGTTCGTTTCGTCTCGCTCTCGGCGACGGAAAGATGAGCCAATTTGAGGCGACGATTGTTTTGCATCGCCATGTTGACCGCTTTCGGAAGCGTAAGGGACACCGTGGGCCTTCCATCGTTTTGCGCAGTCGCGCAAGGAAGCATGGAGCAGCAAACTATCATCGCTGCGATGAGTGCGGTGCGATGCAAACGGCTGGTCAAGGTTTGGGATCTCTTCTCCATTTGAATCATGCCCCCTGGGCTTTGATAGAGGCGAGCAAATGTTTGTATTGAAGGTTCGCTGCTCCCATGAATGCGATAACGATCAGGCAGACAATAGATGCGCAGCCGAGGAGTAGAAAACAATCCGTAATCGCCAGAGTGAATGCCTGCTTGCGGACGGTCAAAGCGAGCAAGGTCGCTGCGCGTCCCATCGCGACATCAGGACTGGTTGCCTGGGCTTGCATGCCAGCCGTAAGAGCGGCGATTCTTTCGTTGGTAGCTAACGAACCCGGTTGAACATGCAGACCCAACACATTGGAGTGGAACTCCTCGCGGGTCTGAAGAAAATGCTGCATGAATGTGGACCCCACTTCACCGCCGAAGAGACGAACCGTCTGGAAGAAGCCTGCAAAGGTTAGAAGGTCGATGCCCCGGCTCATCGCACCCGAATTCAGTACGTCGAGGATGATCGAACCAACCAGGCCGTTAAACGCGAGACCCTCTCCTAATGCGAGGACCAGTTGGCTGGCCATAAAGTTCGTTCCGGACCAGTCGGACGAGAGGCCGGCGTTCATCAGGCATCCCAGCCCCATTAGCCCGAAACCCGAGGCGAGGATGATGCGATTGTCGATCCGGCCCAAAAGAAAGACAGCGAAGAGGCCGGCAAGGACCTGAGGAATGGCAAGCCACAACAACACGGGGCCAACCTCTTGGTTGTTGTAGCTCTGAACACTTGCCAGGTAGCTGGGAACAACGATGACAGCGGAGAGAAGCATGAACCGAAAGAAGATGAGGACAATCGCCAACAGCAATGGATTGCGGCGACGCAGAAATGGAAAATTGATCAGCGGGTTTGGTCTCGTGAAATGCCTGACCGCAGCACAAACCAGGAGAAATGCTCCGGCAATAACCAGGGCGACGAAAGTTCCGGAGTGCCACCAGTCCAGCCGTTGCCCCTGATCGAGAGCGCCATATAACAGCGCTGCTCCAGCGCTAAAGTACAGGAAGCCGTGCCAGGATGGCTTCGGTTGTCCGGGTTTCGGTTGAGGTAGCGGTTGAGGGGCGATCCCACGGTGTACGAAGAGCATCATCAGCGGTGTCAGTAGAGCATCTGTCCAGAAAATCCAGCGCCAAGACAGCGCGGTCATGAGCCAGCCTTCATAAGAATGGGCGATATGAGTTGAAACAACAATGTCGACGGCATAAGCGGCGATACCGTAAAGCGCATAGCGTTGCGGGATATTGCGGAGGATGAACGACAAGCTCAAGGGATAAAACGTTCCCGCCGTCAACCCGGCGAGCACCAGCAGGGTGATGAGCAACGAGAAATGAGCCACGAATGGCATAAGGAGACAAAGAATCGTGAAGATTCCGGCGCAGGCTAACAACACTCGACGCGGACCAAGCAGCCCGCCCAGATAAACCGAAAAGGGTCCGATGAACATCAGGCCCATGTTGTAGGAGGTTCCTATCCACGCGGCCGCGTCGAAATCAAGATGCAAGGCGCCTCGCAGGTCAGCTATACCGACGCTGAGCAACCGACCCAGGAATGTAGCCAGTGCAGCGCCGAGCAGTACTCCGGCGACCCCAAATATGGGACTATACGTTTGCGCTTTCTCTTGTAGCACCTCTGGCATGGAAAGAGTTACCTCCCGGTGGCGCCGCCGGATGGATGAATTGCAACCTCTGCGGAGAATCCTGGTCGTAACTGCGCAACATCGGGAGCCTGGTCCAGCGCGATCTTGACGGGGATTCGCTGAACAACCTTGGTGTAATTTCCCGTGGCATTGTCGGGTGGGAGCAGCGCAAACTGCGATCCGCTGGCCGGTGCAATCTCCAGGACATGGCCTCGGAAAGATGCAGAGGGTAGAGCATCAATCCGAACGTCGGCGCGATCGCCCTGACGCACATAGCCGAGTTGGGTCTCTCTATAATTTGCCTGGATCCAGACGCCACTTTGCACCAGATCGACGACCTGGACACCTGCTCCAACCAACTGGCCCGGGTGTACATGAAACTCCCCAACGGAGCCATCGGACGGGGCGAAGATCTTCGTATAACTGAGATTGACCTGCGCGACGGTAATGGCAGCCTTCCTGGCCTCTATTTGAGCGAGCAGCCCAGCGTCTTTCGCGTTCAACGCGGATCGCTGTTGCTTCGCCCCGGCGAGAGCCGCCTGAGCGCTTGCTGCCGCAGCCTGGGCCTTCGCCAGATCTGCCTGACGTCCCTGGAGACCTGCCACGGAGTTCAACCGCGCCGCCTGCGCCTGCTCGTACTGCTGCTTGGTCGCCGCTTTGTTGCTGAGCAGAGCCTGTTGGCGGGCGAACTCAGATTCTGCCTGATCAACAGTCGCTTGTGCTGCTGCAATGCCGGCATTCGCTGCGGCCACAGCAGCCCGGGCTTGTTCGATACCCGCCTCGGCCGCTGATACGCTTGCATCCGCAGCCTGCTTCGCATCTTGATTCCCCGAATATTCAGCTTTTGCGCCTTCCAGGGCGGCTTCTGCCTCCTTCACGATCGCCTGGTAGTCGGCGTCATCAAGTTCGACGAGCAGTTGCCCTGCCTTAACGGGTTGATAGTCATTCACAGTCACACGCCGCACCGTGCCACTGATTCGAGTGCTCAGAGGTGTTTGATCCGCTCTCACGTAGGCGTCGTCTGTCCTTTGGACTCCGGCCTCGGCCTCGGCGGTCGTCCAGCGGCTTCGGATGAAGAGAAATAGAATCACCGCGATGCCAAGCACCACGATTGGAATGACGATAGCGCGTTTCATCATGATTCAGGGCACCTCCATCGTGCGGTTCACATGGATTGGTCCTCAGACTCAGAGAGTTAATAGTAAGGACAGCATACAACGCCGGCTATTATATGTTCTGTTAGAGGGTGCCCTATTCGTCCCACAGCCGTTGACGGCCGCTTGAGCACCTCCAAAGATGTGTGTCCACGGAGCATTCGAAGTCCGGTACTGGAGACGCTATCCCGCACAATAGACACTGTGGCAAGCCTACTCCGCGACACAAGTTTTTAAATTGATCGCTGAAGGCCACCGAATGAGAGAAATAGCTGACTTACTTCGAATCAGCGAGAAGACCGGTGAGTACCACAAATACCGCCTCATGAAGCCCTTCAGCCTGATGAACACCCCCTATCTGTTGCGTTTTGCGATCAAAAGCGGCTTGGTTGCATCTGCACCTGCCGAATAATTCGGATGGATAGACTGGGGATTTTCCTAGGTGCGGTATTCGCGTCACTGGTTGAATATTCCTCTCAGCGTTAGTTGGGGCAGCGGTCTCCGGTTAGGTTGACAGTTTGGCACCCAATAATCCTAAGTCGTCTCCGAGAGGCTTTCACGTCCATGAAGGGAGCTTCGATGGCGTTAGGTCAGCAATTTGTAGCGGCCTTCGCAGCAATTCTTTCTTGCTTATTGTTCGCAGGTAGATGCAACGCTCAAGCGACATTACTTGCGGCCGAAACAAGCCCACCCGTGATGACTGGGTCGACTTTCGGCCCTGTGCTGGATGAGGGACGTGCGGATAAAACTCTGTCGATCGATCCTCAAGCCCAGACGACGAGTCCAGCACCTTCGACTGCTACGAACGAAGACGGCCACTGGCACGTCGCCGCAGTCCCATATCTTTGGTTTCCAGGGATGCATGGGACGATCGGCGCTCTGGGTCATAATGTCAGCGTGCACGTAGGCGCGACCGATATACTCTCCCACTTCCGTTTCGGGCTAGCCGGAATAACCGAATTTCGCCGAAATCATCTGGTGGCTCCGGTGGACTTCATGTGGGTGCGCTTGGGGGAAGATAAGGCGCTTCCGTTTCCAAATGTGGGTGCTCAATCTGCCGACATAAAGATGGCTGAATTGATATTGACACCAGAGATCGGCTATCGCTTGATTAATCATGAAAAGTACAAGATTGATGCTGTGACGGGGTTCCGATACTGGCACCTCGCGCAATCTGCAGACTTCAGTCCGCAGACAATTGACAACTTCTCCATCTCGCAAAACTGGGTCGCTCCGTTGGTGGGTGCACGGGTCCAGACAGCCCTCTCACCCAAGGTTGCCCTAAATGTTTTTGGTGACGTGGGCGGTTGGGGTGCCGGATCTCAACTGGAGTACCAGGTGGTTGGCCTTCTTGGCTACAGGCTTAACCCGAAATGGCTTCTGCAGGTTGGATACCGCTATCTCGATGTGAACTATCGCAGTGGTAGCACTCTCATGGACATCGCGATGCCGGGAATCATGTTTGGCGCGACTATAAAACTTAAGTGAGGCGCTTCAAAAGCGAACGTGGGTGATCGAATTCCGCGACGCAGATTGTAACGATCACAACAGTCGCCAGACATAAGACAAGTACCCCTTGAAAAGGCCGGCGTCGGCTATCCCGTCCCTGGCCACCATTTAGAATCAATGGCTTAGCGGTTGAGATGCATGCTGCGTGACTCATTCTGTTGCCACAGGTCCACAGACTCTAAGCCGCTCCAGATTTCACGAAGACCACGAAACGCCCGTCTGCAGATAACGAAGGCTGCCCGCAATTAGCCCCATTGCACCGGCTGACATTGACGGGCTCTTGTCCATCCGCTTTCAGAAAGACATCGCTCCACTCCACTGGGCCCGATAGAGCCTGTTTTGTCTGTCGTCGAACGGAAACCTGTTTGTCGCCGTAAATTCGCGTCCAGCCTTCAAGATTCTCGACCATCTGCAAGTCGGCACTTGCTGCCGCATCATATTCGATCGGCGTGACCTTGCCGGTGCTGATAGACAATATCGCCACCTGCGGATGGCTTCCGGCCCCACCTGATCGGAGCAAAAGCACGTTGTCCGGATCATCCATGCCGGATCCAACCAGCTTCGTAGGCCCCATGATTGAGGAAAGCTTCTTGCCGTCTCCCGATGCTGCGGAGAACAGCATCAGATCGCTGCCGTTGAGCGCCAGTACGTCGCTGCTTCCCAGTACGAAGACCGGCGACCGGTAGCTCCCTCTGGCGAGCAGATGGGTCGAACCCGAAATCAGGTCGGCAACCCACAAATCGCCCTTCACTACCTCGTCACCGGGGCCCTTCAAGGTGCCGGGACTATCAGAAATGCCCAGATATTTCAGCACGCGGTCGATAAAACCCGGCGAAGCCTTCTGCTTCGCGGAAGCAGTAGCCGGCTTCGGTGTCTGGGTCTGGCTTGCCGCAGTACCATTCAGGAATAATACAAAGCACACGGCCACAGCAAGCAGCCGCAGGCCCCGATCGTTCAAGTCCAGATCACCGCGGGCACGGGCGTGCGTTGGAATGCTCCGCGCTGAATAATACACAATAGATGTCGTCATAAGCCACGAGCCTTACCGGCGTGTCCTTTCTCGGAACCGTAAGCAGCATCCTGCGATCTGACGGTCCATACAGGAAGTAAGTCAGAGTCTCTTTGCTGTTCCAGACCATCCAGGCGCGCTGGCCATCCAACAATTTTTCATTAGTTGGCAAATCGGCGACCTGAGGCAGCTGCTGGGTGGAAATCAGTACACCATAGTTGACTGGTAGCAGCAGAAACTCGACTGCGACCAGAAACACCAGCGTAGCCACCACAAGCCTCGTGAACGGCCCCGCAGAGCTACGCAGTTCAATCGCCCGCCACGCGATAATAGCGGTTAGAAGCGTACCCGCGACCAGCCCACTGAAATAGAGCGTCAGCCTGCCGTCGCTAGCAAGCAGAACAGAAGTAATCCAATCATCCGGCAGTCCCCTTCGCAAAAGAAGGTTTCCAAATCCAAAGCACTTGCGCATGACTAACTGGATGAACACAACGGCGAAAACTATTCCTACAAACGCCAGGTACGTAGGATTGGCCCACAACCCGGCCAGCCATCGTCGAAGGCGTTCTCTAACAGAGGCCGGCGTCAACCGGTAAGGTATGTACCCAACTGCGGACAGCACAAGAACAATGATCAAAATGCTCGGTATAGCAGAAACCAGGTTAACCACGAACCGGCAACCGGCGAAAAGATACTTCTCGTCGAACAAATCAAGGTCCGTAGCCAGACCATAAGTACTCAATTGGAAGCGCAGCGTGAGGTATCCAACCAGGTAAAGCAGAAATGAACCGAACGCGGCGTAGGATGGCCATTTGCCCGCGATATTACCTAACTTTTCCGTGAAGCTATTCAAGAAGTCGCCCATTATTTTCCAGTCATCACGAACGGCGCCCAGAAGAAAGGGTGGCTGAACTCGGGTTGTGCCTTCACTGCCAGCAACGCCAACCTAGCGGCCTCCGCCGGTTCTTTTGTTTGTGCTTCAGTGTAGAAGGTCTTCATCCACAGCTTCGTGGAGGCGGCGCTCACTTCCCAGTCTGAGAGGATCAGCTCATCGGCTCCCGCATATAATAATGATCGCACCATCCCTACCAGTTCGCCTGACTGTGTCGCCTGTAAGCGGCCTGTCTCGCAGGCGCTCAGCACCACCAAGCTGTTCTTCTGAAGCGTGAGCCCGAACATCTCCGCGGCCGTAAGACGCCCATCGTCAGAACCCTCCGGCTTGAGCTGCAAATAAGACAGCAGCGGATCGCTCGGGTTGAACTGCCCATGTACTGAAAGATGAACGAGATTATAGTTCCCTACCCACGCTCCCACATCTGCCTTGCTCGCCGCGGCATCAGCGACGACCTTGCTGCGCCCCGGATATAGTGCGCCGATCGACTTCACTTCCTCCTTTGCGTCGTGAATCTCGGGATCCGCAACCGCCAACAGGTGCCCACTCTTCAGGTTCGGTTTCTTCCCAAGCGTTGCCAGCACGGTCGCGCTCGGCGCATAGGATATCTCGAATCGTTCTCCAAGATACCGTCCGTCTGCCGGATTCTGGAGCGTCTGAAACGGGATCGCCGTCAGCTCCTCCTGTGGAATAACGATCAGGTGATTGCTCTTGATAAATCCCGCCATAGGTTGAAAAAGAAACAGGTACAACTGCCGGGAAATCTCTTGGTCAAACACGGCGCCCCGAGTATCCCTCGGAGCCACAAGGCTGTCATGTAACTTTGCCGCCTTGATAGCCAGCACCCTATGCGGCAGAAGCACCTGCCTCACCTCGACGTCCGTACCACCGATGTGCCAGGCAATAAGACCCGAGTACATTACAACGAAGTAAAGAACGTCATAGTTGCCTTCGCCCACCGCTCGCTGCACATTCTCCAGCGTCACGGGCTTCGACGAAGTCAGCGTATTCAGCTTCGGAACTTCTTTGCTAATCCTTGCCTCGACCGCTGCATACTTCTGCTGCAAGCCTGTTATTTGCGTCTGAAGATCGACAATCTGTTGCTCATTCTGATCACGGTCCGCGCCTCCGGTCAGATTGAAGAGCTTCTCCTGCAGCGCCGCAATGGCCGCCCTCTGCGACTGCAGATCCGAAAAGAGTGCTCGCTCTTGCGGCGTACCCAAACTCAGCGGCCGGCTGGCAAGCAAGTCAGCCATGGCGCGCGAACGAGATTGCTCAAAGAGTGCGAAGGCTTCGCCATAACGCTTCTGTTGCAGAAGGATCAGCGCGGGATTGTAGTAAAACTCCATCTTGTCTTGCATGAACGCTCTGCGCGCTTCCTCGTCGCCAAGCTTGCGTCGGTCCTTTTCGAGCAATTCCACAGCTTGCAGGTCCTTTTCGAGGGACGTGTTTAGGTCGCCTTTCATCTGGGCCAGCGCGCCCTCATTGGACAAATCGACCGCGGGCAAATCGACCGCAGCGTTATCTGGCACATTCAATCCCTGCTGCCGCATGCGCGCCTGCCAGTCCTTGACCTCATTAACCATGCCCTCGCTAAGAGCCAGATTTTGCGGAGGCGCACCTGGCGACACAAAGTTCTCGTGCACCAGAACATCCTTCGGCTGTTTGGGGTTGAACGTCGGATTTGCAGCGAGGTCCTGGTCCCATTTCTGGGAATTCCTGATCAACGCCTTACGACCATCCACACTCAGTAGTAGTTTGCCGGCGATCTCTTCTGCCAGAAATGAATAACCCCGCTCCTGAGCTATGGCTCGCGCCTTCGTGTAGTCGTCCCCGGCTAGTTGTGTAAGCTGAAGGCAAACGTCGTACCCCCGCTTGAAGTCGCACCCCTCTGCATTCGTGAGATAGACATCGGCGCGATCGGAATAGCCCATGTAAACCCGATATTGGTCACTTACCTCGCCCTTCATAGCAAGGGCCCGGTCAAGAAAATCGGCGGCCGCAACAAAGTTGCCGCGCTTGGTTTCCACTTCTCCGGCATTATCCAACGCGTCGAAGTAAAATTCCTTGTTGCCGCAACTCTCCCCCAACCGCACAGCCTCGCGTGCATGCTCTTCCGCGGCGTCCATCGCGCCCATGTTCATCTCGGAGAAGGCCAGCTCGGAAAGTGCCTTGGTCCGGTAGTCCGGCCGCTTCGCCGCTTCCGCTGCTTTGGCTACATTTTGAAAGATGGTGACCGCCTGCACCCATTGGAGTCCATACCGCTGGATGTCCCCGAGTTTGATCGCACTCCACAGTGCGCCGCCATAATCGCCGCGCTGCGCGAAGAGCGCATAGCTGGCCTGCAACTGCGCCTCGGCCTGCGCCAGGTCATTGCGCGTTCTCACGGCATCGCCGGTAGTGCGAACATGATCCAGCCAGCGATCAATCAGCGCTATCCCACTCTTCTGCAGCTGAGCGGGATCACTCTGGACCTGCGCAACGACTGGCCGGGGCGCCGCGAGAGCAAGAAGCCACAGCAGCGCGAAGCGACGAAACCGTCTGGTCTTGGGCCCAGAGTCCATGTGAACCCTCCGGTGTGGCTACGCGAAGTAGAAGAGCCCGCTGCGAACTGTGCTGATACTGGCGCGAACAAAGTTTATGCCCGAGGACTCAGTTCATGCAAAGAAATCTATCCGCGTGCTTCCGCTGATCTCAACGGCGGCCTGTCTCGTACCGAAGCGATCCTCGATGGCAAAGCAAGACCCCGATCTTTGAGTGCGAGGTCGCCAAAACTCGCGTAAAGATGGTGGTTTTTTCTTGTGGGAGGTTTTTGCGTTTTTGCAGGGGGTTTTGGGAAAACGGGTGGTAGAACGTGGTTTTTTTGTGGTGAATTTGTGGTGGATTGTGGTGATTTCGTGGTGAATGGATGGTCGTATCTTGGGGTTGAAAAATACGCCACGGATTCTGGATTTATTTTTGGGGATTCCCGTTTGGGAATGGGTTCTTGGCCGCTGTGGGTTCAGAGGGAGGGTTCGGGCTCGGGCGAGAGAAGCAGGATGACCGGGTTGCGGTGGATGTATTGGATCTTCTCTTTGAATTTGCGGGTGGTGAAGACGTTGAAGTCGTAGTAGCGGGGTTGCCAGAAGTGGTTGCGTTTGCCCTTGAGACGTTTGGAGGACTCGCCTTTGATAACTCGGATGGTGGAAGAGAGTGAGTGGTTTTTGGACTCGCTGAGGAGGAGATGAAGGTGTTCGGGCATCAGGACGTACGCGTAGAGGAGGAAGTTGTGGGTGCTGCGGGCCCGTTCGATGACCTGTTCGAGGATTTCTTTGGTTTTGGGGATTTCGAGGTGCATCGGGATGGGGAACCAATTTCCGGCAGCACTTTCAATGAAACCGTGCGTCCTGCGAGGCGTCACCAACGTCTGCTACCTTGAATCGACCAAGTTTTTCGTGAGGGTAGAGCATGACGCGAATGTCGTGGGCAACACGGTGCGCTTTTGTTTTTTCCGGCGTATTGGCATCAACTTTAGTCACCCGGGCGCAGGTGAATCCCAACCTCTATGCGGGACTCAAGTGGCGTAATGTGGGGCCTTTCCACGGCGGCCGTATTGCCTCCGTGACTGGTGTCATCGGCGACTCCGGCACCTTCTACTTTGGCTCGCCACTGGGCGGAATATGGAAGACCACCAGCGCTGGCGTGACGTGGTTCCCCGTCTTTGATCAGGAGACAAGCGTCGATAGTGTCGGCGCCATTCAGGTCGCACCCTCCGATTCCAACATCGTTTACGCCGGTGCCGGCGACCCCATCGGCGGCAGCCTCGGCAACGGCATGTGGAAGTCCACCGATGCCGGCAAGAGCTGGCAGCATATCGGGCTCGAAGACACCGTGAAGATCGACAGTATCCTTGTCGATCCCGCCGATCCCAATCTGGTGCTTGCCTCCGCCCTCGGCGACACTACCCATCACGGCGGTGGCGTCTACCGCTCCACCGATGGCGGTCAAAACTGGACCAACGTTCTCAAACCCGACGGATACGACGGGACGCGCGACCTGCAGTACGCGTTCGACGAGCCCAACGTCATGCTGGCCGCTACGCAAGGCACCGGTGGCGAACGCGGCGGTGGTGGTGGCGGCGAGCGCGGCCCCCGGCCCCCAACCAAGCCTGCTCTGGGGTTCAAATCCACCGACGAAGGCAAGACGTGGACTCCGATCAAGATTCCGCCTTTTGAGGGTCGCATTGCGGTTGCGGTCGCCATGCACACCAAAGGCCAGCGCATGTACATGGTTGGCAACAATATCGAAAATGGCTCGGGCCTTTACCGCTCGGACGACGGCGGCGGCACATGGCAGCACATGGCAGGAAAGGACACGCGCATCAGCAACGGCCAGGGAAACTACAGTAGCGGCGTCTTCGTGGATTCGCAGAACCCGGACATCCTTTACACCATGAGTACTGCGATGTACCGGTCTATCGACGGGGGAGTGACGTTCGAACCCTTCAAGGGAGCGCCCGGCGGCGAAGACTATCATAAGCTCTGGATCGATCCCACCAACGGCCATCGCATGCTCGTTGGCTCAGACCAGGGCGCCAGCGCCACTCTCGACAATGGTAAAACGTGGAGCCTCTGGTACACCCAGACCATCTCGCAGGTCTACCACGTTGCCACGGACAGCCAATATCCCTACCGCATCATGGCGGCACAGCAGGACACGGGAGCAGTCATGATCAGCAGCCGTGGCAACTGGGGTCAGGTCAACTTCACTGACTGGAACCCGCTGCCCTCCTCTGAATTCGGCATCGTCAGGCCCGATCCCAAAGATCCAAACATCATCTACGGCGTCGGCTACGGCCCGGGTGGAGGCGGCAGTGGTCTGATCAAAGTCAACATGGCGACCGGGCAGTGGCAGAACGTCGCGCCCAACTTCGGCGTCGACTCCACAAAGTACATCGCCGGCAGGGACTTCCAGAAAAAATTCGACATCGCTTTTGAGCCCTCCGCTCTCTACGTCGCCTATCAGTGTCTGCTCGTCACACGCGACGGCGCTCACTCGTTCACCGCCGCCAGCCCTGATCTCACGATACCCAAGGGATCACCACCTATAGCCTGCGGTGCGAAGAAGCCCGAACCCCCGCAACCAGAAGAGACCACGCGCGGTGGTCCGCCCCCAACCCCACCCTCCATCAGCGACTTCTCAATCTCTACGGCTAAGCCGGGCGTGATGTGGACAGCAAGCAGCAACGGCCAGATCTACAACACCTTCGACCACGGCAAGACATGGAACAACGTCAGCAACATCTCCGACGTGCCGCCTCACTTTAGCTTCAACACCATCGAAGCTGGTCGTGACGCCAACACCGCCTATGTCGTCGGCCGCATCGCCGCCGAGCGTGGCGCAACACTTCCCGCCAACGAGAACGGCAACGTGCCGCTCATCTGGCGCACCACCGACGGTGGCAAGACCTGGGTCAGCATCGTCAATGGCCTGCCCAAAGACGAGCGCACCGGAAGTTGGGTCAACAGCCTGCGCGCCGATCCTCAGCAACCCGGCCTGCTCTTCGCCGGTACCGAGACCACCGTCCATGTCAGCTTCGACAATGGCTATCACTGGCAGCCGCTGCGACAAAACCTGCCCAGCACCTCCATCCGCGATCTCGACGTCCACATCGATAACCATCAGAACGATCTGGTGATCGGCACCTACGGTCGCGGCTTCTGGGTTCTCGACGACATCACTCCGCTGCGCCAGATCGCCACGAACGCCCAGGCCATCAGTTCTTCCTCCGTCTATCTCTTCAAACCTGCAGACGCCATCCGCGCCCGCATCAATAGCAACTGGGACCAGCCTTTCTCCATCGAAGTGCCCCACGCGACCAATGTTCCCTATGGCGCACTCGTCGACTACTATCTCAGCCGTGAACCCAGCGGGCCCATTCAATTGCAGATCTTCGATGAACACAACAATCTCGTGCGCACCATCTCCAGCATGTTGCCTCCGCCCATCGAAGACGCGATGTATCCCCACTACTGGCTCGCCACTCCCGAGTCGCGTGCCCTCAGCACGCACGTCGGTCTCAACCGCATCAATTGGAACCTTTACTATGACGACCCGCCCGCTCTTCGGCACGATCTCGAAAATCAGATGAATATGACGCCCGGCTCCGCCACCCCCGGTCCGCATGGACCGCAGGTGATCCCCGGCGTCTATACGCTGAAGTTGACCGTCGACGGCCAGGCCTACACAAACAAAGTCACCGTCATCAATGACCCCCGCGTCGGCCTGAACCCTGAACTGATGACAGCCCTGCGCACGCAGAACATGCTCACACTGCTATCGGTCGAGGGGATGAAGCAAAGCTTCGCAGGCCACGACGAGGTCGGCGGCGTCAGAAACCAGCTCGCGTCCCTGCTGCAAAGCAACCTGCCCGACGATGTCGCGAAACAGGCCAAGACGCTTGATGCGGACTTAGCAAAGGTCGGTGGCGTAATACCACCGCCCGGTGGTGGCGGCGCGAATCGTCGGCCTCCCGATCCCAACGCGATGCAATCCTTCGCAGATCTGAACAACTCATACAACACCATGGTCAGCATGATTCAGGTCGGCCTCGACATGACGCCCACTCCCACCCAGATCGCCACCTGGGAGAGTGACTGTGCTGACTACAACCGCACTCTGACCTCCTGGAACGCGATGCAGCAACAGATCAAAGACTTCAACGCGGTACTGACCAAAAACAACTTGCAGGAGCTCAAGGTTCCGTCCACCAAATTGACTAAGGAGTCATGCATCTTTAGTCCCGAACAAGGCAGGAAGGTGACCAAATGATCTCCCGTCACTCCGATTGAGGGCGAAGCGTGGCGGACATGAAGCGGCGCCCTTCTCAATGGCTGATTGATTGGGGCTAAAGGTCGGATCCGCCTTGCAAGTGAGAGTTCAAACGCTTTGCTCCTTCGGTCGGTAGCGAAGCCCTCGCCCGTGGAGGTAGATGCGAATCGCCGTGGCGGCCACGCTGATCAACAGCGAGATCTCAATAAAGACTTTCCCTCCGTCCAAAAGATCAGGATGTCCGTCTTTCAGATTGGGATCCGTAAGCATGCTGTGCAGAAACACCAACACAGCACAAGGAAAGACAAGATAATGCAGGCTGCGCCACACAGGTCGGCCGATCTGCTTTCTAAGCAGGGACGAGACCAATACCAGCACGATGAGATAAAGCGCACCCGCTCCGGCCAGGTTCAGCTTCGGCTGCAGATAGGAGTGAATGGGCCACAGCACATCCATCAATCCGAAATGTGGAGTATGCAGAAATAACAGGACCGCTGGGTGTGACAGCGTGAAGAAAACTGCGATATAAGCTGTCCACTGATGTAGCGTGAACACATTAATATGACGGTGCGGCCAATGCCTCACGGGGCTGTAGCGCAGTGACATCAGCATGCCCAACAGAAGATTCACTGTGACCGCACCCACAGCGCCAAGTCCAAGATACGAGCAAAGATCAAGCAGGGTCATCGCGCCAGCTTATCCTAGATGAAGCGCGTACTCGGTCCACTCATAGAGCGATGCGGCAAAGAGATGGACCAGAGCGCAGGCGCCTGCAAACAAGAGCGCGGATGCGCACAACATGTGCAGCCAGCAGGACGTTGGCATGGGTGCAAGTGCCGAATCACCCTGCAGTAGTCGCCCGATCCTCTGATCAAGTTCTTCTTCATGCGGCAAAAGACCGAGCGAGAGCGCAGACGCTCCCTCAGATGAAACAGTCCGTGCCGCGACTAACAATGTTTCTGCCAGCAGAATCGCCCGCGAAGAGCTACCCGAAACTGCGTCGTCGTCCGCTGCCTGCTCGGCTGCATAACGCCACCGCTTCAGCGATCCCTCCATCCGCAGATCAGAGAAAGCGAGCGAAGCCAGCACAAAGTGTTTCAGATTGTCGTGATGGTGCACATGCGCCTTCTCGTGCGCCAACGCGATCTCCAGCAGCTGCGGCGAAAATGCGGCGTTGTCCAGCAAGTGTTGCGAAAGAACAATTCTGGGCGAAAATAGTCCCACAACTGCAAGCAATGGATATCCATTCGCACAGATATGCGGCTTCACGTCTCCCACCAGAACAACGCGTTCCTCATCATGCCTGTGTGCGCAACGCATCTGTACCAGAAACCGAATAGCTCGCAGAAGCCCATAGAGGTATCGAGCGGTAACAAGCAACGCTCCTGTTACGCAAACGATTCCCACTCGCTCCCGCAGCGGATTTGTTTCCCCTCGAATGTACTGCGGCGCCACAACCAGCAGGGAAAACAATAATGCCAACACATGCGACGCAAGGGGTGCAACAAAGTAAATGCGTTCCCGAAACCGCGCAGACATTCGATCGACTCTTCTCTCTGCGAGCGTCATAACAAATCGAATCAGTAAATGAAGCGTGATCTGCATCACCCCCATGCTGAAGAGCACAAGGCAGACAAGCCGAAGCCAATAAGAGAGGAGCATCTAGTGCAGGCCTCCTTTTTTGGAAACATCCGTGGCATGCTGCTCTTTTGCCACACGCACTTTCTCCTCCAGCCGGTGCAATAAATCGGTATCGTAGCTCTGCACAGCGTCCACCAGAAAACTCAGCAAAGCGTCCTGGGTCATGCTCGAACCGGAAAACAATCGATTAACCATATCGCTTGCTCGTCCTCGTTCGAGGTCGTTCTTCGAGAACGCAGGACGGTAGACAAATGCGCGATCTTGTTTGCTTCGCTGCAGCAATCCCTTCTTGTACAGGCGGTCCAGCGTGGTCATCACCGTCGTATAGGCAAGTACAGTCTTCAAACCATCGCCCACCTGATGCACGGTCGCGCTCCCCATGCGCCACAGTACCTCCAACACTTCGCGCTCCCGTTCGCCCAACCGCGTCGCCGTCTGAGGGTTCGCCTCCGGCGGGTGCCACAGACGCGACCTGCTTTGTTGGGAAATAGTCGCCATGTCGCTATGCACCACTATACGGACTCAATACTGCAAAAGTTTCTTTGCCGCTTGGACGGCATCCCTTATACCCTAGAACTTCGCCAGCGGATTTGACTAGTTGCACCGGCAAGCGCATTGTTTCGCTGCTGAGACTTTGTATCGCCCAATTCGTCACCATCGTATCCGTAGTCATCCACGGAGCCCAGGCTCCATCTATGCAGCCGTTCCTTTTTCAGAGGAGAATTTATGATCGTACGCCGTCGTCTCTTCCTTCTCGTCGCATCTGTTCTGCCAATCACGTCCATTGCACAGGCTCAGGTCGATCCCAAACTTTATTCGGACATGAAATGGCGTGAGATTGGCCCCATGCGGGCCGGTCGGACACGCGCTTTGGCTGGGGTGCCGAGTGAGCCGGCCACCTTCTATCTAGGTGCCGTGAATGGTGGCGTGTGGAAGACAACTGACGCCGGTGCAACATGGAACAGCGTCTGGGACAGCGAACCGAGCGGCTCCATCGGGTCGATCGCAATATCAGAGAGTAATCCGAACATCGTCTACGTGGCCAGCGGTGAAGGCTTGCAGCGGCCCGATCTCTCCACCGGAGATGGCGTCTACAAGTCCACTGATGCCGGCAAGACCTGGGCTCACCTCGAAGGATTGCGTAACGGCCAGCAGATCGGCCAGGTGGCCATCGATCGCAAGGATCCGAACCGGGTCTTCGTGGCGGTCACCGGCCACCCCTACGGTCCCAACGAAGAACGCGGACTCTACCGAACGCTCGACGGAGGTAAGACCTTCAAACGTGTGCTGTTTACGAACAACCGCACGGGCGCGTCTGAGGTGCAGATTGATCCGCAGCATCCAAACATCGTCTTTGCGGGCATGTGGCAGCGTCAGGAAGCTCCATGGGAGAACGGATCGTTCATCGGTGCAGAAGGCGGGCTCTACCGCTCCACCGACGGCGGCGAAACCTGGACCAAGCTCACCGGAGGTGGCCTGCCCGACGACATTCTGCAAGTTCAGCTGACTATCTCGCCGAGTGACTCGCGTCGTATCTATGCCGCCGTTGCCACCACACATGCAACAGTGGGCCTCTATAGGTCGGACGATGAAGGGGTGAACTGGGTCCATGCTCCAGTCAATGATTCGCGCCCCGAAGCCCGCATTGGTGGAGGCGATGTCCCCGTTCCAGTGGTTGACCCCAAAGATCCCGATACGGTTTACGTAGCCAGTGTCGTCACCTGGAAGTCCACCGATGCCGGCAAGACATGGTATGGCCTGCGCGGAGCCCCCGGCGGCGACGACTACCAGAACGTCTTCGTCAACCCAAACAACACAAAGATCATCGCGCTCGCCAGCGACCAGGGTGTCATCATCTCGCAGAATGGCGGCGAAACCTGGACCCAGTGGTTCAACCAGGCCACTGCCCAGGTCTACCACGTCACTACAGACAACGCCTTCCCGTACCGCGTCTGCGGCGGTCAGCAGGACTCCGGCTCTGCCTGCGTCGACAGTCGCAGCAACGACGGTCGCATCACCTTCCACGACTGGCATCCGGTCGGCATCGAGGAGTACGGCTATGCCGCCCCCGACCCACTCGATCCAAACATTGTCTACGGTGGCAAGGTAACGCGCTACGACCGGCGCACTGGCCAGATCCAGAATGTCGAGCCAAAGCCCCTGCGCAGTTATCGTGTACTGCGCACGCAGCCGCTGCAATTCTCACTCGCCGATCCCCATAAGCTTTACTTCGCCACCAACACGCTGTGGCTGACGGAAGACGGCGGCAAGCACTGGAAAGAGGTGAGCCCTGACCTCAGCCGTGAGACATGGGAGCTTCCACGGGTCGTTGAAGACTATAAGGACACGCCGGCCGCTAAGCCAACCCGTCGCGGTGTGATCTATTCGCTTGGCCTGTCCGCACTGGATGGCAACCGCCTGTGGGCAGGCACCGACGATGGTCTCATCTGGACCACATCCGATGCCGGCGCGCATTGGAACAATGTCACCCCGCCCGAACTGAAACCTTTCTGGAAGGTCTTCAACATGGACGCCGGTCACTTCGACGCCCAGACCGCTTATGCCGCTGTAAACACGCTTCGGCTCGATGACATGCGCCCGCATCTGTTTCGCACACACGATGGTGGCAAGACCTGGACGCAGATCAACAATGGCATCGCCGACGGCGCAGCCACGAGCACCATCCGCGAAGATCCAAAACGCAAGGGACTCCTCTACGCAGGTACCGAAACCCAGGTCTATGTCTCATTCGACGACGGAGACCACTGGCAATCGCTCCGTCTCAACATGCCCGCAAGCTCCGTCCGTGACCTGCAAATCAAAGACGACGACCTAATCGCCGGAACTCACGGTCGCGGCTTCCTCATTCTCGACAATGTCACACCATTGCGCCAAATCGCGGCCAATCTCGCCACCGAGAACGCGCACCTCTACACACCTCAAACAGCCATTCGCGTCCGTTTCGCAATGAACCCGCCCACACCATGGGTACCTGACATGGCGACAGGCGAAAACCCACCCGACGGCGCCATCATTGATTATTATCTCGGGCCGAAAATCTCCGGCGTGGTAACACTCGAGGTCGACGACAGTAAGGGACAGCCGATCGCACGTGTTAACAGCGACGATCCCGTTCCGCCCCTCGACCCGCGCTATCCGGATCCGACGCTTTGGGCTCGTCCGCCCCGCGTTCTCTCAGCCGCTCCCGGACACCACCGTTTTCTATGGGACATGCAGTATCCTCAGGTCCCCGGTATGTCGACCGGACCGGATGCGGAACAGGCTGTGCCCTACAACACTCCATCGGTCTCGACCGCTCCATGGGTTATGCCCGGCGCGTATACCGTTCGCCTCATCGCGGGTGGCAAGACACTCACTGAGCCTCTGACGATCGTGATGGACCCGCGCGTAAAAACGCCAATGGCAGACCTCGAACAGCAGTTCACCGTAGCGAAGTCTATCTACGACGACATCATGCACACCACCGCCGCTATGCATGAGATCGCAGTCTTACGCGACCAGCTTCAAGCGCGTGCCGGTCAGGCTCCCGTAGCTGCTGCCGGCAACTCGATCGAATCGAAGCTCGACGCCATTGCTGGCGGCGGACGCGGAGGCCGCGGTGGTGGTGGTGATGGACGCGGAGGCCCAGCCGGACCAGCTAACCTGAATACGGTGCGCTTAGCACTGGCCCGCATCGAGAAGCAGATCGAAAATGCCGACCAACCCCCTACCGACGCGCAGGTAGAAGCTTGGCACATCACCGCCCAGCCGCTCGCCGGCTTGCTCGATCAGTGGCAACAGCTCAAGCAGACTGACCTCAAAGCGCTCAACCAACAGCTCGAACACCAACACCTCGCACTCCTTAATCTCAACACACAGAAAATCGATCACGACGTCGAAGACCAGATCGAAATGGGTGACGAGAACTAACCTCAGTCGACGACATAGCCGCAATCAGGCCTGCTACTACCGCTGGTAGTAGCAGGCCCTTTTCTTGAATACTCATTGTGCACCGCTCTTTCTCTCTCACAAGAAAAACATTCACACTCCGGATGGAGGCATATGTCTCGGTTTTACGCAGTGGTGTTATCCGTTTTTACTCTTTGCCCTGTTTCTCTCATAGCGCAGACTCCCGATACAGCCACGCTACAAGGTACGGTCGCCGATCCATCGCACGCCGCCGTCGCCGGAGCACGCATCACCGTCATTAATGAAAGCACAGGACTCACGCGTACAGCCGACAGCGACTCCGCTGGCCGCTTCACACTCGCCGGCCTTCCCGTCGCAGGAGATTACACAGTCAGTATCGCCAAAAATGGCTTCGCCACCGCGCAAACCACACACGTCCAACTAGCGCCCGGTAGCGCCGCTATCATCACGCCCACCCTGAAAGTCGCAGGCGAAACTTCCGTAATTACTGTCGAGGGCACAGCCACCGGTCTTCGTGTCGACCAGCCGCAACTCGGAATCAACCTCACCACCGAACAGATGCAGCAGACGCCGCTGCTCAATCGTCGCATTACCGGGTTGCCTCTGCTCGACTCCGCCAACCGTCCTGCCATCAATCAGGGCGACATCTTCATGAACGAAGTCCTCATCACCACCAACGGCGCTGGCCGCCGTCAGGCATGGTTCGAGGTCGACGGCGCCAACAGCATCGACATGTGGGGACGCCAAACCATCTTCACCAACATCCCGCTTATGGCCGTCGACGAAATGGCCGTGCTCACCAATGCTTTCACGCCGGACTACGGCGGAGGCACCGGCTCAGTGGTCAACATTGTCACCCGCAGCGGCAGCAATAACTATCACGGCCAGCTGCTTGAGCTCTGGCGTCCCGCTGCAACTGAGGCCTCGCTCTCCGGCTTCACCAGCTCCAACGCCGCCAGCGGCAACGACATCACCAGTGATGTTCTGGGCCAAACTGCTCTCGCCGTCTCCGGTCCAGTCCTCTCACAAAAGACCCACTTCTTTCTCGCCGGCGAGTGGAACCGCGAAGCCAAAGCCTCCCCCGTTACATCGCCGCTCGCGCCTGGCAGCTTCGTCGGACACTATCGCGGCTGGCTTGGCCTCCTGCGCCTCGATCACCAGATCAACGACACCAACAACGCCTTCCTACGCACGAACTTCGACGCCTTCACCGACACCAATCCCAACGGTATCGTCGGCGGAGCTAGCCTTGCCACCGTCGCCCGCACCTTCCACCGCCGCACCTACTCCACCGAGCTCGGCGAAACCGCAACAATCAACCCACGCCTCGTGAACAATCTGCGCCTGCAGTTCCAACTCGCCTCGCCCATCACCGAGTTCGACCCCGTCGTGTACGGCACGCAGTTCGTAGTCCCGATCTCCTCGGGTGGAACCTTCACCTCCGGCACATCGCAGAACGCTCTACTCATGAACCGCCAGTACGAGCTCTCCGAAACGCTCTCCATGACTCGCAGCCGTCATCAGATCGACCTTGGCGCGAGCGTCATCGCCTCCCATAACGGCGGCAACAGCAAGGAGTTCGGCGGTCCCATCTTCCTTGGCAAGTTCACCTATAACACATGCACACAGTCGCCCAGCATCTGCGAGAGCCCGACCTTCCTTAACAACATCAACAACGTCGCCAACTACCAGCAGAGCTTTGGCAACCAGAACTACACCGTCGACGACCAGTTCATTGGCGTCTTTGCGCAGGACAACTATCGCGCCACTCGGCGGCTCACTCTGAACCTTGGCCTACGCTACGAGCGTCAGACCCTCACCAACGCCACCCTCAACTTCGATCCTCGCGTCGGCTTCGTCTATGACGTCTTCGGCACCGGCAACACCATATTCCGCTCAGGCTACGGAATCTATCACTCGCAGATCGTCGACAACTCCTTCGCAAGCTACGCTCTCGGCGAACCCAGCGGCGTCTTCACCTACACCGCCACACCCGGCCAGGTCGGTTTCCCAACAAGCATCGCCGCCGCGCCGCTCCCAGCGTTCCCTCCGGGGGGTGCCGTACCCATCCGCAGCTTGTACGTCCGTCCCGGACAGTCAGCGTATCTCTCGCAATGGTTCCCCACCAGCGCGCTCAACGGCTATCCGAGCGCGATGCTCAACCCATACTCGCAACAATGGACAGCAAGCATCGAACAGAGACTCGCATCCACTTGGACCCTTACGCTCGACTACGTTGGCGCCCACACACTTCGCATCATTCGACCTCTCGACATCGACGGCCCCTCGCCATTCATTCGCACCGCACAGAATCAGACTCGCACCGCACAGGCAGCCAACTGCACTCGTCCTTATTGGAACTACTTCTACGCGCAGAACGGCAAAACCTGCGACCCCAGCAAGAACGCCGGTGCCGTGCCCCTCTATAGCGTTATCCAAACTGACGTGAACGACGGCTACCTTCACTACAACGCCCTCGACCTCAACATCTCACACCGCTTCTCAAGCGGTCTTCAAATGCTCGCCAGCTACACCTGGTCCCACACGCTCGACAACGTCGACCCCGACACCACCAGCCAGAACCCCAACGACACCAACTTTACTCAACATCAGGAATACGGCCCCGCCATCTACGACCAGCGTCATCGCTTCGTTCTCAGCGGCGTCTACATCATCCCCGTCATTAAGGTTCACTTCGGCGGCGTCGGCACCTTCGGAAGCGGTCTCCCCTACAACATCGTTACCGGCACTACCAACAGCGGCAACACAGGTGGCACCACCGACCGTCCCGTTGTCAACGGAGCCGTCATCGGTCGCAACGCTGGACGCGGCAACGGTCAATACTCGGTCGATCCCTTCGTGTCACGCGCCTTCCCTCTCTATCGCGATCGAGTCGTCCTCGATCTCCGCGCCGAAGCCTTCAACGCTCTCAATCACGCCAACTTCGTCAGCTACAGTGGAACCTACGGCAACGGCAATACTGCTGGCGTAGGCTTCGGAGCCCCACTCCCCGGCGTCACCTCGCAGTTGCCAGCACGCTCGATGCAGTTCTCCGTCAAGGTAAGCTTCTAATCATGCGGTTCCCTGCAAAAGTTGCTAAGGCGTTGCTGGCTCTCATGCTCGCAACGCCCGTCATCACAGCTCTTCCCAGTAAAGCAAACGCGCAAGCCGTCACCGGTTCCATCGAAGGCCGCGTCACCGATCCCTCGGGAGCAGTCGTTCCCAACGCCACCGTTACCATCCGCAACACCGACCTCGGCACCGCCCGCATTATCACCACATCGCACGACGGAGCCTTCCGCGCCAGCGGCCTCATCTCCGGCGCCTACACCGTCGATGCCAGGGCCGACAAACTCGCTCTCCGCCGTCCTGTCCGCATCACCCTCACACTCGGCAGCAGCACTGAAGTTGCTCTCAAACTGGAAATTCCACGCGCCCGCGAGTCCACCACCGTCCGAGCTCGTCCCGCCACAGTCGAAGGCAACACCGTAGCACCGCCCACCAACACCGCCGAAGCCGCGGTCACCACCTTCTTTCCCGGACTCACCATCACCTATCTCCCCAACCGCGACCGCGACTTTACTCAATTCACCAACCAGACCGCAGGCGCGGAAGAAGATCCCGAAGGCACCGGCATCATCATGGCTGGCCAGCGAGCCAGCGCCATCGCAACGCAGGTCGACGGCACCAGCTTCAACGACCCTCTCCTCGGCGGCCGTCGTGCAGCCGAAGACGGCGGCGTCTATCTTCCCATCGGTGTCGTCCGCGAGTTCCAACTCGTCCGCAGCGGCGTAGACTCCACCGTCGGTCTCACCAATGCCGGCCTCATCAACATAGCCACCAAAAGCGGGGCCAATCGCGGTCGCGGCGACGCCTTCTACACCGGTCGTCCCAGCGCCTTCACCTCCGCCGACGCCTTCGGCCACTCTCTCGACTCCTGGCTCAATGCGTTTGGCATCGCTGAGAGCGGCCCCATCCGCAAAAATCTTCTCTTCTACTCCGCCGGCTTTGAGCAGGACTTCATCCACGCTCCCTACTACGCAGCCTTCGCTCCACAAGCCACCGCCATCCCAGCCACACTCCAAAATCAGCAAGGCCAAATCGTCGAAGCCCAATCGCCCACCTCAGGCTTTGGGCGCCTCGACTGGGTCATCAACCCAACCAACACCCTCACTGGCCAAGTCATCCTCGACCGCATTCGCTCCACCAACGCCGGAGACGGCCTCACCCGCACTCTTGCCACTTCCACTCACACCTCGAACTTCGGCGGCCAAAGCACCACTGCCCGCCTCGGCCTCACCACCGTCCTCAACGCTCGAGCCTTCAATCAGGCCGTCATCGCCTACTCCAACGATCACCGCCAGCGCACTCCGCTTTCCGCCGCACCCGAACTCTTCATCAACGGCTTTGGCATCCTCGGCGGCGACAGCTCCGGCCCACATCGCTACACCTCCCAGCAATACCAGCTCCTGGACGACGTCATGCTCACCCGCGGCCGCAACGAGCTCACCTTCGGCGGCCGCTTCGCCTCCTCCCCCGCATACGAGTTCCGTGAACCCAACCTCAACGCACGCTTCGACTACAACTCCCTCGCCGACTATCTCAACAACAACCCGCGCCGCTTCCAACAAACCATCCCCTTCACCACAAACCCGCACTACCAGGCCACCGTCAACGATCTCGGCCTCTACGCCAACCTCCGCATCGCACTCCGCCCTACACTCTTCCTCACCGCAGGCATCCGCTGGGCAGCGCAATGGAACCCCCAACCTCCTTCATCACTCAGCACTAGCCTCTCCAACCCCAATATCCCTAGCGACCTCAAACAGTGGCAACCCCGCCTCGGCTTCGCATGGAGCCCCACCACCAAAACCACCCTCCGCGTCTCCACCGGCCTCTACACCGCACCCACACCAGCAACTTTCTTCCATCGCGTCTTCACCGACAACGGCACCCATACTTACACCCTCGACAGCTACTTCGATCCCACACTCCTCGCGATCACCGGCGGCTTCACTGCCTTCCCGCATGCACTGGCTTTCGTCCCCACAGGCCTCAGCACCTATAACGCGCAGCTCATCGGCATCGCCTCAAACTTCCGCAACCCAACCTCCTTCCAGGCAGCCGCCAGCATCGAGCAGCAACTCAACGCCAAACTCGAGTTCACCGCCGGCTATCTCCGCAACAGCACCTGGCACCTCGAGCGCCAACTCGATCAAAACCTCAACCCGCCCACCTCCACCCTCAACGGCAACCCGATCTTTCCTTCCACGCGGCCCATCGCTGGTGTCGGCCGTTTCTTAGTCGAGCAATCCGCCGCGCACTCAACCTACGACGGCGGTTTCCTCACCATCAAAGCCCCCATCTCCGCGCGCTCCACGATCATGGCGAACTACACCATCTCGCGCACGCAGGACGACGATTCCAGCTCCAACCCCTACAGCCCAGTCACCGCAGTCAATCCTTTCTCACTCCAACAGGAAAAAGCCGACTCACTCACCGACGCGCGTCAGATCTTCAACCTCAACGCCATCTTCAATCTTCCCGTCGGCTTCAAAGCCAACCCGCTCTTCGTCACGCGCTCCGGCATGCCCTACACGCCCATCATCGGCTTCGACACCCAAAACGACGCCAACGACGTCAACGATCGTGCCACTGTCAACGGCGCAGTCGCCGCTCGCAACTCCATGCGCCAACCCGCATTCTCCTCGCTCGACTTTCGCCTCGTCAAAGACTTCACCCTCAAAGGCGAAGGCCACCATCTCGATCTCTTCATGGACATCTTCAACATCGTCGGAGCAAAAAACCTTCGCTTCGACTCCAACGGCTTCAGCTACTTTGGCAACGCTGCGAATCCCGTCTTCTCCGCCGGACAACCGCTCTTCGCCCCCGGAGTAGCGCGCCTCGGCGGCCCGCGCACGATCCAGTTCACCGCGCGTCTAGTCGGCTTCTAGTCCATTTTTCGATCTGGATTTCATCGAATGTCTTTCTTGCTATAAAAGCCCGTCATTCTGAGCGAAGTGATTCGCGCTTTTGCGAATCACGCAGCCGAAGAACCTCGATGAAGTCTACCCGGCTCGACCTTCTACCCCTTTTTTCCCCTAAGGCTCGATCTGCTCATCTCCACCTGTAAGTGGACTCAGGGCAAACTCACCGCAGAAGCCCTCACACTTGCATCCGCACATCCACTCCGTGCGCCCCAATTGCATTTCCTTTACAATCCGATTCATTCAACGCACTATTGCAGACCTTCCGAGAGCCATCATCTACCCATTGGAGTTCCCCGCATGGCCGCTGTACGCCGTCTCGTCGTCGCGTCTCTTTCCTTAGCATTTTCTCTTCCCCTCGCAGCCCAGCAATATCCCGCGGAGCTGTTCTCAGGCCTCCACTGGCGTGACGTAGGCCCCATGCGAGCAGGCCGCACCTACGCCGTCTCCGGCAACGTCGCACTGCCTGACACTTTCTACATGGGCTCCGTCGGCGGCGGTCTCTGGAAGACAGAAAATGCAGGCCGCACCTGGTTTCCCATCGCTGACAACCCCACCACTGGTATCCCCATCGGCTCCATCGGAGCCATCGCCGTCGCTCCCTCCGATCCCAATATCATCTACGTCGGCACCGGCGAACCCGACATCCGCAGCCAGCACTCCTACGGCATTGGCGTCTTCAAATCCACCGACGCTGGCAAAACCTGGCACCACATCGGTCTCACCGAAACTCGTCAGATCGGCAAGATCGTCGTCGACCCCGCCGACCCCAACCGCGTCTACGTCGCCGCTCTCGGCCACGTCTACAAACCCAACCCCGAGCGTGGCGTCTATCGCTCGCTCGACGGCGGCAAAACCTGGAAAAAAGTCCTCGCTCACGCCAAGGACCCCGACAACGTAGGCGCAGTCGATCTCGCACTCGACCCGCAACATCCCAAAACCATCTACGCCTCGCTCTGGGCCACACGCCGCCCGCCATGGTCCGTCTACGCTCCGTCGAACATGCCCGGCGGCGGTCTCT
>JBEKGF010000058.1:0-27681 GCA_050012935.1 Edaphobacter sp. | reverse complement strand
ACCGGATAGAAAGCTCCGTGCATCAACTACACACCATCACGGAGTCTCTTGCCCACGATCTTCGTAGCCCGTTGACGGCAATTCGGGGAAAGCTGGAGATCGTTCTGTCGGACGATTTAAAGGTCGAGCAAAGTGAGCCAATCGTCTCGGCCATCGATGAACTGGATCGACTAACGGAATTCCTAAATACTTCGCTTGATGTTGCTGAGGCGAAAGCTGACGCGCTTAGGCTTTCGCTCACAGAAGTCGATCTTGATGAACTGATTCGAGTCATGATTGATCTGTACGAGCCTTGCATGTCAGAGAAAGGGCTTCGGATGAATTTGCGCAGCGCTGGACCTGTCACTGTACTGGCAGACGCCGCCCTTCTGCATCGAGTGATTGCAAACCTTCTCGATAACGAACTTAGCCACTTGCCCGCGTCATGCACCGTTTCCATAAAACTTGGCGCAAGCGAGGACGCAGCCATGCTGATTGTGGAGGATGATGGTCCGGGATTTGCTTCGGAGATTGGCCTCCACATGTTCGAGCAGAGAGTGAAAGGAAGAGACTCCAAGGGGCATGGCCTTGGGCTTGCATTTGTTGAAGCCGTCGTACGCGCTCACGGAGGAAGCGTGACAGCGTCAAACCGTCCAGACGGAGGGGCTTTGCTGTCGATTTCCTGGCCTCGTGAGACCGGAGACAGGATCGAAGCTCCTCGCTCTCTGACACTGGTCGACAGGTAAGCAGATGCAAGCCTTACATAAGAGCGGTGTGACCTTGGAGAAGATCAGGTGGGAACACTCGATCTTCGAGCTGCCGTTCGCTTAGCCGCAGCGATGTCAGCGGTATCGGGCTGGCCTCGCCTCTATCAGGTTTTCTGGATCAGGGGCGAGATCTTCCGGGGATGCTCTTCATGAAGTTCGTGGTGTAGCTCGTCAACCTTCGCTCTGGCCCTGCCTAGAGCCTTCTTGCCGGCAGAGGTGATCTTGTAGACCCGGCGGCTGTGCCCTCCAACATTCTTGAGGACAGACTTCAACAGGCCGCTGTGCTCCAGGCCGTGCAGGAGCGGGTAGAGAGTTCCCGGTCCGATGCGATATCCGTGATGCGCCAACTCCTCCATCATCGCAAGCCCGAAGATAGGCTCGTGGGATGCATGGACGAGTACATGAATCCGTATCAGGCCGAAAAAGAGTTCCCGCTGGTGATTGGACACAGATCAAATATACCCCTGCTTAACCAGAATCAAATTTCGATAGTGTACTATCGAAATTCGATAACAGTAGCGCACCTCAATCTTGATAGAGGAGAGAAGAGCCGATGAGGGGTTGGAGTCGCTGCCTGAAACTGATGCTGTTCTTTCTTCTGGCGCTGGCCGGCTCACGCCTGTGGGCGCAGGGGCCTCCCTATCAAACAGACGATCCGGTGCCTGTAGACCTTCATCACTACGAGTTCTATATCTTCGGCGTCGTCGATGGCACACCGGCAGAGATCGACTCGACGGGGCCGGCCTTCGAGTTTAACTGGGGCGCTATTCCAAGAGTGCAACTGCACGCCATCCTGCCCTGGGGAGGCGTCTTTCCGTCGAACAATCCCGTTTACCTGCCCGGCGGAACAGGTTCAAGCTCCTTCGGTCTCACCGACATGGAATTGGGCGTGAAACTCGCCATCATCAAAGAGACAAAGCACATTCCTCAAATCGGCACCTTTACGATGTTCGAATTGCCGACCGGAAGCTATGACAAGGGACTCGGCGTGGGGAGAGTCTGGTACAAACTGCCTGTCTGGCTGCAGAAGAACTACGGGAAGTGGCTCGTCGATGGAGGCGGTGGCTATCAGGTGGTTCCCCAAGCCAACTATCGAGACTTTCCATATACCGGATGGCTGGTGAAACGCGAAATCAACGAGAGGCTGGAACTGGGTGCCGAACTCTTCGCGCATGGGCGCGAAGGGTTTGCTGCAGCCCAAACCGGACGCTCTGCAATGATCGACGTTGGCGGCTATTACCACTTCAAGCACAATCCGAATGAACAGTTCTTGTTCTGCTATGGCCACTCGGTCGCAGGCCAGACGGAAAATTATGCCTACGCAGGCATGTATTGGACCTGGGAAAAGACGACAAGGGAAAAGATGACGACAAGAAGGACGCGGCGGCTAACAACTGGATGCAGGGGCCGATGCGGGGAAACGGATTTCAATGACCTGCGGAATGCGGCCAGCGTTGAGACCGCCCCACAGTGGAGGGTACGATAAATGGAAATTGCGGCACGCGGTCTTTGGACTCTAATACATGGCATGGGATTCGGTGCACTCTATCTGCTGGCGTGCTCTGGTGCCCTCGCGGAGCTGTATCGCTTCACGACCTCGTCTCAACTATACGAATCAACCCCCGGCCAGGAACGCTTCCTCAAGATTTACCTCCTCACGATGGTTATCCTCGCATGGGCTGCTGTGCTGACCGGAGCGTATGTCATCTACCCTTGGTATCGCGCCGCGCCCCCGCCGGGGACGGTTGGCCTCTCGATGTTTCCCCAACGTCTGCTGATGTCCAGTCCCGCGACCATCGGCTGGCACTCTCTCGGGATGGAGTGGAAGGAACACGTTGCCTGGCTTGCTCCCATCTCGATCACGATGGTCGCGTTTGTCTTCATCAAGTATGGCCGTGACATCAAGAACCATCGGCAGCTACGCGCTGCGGTACTGACCTTTGCCATGGTGTCATTTGTTGCTGCGGGGATCGCGGGTTTCTGTGGCGCGATGATTAACAAGTACGCTCCGGTCCAGGGTGGAGCCATGATCCAACTGAACCACGGAGAAGAAAAGTGAACGTAGCGAACAGCACCGCCTCGCCCCTGACAAATGGTTCCGGCGCCGCCGCCATTCTTGCGGCTGGTGTCGGCTCTTTCACTCTGGCGGTATTGGCCTGCGCTGGCGACAAGCTGGCAACCGTCAAGAACAGCCTCGTTTTCTACAAGCCCACGGGACCTCTTTCTGGGGTCACGACGGCTGCCATCCTTGTCTGGCTTTTGACCTGGGGGATTCTGGAATGGCGCTGGCGGAAGAGAACGGTCGCCGCGGGGCGTATTAGTGCCATTGCTCTCGTATTGCTCGGCCTGGGCCTGTTGCTAACATTTCCACCCGTCGTTGATCTTTTCTGACAGAAATGTGGCTCTCTGGTCACGGAGCCATAATCGCTTCGAGATTCACAATGCCGATGCTTCCGCAGGATTCCTCGTCACGCCTCTCCTTGGGCATTCTGCTTGTTCGCATTCTCGTGGGCTGGGTCTTGCTCGCTGAAGGTATCCAGAAGTTTTCTCTTTCCAGCGCTTTGGGCACAAGCCGTTTTGTAAAGATCGGCATTGCTTGACCTCAATTCTTCGCGACCTTTGTGGAAGTAGCGGAGATTGTCTGCGTACTCTCGTCATTCTCGGTTTGTTCACCTCGCTCGCTTCCGTGCTTTCCGGATGACCACCTTTTTGGAACCGCGGAACTACGCTGAATATCTGGGCGCCAGCGGCCGCCAACTCATTTGCTTCGCATTTTCACCGGCGGACGAGATGCGCGCCACGCTCCTCGATAAAACTGATATCAACAGCCAGCAAGTGGGCCTGTTCGATAGCCCAATGAAGAACAATCTCAAAGTGGGTTGTGGGGGTGCTTGTAGCGCGACAAATGCGGAGCGAGACAGTCAAATGCCTACACACCCGATCCAGAATGAATGGTAGTGAGCAGTCGGCTTAATTCAGGTCCAGCCCTCTACCAAAAGCGGGATGCACTTTCCGAACCCAGATTCGGCACTGCTGAGCTCGAAAACTCACCCAAAATCGGTGGCCACTTTCACCGTCACCCCATTTCAAAATCGGTGATAATCGTGGACATACCGATAGCAATCGGCGGAGGGGAGGGGAAGAGGGAACAACAACCATACACATCATGGGCGACGCCCAAAGTCGTTCATTTTCAGCGGTTAATTGACCGGGCGCAACTGCCTTTGCTATAAATGTCTTAGCGTAGCGCGTCGTCAGACGGGCTCCAATTCAGACGTTCCTCAGTAGCTCAATGGCAGAGCATTCGGCTGTTAACCGAAGGGTTGTAGGTTCGAGTCCTACCTCAGGAGCCATAAAATCAAGCACTTACAAGAACCTCCTCTAACAACTTCGCCGAATTGCTGCCGGACGCCTGATATTGCGTCCCTGTTGGCCCATGGTTGCGACCCCTCAGACCTATGCTTTCAACCGAACCCTCAAGCACAGTCGACGCGTGAGAGTTAATTGCCCGCTCCCGGAACCATATTCCGATGTCATGGCGGAAACCATGCGGCTAGCTTTGCTTCGCCATCGTGAACATTTGGTATTTTTCAGAACAAACTGCCTGCGATCTGCTCAGTCATGTTTTGAACTTTGTCTCTTATCGTCTGTAGGTCTTTTTCACTGCTACCAGGCTTAGGTTTTGGCATCGACCAGGTGAAAAGAAAGGCCCGCTCTCGCACGCGGGCGATCACCTGCTGGGTTACTTCGCCCTGATCGTTTTGAACCACGCATGCGATCGCCTCATTGCCCACGCCAAACAGCCTATGACCCGAGGATCCACACAAAGCCAGATAGGCTCCGAAGTCCTTTTTGTGATCTTGCAGGGTGTGAACAGCGATTCGCAAGATAGTACCAGGGGTACCGATCAGTAGCTTGAACTCACACGTGGCATCAGCTGGAGCGCCGTTTATCTGCTCGATCTGATCTTTCTCAGGGTGAGTTACAGTCAGGCGAACATCGCCTCCCAGGACTCCGGCAGCCGTAGCACGATTGAGCCATGGACATCCTTCCACCTGCTGCGCATGCACATTCGCGGAACACAAGAAAAAGCTCGACAGAAGCACGCAGCCGATTCTGATTGCCAATGGTTCGATCGATGCAGGCCAGACCTTAATGACTTCCTCCATCTCTCGTCCCTTGCGAAGGAAGGGAAGCATCCTTCGGGTCATCACGCATATCGGAGTGGATATGCCATGGAATGCTTTCGGTAGAAATCTCCGGATGTCTGCGCAAGAAGTCGGACGAGTAGGTTGGAGCCCCAGGATCGATCTTCTTCGTTGCGAACAAGGCGGCCTGCTCCTTGGCTTCATTCTTCATCCCCGCACGGCGATAGAGAAGAGAGAGATTGTAGTGTGCCGTGAGATTGTCCGGATCAATCCGTTGCAGTGCCTTGAATTGTTCCATGGCGGCAGCGGAATTCCGGCTCTGGTAGTAGCTGATTCCCAACTCGCGGCGAGCATCGACTGAGTCCGGATACATCTCAACAACCTTCTTCAAGTCGGCTATTTCCTCTTTATTGGAGCCGGATCGCCTTTCAATCAAAGCCATATAGTAAAGGGCTCGTGCATTGTCAGGGCTGAGTTGAAGGGCTTTCTCCAACTCGGCTCGTGCGGAAGAAAACTTCTCCCAACCGAGATTCGTCAGCGCAAGATTTGTGTAACCGTCGGCGTAGTCTGGGCGCAGTTTGATAACGTGATCGAATGCGTCGATTGCCTCTGCATATTGAAATTGGTCGAGGTAGGAAACTCCGAGGTTGTTCCAGCGCATCCACTCTGGGTTATCGTGTGTGTCGGCAGGTTCCGGCTCATTATTGCCTATGTGCATGGTCCGTGTGCGCGCCGCAATTTCTATGATTGGATAATCAGGATAATCGTCTTTTCCAAAGATGTTATCGGTGTAACTTCTGCGCAGATGACGATAGTTGACCTTTGCAGTAATGACAACTGCATGCGCCGTTCCAAGAGGGACCTTGAATTCATAACGCACTAATACGGATCGACCTGCGGCAACTGTGTTGTCGTAGGCGACGGAGTGAATCGTCCACACCTTGTGGTTATCAACAAACGTGCCACCTTCGTTTACCGGTCTGTTGGTAAAGCTGTGGGCGCGTTCGTCCAGGGATCCATCCGGCTTCATAAATCCGCTGTGATAGATTGTCTTTCCAGTTGTGACATCCTTGGCCTCGAATTCAACCCATGCCTCATAGAGATCGCGCACCTCGGGAATGAGAGAATGACCGATGTTTTTATTCTGGATGACGACCGATACTTCCACCGTATCGTCAGGCTTTAAGGAGTAGCCTTTGGAACCTAGAGGAGCTACTATCTGTTGCTGTCCGTTGATACGTATTCCAAATAAATCCACGTTCAAATAGTTGCCGGATTTAAGGAAGGCGATGGTCTTCTTCAATTGCTCATCGAAGCCATAGTAGAACGGCGATGCGGTGTTTCCGGCCAGCCAGCGATGCGATACAAAGGTTCCGTGCTTTGCGCCCGGCTCTGGCAGCGAGATGGGCTGACGTTCCATGTGGCAACCCTGGCAGGTTTTGAAATCGGCTTGATAGAACGTCAGCGGATTGCGCTGTGAAAACTTCGAATTCTGCCATTCATCGTAGGCTGTGAATGCGCGAATCCACTTGTAGTCGTTCAGTGAATTGGGCAGATTGGCTTTGTGGCATGAAGCGCAAAACTCAGGCTGTTGCAGCAGCGGCCGCATCACAGCCTTTGCGTGCCAGTCAGGGTGGGTGAGAATGTCCGCGTACGGAACTTCTCCCGGAATGCGCTTGCCATTCGTATCCGTCATCACCGCCGGGACGCCCATGACATAACCGCCGTTCCCAAGCGTTGACTGCACAGAACTGATGGAATGGCAGGTCATGCATGTCAGGCCGTCCTGATCGAACGTGCGATCCACAATTGAGTTCTGGGTAAGCCCTCCGGATAAGACTGCGATCGGGTTGTGGCAACTGTCGCAGTGCCTGGAAAACTGAATTCCCTTGGTATTGATGACAATATTGACGCTGGTCCGATAGAAGGGAGTCCGGAATGAGTTCGAGTGAAGCGCTTCCCGCCATTGCGAATAGGCCTCCTGATGGCAGTGTCCGCAGTATTGGGCTGTAGGGAACGCCCCCGGCTGGATGAAGTCTCCACCCTCGACCTGCGCATTTCCAGGGAGAGAGATGTTATCTTTTAAGATGCTGAAGTTATAGCTGTCACGAACCTTGTCTGCCCACTCCTGTCGTTCATGGGGCAAGGGTATATGGGGGACGACTTGTGTCGGCGCATAAACCGGCGAGCCGCTCTGCGACTGGGGGTAAGCCTTGGAGTTGTCGGTGGTTTGCGGGTATGCATTGGCATTGCCGGTGGCTTGAGAGCTGCTCTGTGCCCCTCTAACCGGAGTCATGATCGTGCGAGGAGTAAATGACAAGACCAGCAAGAGGATCGTGCCGGTCCATAGCATGGTGCGCTGGAGCCTTCTCCGTATCTCATGGCTCTGGATCATAATTCTCCGGTGAATCAGGGGAATGCATTTATCTCTTGGTAGTAAGCGCCCGTACGGCCGGTTTAGGAGCATTGTCGTACACGCTCGGCACAATCCCTTTATGTTCTTCCACGGCAAAAAAGCGATCGATGGACGGCAAAGTGACATGCTCGACCGTACCGTCGGTCCAGTGAATTTCGACTGCACCGACAGCGGTCTCCGCCCCAAGACCGAAGTGGACTCGCTGATCGTTAGAGGATTCGTAGCTTCCTCCACTTAGCACATCGCCCCGCTGTCGAATGCCTCCAGATGTTAGATAAACGAGCGAGCCCACTGCATCTTTTGGCGTTTTTCCGTTTCCTATCAGGGCAAGAGCGACCCAGTGGTTGTGATCGTCGTTCACATTGCGCATCAGCGACGGCATTTCATCGATGTTGTTGATCACGACGTCTATCTTGCCGTCATTGAACAAATCGCCGAACGCAGCGCCGCGGCCCGGTATGACTTCAGCCAGGCCGGTGCCCAGCACTGGGGGCATGAGCTGGAACTTTTCACCATGATTGACGTTGTGGAAGAGAAGAGGACGCTGTCTGAACGATGTTCCCCAATCATTGTGGTCTGCCTGCGGATAGACATGGCCATTGACCAGGAAAAGATCCTTCCAACCGTCGTTGTCATAATCGATAAACCCAGTGGCCCACGTCAAGAATGGATATGTTACCTGGGCAATCCCCATTTGGGGTGTGATTTCAGAGAAGCTTAGATCTCCCTCATTCCGGAATAGCGGCTTGTAGTCATCGGAAAAGGTTCCTGTATAGAGATCCAGCAGACCGTTGTTCCGATAATCTCCGATGGCGAGTCCCATGTTGGCCTGATCCCGACCGTCCTGATTGACGGCGAAGCCTGATTCGTAGCTCATGTCCTCAAACGTACCGTCACCTTTGTTCTGATAAAGGTAGTTCGGCGAACTATCATCCGTGACTATTAGGTCCTGCCTGCCTTTGCCACTTATATCTACAAAGGCGGAGGTAAAGCCATAAAATCCTGGTTTGTCGGCCACACCAGCTTTTTCGCTGACATCAGTGAAGGTGCCATCACCATTGTTATGGAAGAGGTGGTCCGGCTCACCCTTCAGCCCACGTGGGCCGCACATCGTCTTTGCGCCACGGAACTGGCAGTTGAAATATCCGACGGCTGACGAACCGGATGCGAGCAAATGATCAAGATCGAAGTGGATATATCCAGGAACGAAAAGGTCAAGTCTGCCATCGCCGTCGTAGTCGCCAAACGTCGCCCCTGTAGACCAATTGCCAAGCGTGATGCCGGCTTTCTCACCCACATCCGTGAAGGTGCCATCGTGGTTGTTGTGGTAGAGACGATTCTTTCCATAGTTTGAGACGAACAAGTCAGGCCAGCCGTCGTTGTCGTAATCCCCTACGGCAACGCCAAAGCCCCACCGGTCATTTGTGACGCCGGCCTTCGCCGCTACGTCGGTGAATGTCCCATCATGATTGTTATGGAATAGCGCGGCATGAGGAGCAGGTGCAGTTCCCTTCAGCGCATCAAAGGTGGACCCATTCACCATATAGATGTCCAGCCAGCCGTCGTTGTCATAGTCAATCAGCCCGACACCGGAGCCGGTGGTCTCCAGGATGAAGTTTTTCTCTGGCGTGCCCATCGTATGGTGCCATACCGTCAGCCCGGCGGCTTCAGCGACCTCTTTGAAGATGACAGGCCCGTCTTTGACAAACCCACCTTTGGTGATGGGCCTCTTTTCCGAGTCCAACACGGGTGCAAACACGCCTGCGGTGGATGAGCCAAGTGTAGGTGTTGATCCATTTTGGACCGTTTTGCTCACTTCATGTGGCGACTGCTGCGCCGAGAGCACAGGTGTGAGAAGAATAAGAGAAAACACAAGTTTGCATTGCATATATTTACCCGGCCCATTAGAAAGCTCTGTGAGAGCTTTGTCATCCATCTTTAGGACGAGGTCTGTCTACACTGCTGACAGTCGAGCTTGTTTTTCATCAGCGACACTATGCCTCTCGCGAGATCGTAGCGACCGCAGATTCTGACGGATAATCCTTTAACACTCACAGGCCGAACTCTTAAGTTCGGCTGATGTCCCCCGCTCAGAGAGTGTTTGAAATGGACGGAAAGCCAACGGCTAGCGATGATGCGGTGTGCCTGCCGAGTGGACGTCGGCTTCTCCGAATCCGAGACCTTCGGCGGAGCGATTCACACCCCGACGTTGGATGCGCTTGCCAAGCGCGGTCTGCTCTACAACCGGTTCCATACGACCGCGATGTGCTCACCCGCTCTGCCGGCTGGTCGGTCTATATGACGTATTCTTGCTTTCCCACTACGTTCTGTCCACGACCAGGCTTCCAGAAGCGGTTGGTGGCCAGATAAGCCATAGGCTACTGGCCGAATACTCGAAAACTTCGCCGAATTCTTCGCCGAATTGCGCGCCGAAAGGGCTCCAAAACGTCTTTTCGATTCCACTCTACTCCATTGATAACAAACGCTCTCCAGCCCTTACGACTGCCCTGTTAACCGAAGGGTTGTAGGTTCGAGTCCTACCTCAGGAGCAATAAAATCAAATACTTAGCTTAGTGAAGTCAAGCCGGAAACGGCGCAAAACCGCCAAAAGTAGTGAAATTTGTCACCACGCGGTTTCGCAACGGGTGCCCTACCCATAGCAACCCAGAGCACTAATTCTCTCCTCGACGGAAATCGACTCCTTGCCTCCAACCTCCTGTCAAGAGGGCGCTCATTGCCTGCTCAACAGTCTTAGAATTTGACCGAATTTCAGTCTCGCTTCAATCTCCACTTCCGCACCGGGACACCGGCGCGGCCGAACGAGGCTGGAGTAATTGATGGCAATCCATCCCAAGGGCAAGGGCGGAATCTACTGGTATGACTTCCGCTTCGCAGGTCAGCGGCATCAAGGCTGACCAAAACCACCTCGAGGACCGTGGCCCTTCGCGCCGAGGAGCAGCGCCGGCGCGAACTCGAAGCAGGCTACAACAACGTCAGGCAGGTCCGGAAGAACCGCCTCCGCACCCTCGAAGAGATCATCGACGAATACCTCGTAGGCTACCGGTCACGATATCGCTCGGCGAGTTTCGCCGAGTATGCGTTGGGCCATGTCTCGCCCCATAGGCAGGACCATGGCCGTCGACCTCAACGAGGCAACGGTCCTTCGTTATCAGGGAGACCGTCTGCGTGAGAAGGCCGCGCCGAAGAGCATCAATGAAGAAGTTCGCTTCCCACTCAAAATGGTCGGCAGTCCCGCGGGCGATCTGATCCGCAGCTCTCTCAAGGAGAAGAAACTTCTAAAGTTGCCGGTCCCGAAACAGATCGGTAAGGCCTTCGACTCCGGGAGAGCCAATTCCTCGAGGCGAAAGCAAAGAAGTCTCGCAGTCCGCATATGTACGCTGCGTACATGCTGGTCAGTGCGCAAGTGGAAGCATCTCTCACGCATTCATCTTCACCGAAGTTGTTAATCCGGCCTGGGCATCAATTCGAGATGAATGCGTGCGTGAAGCCTCTCGCTGAATCCAACCGGAAGTTCAAAGACACGATCATCCGCAGTGAGGACAATGATATTGCGGGTAGAGTCCAGAATGGCAGAGCAAATCTCGCAGTGATCCAGATGCGTTTGTACCATTCTCCGCGTCTCTTCAGGCATGGTGCCATCCAGATACTCAGAAATATAGGTCCAAACATGTTTGCATTCTATGACCATGCAGCCACCTCCTCTTCGGTGGACGATTTACGGTTTTGAGCAGGGGAGCCAATTGTTTTTGCAACATCATGCGCGATCGATGTAGCCGGACCTTACGTCGGAGACGCTAATCTTGAGTGTTTGCGCCGTTTCGTTGATTTCCAGCTCTTCCACATCGCGCAGAAGAAACACTTCACGGTATATATCCGGAAGCGCTTCAACTGTTTGCTGCAGAAGTTTTCGCACTTCGTGTCGCTCGACGGCTTCGGAAGGTATTTCTCGCCAATCTCTTAAGAGCGCAGGTGATGCGGTGTCTTCGTCGTCTGAAGGCTCATCCAGTGATTCAATTCGCACCACTGACGGCCTACGAAGACGATTTCTTGTCTCATTTAGCGTAATGCTAATAAGCCATGTGCTGAACTTTGCTTCCGAACGAAACGTGGAGAGGCTGCGGAAGGCCTTGACGAAGGCTTCCTGCGCAACATCCTCCGCATCGGCTTCGTTCTTCATGTACGACAGGGCCATCATATACACACTGCGTTCATGAGGACGGATCAACTCGTGATACTGCTGAGTATCGCCCGCGAGAATAGCCGCAATCATCTCCGCTTCGGAGCAATTTGTCGTAGGCGAACCCATTGCTAGTCGATCACCTTCAGTCGCTTCGCAATGAGTGTGTCAACGGAGAACAAGCCGGCGCCGAAGATAAGCACCATCAGGGAAGCAAAGAGAAACGTGTAAGGATCTGCCACGTAGAATTTGCCCGGGTCGGAAAAGATCGACGTGAATGCTTCACGATCGGCCGTCCAGTAGGCTACAAGCATGTTACCGGCAAGCAAAAGCGCAATCGGCCGTGAAAACAGACCCAGCATAAGCAGGATACCGCCCACGAACTCGATCATGGCAACGAAGGGCGCATTGAAGGATGGGAACGGGATATTGAGGCTGGCGAAGAACGATGTAATCTTCGCCAGGTTATGGAGCTTGCCCCAGCCGGTCTGGGCGAACTGGAAGCCCCAATACAGCCTCACCGCGAGAAGCATCGGAGACTGCAGCATCGAGGCCGCGGAGGCGGCACGTCGATACATGCGAAGCAGTTGGTTCATGGAATCCTCTTTCGGCGCCTCTGTTGGATTTGAGAAAGCAAGTAACGCCGTGTTCGCCAGTTAGAGGTAACCAGAATCAATAGGGTTACAATAAATCGCTTGTAACCGTTTCGAGGAAGGTCTGTCAGATAGGTGCCATGTGGCCGGAGGTAGCATCTTGCAGCTTCGAAACGTTCTCGCCTTCTCCTTGTCATTGATCGCAGCACACCCCCAAGCCGGAGGCCTCCCGAGTTCATCTGGCGACACAAGGGCTTCCCCGGTCGCAATCGTCGAGCTTTTCACATCCGAAGGTTGCTCAAGCTGCCCGCCAGCCGACGAACTCTTGCGGCAAGTCAACCTGAAAGAGGCGCCTTCAGGGCAGCTAATCGTCGGAATCAGCGAGCACGTTACTTATTGGAACAATCTGGGCTGGAAAGATCCTTATTCCTCTCCGGTCTTTACAGACCGGCAGAGCGTGTACGCGTCGAGGTTTGCCGGAGAGGGTCCGTACACTCCGCAGATGGTAGTCAACGGACGCGATCAGTTTGTCGGCAGCGATGGAAATGCTCTCAACCAAGCCCTTCGCGCCGATGCTCAGAGGGGTCATTTTGACCTGCGCCTGACCTCGTCGGCTCTTTCGTCGAATGGTGTAGACCTGACATTTGCCTTCGTTGGGCATCCTTCAAAACCGCTGGATATAGTGGCTGTTCTCACGGACGACGCGGACAGGTCAAATGTTCTGAGAGGGGAAAATTCAGGGCGGCTTCTGCAGCACGTATCGGTTGCTCGATCACTTGACCGGGTCGCAACCGTTACAGGCGATATGGAAAAGTCTGTGCATCTCTCTCTGCCGGCGGGAGCGCAAATCACGCCCGGCAGTGGCCATCATCTCGTTCTTTTCGCGCAGGAAGCGCATCAGGGGGCTATTGTGGGTGCCGTTACGTCTGCCCTTTAGCCGGAAAATACTTCACCGCCCTTGTAACCAACTCGATTCTGGAGCTTCAAACAGGCGACGTGGGAAGGGCGACTTTCCCAAGTTGCTGTCTAGCCCTTCCCGGTCGATTACGGGTCAAACACAACTTCAGGCGCTTCGCCTGCTCAACCCTAGAAAGGAATTTCCATGAAGACCAACACTGCAGGCACACTTGCCTTGGCCGCAGCATTCGCCGGAATTCTCGGTGGCACCACTGCCCGCCTCAACGCCCAGACCGTTTCCGGTCATTCGACAGGACCCGCCGCCACGGCTGGCGTTTTGCTCGTGGGTCAGGACCAGCCGAACCTTCCCAAGCACTCCTGCAAGGGCAAGAACGACTGTAAGGGACAGGGCGGCGGCGATGCCAAGCACGCCGGCAAGAACTCCTGCAAGGGTAAGGGTGCTTGCGCCACCGACGGTTCCACGCCTCCCAAGAAGGGCTAGTTCAACCTGCAGGAGGTCTGGCGTAATTTCAGTCCTCCTGCTCGTTTCCACTTACTGACGCTTCGAATCGGAGGATACATGCCCGCCAATCGCTTCAATGGTTATACCGACTATGGCGTTGGCATCGGCCTGCGAGTTCCGCACTACGATCACATCTTTTCGAAGAAGCCTGTGGTCGACTGGTTTGAAACCATATCTGAAAATTATATGGTCGATGGTGGCCGCCCGTTGAAGGTGCTGGACCAGATCCTCGATCAGTACCGGGTCGTGCAGCATGGCGTCTCCATGTACTTTGGAAGCGCCCAGGCCCTGAACCGAGATCATCTCAAGCGGATCAAGGAACTTACAAAACGGACAAAGACTCCGTGGCTGTCTGATCATCTCTGTTGGGGTAGTGTTGACGGCCGGTACACCCATGACCTGCTGCCGTTGCCTTACACCTTCGAGGCGGCGCGCATCACTGCCGAGCGCGTTCGTCAAGTGCAGGACTTTCTCGAGATTCCTATAGCTGTCGAGAACGTGAGCAGTTACGCCGAATACTATGAGTCCGAAATGACTGAGTGGGAGTTCTTGAACGAAGTCGTCCACGCCGCTGATTGCGGCATCCTGCTGGACGTCAACAATATTTATGTCTCCTCGCAAAACCACGGATTCAATCCGATGGATTACGTGAATAGCATTCCTGCAGACCGCGTAGCGCAGATCCACATTGCGGGTCATTCGAAGTTCGAAAAGTATATCCTCGATACCCACGACCACCCTGTGTTGGATCCTGTATGGAAACTCTACGCTCGTGCGATCCAGCGCTGCGGCCCAACGGCGACGCTGCTTGAATGGGATGACAACATCCCCTCGTTTGACGAGGTCCATGCCGAGGCGCTCAAGGCTAACCATTTCCTCTTGACGCAGACTCCGGCACCATTGCTAGGCGAGGAGCTCATGCTCGAAGCGGCGGGAGCATGAGCCTTCTCGAACTGCAACGGCGCATGTCCGAGGATGTTCGGCGTCCGCTTACGCCCAACTATGAGATGCAGGAGGTGGCTGAAGATGGCCGGCCGGTTGCGGGGATCGCCGAGGCCTATATCAAGCCCAATGATCGCCTTACGTCGTTTGAACGTCTTGAGATCTACAACCAGCAGTATTGGTTTAGGGTGATTGGTGCGGTATCGGAAGACTTTCCAGCTCTCAATGCAGTTCTTGGACAGAAGAAGTTCGACTCGCTCATTCTTGCCTATTTGAAGAACAATTCATCCATGTCGTGGACCTTGCGCGACCTCGGAGCGAAGCTCCCGGACTTTCTGAGCTCTCATGTCCAACTTGCAGGCAAGCGTCCCCGTCTGGCAGTGGATGTGGCCCGTCTGGAGTGGGCCTATGTCGATGCATTTGATGGCAGGGTCCTTCCTCCATTGGCTCCTGCGGATGCGCAGGACCTTGGCACAGATTCTAAAGTCTCGCTGCAGCCTCACCTTCAGTTGCTGGCCCTGCGTTATCCAGTCGACGATATTGTTCTCGCCGTTCGCCGGGATACGCCAGAAACAGACATCGTGAGCAGTGCTGCAAGCCACCGTAAGGCAGGCGCTCGAATCAAGCTTCCTGTCGTCAAGCAGCAGCAGGTGTTTCTCGCTGTACATCGTTTCGATGACTCTGTGTATTATCGGCGGATCGAGCCCGAGACGTTTCTATTGTTCAGTGCGTTACGCGCAGGTGCATCGCTTGGTAAAGCTATTGCTCGGGCATTCGTAAAGACCAAATTGACAGGGGAACAGCAGGCTTCTTTGATTCAAGAGAGTTTCGCGCATGCTTCGGAATTAGGTTGGCTGTGTCTGGCTGACCGGTGCTCATAGGAGTGGACGGATGGGGAAGTTGGACGGAAAGGTCGCAGTGATCACCGGGGCAACTTCCGGAATGGCGCTCGCGTCGGCGAGGTTGTTTGTCGAAGAAGGCGCGTACGTTTTCATCACGGGCCGAAGGAAAGAAAATCTGAATGAAGCGGTAAAAGCTATTGGAAGGAATGTAACCGGCGTGCAGGGCGACGCCGCGAACCTCGCCGATTTGGATCGTCTCTATGAAACAGTTAGACAAGAGAAGGGACATATAGATGCTGTATTTGCCAGCGCTGGCCATGGCGGCCGTGCTCCATTAGAAGAGATCACAGAGGAGCAGTTCGATAGTCTCTTCTCATTGAATACACGTGGCACACTCTTCACCGTGCAGAAGGCGTTGCCGATGATGAGAGACGGCGGATCGATCATCATGAACGGGTCGATTGCTCACCTCAAGGGCATGCCGGGGTTGAGTGTTTATGCCGGAAGCAAGGCGGCGCTCCGCTCGTTCGCTCGATCATGGGTAGTGGAGCTTGCCGAACGCAGGATTCGAGTGAATATACTCAGTCCGGGACCTACCGCCACCAACGCTATGGCGAACCTTCCCGCGGAAGCAAAAGAGTACTTCCTGTCGGGAATTCCTCGCAGGGAGCTAGGGCGCTCGGAAGAGATTGCGTCAGTAGCCTTGTTCCTGGCTTCCGGTGACTCCTCCTTCGTGAATGGCAGCGAAATTTGTGTGGATGGAGGCATGGCCCAGATTTAACCCGCTGCAAAAGAGCCAATTGACAACGGACAGCAACTCCCTCAATTCGAGAGAGTCTGCGCGTGTCACGGAACGGTTAGCCCTGTAGACATTCTAGCGCGGTCATACAGCACCAAAGAAAATCCTTGTCATGAGGCAAAGAAATCACTTCGCGATCCAAGGGTATCTCCAAAGCATAATGCGTTGTTGCAGGTAAGGATGGGTTTCAACATCTGCTTGCATGGTGCGCTGGTTCAACGGGCTTCACGACTTCGCAGGATCGCTGATTCCAATGTTTGCAAAAACGCCCTTGCCACCTTGGAGTATCCACGCATTTGGGCTGACGCTGCCGATTGTGGAAACATTGTGGGGATTGCTGTGTTGGCAGGATTCCAGATGAGGCGCGCCCTCATCGCAGGCGCGATTCTCATGCTGGGTCTGACCTTTGGGTCAAGCTTGCGAGAAGACTGGCAGATCGTGAGCATACAACTGGTCTACTCGTTGGTGTATTGCATATTGCTTGCGGGTATACAGTTCAATTCGTACGCGGCTGATAAGCTCAAAGCGTCTCCTTAAAGCAAAATCTTGTAACTTTGTCTCCTCCTCCATGTCAGATGGGCATCTTGTAGGGAGCCCTCATACATGCGGATCAGCAGCTTCAACATATTCAATAGTGTTTTTCGGGTTGCCGCGGTGCTATGGGCAATGTCACTGGGAACAGTAGCGTTTGCCCAGACCCCTGCCGTCGGCGCCAAAATGCCTGACTTTACCCTTTCGACGCCCACGGGCAAAGCAGTTCAGATGTCTAAAGAACTCCAGGGACACAACCTTGTTTTGGTTGTCCTGCGCGGTTTTCCCGGTTACCAATGCCCGTATTGCGTGAAGCAAGTCCACGATTTTGTTGACCATGCGTCTGACTTCGCGACAAAAAATGCTCGAGTCCTGCTCGTCTATCCAGGTCCACCGGCTGATCTAGATCAACATGCCAAGGAATTCCTTGCGCAACAGGCTGATCTTCCTGCCAACATTGTGTTGGTGACCGATCCTGACTACGCGGTCACAAACCTATATGGGCTGCGGTGGGATGCCCCACACGAGACCGCATACCCTTCGACATTCATTCTCGACAAAACGGGCATAGTCCTCTTCGAGAAGATCAGCCATAGTCATGGCGATCGCCTGTCCGCACAGGACGCGCTCGACCATCTTGCGGTGCAGTAGCCTCCCCCGAGGCTGCGCCTCCTCCCCGGCGCAGCCTTTTTCGCAGGTCATTGTCATGAGAGCCTTTCGCTTAGCTTTATTCGTCGCCATCGTAGCCATGGTGCTGACTTCCGCATCAGCCTTTGCCCAACTGCATGAGTTGGGAACGGGAGCTCCTGGTCCGATCAAGGCTCGGCATCTAGCACAGAGCCAGGGCGAGGCGGTTTTTGTCGATTTCACCGCGGCATGGTGTCTTTCCTGTCAGGTAAACGAAAAGGCCGTGCTTCAAGACAAGAGCGTGGAAGACGAACTGATCCGCCAGCACTACGTGCTTCTCCGTGCGGACTGGACTCGCTATGACCCGGAGATCACAGAAGCCCTGGGTAAAATTGGCCGTAACGGTGTTCCCACTTATGTCGTCTTCTCTGCAGGAGCTGATGGGAGTTCCCATGTGTTGCCGGAGCTGCTGACCCGGACTGAAGTGCTGGACGCAATTCACCATGCCGGATCTTGAGGTCTGTTGTTCAATTGGAGTAGAGCCTTTATGGAAGAGCAAAGTCTTATCGAAATTCAAAGCATCGTTCAGTTTGTATTGGAGATCGACAAGCTCAAAGGTGTGCTGCGAAAGGTCAAGCCTATCGGTGAGACACGTTATGAAAACACAGCGGAGCACAGTTGGCAGATAGCGGTGTTCGCTTTGTCTCTGGCAGGCACTCTGAAGTTAGCAGTCGACGTAAGTCACGTAGTCGCGATGCTTCTAGTTCACGATATTGGCGAGATCGACGCAGGCGACAAATTTGTCTTTGCACAAGATGGCTGGGAAGATCGCAAGGCTGCTGAACTAAGTGCGGTCGAGCGGATATTTTCTTTTGCTCCCGCAACTACGTCGAAGTCCCTTCTCGATCTGTGGGAGGAATTTGATGCCGGCGAAACGGCCGAGGCGAAATTTGCAAAAGCGATCGACCGGAGCATGCCTGTTTTTCTGAACCTATCCAACCGCGGTGGAAGTTGGATCGAAAACGGTGTTTCCTACGAACGGGTGCTGGCAAGAGTCGGCCCTGAAATAGAGAATGGTTGTCCGGAGCTATGGACTTTTCTGAGGCGACAACTGGAAACCGCTAGAGAGCGGGGTTTCTTCGCTGATCGTGACAGATCCGGACCTTTCGATGATCGATCGCGAATCGATGAGTCTTGACGTAACGGGCTACTATGCCCGGCCTGACGTCTTCTCTTTTTCTCATTTCAGGATTGGGGGCAGTCAATGACAGATGGTCGTAAAGCACGCAACAGATCGTGTTCTGGTGGATGGGGCATTATGTTCTGTGCAGGGTGGAAAGCGGTTCTTGTTGTCCTCCTGTTCGCAGGTTCATCCGTGCAAGCATTCCCACAACAGGACACCCACCAACCCGCAAGCATTCTCAAGGTCGGACTGACTACGATCGAGGTGACATTCTCGGGAGCCGCGCCTGACCTCTCGCGTGAGGCGCTTCTCGCTTATGTCAAGGATGCCGCAGGCACCGTTTCCGGCTACTACGGGCAATTTCCGGTGGACCGCGCGAAGGTAGCAATCGCCGTCATTCCAGACCGCGGGGGAGTGTTGGGCGGAACGACATGGGGAAACAGGGACGGCTTTCCCGGGGTGACAAGACTCCGGATCGGACAGCATGTCTCGGAGGGTGCCCTGCGTAAGGACTGGATTCTGACTCATGAACTTGTCCACATGGCCCTTCCTTCGCTTCCAGATGATCAACATTGGCTGGAGGAAGGCATAGCCACGTATGTGGAGCCCATCGCGCGTTTCCAGAGTGGATTCCTGACCGAAGAGCAAGTATGGTCAGGAATGGTGGATGGTATGCCCCATGGAGAGCCGGAGAAGTTCGATCAAGGCTTGGACATAACCCATACGTGGGGAAGAACATATTGGGGAGGAGCACTCTTCTGCCTCATTGCCGATATCCGGATACGTGAGCAGACCAGAAACGCTTTCGGGCTGCGTGATGGGCTCATCGCCATCATTCATGCACACGGGTCTATCAAGGACGGTTGGCCGATTGAGCGTGTGCTCCAGGTCGCTGACAAGGGAACAGGAACAACAGTGTTGCACGACCTCTACAAGTCCTGGCGCACTACTCCCGTAGAAGTTGATTTGAATGACCAATGGGGAAAGCTAGGCATCCGGAACCGTGGAGGTGCTGTGGTTTTTGATGACGCCGCTCCACTCGCGAAGATTAGGACCGCAATCCTCGATAGTCATGTGGTCACTCAGAATTCGGTTCCGGCACGATGAGGAGATGTAGATGTTGCTAAGAGAAATAGACAGTGTCAAGCGTAGGACAGAGTCGCTTCGGCCAATTCCCGCTCAACGTTACTTGGCTGCTTCTTCCTGCTGATTTTCCTAGACCACAAAAAAGAACTAGGTCGGTGGTAGAGAATCCGTGGCAATCCCGTTGATCGGTCCTTTTGAAACCGTATCCCCAATCTGACGATGCGGTCTTCTTGCCACTCAAGGAACTCGTGGAGGATTTGACTGGGAACTTCGTGTGTTCAATGAGAAACCGCGCTGCCGCAAAATGGTCCTCGGGTACTCCATCCCCAATGAAGTTCCATTCTGAACGCATTTCAGATCACTATGGCGATTGCACGGGGTTTGTAGACGAAAATCGATCGCTTCGGATAGTATTGCTTCTGGAATATGGAGAGCGCTTCACCCATGGAAGTCGCGATCACAAAACAAGATTCCGCTGTGCAGAATTTGGATCCCCCAGCCACTGAAAGACAGCTTGTAGTGGTTGGTTCTAGCCTCCTGTTTTCAATCCTCCAGAGTGTATGCACGGCCGTAGTAGCAATCAACGGCGTTCGCTTTGTGCTCGGTCTGGGTTCGCTGGCAATGACCGTTGGAGTTGGTGCTGCTCTCGATCATTTGCACGAAATCACATGGCTCCGCATTACCCTCATGCTGGGGGCCTTGTTCGGATCCCTCGTGACCCTCTTCATCGTTTTTCACGCAAGAGGACTGCGCAACAAATCGTCAGCTCGTTGGCGGCTACAGCCTTTGACACCGCGCCAGAGACGAATGGAAGCACTGCAGATCGTTATGTCAGTTCTGACCCTTATCCTTGTAACTGTAGAAGAGTATTTTCACTTCCGGTTGATCCACACTCTTTAGGGCAGAACGATCAGAGACATGGTTTGAAGGGTTAGGACTATGCTCGATAGCCCTAACCCTCAAGTAAGCTCGGTTTCGTCGTGGCCCTGTTGCCTCAGGGATCGCCTGAGGAAATGGGCTCCCGAGCGCACTTCGAGGCCGATCAGCGCGGTCTGCAATGTTCGCAGTGAAGGCCAGCAGTTGCTTCTGTCTGAACTTCTTCTTCACCAACGCCTTGCCCGATACTCCCAACGCCACAAGGTGAAACGTCGTCTTGCCAAGGTCGATGCCTAACGAACGAATCTGCATGTCGATGATCCTCCTCTGAAACCGCTGCTTATATCCTCCGCCTCAGCGGAGGAGTACAGCGGCGGACCATCTCATTAGTCGGTGGGAAGGAATGATTGCTGACGAGAAGCGCGTTTACTTACTTGCCGTAATTTTGGTGTGGCGGAGTGAGTGTGCTGAGCTTGGATTTGGCGATCTTGAGGACTACGCCGGCGTTGCGGTCGGCGACTTCGCTGATGTGGTATTCGGAAGCTACGCCTAGGAACTGGGCGATTTCGGTTGGGGTCAGCTTGTAGTCCTGTTCGAGCCAACTGGCCATGTTGCTGGTGGCCTCTTTGAGGGCATCATCGACAGAGCCGGCCAAGCCCATGGCGATGAGGTCGGTTGGGGTTTCGATGCGTCGGCCGCCGATGCGTTTGCCGGGGAGGACGTCGACGGTGAACTCGACGTCCATGGAGGTCTCGAGGGCGTTGCCATTGAGCTCGCCGTCGCCCTGGAGGGCGTGGCCGTCACCCACATAGAGCAGCGCGCCGGGGTTGGAGACGGGGAGATAGATGGTGGTGCCTTCGGCGTTTTCGTTGAAGTCCATGTTGCCGCCGTAGCCGCCGGAGTCTCCGCTACCGGGAGGCGCATTGGCGGGGCCGGTTGCTGTGGCGATGCAACCGAGCATCGGATGGACGGGAATGGTGAAGGAGCGCATGTGTTCGCCGGGCGACTCGGGTGAGGCGAGGCCTTTGGCGAGGTCGAGATGCCAGCGGATGGGTTTTGCCGGTGTCTTTCATTTTGATGGCGAGGCCGGGGCTGAGTACGCGGCCGACGAGGTTGTCGTCGCTGATGGCGTAGTCGCGGTTGAGCTTGAGGCGAACGAGATGGACGACGAGCGTGTCTCCGGGCTGAGCGCCCTGGATGTAGAAGGGACCGGTCTCGGGGTTGCCGCCGAGGACGCGGCGAATGCCTTTCTCGTCGGTGCCGCCGGCGTCGACGGTGGTGGTGTGGATGGTGTCGCCCGGGTTGACCGTGAGCACTGGTTTGTAGAACGACGAGAACTGGCGGTAAAAGACGGTGGGGGTGAAGTCGTGGCGCTGCGTAGAGTGCTGGAGCGGGGCGGCGAGGACGGCGGTGAAGGTGTGGTGTTCTGGCTTCGTGGGATTGCTGCCGTCGATTTCAGTGTAGTCGCCGGTGAGGGTGCCGTTCTGGAGCGTTCCCTGGACTGTGTCGGAGCCGCCTTCGTCGTCTTTGGAGACGAAGTGGATCTGGTTGCCGGTGACGGTGCCTTCAAGTTTGTCGCCGTTGAAGTTTCCGGTGAGCTTGTCGCCTTGCTGGTCGAGGGTGAAGCGGGCGTAGATAGGAGTGCCGAAGAGGTCGGTTGAGACGATCCAGTTGCCGGTGAACGGCTGGTTCTGGGCGGTTGCGGGGAGGACGGCGAGCGCGAGGAGGCAGACGGTGGTTGCGGTGCGGATCATCGGGGCGTCTCCGGGTTTGTGTTTTGGATAGCGGGGATGGAATTTGCTTCTAGCTACTCTACGCTGGGAAAGAGAGTTTAGTTCGTATTGTGCTGATTCGCCTGTTCCGTGTTTTCGAGCTGCTAATTTTCAGATGGCTTTTCGATGTGGTCGATGACGAGGACTTCGACGGGACCTTTGGTTGATTCGAGCTTGAGTCCCAGCTGTTCTTGCAGGGCGGTGAAGATGGAGGGGCCAGCGGCGTTTTCCTGATCGGAAGAGGCTGAGGTCCAGTGGAGAGTGAAGTCATACTTTCCGGTCAGGCCAGTCTTGTCTACGATACGGCGGCGGATCTCGGGCTGGATGGAAAGCTGTTGCAGAAGCTGCGCAATGGATGCTCCCTGACTGACGATACGGTTTTCTCCTGCTGGATTCTGTTGCAAATACGTTGCGAGGACCGCAGGCTTGCCTGATGTTTGCGTGGGGCCGCCAGCATACGTATTGTCTGGCGTTGCCTCTTTCAGTTTATTTTTAGCAAGTACGAGCGCATACACGGGGAGTTCCCTGGTTTCGCGATGGTCCTTCAACTTCATGCGGTCTTCAAAGACTGGATGCATCATGCGGATGCGTTCCGAGTCGGGAAGTTTCTGGTATGCCGCTACATCGGAGGGAGCTACTTTCGCTGTGAAATCGTAGTGGTCTGATTTCAGCCAGTCGGGTATGCCATAGACCTGATCACTGTTGAATCCGTCGTAGAGGACGGTAGTAAGCGGCACGTCCGTTCCATAGACGCCATCCGATCTGAAGCCGTAGCCACCACCATTATGGTCGTTGGGGTTATGTGGCTTGATGGAGACAATCTCGTACGTAAGCAGTTTGACGCTTGTGCCGGTGGACTGCGGGGGTGCTTCGTTTTGTGCCGCTGAGAGGATCTGGGTGAAGAGGGAAATTGAAAGTGCTGCGATCAGTGCGGTGATGGTAGATCGGTATGAGGTGCGGTTTGTCATAGTCAGGCAGGGAACTAGTTTTCAGATGGCCTTTCAATGTGATCGATGACGAGGACCTCGACTGGGCCTTTGGTCGATTCGAGCTTGAGGCCGAGCTGTTCCTGGATTGCTGTAAAGATGGAGGCGCCGGTGCCGTCGGAGTCGGTGGGGGAGGACCAGTTCAGGGTGAAGTCGTAATCTCCGGCGAGGCTGGTCTTGTCGACGACCAGGCGATCAATACCGGCCATATAGGACAAGTATTGTGTTAATCGTTCCATGGACGCACCCTGACCGATGAGTTGTTTTTCCCCTGCGGGATGATTCAGTCCCCAGTAAAGTCCTTCGCCCTGGTTGAGACTGTTGAGCGGCGGGTTGCGTTCATGCGTTTCTTCCTCTGCTCGTTTGAGCTTCGATCCATTCTTTGCCAACACCAGGGTAAATATCGGAAGTTCTCGGGTCTCCTGATGGGTCTTCAACTTCATGCGTTCTACGAAGACCGCCTGCAACATGCGATTGTGCTCTGCTGGCGAGGCCTTGCGATATGCTGCGAGATCGGATTCAGCGACCTTCGCTTCAAGGTCGTAATGGTCGGATTCCACCCACTTCGGAACGCCGTAGACGGTCCCGGGGAGGAATCCCTGGTAGAGGAACGTGGTGAGTGGCATATTCACCATATAGACTCCGTCGGTTTTGTTACCGACAACGCCGCTGCGATCTCCGGATTTGTTCTCCTTGATGGAAACGATGTCAAAGGTGAGAGGGGCGGGGTTTGTGTCCTTTGACTCTGCCGAAGGAGAGCTTTGCGTTGGATTCATCTGACCGAGCAGGTGAGATCCGGTGATGGTCAGTAATGCCGCTGCGATGATCGATAATGTTCGGCCTAGAGGGGATTTCGACATGGCTGGATTGTCCTTTGCTTCTCCGCATATGTCAGAGGAAACTATATCCGGTAGACACTGAGTTTGCCCCGAGGGGCATCCCGGGTGGCGGCTCCGCGGTGGATTATTCCATGGTTCGATAAGCGCACGGCTGGTTGCGTATCGTTGCGAGTGGTCTTCGGTGGGTGGTAGCCTTCGAACATATCTTTTTCTCCTTCGGAGTCGACGTCAAATGCAGGCAAGCTATAACGGAATCGCGGTGCCCACGGATGGGCAGGCCATTGAATACACAAACGGCAAGTTTAGCGTGCCGAACAACCCGATTATTCCTTTTATCGAAGGCGATGGGACGGGGCGCGATATCTGGAAGGCCTCGCAGCGCGTGTTTGATGCGGCGGTCGAGAAGGCCTATGGCGGCAAGCGGGCGGTGAAGTGGTTCGAGGTTTTGGCTGGGGAGAAGGCTTACAGGCAGACGCAGAACTGGCTGCCGGACGACACGGTGAAGGCTACGGTGGACTTTCGCGTGTCGATTAAAGGACCGCTGACTACTCCTGTGGGCGGCGGGATTCGCAGCCTTAATGTGGCGCTGCGGCAGTTGATGGATCTTTATCAGTGCGTGCGTCCGGTGAAGTACTACGCTGGCGTGCCTAGCCCGGTGAAGCATCCGGAGAAGCTGGATGTGGTGATCTTCCGCGAGAATACGGAGGATATTTATGCCGGGATCGAGTTTCGCGAGGGGACGCCTGAGGCTGCGAAGTTTATTGCGTTTGTGAATGATGAGATGCTGAAGGGTGGGAAGAAGAAGATTCGGCTGGATTCGGGTGTTGGGGTGAAGCCGATCTCGATTACTGGGTCGAAGCGGCTGGTGCGTGCGGCGATTCAGTATGCGCTGGATAACGGGCGCAAGACGGTGACGCTGGTGCACAAGGGAAATATTCAGAAGTTTACCGAGGGCGCGTTCCGTGAGTGGGGATATGCGGTTGCTTCGCAGGAGTTCCGCGAGCAGACGGTGACCGAGCGGGAGAGCTGGATTCTGGGGAACCTGGAGGCGAACCCGAGTCTGACGCCGGAAGAGAATGCTGCGTTGATTGAGCCGGGGATAGAGTTTGCTTCGAAGGAGGTTGCGGCGGAGGTTGTGGCTGAGGTGAAGCAGGTGGTTGCTTCGATCGGGGCTTCGCATGGCGGCGGCAAATGGAAGAAGAAGATTCTGGTGAATGACCGGATTGCTGACTCGATCTTTCAGCAGATTATCTTGCGGCCTGAGGATTACAGTGTGCTGGCGACGACGAATCTGAATGGCGACTATATTTCCGATGCTGCCGCGGCGCAGGTTGGCGGGTTAGGAATTGCTCCTGGCGGGAATATCGGCGATGGCTATGCCGTGTTCGAGGCGACGCATGGGACGGCTCCGAAGTATGCGGATAAGGATGTGATCAATCCGGGATCGGTGATGCTGTCGGGCGTGATGCTGTTTGATTTTCTTGGTTGGACGGAGGCTGCGCGGCTGATCGAGAGCTCGATGGAGAAGACGATTGCGCAGAAGTATGTGACGTATGACTTCGAGCGTGGGATGCAGGGGGCGACGAAGGTGAAGACGAGCGAGTTTGCTACGCGGATGATTGAGAATATGTAGCGACCGCGGATTTTACGGACTTAAGGCTGGAACGATGGAATTGATTCGAGGAGATTGGACGCGATGCGGAAGAAGGTAACGATTGTAGGTGCGGGAAATGTTGGCGCGACGGCGGCGCATTGGATTGCGGCGAAGGAGCTTGCGGATGTTGTGTTGATCGATGTGGTGGAAGGCGTGCCGCAGGGCAAAGGCCTGGATCTGTTGGAAGCAATGCCCATCGAGAAGCGGGACGTCTCAGTGATTGGAACGAACGACTATGCCGATACAGCAGGCTCGGACATCGTGGTGATTACCGCTGGAATTGCGCGCAAGCCCGGAATGAGCCGCGATGATTTGCTGAACACGAATTTCGGAATCATGAGCGATGTTGCAAGCAAGGCTCTGGCGGCATCGCCTAACGCGATCTTCATCATCGTTTCGAACCCGCTGGATGCGATGGCGCAGACGGCTTTCAAGAAGCTTGGGTTGCCGCGTGAGCGCGTGATTGGTATGGCTGGCGTGCTGGATTCGGCGCGGTTCCGGACGTTTATTGCCGAGGAGTTGCAGGTGTCGGTCGAAAATGTGACGGCGTTTGTACTGGGTGGGCATGGCGATACGATGGTGCCGCTGTCGCGGTACTCGACTGTTGCGGGAATTCCGATTACGGAGTTGATTGAGCCCACTCGGTTGAAGGAGCTGGAGACGCGGACGGCCAATGGCGGCGCGGAGATTGTGAAGCATCTGAAGACGGGGTCGGCTTACTATGCTCCTTCGGCTGCGGCTGTGGAGATGGTTGAGGCGATTCTGAAGGACAAGAAGAAGATTCTGCCTTGCGCGGCTTATCTGCAGGGGGAGTATGGGATCTCTGGGCTGTATGTTGGCGTGCCGTGCAAGCTGGGAGCGAAGGGGCTAGAGCAGATTATCCAGATCAAGCTGACGGCTGAGGAGCAGGCTGCTCTGAATAAGAGCGCCGATTCGGTGAAGGAGCTTTGTACTGTGATTGGGATGGCTTAGGACAGAGGCGACCGTGGATCTCCGCGGATTAACACGGATAGAAGAAAAGGCCCGCTTGATGCGCGGGCCTTTTCTTCTTATGATTCAGTCAGCTTTTGCATGTGCAATTTATCGTTGTTTGACGATTACGCGACGCGTTCGATGTTGACTGATTCGAGGACTACTGGGGTTTTGGGGCGGTCCATGCCGTCGCGGGAGGTTTTGCTGATCTTTTCGACGATGTCGTAGCCCTCGACGACTTCACCGAAGATCGTGTGTTTGCCGGTGAGCCAGGCGGTGGGGGCTACGGTGATGAAGAACTGGCTTCCGTTGGTGTTGGGGCCGGAGTTGGCCATGGCGAGTTTACCCTTCTCCTGGAAGCCGTGTTTGGAGCCCTTGGTTTCGTCGGCGAATTTGTAACCGGGGCCGCCCATGCCAGTGCCTTCGGGGTCGCCGCCCTGGATCATAAAGTCGGGAATGACGCGGTGGAAGATGGTGCCGTCATAGAGCTTCGCGCCTTTTTTGCTGCGGCTGTTCCACTCCTTGGAGCCTTCGGCGAGGCCGATGAAGTTGGCGACGGTCTCGGGTGCGTCCTTTTCGAAGAGCTCGCAGACGACGGTTCCCTGGTTGGTCTTAAAGGTGGCGTAGGTGCCGGGCTTGGTGGGCATGTCAGATTTCTCCTTGCGGTGACAGGTTGTTTGTTGGGAAGAGGCGTTTTCGCGAGAGATTGCGAGTGCCTGAATATTATTTAGGCGGCGCGATTGGCGAAGGTGTGGCTGGCGCCGGCGGAGCTGCCGGAAGTGGTGGCATGGATTGTCCCTCGCGAACGATGGTGACGCGAGTGATGACTACGGGCGTGACGGGTTTGTCGTTGGCGTTGCGTTCGACGCGCGCGATGGAGGCGACGAGCAGGGCGGTGTGGGCGTCGCACTGGCCGAAGATGGTGTGCTTGCCATTGAGTTGGGGGACGGGCTGCTCGGTGATGAAGAACTGGCTGCCGTTGGTGCCGCCGCCGGATGGACCTGGCCCGGCGTTTGCCATGGCGAGCAGGCCGGGCGTGTCGAAGGTGAGG